>NZ_CP113925.1:1943130-2590841 GCF_029392015.1 Bifidobacterium sp. ESL0728
CACTCCCGAATCGACCAGTTCGTCGACGCTGTCGCCGATAAACGGATGAATGTATTTGAAGCCCTTGCGTACCACGTATTCGCCCGGATGATCGCGGTCAAGCGCGGCTTGCAGGCCTGAAACCTGATTGTCGGTGAGCTTGGCCAGCGGCGAAGTGCCGCCGATCATCTTGTAGCGCCTGGCGAGGTCGTTGTAGAGCTTCTCCGAGGGCTTGTGGCCGTGGCGGATGTTGGTGTAGTAGTCCATGATGTCCTCGGTTTTGTACGGGGTGCCGTAGGCCATCAGGAGTACCGCCTTCTTCGGGGCGGAAGTTGCGTTATTGGAATTTTCACTTGTCATTATCGATGTTTCCTTTATTGAATGGGATGAATAGGGTCAGTACGATGCACACCACCGCGATGATGAGCGCAACAAGGAACATGACACGGAAAGAGGTCAGTGTCGGGTTGCCGTTGACGCTGCCGACGAGCATTGCCGAAGCGAAGACGAGCGGGGCGACGGTCATGCCAATCTTCTTGCATGCTGAGACGCCGCCGATGGCCTGCATACGCTGGTCGGGTGCGGCCAGACGGCCCGCGATGACCTGCAACGGCGAAGACATGAACGCGCCTAGACCGAAGCCGAAGATGGTCGAAAGCACAACGAACGCCGGCAGGCTGTGTGCCGTCAAAAGAATGCCGATCACGGAAATGCCGTTGATGGCGCTCGAAACGATCAACGCCTTCTTGTTGCCGAGTTTGTCGACGAAAATGCCGCCAACATACGAACCGATCAGGCTGCCCAGGCCGGTACCCATCATGGTCATGCCGGAAAGCGCCTTGGAAAGGTGGAAGACGACGTGGACGTAGGTGGGAATGTAGACGAACAGGGAGAAGAGGCTGCCGCCGACCATCGCGAGCACGAGGGTCAGCACGTAGGAGCGGTTGCGGAACAGGCTGATCGGCAGGAACGGCATCGTGGACTTGTCGAGCTTCTTTTCGGCATAGAGGAAGAGCAGGAACGCGACCACCGCGACGACGAAAAGCGCAAGAACGATGACCCAGTACTGCTTGAAGTGCTGGCTCATGGTGATGCCGAGCATGAGCGTCAAGAGCGCCACTGAGAACGAGCAGAGGCCCGCCAGATCGGTTTTGGTGCTCGTCGCCGCAAGCTGGTTGTCCATGACGAACCAGGCCATCACGAAGAGGATGAGCAGGACGGGGAGCATGCCGTAATAGAAGACGCGCCAGTTCTTCGCCATGCCAATGGCCATGCCGGCCAGAGCCGGGCCCGCGACGGCGGAAAGTCCTGCGACCACACCGACGAAGGAGACCCTGCGGCCCTGATGGTTCTTGCGCGCGGCCTGCATCAGCTCGTTCATCGCAAGCACCATGATGCCGCTGTCGCCGATGGCCTGGATGAAGCGGCCGGCGAGCATCAGCGGATACATCGGCGCGAGGGCGGTGATCAGGCAGCCGACGAACCAGAAGCCGAGCTCCCAAAGGAAGACCTTCTTGGTGCCGCGGGTGTCGGAAAGGTTCGCCATGATCGGCGTTCCGACCACCAGGCCCAACGTGTAGATGCCAGCTACCCAGGAGGAGCTCAGCGTCGTCAGTCCGAAGGTCTTGACGATCGAGGAAAGCAGGGTGCCCGCCGAACCGCTGTCGAGCTGGGTGACGAACACGACCAGCGCATAGAACCAAATCGGGGGCTTGCGCACCGCACGGCCGACGGTTTTCTCCGCGTCGGCGGCCTTGGAAGTTGCTTGAGACATGGCGTCACTCATGATGATGGGCCTCTGCGCTTGATGGAGATGACGTTGATTCGTGCACCTCGAACGAACCGTGTGCGCTTGACGCGGACTCGGTTGGATGGGATGGAGCCGGTTGTGAGGAAACCGGTTCATCGGCTCCGGCGGGGATGATCTCGCCTTCCAGCGTGTGCCGGGCACCCGGCTTGGGCAGGCTCACCTCCCAGCCATCGAGGAAGAAATGATCCAGATCCTCCACCGGCAGATACGTTCCGGTGATGAAGTACGGAAAGTCGCCGTAGATGGAGCTGGCTTCGGCGTAACGCATGGCTTCGATGATCTTCTTGAAGACCAGCGGGTCGTCGGCCAAAAGCAGGACGCCCCACTCGTGGTCGTCAAGCCCCATCGCACCGGTGATGAACGGCAAGACGCGCCCACCGAACGACCGGCCGATCATGCCATGGTCCTTCATATAGGCCTGACGCTGCTCGAAGGGAAGCGTGTACCAGTTGGCGCCCGGTATGCGGGTTTTGGACATCGGATAGAAGCAGACGTACGGCTTTTTCGGCAGCTTCGGCTTGACCGCACGCTCGACATAGGCCCAGCCGCGATCGCTCTTCGGCTTGCCGGAATAGGTGCCGGCCTCGCCGACGGAAACGAACGAACCGGCTCTGGTCAGGAACGCCGAAAGCGGCAGTTTCGCCAAGCGGTTCTCGATCTCGTTGAGCTCATCGAGCGTCTCGCGGTAAAGGATCAGTCCGAGGTCGCTCTTGCTGCCGCTGACGTCGAAGAGATACCAGCTGCCTTTGCCTGCTTCCTCGTTGGCCTCGAATTCGGCAAGCATCTGCTTGAACTGGCTGACTTCCCCACGTTGCACCTCGGGACTCTGCTTCTGGAATGACGGCCAATCCATCTTCCACCACAGATCCATGCAATACCAACCATCCAGTGTCGGTACTAGCTCTTGCATACCCTCATCTCTCCTTTGCTTTATGCGGATATGCCCGCCAGCCCGCGGCACTGCGTTGTTGCACGACATTGTCGACATGACCAGTCAGATACATCCGACAGGTTACGTCAAACCTTGCATGTCGTTCATATAATCATGTCAGTCATTACGATGTAACAACCAATACGGTTATCGATATCGACACAAGAAACCTCACCAACAACAACGAAAACAGCCGTTCTTGCCAGCTTTCCTCAAATAGCCATTAATACAGACAAATTAATAAAAGCCTGTTATAATAACTATTAGAAGGTTTGACTTCTCAAGTCACAAGAAATATGGTACACGTTGAAAATCACTTTTGAGACTTTTTGATAATATTTAGTCTCAAAACAAGCTATTCCGCGGATTTCCCGGCGTGTCGCGCCTTAATAGGCGACATCGCGTCGCAATCAAGAGATTAAAAACGGCTCACACTAACCCATGGTTACCAAAATATACTGTACATATTTCCAAGGTTTCTTTTTCTAACCATGGGTTGGTGCGAGCGGCGAAACTCAAAAGGCTGTGGCCATCCATAACGGGATGGCCACAGCCTTGAAATTTCTCAAATTATCTCGACGTCACTTCGCGTACTTGGCGGGGTTGGCGGCGAAGGACTTGGCGCAGTTGTCGCTGCAGAAGTAATAGGTCTTGCCGTTGTATTCCTGGCTGCCGGCTGCAGTCTTCGGGTCGATCGTCATGCCGCAGACCGGGTCCTTGACGGTGCTGGCGCCGCCGCTCATATTCATATCCATGGTGGTTCCTTCTTTCGCTTTCGCAGGTTGGTTGTTGTGCGACGCATCGGAAGATGCGTCAACAGATTGAGTGGTCACCTTGTGGCCGTCGAATGACAAGGTAGGAATGGAGGTTGAACTCGTCAAAGCCGATGAATCAACCGAAGCATGCGAGTCGGCTGAAACCGACGGGCGGTCCGAAGCCGATAAATGAGCGGAAGCCGACGGATGCGACGAAACTTGGGACACGCTTTCAGGCCCCGAAACGACGGAAGACGCGGCTTTCGAGGATTCACTTTCGTCTTGACCGGTTGCGCCCTTAAGTTCGACGTGACGCTCACGCAGCTTGAAGGCGAAGCGGCGCGGCTTGACTGCGGCCGGGTTAAAGCGGCGCAGACGGTTCGCGTTCAGCACCACGGAAAGCGAAGAGAACGCCATCGCGGCGCCGGCGATCATCGGGTTCAGCATAATGTGCCAGATCGGATAGAGGATACCGGCGGCAATCGGGATGCCGATGCCGTTGTAACCGAAGGCAAAACCGAGGTTCTGCTTGATGTTGCGCATGGCCGCACGCGAAAGGTCGATGGCGGTCACCAGGCCGGTGAGGCTGCCGGAGACCAGCGTGATGTCCGAGGACTCAATGGCCACGTCCGTGCCGGTGCCGATGGCGAAGCCGACGTCAGCGGCCGCGAGCGCCGGGGCGTCGTTGATGCCGTCGCCGACCATGCCGACCATGTGCCCCTCGTTCTGCAAGCGCACGATTTCCTCGGCCTTGCGTTCCGGGCGTACGCCGGCGATGACGCGGTCCACGCCCACTTCGTTGGCCATGGCGGAGGCGGTCGTCTTGTTGTCGCCGGTCAGCATGACCACCTGCAGCCCACGCTGACGTAGCGCGGCGATGGCCTTGGCCGAATCCGGCTTGACGGTGTCCGCCACCGCCAACACAGCGACCAACCTACCGTCGACAGCCGCCAGAATCGGCGTCTTTCCTTTTCTGGCATAGTTCGCGAATGTCGTTTTGATTTCTTTAGATACCGTGGTGGCGATATTGCGGTTTTTCATCAGTTCGGCATTGCCGACAACGACATTGTGTCCATCCACTTCGGCCACTACCCCGCTGCCCGGCATGGCCTCGAACGAGTCCGCCTTCGGCACTTTCAGCTTGCGCCGCTCAGCGCCTTTGACGATGGCCTGCGCGAGCGGATGCTCGGAAACCTGCTCGGCTCCGGCGATGAGGGACAGCAGATGCTCCCGTTGCTCTTGCACGTCTTTCGCATTACGGCCATTTGCGTCATCACGTCGACCAGCCTTGTCATGCCCGGTTTTCTCCCCCTGTCCGTTTTCCGGCGTTGCCTCGCCCGCCCAGCCGATGTCGGTGAGTTCAGGCTTGCCCCTCGTAATCGTGCCGGTTTTGTCGAGCACGACGGTATCGACGTCACGGGCGGTCTGCAGGGCTTCGGCGGAACGGATGAGCACGCCGTAGCGTGCGGCCTTGCCGGTGGAAATCGTCACCGAAAGCGGGGTGGCGATACCCAACGCGCACGGGCAGGCGATGACCAGCACGGCCACAGCCGAAACCAGTCCGTAAAGCCCTTGCGGCGCCGGACCCAGCACCCACCAAATCACGAAGGCCCAGATGGCAATCAAAATGACACCCGGCACGAAGTAGCCGGAAATCTTGTCAGCCAGCTTCTGGATAGGCGCTTTCGAGGTCTGGGCAGTACGCACCAGCTTGATGATCTGCGCGAGGACCGTGTCACGCCCGACTTTGGTGGCCCGATAGCTCAACGTTCCGTTGCCGTTGATGGTCGCGCCGGTCACCGTATCGCCGACGCCTTTGGCGACCGGGATGGATTCGCCGGTGATCATGGATTCGTCGATGGAGGTCTGTCCGGTGATCACCTTGCCGTCCACCGGCAGCTGCTCCCCTGGCTTGATGACGACGATATCGCCGACTTCGACCTGGTCGGCGTTGATGTCGAGTTCCTTGCCATCGCGCACGACATGAGCGGTTTTCGGCGTGAGGTTGATGAGCGCACGGATCGATTCGCCGGTGCCGAGGCGCGCATGGGCTTCGAGAAGCTGCCCCAGAAGCATCAGCGTGATGATGGTGCCGACTGATTCGTAATACGGGTCGCGGGCGCTAGGTGGCAGAATTCCCGGTACGACCGTGACCACGACGCTATAGGTATAGGACGCGGCGGTTCCCAGCGCCACCAACGAGTTCATTTCGGGAGCGCGGTGCGCGAGCGCCAGCCAGCCGGTGCGGTGAATCGGCCAGCCGGAATAGAACATGACCGGCGTGATGAAAACGAACTCGACCCAAGGATTGGTGAAGAAATCGATGATGCCCATGGGGACGAACGCCTTCAACCACATGCGGAACATGGCGAATACGAAAATCGGAATCGTCAGCACGGCAGCCACGATAAGCCGGCGGTCAAGCGCCTTGATCTCGGCTTTGCGCACCGCGTCCGGGTCGTCCTCCTGACTTTGCCCACTGCTTGCGACAGGCTGCGTCCCCGATTGCTCACTGACTTGACTCATTGGTTGCTCCGTATCATTCCCGCGCCGTTCGCCGTTTTCAACTTGTTTGTTTCGGACTTCGTTTTTGAACCCCGTCGAATAGGATCCAGTCATTTGCCCATCCAACGTTTTGTGTTTACCGGAATTATCAATATATATGATAATTTATTAGATTCAATGAACTCAGCCCTTGTTCTTTCCACCCTTCGGCAGCACATGCACGATGCCGTGCAGCATGTTCATGCCACAGGCGTAGGGCAAATCACCGGGTTTTTGCGGTGTGAATTCGACGTTGGTGGTCTTGAAGGGCGGCAAGGTCTGGTCGATGCCAAGGTCGCCGAAAATGACATGCGACGAGCATTCGCCATCCTCCTGCCGGTCGAATTGCAGACGGACCGGAGAGCCCGCCTCCACGTCGATTTCAGCTGGCGTATAGCCGCCTTTAACTACGATATGCGCCGTCTGAACAGCGCCTTCACGGCTGGCTTGTGCCGCCTTCCGAGGCGCGAAGAAGTACCAGATAATGGCGACGCTCACCAAGAGTGCCACCAGAATCACCACGATGTTGCCAACCATGTTCCCCCGCAATCCGCCGCTGGAATCCCTTCCGACAGCTTCGATGCATCCATTCGCTATAGCTGAAACTCAGCATACCCCCCTAGGGTATATACTGTCAATAATTCAGCTCAGCATCGCAACGAATAAGACACGAAAGCGATACTTGCCCGTCAGAAGGGAAACGACGATGGAAAATCACGCACCACACAACAACGGGAATACTGTCAAGTCAGCAAGCGACGACGAAAAAAACGCCAGGCCGGCGGCCAACAGTGAGACCTGCGAAAACTGCGGCAACGTCGGGTACGTCCACGACAAAAAGAAACTGGTCACCCGCCTGCGTCGCATCGAGGGGCAGATACGGGCAATCACCGCGATGGTGGAGAACGACACCTACTGCATCGACATCCTGACCCAGATCGCCGCGTCCAACAGCGCCTTGAAATCCGTAGCACTTCTGCTGCTCGGCGACCATCTCAACAGCTGTGTGGCGACGGCCGCAGCGAAAGGCGGGCCGGTCGCCGACGAGAAAATGGACGAGGCCATCGCCGCCATTACACGTTTGGTAAAGTCGTAGTTTCAACAACATAAAATGTCCTGATTCCTCCATCAGGTAAAGGAATCAGGACACGTTGTTATTTAAACCTGCCAGCGCCTGCCGGCCGGCCAAGCGGTTCCGCCGAAACGAAACCTGCATTCACGCAACAGCGGAAACACTCATTTCTTGCTGTCTGCGCGGGAGTGGCTGTAGATCATCTTCATCGAGCAGACGAAGATAATCAGCGCGCCGAAGATGACCAGACCGCCGATGATGAACACATTGGCGTACGAGGATGCAGCGCCCGCAGGAGTTCCCGCGATGCTGCCACCGCCCATGGAGGTCTTGGCCATCATCTGGCCGAAGAGCGCCACACCGATGGAACCGGTGATGGCCTGGATCAGATCGTTGAAGCCGAGCGCACGTCCGGATTCCTCGGGTTCCACCGTCAGCGTCGCGGTATCGACGATCGGCTGGTAGAAGAAGGAGGTTCCGAAGTAGTAGAGGCACGGCGCCACGGCGAGCGCCCAGATCTTGCCGGCCGGAATCAGGAACGCGATGGCGATCAGGCCGGTGCCCATGCAGGCGAGGGCGAGAATGATCGAGGCCTTGCGGCCGATGCGCTGGATGATCGGACCTGCGGCGAAGCCCATGATGGCGGCCAAAATGATCGACCAGACCAGCAGGTTGGAGACCTTGGAGGAGTCGATGCCGTAGACGTTGAGGCCGATGTTGTTGACGCCGGCGTTCAGGGTGTAGCTGAAGAAGTAGCCGACGAAGATGACGGTCATGGTCACGGCGAAGGCCGGGTTGGTGAGCATCTTGGGGGTGATGAACGGCTTCTTGGCCTTGTTGATGTAGATCACGAACGCCACGAGCGTCAAGATGCAGGCAATGCCCCAACCCCAGTTCATATCGGTGAAGAACATGGTCACCGCGCCTGCGAAGAGGCCGATGAGCGTGAAGCCGACACCGTCGATGTGGGCACCCTTCGCGTGCTGGTCAGGAAGGTTCTTGGCCAGGGCGGGAAGGAAGAGGACCGCGACGATGCCGATGCCGAAGAGCCAACGCCAATCGATAAGGGTCATGTAGCCGGCGAGGAAGACGCCCAGCGCGGCGGCGATGCGGAAAACGGCCACGAAGACGCCGTACCAGATCACGCGCTTGCGCTTTTCGACGTACTTGGAGACCAGCACCAGGAAGATGGAGCCGGAGACCTGCCAGCCGATGGACTGCAGGACGCGGGCCGCGATGACGATCCAGATGCTGTAGGTACCGAAGCAACCCAAAATCGAACCCAGAATGAAGACGATGGTGCCTGCGCAGACCATCTTCTTCAGGGACACGAAGTCGCCCAACGAACCGTAGATCACGCAGACGATGCCCAGCACAATGCCCGGGATCGAGGTGATCAGCGGTGCCAGACCCGGCTGGCCCAGCTGCTTGCCGATGTTGACATAGATCATGCCGAACGCCTGCTGCTGCAGCACGCCCAAAGTGAAGAGGGCGAGGATAATCGGGATGGCGACCTTGGCCATCTTATTCATTTTCTCGAACTCCGGGGTCCCCTCCTCAGGAACCGGTATCCCGTTGCTCTGATCTTCTTTGACTGCTGTTTCAGTCATGTACTTTCCTTTCCCTTCGAAAAGTATTTTTGTTTATTTTTGTTCGCGTTCAACGGATGCGATCCGCCCAACGAAACGTTTGCGGAACCGCTGAACGTCGACGTCCACACACACGGTGACGTTGCGGTTGCTGCTGATGATGCCGTCGAAGTCGACCACGGTGGCACCAAGGGTCAGAGGACTGGAAATCTCCACGTCCACGAATGCGTCGCGCATGGTGAACATGTCGGGTTCTACCATGGCCAGGGCGGCGGAAGGGTCATACATCTTGATGCCGTTTTCGATGTGGCCGCCGTCATAGGAACGGAACAGCGCACCGATCATCACGCCGACTTCGCCGGTGGATTCCATGCGTTCCAGATCGTCGACGACAAGGTGCGCCTTGCGCCCGATATCAAGCCCCACCATGGTGATGGGCAGGCCGGAACGGAAGACCATTTTCGCGGCTTCCGGATCCACCGAAATATTGAACTCGCCGTAGACGCCGATGTTGCCTCGGCTGGTCGAGCCTCCCATCATCACAATGCGCTCGACGTGCTCCTTGACTTCCGGGAACGTAGCGAACAGCAGCGCGATATTGGTCAGCGGGCCCAGCGTGAGGATGGTGACCGGCTCTGTGCTTTCCATCAGCACGCGACGCTCTTCCAAAACCGCGTTGTTGGCGGTCAGCAGCGTGGTGTCGGGTTCGGGGAAATCGAACATGCCCATGCCGCCCTTGCCGTGCGCTTCGGTGGCGAAGCGGTTCTCGCGCATCAAAGGCGCCACGGCACCCTTGGCGACGGGAATCCTGCGGCCGAGGAAGGTCAACAGTTTCAACGCGTTGTTGGTGGTGTGTCCGATGCCGACATTGCCCGAAACCGAGGCGATGAGCTTGATGTCGACGCTGGGCTCGTCCACCAGAAGGGTGATGGCGGCGGCGTCGTCGATACCGGGGTCGGTATCGATGATCAATGGTTTTGGTTTTTGGGTATTCATCTGTTATTCCTCCGTTGAAATAATCGTTGACGTTTCCAAATTGTCGACCTCGTCGGCCAACGGTATCGAAGGGGCCGCGCCTTGGCGCGAAACCGCAATCGCCGCGGCTTTCGAGGCCCTTTCAAGGCTTGTGGCGATGTCCTTGCCGACCACCATATTGGCCAGGACGTAGCCGGTGAAGGTATCGCCTGCGGCGGTGGTATCGACCACCGGCACGCGGTAGGCAGGCTGACGGACGCGTTGCGTTCCCTTTGCGTAACCTGAGCCCCAGGAACCTGAGGTGAGAATGGTGGCGGCGCCAGGGAATTTCTCGCACATCGCGTCCAGCAGGATTTCCGGCGTACCGGACTTGCCGGTGATCGCCTCGGCCTCGCCGCCGTTGAGGATGAAGCAATCGACCAGGCTCAGATCGACCTCATCCAAGAGCTCGTCGGCCGGCGAGGGATTCATGGCCACCTTCATGCCGCGCTGATGCGCCTGTTCGACGATATAGCCCAGGAGGTTGGTCTCGTTCTGCACGAGCAGCCAGTCCTCCTTGCCGAATTTCTGGAGCACCTCGTCGACGAAATCCTTGGTGAGGGCACGGTTGGCGCCGCTATACAGGACGATGCAATTGTCGCCATCGTGATTGCGTTGGACAATCGCGTTGCCGGTACGCTCCTCGTCGCAAATCTTCACATCCGTCGTATCCACACCGGCCTCGTCAAGCAGGTCGCGCAGGGACACTCCGTCCTTGCCGATCAGCCCGGCGTGACAAATCGACGCGCCGGCCTTGCCTGCAGCAATGGACTGGTTGAGCCCCTTGCCGCCCGGGTACTGGTTCAGGCCGCTTGAAGTGATCGTCTGTCCTTTGGTGACGAAATCGACGACATCATAGACAAAATCGATGTTCAATGAACCGAAATTCAGAATTTTCATTGACATTCATTCCCCTTGTTTTTTCTTTGGGTCATGGTTGATTGCCCGCCATGGCCGACTCTTTCATGTTGGATATTGTTGATTTCTGATTGTTTTTCAAGACCTGTATTCCGAACCCGAACGTGCGCCCTCAATCGCATCGACGAATTGCGGAACCGTGAAGACGGTTTCCTTGAGCCCGACACCTTGCGCCACTCTGGTGATGGGAGGCGGGGTAACGTAGGACTTACGTAATACATCTACCTGCGAAAACACCTCTGCCGGCGTGCCATCGACGAGCACCTCGCCTTGGCACATCACGACGACGCGGTCGAAGTTGGAGACGACGAATTTCATATCGTGGCTGATGGCGATGCACAGCTTGCCCTCATGCTTGAGCTCGGCGATCAGTTCGTGCAACCGGGCATCCCCCGCGTAATCCTGCCCGCAGGTCGGTTCGTCGAAAACCACGGCGTCCGGGTCCATCATGATGACCGCCCCGATGCCGCAGAATTTCTTCTCTGTCGGGCTCAGATCGGCGGGATGGACGTCCAGTTTGTCTTGCAGACCGGTCAATGCCGCGACCTTTTCGATCCGATAGTCGATGGTGGCCTCGTCCACGCCGATGTTCCGGGGGCCGAACGCGAACTCCTCACGCACGGTTTCCAGAAACAGCTGGTCGTCGGGATTCTGAAACACATAGCCCACACGCTTCGACCACTGCGCGGTGGTACGCTCCGAAATCTCGGTTCCATCAATCTGCAAGGAACCGGCCGTGGGTCGTAGAATCCCGTTGAGCTGCTTGGCCAGCGTCGTCTTCCCTGCGCCGTTCTGTCCGACGATGGCCACCGACTGATCGCCTTCAAAGCACAGGTTGATACTATGCAGCGCCTGATGACCGGACTGGTAACTATAGCCCACGTCGCGCAATTCGATCTTCATCGCCGAAGCACCTCCTCGGCCATCGCCAAACTTTCGTCGTAGGTGATCGCCAGCTTTCCGTCGCCCAAACCATATCGGTCAAGGCCTTTCGACAGCTTTACGTAATCGGGAGCATCGATGCCGTAACACTGAAGATCGGGAACCGAGAATATTTCCCGGGGGCTTCCGACAAGCCTTACCTGACCCTGATCCATCACCACGACGGTATCGGCATATTTCGCGACCCGTTCCATATCGTGATCGACCATAATGACGGTGACCCCGGAGGCGTTGAGCTGCTTGACGATATCGAAGATCTCCGAGGCGCCGAGCGGATCGAGTTGCGTCGTGCACTCGTCAAGGACGAGAATGTTGGGCTCCAGAATGAACGTGGAACCGAACGCGACGCGCTGCACCTGCCCGCCGGAAAGCTCAAGCGGGTCACGATCGAGCAAGTTTTCGATGTGCATCAACTGCGAAACCAATTTGACTCGGCGACGCATTTCCTCGCGGGAGACACCCCGGTTACCCAACCCATAAGCCAGTTCCTCGGCGACGGTTCCCGACGCGTAGGTCAGCTGATTGAAGGGATTCTGGAAGACGAGGCCGATATAGTTCGACAGGTCCGCCACACTGGCGTCGTCCGTATCCACGCCGTTGATGCGTACGCCACCCTTGCTTTTACCGGTGAAATAATGCGGGATAAGCCCGACCAACGCGTTGCACAGCGTGGTTTTGCCCGCACCGTTGGCTCCGACGATGCACAGGAACTCCCCTTCATACACGGTGAAATTCACATCCCTGATCGCAGGAGCTTTGGCATCTTGATAAGTGAATGAAAAATGTTCGACTTCAACAACAGGTTTCATCGCACACCTCCCCACGGATAGGTCAGCGGAATCGTTCCGGTGTGACCGAGAATCGAAAGGACCAGGACGAGCGCGAAAACGGCGATCAACGACCAGAGGGCCACGGTGTCGTTAGAAGTCCAAGAAGTCTTGACATAGTTGGTGCGACGCACGCCCTTGATACCGAAACCGCGGGTTTCCAGGGTCATGCCGCGTTCCTGCGCATCGGTCAGCGATGACATGACCACCGGGCCGATCAGCGGAAGGAATGCCTTGAACCTCGAAACCAGGCCACCGCCCGTGGCAAGCCCGCGCGCGTTTTGCGCCTGTCGGATCACAGTGGTCTTGCGCTGCATCTGGGGCACCACATTCAATGAGGCGAAAATGAGATAACCGACCTTGCTCGGGCAGCCGATCTGCGTCAAAGCGGAGACCAGCGAGCCGATATAGGTGGTTTTGTCGGCGATATAGAAGCTGCCGAGGAAGACCAACACCGTGGCCACGATCTTCGCGGCATAAAGCACGCCCTGAAGTCCGAGCTGCGCGAAGCCGAAATCAGCGATGACAGTGATGTTCTTGGGGCTGTAAAAGCCTTGGATGAACATCAACATGATGGTCATCGGCACTCCGAAACCGAACATCAGCTTGGAGAACGCCCCCAGGCAACCGACCCGCCACGCAAGAACGAACAGCAGCACGACGAACAGCAATCCCAGCGTGAAATCGGGCCAGACAAGCGCGGCCACTCCCAGCAGCAGCACACCAAGGAATTTGACCAGCGGGTTGGCCTTGCCCATCGCCCCCGGCGCATCGTGCACCGCGTCGGCACGGCGCAGACGCTCATCCATTTCGGCATCGGACGGCAACACGCTGGCATTGGCATTGCCGCTTTTGCCCTGCCGCAGGTCGGCGAGAATGGATTCGAGATCGTAGCCGCGCGTCGCCACGTCGGCCTTGATCGGCTTGAAATTGGTGGTTTTGATATTGCCCGAGGCGTACTGGCTCATAAAGCGGCGCGGGATCTTACGCACCACGAGACTGACGATGATCAGCGTGATGCCCTTATCGATCAGATTCTCCAGCATCGAAGAGGAAAAGACCGAAATAATGATGTTCTTCCAGGCCACGGTGAGCGCTGCGGTGAGGATGGAGGTGCCGTTGACGCCCGTGGCACCGCCGTAGACGAAAACGGTGATCATGGAGGCGGTGACGGTGTTGACCGCGGAGCATGCCAGCCAGATCAGGAGGATGCCCCAGAGCTTCTTGAGCAGCCCAGCTTTGACCATGAAGCCCACAACCAGCCCGCACAGCACGCTGGACAGCGCGTAAGGCAGATAGACCGGATTCGCCACGATGGCCAAGAAGACGTTGGTCAGCAGCCCGCAAAGAGCCGCGACCCAAGGCCCGCTCAGGCAGGCGATTACCATGGTGCCGATCATGTCCATGAACAACGGCAGTTTCAGCGTCGAACACAAGGTCCCGCCGATGAGGTTGATTCCCACTGCGATAGGAATCAGTACAAGAGATTTTGTCGAGAATTGGGAAGTAATACTATGTAGCAACTTAGACCATAACGTTACTTTCATGCCACCCTTACCAATCTTTCATGACCGGCACAGCATCATTGCCTGCAGCTATACCTGTGAGAAACGATTTACCTAAATTCTTTCCTGCTTAGCCAATAAACCCGTAACTTGTGTTAATTAGACACCCCAATTTTTGTTGGCCGTTATTCGGCCAGAGCTCGATAATAAACTAGTGGCCAGAGAAACGCAACCTGTCTAATAATTATCACTTAAAGCTAATTATTGCGGATTAATCCATATCCTCTGATAAAAAAACCGACGGCATGACTTAACCAATGAATCCAGCCGGGAAGCACAGTCAATAAACCGCTAATACAAGCTACGTAATACGGCAAACCTAGCGCTGAAACCGTCCGACACAAACCGCAATGCTTATGCTTGCCGTATCGCGGACAACAAAAATGCCCGCCACGGCCTTTCGGCTATGACGGGCATCAGAATCTTGAAAGCCACCTATCCGGCTATTTCGGCTACTCCAGCTCGAGTTTGCCGGTGTAGAGCTGGTAGTATTCGCCGTGCTGGGCGATGAGCTGCTCGTGGGTGCCGCGCTCGATGATGCGGCCATGGTCGAGCACCATGATGATGTCGGAATTGCGCACGGTGGAGAGACGATGGGCGATGACGAAGACGGTGCGGCCGTTCATCAGCGCGTCCATGCCCTGTTCCACGACCTCCTCGGTGCGGGTGTCGATGGAGCTGGTCGCCTCGTCCAGGATCATGGCGGGTGGATCGGCCACGGCGGCGCGCGCGATGGAGATCAGCTGGCGCTGGCCCTGCGAAAGGCCGGAACCATCGCCCTGAAGCACGGTGTTGTAGCCTTGCGGCAGCATGCGGATGAAGCCGTCGGCGTTGGTACGCTTGGCCGCGTCGACGCATTCCTCATCGGTGGCGTCGAGTTTGCCATAACGGATGTTGTCGAGCACAGTTCCTGTGAAAAGATTCACATCCTGCAGCACGATACCCAACGAGCGGCGCAAATCGGCCTTCTTGATGTTGTTCACATCGATGCCGTCGTAGAGAATCTGACCTTCCTGGACATCATAGAAGCGGTTGATGAGGTTGGTGATGGTGGTCTTGCCCGCGCCGGTGGCTCCGACCAAGGCCATCTTCTGCCCCGGTTTGGCGAACCACGTAATGTCATGCAAAACGGTCTTGTCGGGATTGTAGCCGAACGAGACGTTGGTGAAGCGCACGTCGCCGCGCAACAGCGTCAGGCGGCCGTCGGGCGAGGTAATCGCCTTTTCGTGCGCCTTCAGGGCCACCTCACGGGCCGAACCCTTGAGCTTCTTGGCGGCTTCCAGCGAGCGCGTGCCGTCGTCGTCCGCGGCGCGTTTCCAGGCCCAATGGCCGGTCTCGTGATCGGTTTCGGTCATTGTGCAGCCGTCGGAGCCGAGTTCGACGCTCACGAGACGTACGGTGCCGTTGTCGGATTCCACCGGTTCGTCGATCAGGTTGAAGATACGGGCGGCGCCGGCGAGCGCCATCATGATCATGTTGATCTGCGAGGAGATCTGGCTGATCGGGTTGATCAGGGCCTTGGAAAGCGTCAAGAACGAAACGATCATGCCCAACGTCAGCGTGCCGGAACCGGAGATGCCGAAGTTGAACCAGCCGTTGATGCCGGCAACGCCGCCGACGATGGCCAAGAGCACGTAAAGTACGTTGCCCATGTTGCCGATCACCGGCATGGTGATGTTCGCGTAGATGTTGGCCTTGGAGGAGGCTTCGAAAAGCGCTTCGTTCTTCTGATCGAAAACGCTCTGCGTGGCGTTCTCGTGGTTGAAGACCTTGATGACTTTCTGCCCGTTGACGGATTCCTCGACGAACGCGTTGACGTCGCCGATGTTCTCCTGCTGGCGCATGAAGTAGCGCCCGGAACGGCTGACGATCACCCGCACCAAAAGCATCATCAGCACGATGAAAACGACGGTGAAAATGGTGAACGGCACGGAAAGCCAAAGCATCGCCAGCAGCGCCGCCACCACGGACGCCCCGGAAATCAAGAGCTGCGGCATGGCCTGCGAGACCATCTGGCGCAGGGTGTCGGTGTCGTTGGTGTAACGGCTCATCATGTCGCCGTGCTCGTGGGTGTCGAAGTAGCGGATCGGCAGCTTCTGCTGGTGCTCGAACATCTCGTCACGCACCGTCTTCAGGACGCCCTGCTCAATGCCGACGACCATATAGTTCCAGATGAACGAGCAGACCATACCCAGCGCGTAGATCGAGCCGACGATGATGGTCATATGAATCAGCGGCCCCCAATCCGGGGTTTGCGCGTGGATGAAGGGCATGATGCAGTTGTCGATCAGCGGCTGCAGCACGAACGAGGGCAGTGACTGGGTGCAGGCGCACACCAGAATGCCGATGATCACGACGACGCATTGCCAGCGGTAGTGGAAGATATAGCCGAGCAGCCGCTTGGTGGTGCCCTTCGGCGCCTTCTGGACCGCGGGCACGCCGGGCTTGCCGGCCTTGTTCTTCTTCACCGCGCCCTTGGTCTGGCTTTTGTCGTCTTGAGCGGTTACGTCCTGTTTGTTGCTGTTTTTCGTAGTCATCGTGGCTTCACTCATCGTCATCATCCCCCTTACCCTGGTTCTTCGTCTGGGAATCGTAAATCGAACGGTATTCCTCGCATGTCTTCAAGAGCTCGTCGTGCGTGCCGTGGTCGAGGATATGGCCTTCCTCCATGACGATAATCTCGTCGGATTCCTGCACGGAAGCGAGCCTCTGGGCGATGATGATCTTCGTGGTATCGGGGATTTCCGTGGCAAACGCATCGCGAATCAACTTGTCCGTCTTGGTATCGACGGCGCTGGTGGAATCGTCGAGAATCAAGATCTTCGGCTTCTTGAGCAACGCGCGGGCGATACATAGACGTTGCCTCTGCCCGCCGGAAACATTGGATCCGCCTTCCTCGATATAGGTGTCGTAGCCCTTCGGGAATTCGCGGATGAACCCGTCGGCCTGCGCGAGCTTGCAGACGCGCACCACGTCCTCGTCGCTGGCTTCGGGGTTGCCCCAGCGAATGTTCTCGGCGATGGTTCCGGTGAAGAGCACGTTCTTCTGCAAGACCATGGCGACGGCATCGCGCAACGCGACCAGGTCGTAATCGCGCACATCGTGCCCGCCGACCTCAAGCGAGCCGGACGACACGTCGTAAAGCCGCGGGATAAGCTGTACCAGGCTTGACTTGGACGAGCCTGTACCGCCGACGATACCGACAGTCTTGCCGGCTTTGATGTCGAGGTTGATGTCTTCAAGCACCGGTCGTTCAGAGCCTTCTGAATACCGGAAGGTGACATCGTTGAACTTGATGGAGCCGTCGGGGACGTTGGTAATCGGATGGCTGTTGTCGCGCACCGTGCTCACTTCGTTCAGCACCTGGCAGATACGTTCGGCGTCCGCACGGGAGATGACGACCATGACCACAATCATCGAGACCATATTCAGCGACATCAGGATCTGCATGGCGTAGGTGACCAGCGCAGTCAGGTCGCCGGTGGTCAGGCCCAGCGCCGGGTTGTTGTGCGCCACGACGATCTGCTTGGTGGCCATCCAGGAGATGATGAGCATCGCGCCGTAGATGCAGGTGTTGAGGATCGGCCAGTTGAAGGCCATCACATGTTCGGCACGGCAGAAGTACTCGAAGATTCGCTTCGAGACGCGGCCGAACTTGCGGTCCTCATGCTCCTCGCGGTCATAGGACTTCACGACGCGGATGCCCTGCAGGTTCTCGTCGACGATGTTGTTCAGGTGGTCGTAGGTATGGAAGACCTTCTCGAAGATCGGATGGACGGAAAGCGCCAGCCCCGTCAACGCCACACCCAGAATCGGGATGATGACCAGGAATACCATCGAAATTGAATGGCTGATCCTGAACGAGAAGATCCATGCGACGATGACCATCATCGGGGCGCGAACCGCGACGCGGATGATCATCTGGAACGCGAACTGGATGTTGGTGACATCGGTGGTGAGCCTGGTGATGATGGAACCGGTGGAGAACCGGTCGATGTTGGTGAAGCTGAAGCCTTGCACTTTCTCGAACAGATCATGGCGCAGGTTCTTGGCGAAACCGGACGAGCCGATGGCCGCGTAACGCCCGGACATGAACCCTGCGAACAGGGAGAGAATGGCGCAACCCAGCAGGATGAGGCCGAACTTCCAGATCGCCGGCATCGAACCGCCGGAGACGCCCTGATCGATCAGCTGGGCCATGATGGTGGGAATCACGATCTCAAGAACGCTCTCCACCATCACAAAAGCCGGAGCCAACAGGCTTTCACGTTTGTATTCGCGAAGACTATGCAGCAACGTACGAATCAGATGTTTGGGGTGTTCCTGATCCGTTGTTGTCACCTGCGTGTTCTGGGGAGCATCAAGTGCCTTGCTCATCCATCCTCTTTTCCTGCTTTTCACGAAACCGCCGCTTCTCCCCCATGACTTTCGTCCCGTTTCATGCCGACGCGACGCGCGAAATTCGCGGCGCATACCCGGTCAGAAACGAGGGACTACCGAAGCAAACAGACTATATAACGCTATTACGAACCGGCTACAATATGACCTGCCAAAATGCGTACAAACAAGCCAAAATTCGCCATTCCCAGACTTTCTATCCATTTAGTGTTTTTATGCTCTGAGAGTATCCCCTCACTGCGTCGTTCACGCTTTTGTTGATTTTCCAATTAAGCGGATTGCAGGAAATCAGAAAATTCCCATATAATTCTTTTATGTAAATAATTACTCTGATACAATACTTACCGACCGAACGGTAACTACGAAAGTTACCTCCAACCAAGGAGGGTGTAAATGGACTCAACAATACAGGTCACCAAATCGAACCTGGCGCCGGATACCCAAAAGCCATTGCAGAACAAAGTACGTTTCGCATTGGGCTTCGTCATGGTTTCCGTCCTCTGGGCAGCGCCCTTTGCCATGGGCTCCGGCGTGCTGCTTCCCGAGACGTTCAAACACCTTTCCGGCGTCTCCGCTGAAAATGCCGTCAGCACCATGAGTTCGGTCAGCGTCATCTTCGCGCTCGTCGCCAACATCGTATTCGGAACGCTTTCCGACATTTCCAAGTTCAAGATCGGCAAGCGCACCCCATGGATCGTTGCAGGTGGCGTCATCGGCGCCGCCGGCTATCTGCTCACCGCTGAATCGAAGACCCTTCTGTGGATCGTCATCGGCTGGTGCATCGTGCAGATCGGTATCAACTGCCTGATCGCCCCCGCCGTCGCAGTGCTTTCCGACCGCATCCCCGAGGATGTGCGCGGCACCTATTCGGCGCTTTACGGCGCCGGCCAGATCGTGGGCATGCAGGTCGGCAATTTCGTCGGCAGCTTCTTCCTGAGCCACCTGAACACCGGCCTCGTCGTCGGCACCTGCATCTTCCTCTTCTCCGGCATCCTTACAGTCCTCATCTGGCCTCGCGAGCAGTCGGCCGAGCACAACGACAAGGCCACCTCTGCCGGCGACATCGCACGCTCCTTCATTCCCCCGACCAAGAACAGCCGCGACTTCTACCTGGCCCTCATCGGCCGCTTCACCTTCACGGTCGGCTGCTTCATGATCTCCGGATTCCAGCTCCTGATCCTTGAGCGCTACATCCATCTGAGCACCGCCGACGCAGGACACGCCACCCAGGTCATCGCCATCATCACCGTGGTGACCACCATCATCGCAGCGGCATTCTCCGGCCCCATCTCCGACTATCTGCAGCGACGCAAGGTCATCGTCTCCATCGCCTGCATCATCATCGCCTTGGGCATGTTCGTGGTATGGCTCATGCCAACGACCACAGGCATCTACATCTACGCGGCGCTTGCCGGCATCGGCAACGGCTGCTACATGTCCGTCGACCAGGCCCTCAACGTAGACGTGCTGCCCAACCCGAAGGAAGCCGGCAAGGACCTAGGAATCCTGAACCTCTCCAACACCGTCGGACAGGCCATCGCCCCTTGGTGCACTTCCCTGTTCATCAGCCTCTCCGGTGGCTATAAGGGCGTCTTCCCCGTCGCCATCGCCTTCCTGCTGGTCGGCACGATCTTCATCATGATGATCCGCAAGGTCAAGTAGGGCTCGGTAATCGATAAAGAATGAGGCGGTGTCGCACCCTGCGCACCATCTCGTACAAGACCCTCAGATTATATTCAGAACATAATCTGAGGGCCTTCTTATTGCCTTTTGTCTTTGACCTTTAAAACATGCCGGACAGAACCATCATCATCAAGCAATATGCGCACCATCCCATGAAACCGTATTTCAGGACATTGAAAAGTGGATAAAATAAGATGCGCCATATATTTTACTTTTCAAATTCTTGATGTTAGACTAATTACCGACCGGACGGTAACTAAGTTGTTACCAAAAATCAAGGAGGAATTGCATGGCCGCAGAAACACAATCAGAAATAGTTGCGACGCCACCGAATCTGGCGCCTGACACCCAAAAACCACTGGAACACAAGATCCGCTTCGCCACGGGCTTCGCGCTGGTCTCAATCCTGTGGGCCATCCCCTTCAGCATGGGTTCTGGCGTACTGCTGCCGCAGGTCTTCTCCGGCATCAAAGGCATCTCCGCTGAGGGTGCGCTCGGCACAATGAACGCCGTCAGCTCGATCTTCGCACTGGTTTCCAACATCGTCTTCGGCACCTTCTCCGATGTCTCCAAGTTCAAAATCGGCAAGCGTACCCCTTGGATCGTCGCCGGCGGCATCATCGGGGCTGCAGGTTACTTCCTCACCGCCCATTCGACCTCACTGGTCTGGATGGTCATCGGCTGGTGCATCGTTCAGGTCGGCATCAACTGCCTGATCGCCCCCGCCGTCGCAGTGCTTTCCGACCGTATCCCCGAAGATGTGCGCGGCACCTTCTCCGCCCTTTACGGCGCCGGCCAGATCGTCGGCATGCAGGCCGGCAACTTCATCGGCAGCTTCTTCCTGACCAAGCTCAACACCGGTCTGACCATCGGCACCTGCGTCTTCCTCTTCTCCGGCATCATCACCGTGCTGATCTGGCCGCGTGAGAAGTCCGCGGAGAACAACACCAAGGCCACTTCGGCTTCCGATGTCCTCAAGTCCTTCATCCCGCCGACCAAGAACTGCCGCGACTTCTATCTCGCCCTGTTCGGCCGTCTCGCCTTTGTTATCGGCACGTTCATGATCTCCGGCTACCAGCTGCTGATTCTCGAACGTTACATCCACCTGAGCGTCAAGGCAGCCGGCACCGCCATGCAGATCATGTCGATCATCACCTTGATCGCCACCATCCTCGCTTCTGTGGTTTCCGGCCCGCTTTCCGACTTCCTGCACCGTCGCAAGTTCATTGTGGCCATCGCCTGCGTCATCATCGCCTTGGGCATGCTCGTGGCATGGCTCATACCTACCACCACCGGCATCTACATCTACGCGACGCTCGCCGGCCTTGGCAACGGCTGCTACATGTCTGTCGACCAGGCGCTGAACGTAGACGTGCTGCCCAACCCGAAGGAAGCCGGCAAAGACCTAGGCATCCTGAACCTCGCCAACACCATCGGCCAGGCTCTCGCCCCCGCCTTCACCACCATGTTCATCGGCATCACCGGCGGCTACAAGGGCGTCTTCCCTGTCGCCATCGTCTTCCTGCTGGTCGGCACGATCTTCATCATGATGATCCGCAAGGTCAAGTAAGACTCAAGTAATTGCAACGATGCCGTGTCCTTAAGTTTCATCAGGGCGCGGCATCGTTGTATATCAATCAGGAATATTATCCGATTACGCGATATACGACACCAAACCGCACCCGGTCTAGCTTCTAAGGAATAATAAGAAAGCGTCGTATATAAAAGAGGCCTTTTAATTATGTTGCATCTTCCCCATGGCAAAAAACGCGATAACAGTATCGATAGCCGCACCGCTATCCTCAATGCCGCTGTCGTCTCGTTCGGCGAAAAGGGATATTACGGGACTTCGTTGCAAAAGATCGCGAACACGGTTGGAATGACCAAGGCCGGAGTTCTCCATCACGTAGGCAACAAAGAGGGGTTGCTCGACATCGTCCTCGACGAGATATACGACCCCACCACCGAAAGCATCATGGACAATTTCAGGATGACCGACCGGCCCAACGTGGCACGCATGTGGCGCGAGGTCGTGGCCATCAACGCCAAGCGGCCCGAGCAGGTGCACATGTTCTCGACCTTGGACGCCGAGGCGATCGACCCCAAGCACCCGGCGCATGAATACTTTACGAAACGCGACCAGAACCTGCTCGAAGAGATGCTGCAGATTCCTTGGTATGTGCCCGAAAGCACCAATATCGGGGCTCTGCTTGAGGCCGGCTTCAGCATGATGGACGGCATTCAGCTGCGCTGGCTGCGTGCCCCGGAACGCGACCTCAACGAGATGTGGGCCGAATGCGAAGCAGAGCTGATGCCGATGCCATTGTGGAAAGGATATCGGTGAGTTTGTTTCACATTTTATGACTCATGAAAAATGTGAGACAAAACCGAATATTCGCTGCCAACATGGTCACTGAAAACCGTTGCGTATCAAGGGTTTTCGTCAATCAGCCGATTTTCCGGAATGCTCATTTGCCACGCATTTCCCCCAACTCGTTAAAAATGCAAGTCTTTCAACGCTGAAACACATCGGGGTGAACCGGATCGCCGGGGATGTCGGCTCGCGTATCGGCCAGACCAAGCCTATCCTGCCATTCGTCCATGGTCGTTCCGTATGGCCGGGCATCCATGCCATGCGCCTGCAGATCATCTTTCGCAAATTCAACGTCGACAATCGAAAGCCCCTCGACGAATGACTTCCAACGGGCGAAATTGGCGTTATCGTAAAAGACGTTCTTCACGGTTTGCATCAACAGCTCCGCACGCTCGATGGGCAGCGAATCCCAGTGCCGCAGTTCCACGAAATTTTTGAGCCGCACGTCATTGAAATGGGTCGAGAGAATGTGGCTGACCTCGTAGTTATTGAGCTCCCGATCGGGGTAGATATCGGCCGCGTTGCGCTTGAAGGCGACGAACTCCTGCTCGTCTTCGCTTAAACCAGCAGCCTCGGGAGTGTGGGTGAGATCGACGAACATCATCGGCGTGGCCAAGACGTCGCGGGCATAATCCTCCCAACCGAATCGCGGGTCAAAAAGTCCAGGCGTGATACCGGTGCGCTGCGGATCGGCCTTGTCCCAGATGCGTTGACGCAGAAGCGGGAACGGATTCGCTGCGCCTTCGAAATATGGGGAATTGCGGAAGAACATGGAGATGATCGGGCCAAGCGCGCTGCCAACACGCATTTTTGCGACGGCATCAGCCTCGTCGCTATAGTCGATGCTCACCTGGGTCGAAGCGGAACAGCGCATCATACAAGGCCCGTACGCTCCGACATGGCCGAGATAATCGTTCATCGCCGCATACCGGCGCTTTGGGTTGATCTTGATATCGGCAAAGCTCGTGACCGGCTGATAGCCGTAATTGATCAGCCGAAACCCAAGGTCATCAAGAATGGGGTCGATTTCGCTGCGGAACTTTGAGTAGATACCAAGCAGTTCCTCGGGAGTGTGCAGCACCCCGATGGATGTTTCGAACTGGCCGCCCGGCTCCAGCGAGAGACTGATACCCGGACGTGCAAGCCCCAGCAGATGACCGTCCTCCACGAATTCCTTGTCGGCGTCGTAGTAGGGCCGAAGCCGCTCCAGCAGCGTTTCGATACCATCGGCTTCGGCGTAGCTCACGGCCCGATCGCTGCCGTTGCGCACGGGAAGATGCTCAATCTCAACCCCATAACCGTCGTCGCGTTCGGCCTTGGCGCCGGAAGCAAAGAAGCGCAGCAGACTCTCTACATGCTTGCTGTTCACCTTCGCGCCGACGTGCGCGTAACTCACCCGTGGAGTAATGTTCATAGCTTCCATCGTATTCGCTCACACCCGCTTTATCGAGCAATTACGCGGGTTGCGCATTGAGGATATTCAGGAGTGAACTCGTCCGGCTTCACCGGTGGACTTGGCAGATTTCTTAGTCTCCTGCCCCGCGTCATCTGCTTTCGTATCGTCACCCTCGCGATACGGCACGACGCGATATTCGATGACGTAACCCATCGCGTTGGCATACCGACCGACCGTGCCCAGCCTCGGATCGGCGTTGCCTGACTCAAGCGCCGAAATTGCCGGCTGCGTGATGCCCAGGTCAAAGGCAATATCCGCTTGGCTCAGGTGCCACTCCTTGCGGATACGCTGGAGATTTTCAATAAGTCCGTCATCGTTTTGAATTTGTGAACGTGCCAAGCGCAGGTAAGATTGTACTTCTTCGCTTTCCCAATCGACTTCCACCATTATTCCCTCCAAGCAAAATATAAACTATAGTTTATATTATCAATTTTGTCATACTCTGTCAAATCTTGGAAAGTTCATTCATATCCCAATTGTTTCGCCTACACTCATCAAAGCGAAAAGCTGCTTTCTTCGCCGCTGCGGTCTGAACCAGCCAACCCGTTTCGTTATCATCGTGCTCGACTTTGCACATAAGATAAACGCAAATCACCGTGTTCGGCTTCTCCTCTGGTTCTCCGTAAAACAGACGTGCACCGATGTAACCCGAAGTTTTGATTGAACGTTGGGCGTTATTCCAATGTGTCTTAATTTCGTAAATGATCTCAGGCATCGTTGTTGCAGGATTGATGGTTCTCACCTCATAAATGGGGCGGAGATTCCCCCTTTTGGCACGTTTCAACACATCCTCGAATTCCGCAAAAGCCCTTACCGCCTGTTTCCAACGAAAGAATCTCGGAGCCACATACCTTTTGAAGGCGCTCTCGATTGTCGGGACCCCGCTCTGCGGGTACCAGTACAACGTATTGTGGCTGCCCGGCTTCGCACAGACCGAATTGCAATGTTCAGGCAGTCGTTCCCGCGTTTCGTCATACTTTGTTTTCGTGACGCCGCCCGGGGACGAATCCGTCTCTGCCGGACTTGACTTTATTTGTATTTCATCATCGATCATGCCAGCCACAGTAATACGACTGAAAACGAAATCCTAGCCAAAAGCCCTGAAAATCGGAAAAATCAAGATTTTTTCAAGGTTCCATTTCTTGGTTTCAAATTCTGAAACGGAAGATGCCTTCCGGATACAAAAAACGCGAACCCGTCAGGCACTCAGACGGATTCGCGTACACTCCCTGATGACTAATTCAAACGGCTACTTGACCGTGAATGTGACTCGCTTCAAATCACGACGACGGGAGGAATGGCCGACCAAGAGCTCGAACTCGCCGGGCTCGACGATGCGGTTGGCATCGGCGTCGACGATGGAGCAGGCTTCGATCGGGATATCGAGCGTGACCGCCTTGGTCTCGCCTGGTTCGAGATCAACCCTGCGGAAGGTCTTCAGCTCGCGGTCCGTCCAGCTCACCGACGTCACCAAATCGCCGACATAGGCCTGCACCACTTCAGTTCCAGAACGGCTGCCGGTGTTGGTGACATCTATCGAAACATGCAAGGTATCATCGGTGCCGAACGGCGTGTCGCCACCTTCGATTTGCGGCTTGCCGTAAGAGAAGGTGGTGTAGCCCAATCCCTCGCCGAACGCGAAGGCCGGGTCCTGCGTCAGGTCGGCATAACGCCAGCCGTGCTGGCCGCGAATCTGGTTGTAGTAGACTGGCAGCTGGCCAGCATCGCGAGGGAAAGTGATGGGCAAGCGACCGCTCGGGGCGGTGATGCCCATGATGATTTCGGCGATGGCACGGCCGCCTTCCATGCCTGGGCTCGGTGCCCAAATCAGGGCATCGGCGTTCAACGCGCTGTCCGGCAACACCTGCGGTTTCGAGCTCATCAGCACGACGACGAACGGCTTGCTTTCGGTTTTGGCAACGTCTGCGAGCGCATCGAGCAGCGCCACCTGACCACCCTGCAACTTGAGCGTTGCGGTGGAACGGCCTTCGCCGATCAGAGGAATGGTGTCACCTACGACGGCGACCACGGCATCGGCCGCCTTGGCCGCATCAACGGCTTCGTCGAGCTGAGCCTGATCGATCGGCGCGGATTGGGCAACCTTCGGACGGGGCTGATTGTCCGGGAATACCGGACCGAACGGATCGTCGACGAGCACCACCACTTCGGAACCTTTGGCATAGGTGACCTCAAAACCGTCGTCCTCGCCGATGGCACGCAAGCCATCGAGCACCGTCGTGATCATCTCGCGGGGCTGCCCTTCCGGCATCCACGAGACCTGGCCGGAGTTGCCGGCCCAGTCACCCAGCTGCGTCTGGGCATCGTCGGCGAGCGGCCCAACGACCGCGAGGTTGTGTATAGCCTTGCCGTCAAGAGGCAGTACCGGCTTGGCGTCCTTCGCGGAATCATCACAATCTTCCGCATTGTTTGTCTTATCAGTGGATTTCCAGGAGAATGAACCATTGCGCAAGAGCACCACCGACTCACGGGTCAGTTCAAGATTGGTCTGGCGATGCGCGTCACTGCCGATGACTGCATCGATGCGCTTCTGGTCGGGCAGACGTGGATCCTCGAAAAGCCCCAGACGGAACTTCACCGCAAGAATCCTCGAAACGGCTTCGTCGAGTTCGCTTTCTTTCAACAGTCCGGTCTTGACGGCCTCAATGGCACCGTCGTAGAACTGCTCGGTGGTCATCACCAAATCGTTGCCGGCCTTGACGGCGTCGGCTGAGGCGTGGACGAAATCAGGCTTGATCTTCTGCTCCCAGACCGAACGGCCGACGTTGTCCCAATCGGTGACCAGCATGCCCTTGTAGCCCCAGTCGCCGCGCAGCTTCTTGCTCAAAAGCCAGTGATTGAAGGTCACGGGCACGCCTTCGATGGATTCGTAGCCGAGCATGAACGTGCCGACACCTTCACGGGCGACCCGTTCGAACGGCGGCAGGAACCAGGAGGTCAGCTTGCGGTGCGAAAGGTCGGCCTCGCTGGCGTCGCGTCCTCCCTGTGTCTCCGAATACCCGGCGAAATGCTTGGCGCAGGCCAGAATGGCGTCTTTGGCCAGCGGCTCCCCCGCTTTGGCGCCGCCTTGATAACCGCGAACCATCGCGGAACCGAATTCACCGATCAGCGTAGGATCCTCGCCAAAGGTCTCGCCAACGCGGCCCCAACGGGTGTCGCGGGCGATGCAAAGTACCGGAGAGAACGTCCAATGCACGCCGGTCGTCGAAACCTCCTCGGCCGTGGCACGCGCAGCCTTCTCCACCTTGGCCGGGTCCCACGAGGAGGCCATGCCCAACTCTTCCGGATAGATCGTGGCACCGGGCCAGAACGAATAGCCGTGAATGCAATCGTCGCCGACTACCAGCGGAATGCCGAGCCTGGTCCGTGTGCGCACCATTTCCGCAGCCTTGGGCAAATCGCTCGGGCTGGTGTGCAAAATCGAGCCAACATGCCGCTCGACGATGAGATGTTCCAGATCACCTCCACGGGCGTCAAGCTGGAGCATCTGCCCGACTTTCTCCTCAAGCGTCATGCGCCCCAAAAGATCGGCGATACGCTCTTCATCGGAAAGTTGTGGGTTCCGATACGGTAATTCTTTGTTTTCTTGCATTTTATTATCCTTGATATTCCCTTATTACCGAACACTTTGCTCATCGACTACTATGACGGCAATCCTGGCCGGAAAGCACAAATTGATTCACACTTCCTTTGTATCAATATCTATCAAAGCACAAACATATAGATAGCAGAACCATGCTGATTCTATCCCAACCAATTCGAGATAGATAATAGATATCAGCAACACACATTGATAGGCAATATCCATAAAACCGCTGGTCATATGATATTCCAATAAACCACTGCCGAAATTCGCGCGTTTACCTAAAATAACTGTTATTGAACCATCACTACTTGATGAGGAGCGTCGTTATGACCACGGATAATCGCAGCACGTTGTTTTCGCCGTTGACCATCGCCACACCGGACGGGACGGGACTCAAGATGCGCAACCGGACCATCCTCTCCCCCATGTGCCAGTACGCCGTGGATCGGCAGGACGGAGTGGCCACTGACTGGCACCTGCAGCATTACGGGGCCATCGCTGCCGGCGGGTTCGGGCTGCTCACCGTCGAATCGACCGGCGTATCTCCGGTTGGCCGGATCTCACCCTATGACCTCGGGATGTATAGCGACGAGCAAGTAGACGCACACCGGCATCTGGTTTCGTTTATCCATTCACAGGGCGCTGCGGTGGCCCTACAGCTCAATCACGCCGGGGGTCGCGCTTCCGGCAAGCCCTGGCTTCCCGGCTCGCACGGTGGCTCGGCACCGCTCGAAGACGGCGGATGGCAAACGGTCGGAATGACCGACCAATCCATCGCCAAAGGCTACCGTCCCACCACGAAACTGGACAAAGGCGGAATTTCGCAGATTGTCTCCGACTTCGCGCAAGCCGCTCGCCGGGCCGACGCCGCAGGATACGACGCCATCCAGATTCATGCCGCGCACGGCTATCTGCTCCATCAATCGCTTTCGCCGCTGACCAACACGCGAACCGACGAATACGGCGGCAGCGAGGAGAACCGGTCCCGTCTGACCCGTGAGGTCGTTGACGCCGTGCGCGCCGCTTGGCCGGCTTCCAAACCGCTCGGCATCCGCATTTCCGCCACCGACTGGGTCGAAGGCGGGCTGGATATCGACGTCACTTCGCGACTGATGCACGATTTGGTCGTCAACCACGGCATCAACTGGGTCGACGTTTCTTCCGGCGGCCTGGTCAACACCCCGCTGCAACCTTCGGGCCCCGGCTTCCACGCCATTCTCGGCGCGCAGATGAAGCGGGCGCTGGCCGACACCGATGCGGTCGTGAGTGTGGTCGGCGGCATTTCCAGCCCGGAACAGGCCGAAACCATGCTGCGCACCCATCAAGTCGACGCCGTTTCCATCGGCCGCGCCGCCATGCGCAACCCGCACTGGCCCGCGATGGCCGCCGCCCGCCTCGGTGTTCCGCGCGAGGCCAATCCTGCCGCGCCACAATACTGGCGTGCCGAATGGTGAAAGCGGTTCTTGCAATTCATTACTATTGATAGATATTCATACAATTCGATATGCAACGCTTATCGCCAAGTCTCAGACAAAAACAGGCACGTGTCATTGGTCACCTTGGCCATGCACTCGATGCGATTCGTCCAGCGGACCATGAATTTTTCTTTGGCTTTCTGCCACATATCTGTTTTGCCGACACCTTTAGCAATACGAGATCCTCGATTTTAGCTGACATCGCTATTCGCATCGGCATACCATCCAACCCTGCTTAACATGGAATCGACGTTCCCGGATTCAAAAACCGCGACAGTTGGCGGCACAATTCCAATACGAGCAACACGAGCACGATGTATCGCATATCAAAAGTTGGGCGAAACCTTACGAACAGGTATCGCCCGACTTTTGTTTTGCCCTATCGCTATGCAGACAGGATCAGCTCGGTCTCAGTCGGCCTTTTCCAGCTTTTGCTCGTTCTTCTTGGCGGCGGCGATCATCAGCTTGATGCGGTTCAACTGGTTGGCGGCTGAAGCGCCGGGATCGTAGTCGATCGAGACGATGTTGGCCTCGGGATGCAGCCTGCGGATCTTGCCGAACATACCGCGTCCGGTGACGTGGTTGGGCAGGCAGGCGAACGGCTGGGCGCACACGACGTTCGGGCAACCGGACTTGATGAGTTCCAGAATCTCGCCGGTCAAAAGCCAGCCTTCGCCGGCCTGCACACCAATCGACGTGACGGTGGAGGCGAGCTGAACCAGTTCCGGCATCGGAGTGTCCTGGCTGAATTTGCCATGCGCCGTATCAATCGCGCGACGCACCGGGTTCATGATCCGGTCGAGCCCCCAGCGCATCACGGCGTACGCCTTCTGGTTGCCGCCCATGCCAAGGTTCCTTTCCTTCCAATCCGTGATGTACGGACCGGTGGTCATGAACTCCATGATGCCGGGCACCACGGCCTCGCAATCCTGGGACTCGATGACGTCGACCAAGTGGTTGTTGGCATCGGGATGATACTTGACCAAAATCTCGCCGACCACGCCGACGCGCGGCTTGCGCGGGATGTTGCGCAACGGTAGGGAGTCGAAGCTCTTGACGATCTCCTTGAGCAACGTCTGATACGGCAGATAGCCCTTGCCGATCTTCCTTTTTGCGGTCGTGGAATGGCCATGGTGCTCGATGGTCTCGCGCACGATCTTGTCCCACATCTCGTAAAGCCTGTTGGCGCTGCCCTTGACCTTTTCATAAGGACGCACGCGGTAATGGCATTTCATCAGCAAATCGCCGATGACCAGCGCCTTGATCGCACGCCACAGCAGTGTCGGAGTCGCGGTGAAACCGGGGTTGTCCTCAATGCCTTGGGTGGAAAGCGCGATGACCGGCACCTGCGGATAGCCCGCGTCGACCAGCGCCTTGCGGATCAGGCCGTAGTAGTTGGTCGCACGGCACATGCCGCCGGTCTGGGTGATGGCCAGACAGACCTTGTCGGGGTCGTACTTGCCCTTGATGATCGAATCGACCAGCTGGCCGACAACCATGATGGCCGGGTAGCAGGCGTCATTGTTGACGTACTTGAGGCCGGTCTCCACGTCCTGCTGGTCGGCCATCTTGAGCACGTCGAACTTGTAGCCGCCGGAACGAATCACTGCCTCCACCAAGCTCATGTGCACCGGGCTCATCTGCGGGGCGACAATGGTGTAGTCGCGGCGCATATCCTTCTGGAAACGCACCTTGTGGGCGTAGGCGGTAATCGTGCCCTTGTTACGCTTGCCGATCTTGCCGTCGGCGGGCTTGTTGCCCGTCTTGGAGGTGACATTGGCCCTGTCGGTCTTGGCGGTGCCGATCGCAACCGTCTCGCCGTTGGCGCGACGCGAGGCTTCCTTCATCGACTCGGTGAGCTTCGGGTTCGCCTTCATGACGCTGTCAAGCAGCACCTGACGGCCCGGGGTCGGGGCTGCGGAACCGGTCTTGCGGAACTCGCCCTGCTTGTCGGCGGGGACTTCCGCGTTATCGGAATCTTCAGAGGTATCGGAAGAAGCTTCGGCATCTTGCTTGGCGGTTTCCGCCTTGTTCTGAGCAGCATCGACGGCGGCTTGGGCAGCGGCCAATTGCGCCTTGGCTGCTTCGAGCTTGCTTTCGGCATCCTTCAGCTCGGCTTCGCGCTTGGCGGCGGCCTCTTCGCGAGCCTTCGCCTCGGCGGCCTTCTTGGTCGTATCTTCGGCGGTCATTTGGGCAGGTTCCATAGCACCTTCTTTATTGGGGGCATTTGCAACGGACTTCGCTTCAAGCTTGGCCTTGTTGGCCTCGCGCTCTTCGACGGCCGCTTTGAGCGAACGCAGACGAATCTTCGCCGCGCCGAGGTTGCTGACCTCGTCGATCTTGAGCAATGTGTAGACATCGGCCTTGTCGGCGAGGATTTCGCTGACCTGGTCGGTGGTGATGGCGTCGATGCCGCAACCGAAGGAGTTGAGCTGCACAAGCTCAAGCCCCGGGTAGGATGCGACGAAATTCGCCGCCGCATAGAGCCTGGAATGGTAGGCCCACTGATTGGCCACGCGCAACGGCATATTGATGACCTTGCGGTCGCCGACCTCACGGAACCCGCCTTCATCCTTGGCCTTGGGGTCCTTCTCGCCCTTGCTCAGGTATTCGCTCAAATGCAGGTTTTCGCCCGGCTGCAGCTCGCAGATGGAATCCTCGGAAAGCACCGCCATTCCAAGCGAGCAGATGGTTTCGGGGATGCCGTGGTTGATTTCGGGGTCGATATGGTAGGGACGGCCGGCGAGCACGATGCCGCGGCAGTTGTGCTCCTTCATATAGGCGAGCGCGCGCAGGCCTTCCTGCTGCACGTCGTGCTTGAAGATCTTGTCTTCGGCGTATGCGGCCTTGACGGCCTTCTCGGCCTCTTCGCGCGTGACGTTGGTCCACGCGAATTCCTCAACGATGCGGTCGACCATCAACTCATGGTCGGCAAGATTGAAGTAAGGACGCATGTAGCGGATGCCGGGTTCACGCAGCTCGGCCATATTCGCTTCTATTACAACCGGATAATTGGCGACAATCGGGCAATTGTAATGGTTGTCGGTGTTGCCCTCGACCAGGTTCTCTTCATAGGAAACGCAGGGATAGAAAATGGTCTTGACGCCGCGGTCGAGCAGCCACTTGATATGTCCATGCACCATCTTCGCCGGATAACAGATGTTCTCGGAAGCAATGGATTCGATGCCGGACTGGAAAAGCTCATGGCTGCTTCGGCCGGAAAGCCGTACCTTGAAACCGAGGTTGGTCAAAAGGGTGAACCAGAACGGATAGTTCTCGTACATGTTGAGCACTCGCGGAATGCCGATTTCGCCGCGGTATGCCTTCTTGTCGGTAAGCCTACGGTAGGCGAAGACGCGCTTGTACTTGTAATCGTAAAGGTTCGGCCTGTCGCTGCGCTCCGCTTTGGCGTCGGCGCCGCGTTCGCAGCGGTTGCCGGTGACGTAGCGCGAGCCGTCCTGGAACGTGGTGATGGTGAGCTTGCAGCGGTTCTGGCAACGCTTGCACACGTCACGCTCGGAGGTCATCGAGAGATGGTCGAGTTCCTCGCCCTGCACGATGGTCGACTTGGTATGTTCCGCGGTTTCATCGGTATCGTGCGCATCTTCGTAATGCATACGCGCGGTCAGCGCCGCACCAAACGCACCCATCAGACCTGCGATATTCGGCCGGGTGACCTCTTTGCCGGTCAACAGCTCGAAAGCACGCAACACGGCGTCGTTCAGGAATGTGCCGCCCTGCACCTCGATGGTGTCGCCGAGCTGGCCGGAATCGCGCAGCTTGATGACCTTGTAGAGCGCGTTGCGCACCACGGAATAGCAGAGGCCGGCCGCGATGTTCTCGACGCTCGCGCCTTCCTTCTGCGCCTGCTTGACCGACGAGTTCATGAACACGGTGCAGCGCGAGCCCAGGTCGACCGGGTGGTCGGAATTGAGCGCGGCCTGAGTGAATTCCTCGATGGTCAGACCCATGGAATACGCAAAGGTCTGCAGGAACGAGCCGCAGCCTGACGAGCACGCTTCGTTGACGGAAATCGAATCGATGACGCCGTCGGCGATGGCCAAGTACTTCATGTCCTGTCCGCCGATGTCGATCACAGCGGTGACGCCGGGGCTTACCATTTCGGCGCCGCGATAGTGCGCCATGGTCTCCACCACGCCTTCATCCAAGTGCAGGCCGGTGGTGATCAGCCCTTCGCCGTATCCGGTGGCGCAGCTGCGGGCAATCCAAGCCTCGGGGGGTAGCGCGTTTTCGATCTTGCGCACGATTTCGACGGCCGCATCGAGCGGGCTGCCGTCGTTGGTGCCATAAGACGACCATACAATCTCACGGTCGTCGTTGATCAATGTCGCCTTGATGGTGGTGGAACCGGCGTCGATGCCGAGGAAATGCGGGCCTTTGGCACCTTCGAGCGTGCCGACCTTGACTTGTTCCTTGCCGTGGCGTTCGTTGAACTTGCGACGGTCCTCTTCGGTCGGGAAGAGCGGCGGCATTGTGGCGGTGTCGACCGGCTTGTTCTTGAGGGCTTCGAGGTCGTCGATGATCTCTTGGCAGCTATGCGGCTCGAAATGTTGGCCGGAATCGAGCTCGTTGTCGTCACCGCACATCAGCGCGGAGCCGTAGGCCACGTAAAGGTGGGCGTTCTCGGGAACGATGAACTTGTCGACCTTGCCTTCCAGCGCTCTGGCAAAGGCTTCGCGTAGCTCTGAAAGGAAGAAAAGCGGCCCGCCAAGGAAAACGACGTTGCCATGAATCGGGCGACCGGAGGCCAAGCCTGCGATGGTCTGTGTGGCGACGGCCGAGAAGATGGAGGCGGCCAGATCGGGCTTGTCGGCGCCGTCGTTGATCAGCGGCTGCAAGTCGGACTTGGCGAACACACCGCAACGCGAAGCAATCGGGTAAAGCAGCTTGTAGTCCTTGGCCATATCGTTGAGGCCGCTGGCATCCGTATCGAGCAATGTGGCCATCTGGTCGATGAACGCACCGGTGCCGCCAGCGCAGGAGCCGTTCATACGCTGCTCGGGGGTCGGCTTCAAGTACGTAATCTTCGCATCCTCGCCACCGAGTTCGATGATCACGTCGGCTTCGGGATAGACCTGGTCGATGGCCTTGGTCTCGGCGATGACCTCCTGGACGAACGGAACGTGCATATCGTCGGCCAGCCCCAGTCCGCCGGAGCCGGTGATGGCAAGATTGATCGGCTGGCAGCCGCGGCCTTCCTCTTCAAGCTGTTTCTTGATGTCACGCAGCAGCCCTGCCACCGTGGCGCGTACATTGGCGTTGTGCCGCCGATAATCCGCGAACAGCACGTCCTTCAGGTCGTTGCTTTTGTCGAGCACAACGGCCTTGACCGTAGTTGAACCGATATCGAGCCCGACTCGCAGGGGCGTAACTTCATGCTCCGTCGTCTTGGTTTCCATCACGTCAGCCATGCCTGAATCCTTTACCGTTTCCGTAAACCCACCGCGTTTTGCGCAATCTGCCACCGTGAGTTTACACACATATACATAGCAAGATTAGTCGCGGCACAACCCATCAGCCAGATAGATTGCAACGATTCAGCTAAAAGAAACAACCATTGTGACTTACATCTCTTGACAATACGAATGATTCATGCATGTCCATATTGTCGCATTCATTTTACATAAGTGTTATCACAATATAATTTCAGAGACCAAGGAATCCTCCACGATATTTGAATCATCGCACAGAAAATAAAAACGATTGAAACGGCTTCAGCTGGCAGCGCCTTCACCGGCCGAGCGGTCCTTACCGTAGACCTCTGGAATGAAACGGTGCTGGTCGTGCAGCTTGGGCCAGATCACGGGTGCCAGCGTGCCTGTCTCATCGTGCGCACGCAACGATGCCGGCACATCGATAATGCGCTGGTTGCTCGAACCACGAAATTGCAGCAGGGAATCGTGATGGTCCTTCATATAGCGGCCGTCCACCAGTACGTCGACATAACGCAAAAGTTCCAGCTTATCGGAGCTTTCGCCGGTACGCATGAGCTCTTCCCACGTATAGCCGGTCCAGCACCAGATGTCTTTGTCGCCTCCGAATTCCTCGCGGATACGCTTGGAGAGTTTCAGCAATACACCGGTATTGAGCAAGGGTTCGCCACCGAGATACGTAATACCTTGAACGACGCCCTGCGACAGATCTTTGATGACCTTGTCCTCAAAATCCTGCGCATAAGGGTGGCCGGCCTGAAAATCCCAGATGGATTCGTTGAAGCATTCGACGCAATGGAACGGGCAGCCGGAAACGTAAACGGAGCAGCGGATCCCTTCGCCGTCGGTCATCACCAGCGGCTTGTAGTCGGCGATCATGTCGTGGCTCAGCTTGTCGCTGGTCCACTGCCCCGCCTTCGGGTTGTTGGCATACTTCGTGGGAATCCACGGCCCACGGTTCTGCTCGTCCGCCGCGAAATCATGCAGCTTGCCGCCTACCAGCTTTCCCATTTACTTCCTCTTTCAAATAGAACAATCCATCACAACCCTAGGATGTGGTTTCTCTCTCGCAAAAAATCATTCATTGCTTACGCGGATTATGACGATATCATTTTGGAATACTGCCACAGGCCGACTCACCTGGCAATAGTAAAGGCGGTACACCGAACGATGAACCGCCTTACTTTTTACGTTACAAAACTACCGAACTACTTGGCTTCTTCGTACCATTCGCGCTCGGTGCCGTCCTTCAGGATCACGTGGCCGGTCTCGCCGCTCATGTGCTTGGCGCGATGGGTGATCTCCTCGTGGCGGCCGTGCACCATCGGGCGCTGCACCGGGTTGCCGAGGTAACCGCAGGTGCGCTTGGTGACGTTGCACTTGTCGGGGTCGGCATTGCCGCACTCGGGGCACTTGAAGCCCTCTTCGGTCGGCTCGAAGTCGCCTTCGAAACCACAGACATAGCAGTGATCGATCGGGGTGTTGGTGCCGAGGTAGCCGATGCCGATGTTGTGGGCGTAATCCCACACGGCTTCGAGCGCCTTCGGATTGGTCTGCAGGGTCGGGAACTCGCAGTAGTTGATGAACCCGCCGGAAGCGTAATACGGGAAGTCCTTCTCGTAGTCGAGCTTCTCCATCGGGGTCGGCGAAAGCCAGACCGGATAATGGAAGGAGTTGGTGTAGAAGTCGTGGTCGGTGACTCCCGGCACGCGGCCGAACTTCTCGCGATCCATGCGGTTGAAGCGGTCGGTCAGCGATTCGGCGGGCGTGGAATAGAGCGAATAGTGATAGCCCTCTTCCTTGGCCCACTTGGCGCACAGATCGTGCATCTTCTTGACGATAGAAAGCGCGAACTCCTTGCCTTCCGGATCCCAGCTGTGATCGGTCATCCAATCCTTGCCATAGAAGACGCTGGTCGCTTCGTACAGGCCGATATAGCCGAGAGATACGGTGGCGCGATCACGGTTGAAAAGCTGGTCGACGTTGTCGTTGGCATCCAAGCGGCCGAAGGCACCATAGCGATAGAGCGTCGGGGCGTTGATAGGCTTGGCCTGCTTGCAGCGCATGATGCGGAACTGCATGGCTTCGTGAGCGACATCCATGCGCTCGTCGAAGATCTTCCAGAAACGGTCCCTGTCGCCGCGCGATTCCAGCGCGATGCGCGGAATGTTGACGGTAACGACTCCAAGGTTCATACGGCCCTCCTCTTCGTCCTTGCCGGTGTCCGGGTTGGTCCAGTTGGGCAGGAACGAACGGCAACCCATCGGCGCCTTGAAGGAGCCGGTGATCTTGACGAGGTTCTCGTAGAAGAGAATGTCGGGGTACATACGCTTGGTGGAGCACTCGAGCGCGAGCTGCTTCAAGTCGTAGTTCGGGTCGCCAGGCTCGGAGTTGATGCCGTGCTTGATGGCATAGGTGAGCTTCGGGAAGATCGCGGTGTGGTGGTCGCGGCCGAGGCCGAGGATACGCACCAGGAAGATGCAGCGGGTGATTTCGCGGGAGAACCATGAGGTGCCGAGACCGAAGCCGACGGTGACGAACGGGGTCTGGCCGTTGGAGACGCGGTTGGAATTGATCTGATATTCCATGGTCTGCATGGCGTCGTAGATGGCCTTGCGGGTCATGATCTTGGCGTAGATCTCGCGAATCTGCTCCATGCGCGGTGCATCGGCGTGGAACGGGGTGTCCTGCGGAATCGGCTTGCGGTCGGCGTCGAAGTGCAGGGTCTTGGGCTCGTTGGCCTTGAGTCCGTCGACGATTTGCTGGGCAACCTCTTCCGGCATGGAATCCGGAATCATGGTGTGGGCCTGGTCGAGGAACTTCTGGTAATCCTTGCGGGCGTATTCGTCAAGCATCTCGTCGGCGCGGTTGACGGTCTGGCCGCCGTACTGGTCGCCCGCGATGTCCTTGATGATCTGTGTGATCTGCGTGGCGGCGGTGCCGATGGACTTCGGGGTGTCCATCATCGCGTTGCCCAGCTCGAAACCGTTGTGGAGCATGTCGGCGAAATTCGGCAGGCTGCAGTTGGTCTCGGCGGTGAACGGCGAATAATCGGCGTCGTGGAAGTGAATGTCGCCCTTCATGTGGGCGTTGGCGACGCGCTTCGGGAGCATCGAGAAAGCCGAGGCCTTGGAGACGGCGCCGGCAAGCAGATCGCGCTGGGTGGCGTAGACGTTGGAATCCTTGTTGGCGTTCTCGCGCACCAGCGTCTCATCCTTGTTGACCAAGCGGTCGACGGCGGCGTTGATATCGGTGGCCTTGGCACGGTCGATGTCTTTGTTCAGGCGATAGTTGGTGTAGTTGCGAGCCACCTCATAGAGGTGATTTTCCACCAGGCCGTGCTCGACGAGGTTCTGGATATCCTCGATTTTGGCCGGTCCGCTGTAACGTTCCTTGACCTCGCCTTCGATGCCGTTGGCAAGATCGCGGATCATCTGCTCCTCTTCGGGACCAACTTCCTTGTTGAGGTCCTTGAAAGCAGACTTGACAGCTGCGATGATATTCACCGGGTCAAAATCAACAATCCGTCCATCACGCTTTTCGACCAACACGGTTTTCGTCGCCGTCGTCGGCTTCGTGGGCGCATCCAGAACCTGAGCCTGCATCACTTACCTACCTTTGTTGATGAAAAATAAAACAGAAATCTACAAATCACATGGTTGAAATCACACGCGTGTAACTTTCTGTGCTTTTCACCACTATACACGACCTAAATACTATATGTAGGGACTCACACGGCGTTTCGCCCCCAGATTTAGTAACAATGGCGGAATGGTGCGAAAATTAACAGTACAAAAATTTCACATTTGTCTTCGTCTCGGAATGTCGAACAGAAAACCACATTAATTTGTCCAGTGGCGGTATCAAGGAATCTTGATACCGATATCAAGGAAATCGTATCTTGTCCTTCACAAAGAGGATTGTGGAATCATGACATTCAATACGAGTTACGGGTATTCGGCATCAACCCAAGCCGGCGCACCCGTGCAGGGCTCAGGGGCGAACGGGCAAGGCCTGAAACCTTTGGATCAGCTGCCGCGTTTGGCTCGCGACACCACGCCGGAGAACCCGTGGCCGGTCAGCGTAGTCAGCCAGAAATACCACGACGCCGTGAAGCGCTGGCCGGGTTCGTGGGTCGAAGGACAGATCGTCGAAATCAACATGCGCCGCGCCAGTTCCGGCTATATCACCCTGCGCGATAATTTCGAGGATATCTCGATATCGGTGATGGGCTTTCGCAATTTCGTGGCGATGGCCTCGAATTTCCGCCAAGGCGACCGTGTGGTCATCCACGGCAAGCCCGACGTCTGGGTCAAAGCCACGCGCCTGAGTTTTGTGGCCGACGATATCCGTCGCATCGGTGCAGGCGACCTCAAGGCGCAGATTGATGAACTGCGCAAAAAGCTCAAGGGCGAAGGCCTGTTCGACCAAGACAATAAGGTCGAGCTGCCGGAATTCCCGAAATGCATAGGCCTCATCTGCGCCCCGCAGGCACGTGCGGAAGGCGATGTCATCACCAACGTCAATCTGCGCTGGCCGGCCGTGAAGTTCAAGGTCGTTCACGCCCACGTCCAAGGCGTGCAATGCCCATCTGACGTGATTGCTGCCATCCAGAAGCTTGACGCCGACCCCGAGGTCGATGTCATCATCGTCGCCCGCGGCGGCGGGAGTTTCGAGGACCTGATCGGCTTCTCCGACGAAGGCGTGGTGCGTGCCACTGCAGCGTGCGAGACCCCTATTATTTCGGCCGTGGGCCACGAGGACGATTGGACGTTGATCGACCTTGCGGCCGACCTGCGCGCCTCCACCCCCACCGACGCCGCGAAGAAAGCGGTGCCGGACGTGCGTGAGCAGTGGCAGCTCATCGCCAATGCCCGTGCGCAGATGAACATGCGAGTGCGCGCCCGGGTCAACAACGAGATCCGTGTCATCGAAGGCTACGCGAGCCGACCGAGTCTCACCCGCCCGCAGACGATGCTCGAACCACACCAGCGTTTCCTCGACGAATCGAGGCAGCGCATGCAACTTGGACTCACCAGACTCGTCGACGATGCCAGCCTGACTATCGAGAAGCTGCACGCCAGCCTGAACGCCTTGAGCCCGCAATCCACGCTCGATCGCGGGTACGCAGTGGTGCAGGCGGCCAACGGGCACGTGCTCGACGACGCAACGGAGGTTTCTCCCGGTGACATACTGACCTTGACCTTGAAGAAGGGCGAGGTGGTCACCGAGGCGAAAACCGTCAATCCGGCATAGAGGCAGGCGGCACCCATTCGATATCCGATATAAAGGAACTTCCTTCACTTCGAATACAACAACAGCAACAGTAAAATCAACCACACAGATTATGTAAGGACTCAACATGGCAGCAACCAAGGATTCGGAAACCAACAACAAAGCCAAGACCCAGCAGGCCTCGGCCCCCGCTTCAAGCCTCACCGACAAAGAACGCGACCAGATCGCCCAAATGCCATATGAGGAAGCGCGCGACAACCTCATCAAGGCCGTGCAGGCGCTCGAAGCCGGCGGCCTCAACCTCGACCAGTCGATGCATCAGTGGGAAGTCGGCGAGGCTCTGGCCAAACGCGCACAAAGCCTCTTAAACGAGGTACGCGCCAAACTCGAGAACGCTGAAGCCGAACAGCAGTCCACGGCTGCGACGGCTGGGACGCAATCTAATCTTGAGTAGCACGAGGATAGACTAAGCTTTCGCTGAATCCATTCAAGACAACTCGCTATTTCGCGCTCGAGACTTTCGGCCTCCAAGACTGCCGCAAGTCTGCCGAACTCCACGCTTGACGACTCAACATTCAATGGGACGATATGAGAATTTACTCTTCATATAAAACAATATCGAACAAGAAACAAACAATGAATCACATTATTTACCATTCATAAAATATTGTTTCTGACCAAAATTGTGTAATAACCGGACTATACTTGAAACTGTTGGCCATCAAAGTTGATACATGTGACAACAGTGAAGTTGTATCACGAAAGTGATGTATCGATGTCACTACCCTAACGAAAGGAGCGACTGTGATTATCGGAATACCCAAGGAGATGTCTCCGGGCGAAAGGCTGGTTGCGGCGACGCCAAAAACCGTCGGCCAGCTCAAAAAGCTCGGTTACGATATCTCTATCGAAACTTCAGCCGGAGAAGAGGCAAGCTTCTCCGACGATGATTACCGCGAGGCGGGCGCAGCCATCTGCGAGGCTGCGGATGCCTGGAGCGCCGACATTGTAGTAACCGTCGACACTCCGACCCCTGATGAAATCGCAAAGATGAAGTCGGGCGCCATGCTCATTTCGCGCCTCGCGCCGCACAGCAACGCCAAGTTGCTGGACATTCTGGCACATCGCAATATCACGGCTTTGGCGCTCGACGCCGTGCCGCGCATTTCGCGAGCGCAGTCGCTGGACGTGCTTTCGACCATGTCGAACGTCTCCGGATACCGCGCCGTAATCGAGGCCGCGGAGTCCTACGGAGGCATGTTCGCCGGACAGGTCACCGCAGCCGGCAAGACGGCCCCGGCCAAGGTCTTCGTCATCGGCGGCGGCGTGGCAGGGTTGGCCGCCATCGGTGCGGCCGCGTCGATGGGCGCCGAAGTTCGCGCTTTCGACGTACGTCCCGAAGCCGCTGAGCAGATTGAATCCTTGGGTGCCACGTTCGTGCGTGCCGAAGGTGCCCAGCAGGAGAAATCCGACACCGGTTACGCCAAGGCACTGAGCGACGACCAGGAGAAGGCGACGCTGGCGCTTTACACCAAAGAGGCTGCGAACGCCGATATCGTCATCACCACCGCTTTGGTGCGCGGTGCGGGCGTCCTGACCATCACCGAGGACGCAGTGAAGGGCATGAAGCCCGGTTCGGTGATCGTCGACCTCGCGGCAAGCGGCGGCGGCGATTGCGAGCTCACCCAGCCCGGCAAGAAGATCACCACCGACAACGGCGTGACCATCATCGGCTACACCGACCTCGCCAGTCGCATGCCACAGCAGACCTCGCAGCTTTACGGCACCAACGTGGTCAATCTGATGAAGCTCCTGACCCCGAAGAAGGACGGCCGCGTCACACTCGACCTCGACGATCAGGTGCAACGCGGCATGACCGTGACCAAGGAGGACCAGATTCTTTGGCCGCCGCCAAAGGTCGCGGTGTCTGCCGCTGCCAAGAGCGACAACAAGCCGAAGCTCACACCTGAGGAAAAGAAGGCTCAGGAGGAAGCCGCCAAGGCCAAGGAAGCGGCCATCAAGGCGCAGAAGAGCAAGCGCAACACCGTGCTCATGGCCATTGCGGCCATTCTGCTCGCCATCGCGCTGGCCTTCGCCGACATGAAGCTCCTGATGACGTTCTCGATCTTCATCCTGGCGATTTTCGTGGGCTATTACGTGGTCTTCAACGTCACCCACTCGCTGCACACACCGCTGATGAGCCAGACGAACGCCATTTCAGGCATTATCCTCATCGGTTCGCTCTTGCAGATCGGGTCGCCGAACACGTTGGTGACGGTGCTCGCCGTGGTCTCAGCGGCCATCGCCTCGATCAACGTGTTCGGCGGGTTCCTTGTGACCTACCGAATGCTCAGCATGTTCAGGAAGGATGCGTGAAATCATGACACTCGAATCCATTGCTCAATCCGCCTACTTGCTGGCGGCAGTGCTTTTCATCCTCTCTCTGGCCGGACTTTCCAAGCAGGAGACCGCCCGTCGCGGCAACATCCTCGGCATGATCGGCATGTTCATCGCCATCGTCGCCACCATTGCCTTGGCGCTCGTTGATTCCCAGCGTCCGGTATGGGTGACGGCTCTCCTGATCGCCCTGGTCTTCATCGTCGGCGCGTCCTTCGGTATCTGGAAGGCCCGCACGGTCGAGATGACGCAGATGCCGGAACTGATTGCCATGCTCCACAGCTTCGTGGGCATTTCGGCGGTTTTGATCGGCTACAATTCGTGGCTCACCGAGACGAACCCGAACGGGGCACATCTGGCTGAAATCTACATCGGCGTCCTGATCGGCGCCGTGACCTTCACCGGCTCCATCATCGCCTACTTGAAGCTGGCAGGCAAGATGAAGTCGAAGCCGCTGATCATCCCCGGCCATAACATCATCAATCTGATTGTGCTGATCGTGATGCTAGCGATGATCGGCTGGTTCATCCCGACGCATTCGATCTGGCCTCTGGCCATTATGACCGTTCTGTCTCTGCTCCTCGGTCTGCATCTGGTCGCGGCCATCGGCGGCGGCGATATGCCCGTGGTCATCTCGATGCTCAATTCCTACTCGGGCTGGGCTGCGGCCGCTTCCGGCTTCATGCTCGACAACAACCTGCTGATTATCACCGGCTCGTTGGTCGGCGCTTCCGGCGCGATCCTCTCCTACCTGATGTGCAAGGCCATGAACCGCAAGTTCATGTCCGTCATTCTCGGCGGTTTCGGCGAGAAGCCGACCAAGGCGAGCGACGCCAAGGAAATCACCGGTGAGGTGCACGAGACCACGGCCTCGGATGTGGCGGAAATGCTCAAGAACGCCAACTCGGTCATCATCGCCCCTGGTTATGGCATGGCTGTGGCCAAGGCCCAGCAAGCCGTGGCCGGCCTGGTCGAGAAGCTGCGCGCACAGGGCGTCGAGGTTCGCTTCGCCGTCCATCCTGTCGCCGGTCGTTTGCCCGGCCATATGAACGTGCTGCTGGCCGAAGCGAAGGTGCCCTACGATATCGTCATGGAAATGGATGAAATCAATGACGACTTCGCCAACACCGACGTCGTCCTCGTCATCGGCGCCAACGACACCGTCAACCCTGCCGCCGCCGAAGACCCCGGCTCCCCCATCGCCGGCATGCCTGTGCTGCGCGTCTGGGAGGCCAAGCAGGTCGTCGTGCTGAAGCGGTCGATGGGCACTGGTTACGCCGGCGTACAGAACCCGCTGTTCTTCAACGACAACACGTCGATGCTCTTCGGCGACGCGAAGGCCAGCGTGGAGGCCATTTCCAACGCGGTGTGAGCGTAAAACAAATAAATAAAGGTTGGGGCCTATCCGTTGTTATCAACGGATAGGCCCCAACCTTTTAAAAACAAACGGAACGATAACTCAGCCGAAGATGTCTTTCGCGGCCTTGGCCACGGAATCACCCATCAGTTCGCCGGTGTCGTTCTCCGCACCGAAGAGACGGTTCAGCGCCTTGTCGGCCTGTTCGACGGTCATAGGCTTTCCGGCCTCTTTGGCAACCGCCTGCAAATCAGTGATGGTAGTAACCTTCGAAAGCTTGTCTACCAATGTTTTTTCGTCCATGAGCACTCCTCGTTGTAATCTCACTTGTACGTTCGGCATTCTCTGCCTGCCACCTATCTTAGCCACCCATGTAGATGAATGTATACCATGTCACAATTTATATCGTAATGTAATGAAAACAAATCAGGACGCACAATTTTTATCTGATCAGGTGTCTTCAAAAAAACTTGCCATACAAGAATTATTCCACTGCGATGGTCGCCAGCAAAGCCGCATGGTCGGACCCGGGTATCGGCACCGTGCCGACCTGCCCGGCGACAATCCCCTGATCGAGGACGATATGATCGATACCCGCGAATTTCGGAACCCCGGGCTTGTTCGCCGGCCAAGTGAAGACGAACCCGCTCCCCGAGCTTTGCGCGGCGTCATGGAACCGGGAACCCAGAATATTACGGAACGGCGTGTGGTCGGTGGTCGCGTTGAAATCCCCCATCAGCACGTACCTGGTGTTTTTATGCGAGCGCATGGCCGCCACCTCATCAAGCGAGGTCCGCCATTTGGTCCAATACCCCGGCTTGGGAGACGTGGTATGCACTGAAACAAAGCGAATGGGCGTCTTGCCTGAACCAAACGAGACCGTGCCGCCCGGCATGAAGGAGGCGCTGGAATCGACATCATCGTCCGCCGGCGAGTCCAATGCGGTTGCCGAAAACAGCGCGTTGCCATACTTGCCGTCCGAAGAGGAAATCTGGGAATATGGCAGATAATCGTTGATGCCTTCCGCCTTGAGCGCGCGGATAAAGGGCTTGGTCGTCTCCTGCATCGCCAGCACTTCCACACGCTGGTCACGCACCGCTTCGACAATCGCCTCGGCCGAAGCATGGCCTTTATAGACATTGGCCGTCATCACGCGCGCATACGAATCGTGGGTATCCGCATGGTTTTCCCCGACCGCCGAAACCGCAGCATTGTCAAGGTGCGTCTGCGAGACAAAATACGGGTATTGCCGCCATCCCTGAAGCCCAAGGCACGCCAATGCCAACAATGCCGCAAACCACCTGCGGGACGCAAGAGCAAGCAGCAGCGCCACCAAAGCAAGCAACGCGAACCACGGGGTGAACGCCGCAACCGCTGGCACATAAGGCAATGACTGCAACTCCTCTGGCAACTCACGGCTCAGTGTGCCGAGCAACGCAGCCAACAGGAAAATCCACGCCAGCAGTGCGAGAACCTTGCGCAGAAACCCTCCCCGTTTCTTGGTTTTCGGAATTGGTTTCGGCTTTGCTTTTGACTTCGACTTGCCTTTTGGTACGGTTTTCGCCTTGGTTTTGCTTTTCACATTGCCTTTCTTCACAGAAGCTGCTCGCGACCTGTCTTGTCGGGTTCTTGCCATTACCTTTACCCCTTGGACCGCGAAACTCCGCTTGATTATAATCCAAAGTCCGGGTTCGGCAACTTACGACAAGCTCATCACGATAACAGGATATACGATGTCTGAAGATGACGCGGCTGGAGAAACCGGCAATTATTGGTTTATTGCATCAAGACATAAGTAACGAAACGGAAGGTACGGGAACGGTACTAGATACTAGATAAGTATTACATTAGCGCATTGTCAATAGGCAATAACGTATCGTGTCGTATGTTTTATTCTGCTATCGGTAGTTTATTGGAGAAACAACAAAAGTATGCCCATTTTCGGCGTACCATAACAGATGACGGAACAAATGCTATCAATGCAAATCATGATTCAATCGAAAGGAAACATACCAATGGCATCAAGTAGCCCAGTCAAATCAATCGTTACCAAAGGCGCCGAAAACGGTATCCTGCTTGTCGTCCACGGCGGTGCCGGAAGCCGGGGCAAGCACAGCACCCCGGAACGCCAGGCACAGGTCGAGAAGGATCTGCAGCGGGCGCTTGATGCGGGATATGCCAAACTCGAAGCCGGAGCCAGCGCCGAAGACGCCGTTGTCGCCGCCATCCACGTCATGGAGGACGCCACCGAATTCAACGCCGGGCACGGGGCCGCGCTGACCAGCGACGGCATCGCTCAGATGGACGCCTGCCTGATGGGCGGGGACGGCGAAGTCGGGGCGGTAGCCGGCGTACATACGGTCAAGAACCCCATTGACGCCGCACGCGCCGTCAAGGAGCAGACCAAGCACGTCCTCTTCGCCGACCCGCAGGACAAGGAACTCAAAGATTGGGGCGTCGAGACCCGCGACCCGAGCTATTTCATCACCGAGCAGCGCAAGCAATCGCTTATCGAAGCGCAGACCAACGGCGACGAGTGGGAAAAGCACGGCACCATCGGCGCCGTCGCCCGCGATGAAAAGGGCCATCTCGCTGCGGCCACCTCAACCGGCGGCATCACCAACCAGATGCACGGTCGCGTCGGCGACACCCCGCTTCCCGGCTGCGGAACATATGCCAACGACGAGACGGTGGCCGTTTCCGGCACCGGCATCGGCGAGGCATTCATGCGCACGGTCGCATGCCACCAGGTTTCCGACCGCGTCAAGTTCGCCGGCCAGACGCCACTCGAATCGGCGAGCGCCACGCTTGACGACATCGACGCACATCGTGGCGACGGCGGTCTGATCGTGCTGCCAGCCAAGGGCGAAGGCGTGATCGCCTACAACAGCGAGATGATGAACTGCGGCTACAAGTCCCCTACCGCGAGCTACGTGCAGGGCTGATTACACTCACTGATTCCGCTGCTGAATCATAGGCGATTTTTAAGCGGGCCCAGTGCCGACCAATCTGCAGTCTGACAGATTACGGCACCGGGCCCGCGTCTGTTTTTACCGGTGCAAATACGCCGTGTATCACAGGCAGCAAGAGCCAAAAGCGACTGCGAAAAAAGAAAACCGGTAAACCATACAAGAAGTAACTCGTACTGAGCGGAATAACTCATATATGAAAAGGTCGGGCACCGCATTATCAACGGTCGCCCGACCTTTTATTCACTTGTATTCACTTTTATGAGACAACTGCTAACTTCTCAATCAGCCTCAACGCACGCGTTACTTGGTGACGGTGTTGTAGGTAGGCAGATTCGTGTAATCGAAATGCACGTTGCTGACCTTGGTGGAAGCCGCAGCGGCCACGTCCTCGTTCCACAACGGGATCGAAGGCAGATCGTCGAGCAGGATCTCCTGAGCAGCTTGGAAATCGGCGGTGCGCTTGGCGACGTCGGTTTGGCTCAATGCTTTGTCCAAAGCCGCGTCGAACTGCGGATTCTTATAGTCGCCATCGTTGGAGCCATGCCCGTCGGCCGAAGAGGAGGCATACAACGGCGTCATATAATCCTCGGCGGTCGGATAGTCAAGCATCCAGCCGGAACGGAACGCGGTCTTGATGGACCGGTCGGTCACGCGGTTGCGGATATCGCTGAAGGTGGGGTACGGGTCGCCGGACGCGTCGATGCCCAAGGTGTTCTTGAGACTGTTGCTCACCGCGTCGACCCAAGGCTTGTGAGCAGCGTCGGAATTGTAAGCGATCTTGAAGGAACCGGTGAACTTCGAGATTTCGTCGGCCTGCTTCCACAGCTCCTTGGCCTTCGTGGGATTGTATTGCAGGTTGCCGGAATTCTTCAGCTTCGCCGAATGTTCGGGAACCAGCGGCGAAGTGAAATCGGTGGACGGGGTCTTCGTGTTCTGATAAATTTTGCTGACGATCTGCTTGCGGTTGATGGCCATGGAAATGGCCTGGCGGCGCAAGTTGCCTTCCTTGCCGAGCGCGAAGTGCGGCAGGCTTTCGGGAATGATGAACCCTTGATAGGATGAACCGGGCTGCACGAACGCCTTCACCGAAGAATCGGTGCGGAAGGTCTTCAGCGCCGACTGCGGCACTTCCTCCATGACGTCGAGATTGCCGGATTGCAGGTCGGCGTAAGCGGCATCCTCGTTGGTATAGACACGATAGTCGATACCGGCGTTCGCGGCCTTGCGGCTTCCCCGATAATCGGGATTCTTCACGACCATGATGTCCGTGTTGGGCTGCCATGACTTGAACTTGTACGGGCCATCACCGATGGGCGCCTTGCCGAACGCCTTCATGTCCTTGAACGCAGCACTCGGCAACGGGAAGAAGGACTGATGCGCGAGCTGGATGGGAAATACCGAATCAGGACTCTTCAAGGTGACCTGAAGCGTCAGCGGATCGATGACCTCAAGACCGGAAAGCTTCGCATCCGCAGGGGTGTTGGGGTCCTGCATCTCGTCGTAGCCCTTGATGATGGACATACGGCTGCCCTGCTTCTGCGCGTTCTTGACATTCGCCGCATAGCTCCACGCATCGGCGAAGGAAGAAGCCGTCACCTTCTCACCGTTGGTGAATTTCCATCCATCATTGAGTTTGATGGTATATTGCGTGGCATCGGCATTCGGCGTGATGGACTTGGCAACTTCCATATGCTGCTTGCCCTTGGCGTCATAGCTCACCAGACCTTCGAAAAGGTAACGGATGACCTTGCCTCCACCCATCTCATTGGTGTTCGCAGGCACCAGCGGGCTTTGCGGCTCGGTGTTGTCTACTTTGATAATGGCATCTCCAGACGCCTTCGCCGAATCCTTCTTGTCACCGCTGTTGCCGGAATTGCCGCAACCTGCCACCGACACCAATGACGCTGCCGCCGCGAGCCCTGCGATGAGGCGGACACCCCATTTTCTCGAAACCATGCTTCTCTCTTTCTTGTTACCAATCATCATTCGTTATTCGCATACAAAATATTTTGAAAATACGCATAATTCTATGGACAATTACTTTTGGATTATATGCCACCGTCGCAATGTTCAAGCCCGCGCAACGACCAAATTGAGACAAATCCCGCATGCAGCGGTTAAAGGAAAAACTTATACCGCGTATCAAAACCGTGCGAACACAACGCCCAAGCCACCAGTGAGATATTCCGAATACCAAGAAAGACAGACTCAACCATCAGAAAATGCTGTAATGCATAGCCTCCAAAAGGAATTTGTGCCCGGAATCAGATTCGAACTGACGACACCCGCTTTAGGAGAGCGGTGCTCTATCCCCTGAGCTACCCGGGCAACATATTGTATTGTACACGGAAACCTGACCCGTCTGCCACGGTGAGGAAGTCTGGAAGTGAATCGACTCTGAATCCAACGAACGATTGCACGTAAAACAGCCTGAAGCAGCGACCTCCGCAACTCAAATGTTCTGCTCAATACAAAATGCGAACACCTCACTGAAGTGCAATAACGCTGAAGTGTAATAACACAATGCCCCGCCATTGCAACGGCAACGACGAGGCATTGAAGTAAATTGCGATCTATCGACTGGCCCAGCAGCCAATCGACAACACAATCAGAGCAGATTGTAGGAGAAATCGCGTATCTGGCGCAAGGTCTCCTGGCTTTCCGGCAACCAGCTCATGCAGACCGGATAGACGTGACCCAGAGTCACGCCCTTGGACGCGTGGCGATCGTGCAGTTCGAAGTCGCGACCGGCATCGCAGAGCGCCGCACCAAGCCGCATGGCATCACCTTGCAGGAAATCGTCGTTGCTGGTGTTGAGGAACAGCGGCGGCAGGTCGACGTGCGCGGCCATAAACCCAAGGTCAGCCCACTGCGCGCCTCGCTCCTTCAGTGTTTTGAAGAAGAACGGCGCAATGACCTTCATCGATCCGGTCGGTGAACTTTCATCGATATCACCCAGACCATCCACCGCATCAAGATACGGCTTCAGGTCGAACAGGCCGGAAACCAGGGCGGAACCTTTGAGATTGAGCCCGGAACGCTTCAGCCCCAAAGCATCCGCCATCTCCGCACTACGTTCGACAGCCGTGGCATACAACGCCAAGGTGCCACCCGCGGAATCTCCGGTCAGGAAGATCGAACGCGGATCGACCGGATAATCGCCGATATGGTTGCGAATCCAAGCGAATCCCGATTCCACGTCGGCAAGCTGATCCAGGAAATCACCTTCCGGCATCACCCGGTAGTTGAGGGAGAACACGACGAAACCGAGCTGAGCCAGATGGACATTGAAGTTGCGGTTCAGCTCCTTGTGGCCATACATGAAGCCACCACCATGGATATCGATGTAGACCGGCGCGGTTTTCCCGCCGCGCACCACCACATCGTGCGGCAGATACACGTCGAGCTTGTGCGCACGAGTCCCATCGTCGATGTAAGGAATGTCGGCGATGACGTCGATATCCTCCGGCACCTGCCAATAGGGAGTGCGGGAGCGGTCGCCGCGGGCGAACATCAGGCGCGAGGCCAGAACGGTCTGGGCGATATGTTCGTCGCAACCGGCAAGGTCGCCATCAAGTTCGGTCCATGTCGAAAAGAGCTTGCGCTCGTCGTCTTCGATCTTCACATCCATGGCGTTCACTCGGCTTTCATATCCTCAAGTTCGACGCCATTGGTCTCCGGCAGAGCCTTGACCACGAAGATCCAGCTCAACGCCGCGAAAACAGCATAGAACAGATAGGCATTGCCGATGCCCCAGCCGTCACGCATCGGCGGGAAGGTGGTGCTTACCACGAAGTTGCCGATCCAGTTGAAGGCGGTGGCGACGGCGACGCCCATGGCACGGATGTTGTTCGGGAAGATCTCACTGATGACCACCCACATGGCCGGACCCCAAGTGCCGCAGAAGATGAGGTAGAAGAGGTAGACCGCAACAAGCGTCAACGGAGCCCAGAAACCGCTCAGGGAGACGCCGTTCGGAGTGATGGTGGCATGGTAGAAGCCGAAGGTGGCGATGAGCAGGAAGATGGTCATGCCGGCGGAACCGAAGGACAGCATCTTACGACGGCCGACGCGATCGACCAGGACCATGGCGAGAATCGTCGGGATGAAGGCGACGATACTGCGGATCACGGAGATGTTGAGTGCCTGCTGTTCGCTGAAACCGACCGAACGCCAGAGGCTGGAATCATAGTAAAGGATGATGTTCACGCCGTTGAACTGCTGGAAGAGCGCAATGGCGATGGCAATCCACACCACTTTCTTCAGACCGAAGGTGTGTCCTCGAAGATCGGAAAGACGCGGGGTGGTGTCGTTGCCCAGCGAGGCGCGGATCTGCGCGACCTTGGCCTTCGGATTGCTGGAACCGTTGAGGCGGCGAAGCAGATCCATCGCTTCGCTGTCACGGCCCTTCATCACCAGGTAACGCGGGGACTCGGGGAGCTTGAAGCAGGCAATCAGCATCAATACCGCGGGAACGACCATCATCAAGAGCATCCAGCGCCAGGTCGAGATACCGAACCAGAACGGCTTATCGGCGCTGCCGGAACCCTTGGCCAGCAAATTGTTGACGATGGTGGAGAGGAACATGCCGATGGCCACGCCGAACTGCTGGAAGCTGGTGAGGAAGCCGCGCATCTTGGTGGGCGCGACCTCGGAGATATAGGCCGGGCCAACCACCGAGGCGAAGCCGACACCTACGCCGCCGGCGATACGGAAGAGGACGAAAATCCAGACGCCGGGAGCGAAGCCCGAGCCGATGGCGCTCAAGAGGAAGAGAATGGCGGCGACCAGCATGATTCTGACCCTGCCATAGCGGTCGGCCAGTTTGCCGGCGAACCATGCGCCGAGCACGCAGCCGAGCAGCGCACCCGAAACCGAGATACCGCTCATCAGGCTGTTCAGATTGAAGCCGGAAACCTTGCCGGCGATGGCGTCAACGGCTCCGTTGATCACCGAAGTATCGTAGCCGAACAGCAAGCCTCCCATGGCTCCTGCCAGGCATACCAGAATAATCCTTCTGCGAATCTTGGGGTCGAGGACTTCGACGGCTTCATCTTTAGAAGGCGAGCTATCATTGCTTTGTGACATTGTACTCCTTCGTTTTTATTGACAATGATGTACAAGACCGAATGTATCAACCGGAAAAATACAAATGATAGTATTTTGTGATATCAAAAAGATATTTTGTGATTATTTTTTGTAAAACATGGTTGTTTTGGACTCATCAATCCATTATGCTCAATGAAGGAGGAAACATGACGCTTTCATCGTCCAAACCGACATACAATACCGTCATCACTTCCGATTACCTCGAAGAAGACGTGTATCCGGAGGAAAGCCCCGCATTGGTGATCATCCACGACAGCAATCACGAATACGTGCATCCGCATTGGCATCGTGGGCTGGAAATCGTCCATTCGGACACCGGCCCCGCGCGCTTCACCGTGGACAATAAAGTCTACGACATCGAATCCGGCGACACCCTGATCATCAGCCCCTACGATCTGCACCACGCGTTGATCGACTCACCTTACCGGGGAATCTCAGTGACGTTCAACGGTGACACCATCGCCAAACTCTATCCGTTTGCCGACCGTTATCGTTTTTCATGGACGGCACCCAACGCAAGCGACAATGACCGGGCATCTTTGGTCGCTTTGCTGACCAGAATCATGGAACTGTCCAATCATCAAGCCCGGGACCGCAGCTTTCTGATCAATGCGGCGCTTTACGAGATGCTGAGTCTGCTATACACCCGGTTCACCTGCGGTATCCGCCGACCCGAGGAAATCCGCCGCGGCCGCAACATCATCATGGAAATCATCGGTTACTTGAACAAGCATTACACCGAGCCGCTTACCGAAACGTTCGTCGCCCAGCAATTCAGCTACAGCCGCGAACATTTCAGCCGGCTTTTCAAACGCGCCACAGGCAACAGCTTCAAGGAATATCTGACCGAATTGCGCTGCGAGGACGCCCACGCCAAACTCCTCAATTCGAAAAGCAGCGTCGCTGAAATCAGCCAGGCCACAGGCTTCCCCAGCGCCAAAAGTCTCAACGACGCTTTCCGGAAGCGCTACGGGATATCCCCGCGCGAATATCGCGCCATGCATCATACAAAAAATGCAGCGGGCGTGAGTGGCTCGGCGCAATCGACGCGGCAACGGCGCAACGCGTGATGCGATGAATCTGGATAAGGCGCCGTTTCGCTTTGGCTGCACCTCTATACTGTAAGGTAAGCGAGCGCCTGTCGGGGAATAGCCGATATAACCGACATAGCCAGCGGCAACGCATACGCAACAACATGTCCGAGGCATCGACGTCAAAGAGAAAGGCCGACAATGACCGTCGCACACTGCAACACTGTAAGCGCAGTTTCGTTGGGATTACCTCAAACCTGCGCCATCCCCGAAGCGAAAAGCGTGATTCCCAAGCAGATGTTCTACTTGAAGCCGCCGGTTTCCGCACGGCTCAAACAACGCTTCGTCGGCGACGTCGAATCGATCACCATGCTTGCCCTGCTGCGGCCGAACACCATCAACGTGGCCGCAGGAAAGAAGACCCGCGAGATTCTGGTGATGGGCATCAACCAAAATTGCAGGGACGCACCCGTCGAGGTGATGGAGCATATCGCGAAGTTGCGTTCGGCTTCCAACATTCTCTTTGTCTGCGTACGCGATGCAAGACTTGACGAAAATAGCGACGCCTCCAAGGATGCCAGCGTCGGCGATCAATCCGGTAACACGGATTTGCAATGCGCTTTAGCCGTGCAACGTATCCTCCCGGTTCGCGCCGGGCATCAGGGCGAGGCGCAGATGCAAAGTTACATCGGCACTTGGCAGGATGCCAAAACTGCATCTTTGCCACTCAACGGCGGGACGCTTGACGAAGTGTGGCAAAATCTGTGTGCCCAAGTCATTTTCGGCGACAGCGACGGAAACGACCTTGACGCACGACTGGCAAAGCAGTCGACGATCGCCGAACTCACCGCCCAAATTACCAAGCTGGAAGGCGACCACGCCCGCGCCAAAGACAGCACCAAGCGTAACGAAATTTACGTCAAGCTCCACAAGGCCAAGAAGCAACTGGAGGAGTTGCAAAGCTGATTGGCTGACCTCACTTACTCACGCGGTTTATATGCGCGGCATCTTCAACGCGGCACAGCAGGGAACGAAAACCATCAATATAAGTGTCTTCCCTGCTGCATCAAACCTGAAATCACAGGCTGCTCCATTACAAAATCGTTGAAACACCAACACTGAAGAAAATCCCAATCACAACTGAAGTAGCAGAGAACTTGAGAAATCGCAATTTACTGCTTCGGTACTGCAACCCACAAGCCAACTTCACTTGAAAACTCATGATTCATCGGAAGATTCGCCGCACTCATCCGCACCAATAATCTGGCGATACAGCCGTTTCAACGTTTCCTCGCGGCGGGCCTTGGTGAGCTCGCATTCCCAAACGACGAGAACCTTCCAACCGGCTTTTTCGAGTTCGGCATGCTGAGTGATGTCGCGGTCATGATTGCGGACGAGTTTGGCCGTCCAGAATTCGACGTTGGATTTCGGCATCGAGAATTTCGTGCAGCCTTCGTGCATGTGCCAAAAACAGCCGTTGACGAACACCATCGTGCGCCACTTAGGCAGCACTATATCTGGGTGACCCGGGTAGCGCTTGTCGTTTTTGCGAAAACGCAGGCCACGCCGGAAAAGATAGGATCGGACCAAAACCTCGATTTTCGTGTTCTTGCCACGAATATGCGACATGGTATAGCTGCGGGTACCACGTTCGTATTTTTCGGGGGTTTTGGCTGATTTTCGGGACTTCTCCGCGTTTCTGTGGCTGACTTTGCCGCCGTTTTTCAGCTGCTTTGCCGGTTTCTCGGAAATCGCAGAATCAGGCACCAGAGAAGCGGATGGCACGGAAGCTGAAGTCGCAAAAACGGAAGTTTCAGAACCGAGCGGCGCAGAAACTGAAATCGCAGAAGCGGAAGTTACGGAAGCAGAAGTCGCAGCAGTTCCTATGGCCATCTCATCCCTAGTTGAGGAAGACTTGTTATCTGCCGTTACCGATTGCCGTGTCACGTCTCCATTCCACTTTGAGTCTGCGACAAATGACGCAACATTCGATTGACTCCTATGGCGTGTCCGACTCTAGAATGGAAACATCAAATACATTTTCATGCAAGAAAGGACTTTCATGAGCAATCTCAACGGCAAACGCGCCGAAGCGAAAGAGCAAGGTCTCAAGGTCAACGTCGCCATTCTTGGAGCTGGCAGAATCGCCAAATCGATGGCCAATACATTAGTGGAAATGGCCGGCGATTCTCGCTATAGCAGCCTGATCGAGCCTTACGCCGTGGCCGCGCGCGACGGTGGTCGCGCCGCTGATTTCGCGCAAAAGTACGGATTTGACATTTCTTACGGTTCATATGACGAACTGCTGGCCGACCCGAAAGTCGATCTCATTTATATCGCCACGCCGCACGCGCTGCACGCCGAACAAGGCATCGCGTGCCTCAAAGCCGGCAAGAACATTTTGGTCGAGAAGTCGTTCACTGCCAATACCGCGCAGGCACAGGAGTTGCTTAAGGTCGCCAAGGAAACCGGATTGCTGTGCACTGAGGCCATCTGGACACGCTACATGCCCTCGCGTGGCATCGTCGCCGAAATCATCAAGTCGGGCGAAATCGGCGAAGTGCAGGCAGCCACGGCGAACCTCTGCTACCCGACCACGAACAAACCTCGCATGACCGACCCGAATATGGCCGGCGGCGCGCTACTCGATGTAGGCGTCTACCCACTGAATTTCTTTGACATGGCGCTGGGAGCCGATACCAGCGAGCGCACGATTTCCGACATTTCGACTTCGATGGTTCCTTACAAAACCGGTGTGGATGCCACCGATTCCATCGCTCTGCACTACAACGACGGCGTAATGGCCACAGCCACCGCCTCGATGCTGTGTGCTTCCGACCGCTCCGGCGCCATCTGGGGCACGAAGGGCTATATGGTCTGCCAGAACATCAACAACATCGAAGGCATCGACCTCTACGGCCTCGATCACAGACTGACCCGCCACGTCGACGTCCCCGTTGAGCTCACCGGCTACGAGTACGAGGTCGCCGCCTCTGCCAACGCCATCCTCGACGGCAAGACGGAATGCACCGAAATGCCCCACGCCGACACCCTGCGCATCATGAAACTCATGGATCAGATTCGCGCCAAGTGGGGCCTCAAGTATCCGTTTGAGTAAATCTGTCCGATTCGTTACAACACAGTAAGTTTAAAAATACTTTTAAACTTACCGTATTTTTTACCAAGCTGAAAAGTATTTTTTAACTTGGCCGATTTTTACGTAAGTTAAAAAGTATTTTTTAACTTACGTATTCCAGCCACAATAATCCGCAAGCCGCTGAACACCTTCGGCATCCACAAAACTTTAGACACACTTGTCCAAACTTATTTGAGGCGCCTCCTCAAGCAGGAACGAAAGTATTACGCCGTGGATATGGGCCTGCGTCGCATACTCGTTTCAGGAAACGTACGCGACACTGGCAGAATCCTGGAAAACATCGTGTTTCTTGAACTCAAACGCCGAGCAGAAACGGTATACGCCGGAAAAGGCACAGACGGCGAAATCGATTTCGTCACCAACGGCGCAAGCGGCCCGGCCTACTATCAGGTCGCTGAATCGGTACGCGACCCCAAGACCTTGGAACGCAAGCCCTCGTCATTCCACAATCTCGACGACAATTACCCCAAAACCCTCATCACCCTCGATGACGAGCTTCCCACCAGTCACAACGGCATTCAACAAATCTACGCGCTAGATTGGCTGATGAAAGAATAAAGTCAATCCCTTCTAACTCGTGCAAATTTAAAAAACCGACACTGTTTAGGATATACAACATGTCTGGAAATAACACATTACAAATATTCAATCGTCTTTAAAGCCTCGACAAGGTAAACTCTCCTCACCCATATATTCTGTCGATACATACGTACTCCATTGATACAGATTGGCTTGTTCCTAGAAGAAGAATCAGCACCCGTACCACGGACAAACACATTTCCGTCTTTTGCCTTTGGCCAATTTGAAGCCTCTTGAATAATTCCATTCTTGTTTTTTATAGGCTTGCCATTCTTCCCTATTTTTTGTACATTTTTCAGCTCTTGCTTAAAGATTAAATTCCTCATCGTATCCCAAACAGACTTTACTTGAGACTGTATAAAATCATCATCAAAATGGAATCTCTTGAAGCCTTCAAAAACATTTTCAGAAAATGCAGCATCATGGCTAGGCTCAGAGAAAATTACAAACAAAATTTGCTGGTCAATGAAATTCGCGGCGAATGAAGACTCTTCAAAAGGCATATTCACGTCTTGAAGCTCATCAAAATCAATCGGGAACAGTTTAGTATCCTCAGTTCCTTTCCTCGAACGAGTCAGGACAAAAGACCTTCCTACCAAACCAATTTTGCTGAAAACATCAATTTTACTCATTGAGGATGCTTCGCCACCGAACATTTTAACAACGATACGTTCAGCATCTTGTTTTGTAGGCCCGTTAGCCTTCTTAATTCCAAGAATATCAAAAAGCTCTCTTACTGTTTTACCTTTATACATCTTCGACAGCTCATGACATTTGCTATCAATTTCTTGATAGCCCAAGTACCTTCCAGGAAGTTTTTCATAGTTCGATTTGCGACCAAGGCTCTTCTTATACCATTCCTGCACTATGACATCTACAAATGAACGCTTTAAACGGAATCGTGGTCGATTAGGCCACTTTGGAGCAGTGTCAATCACTGACAACCTGGAATTAATCACTGAAGAGATTTCTGGATAATGCGATTCGACCTCATTAGGATATCTTTCCTGCAGCATCTGAATGAAATCATGGACAATTGTCCAGTCTCTTTGAAGCCTTACCTTATCATCACCATCAAAATCCGTGAATTCATAACCTTTAATTGGAAAATCAGCATATTCAACAGGTGATGATGCTTTGTGCGAATATAGGTAAAAAACAAACAACATGTGTGCTGTCTTTTCCCAGAATTTGGAATTCTCAAAATTCTCTTTCGCAATTGTTTCAGGGCTTACTGCCGTAACGCTCACAGGCTCTTTAGCCTCATAAACCGAGCCAGAGTTCTTAGACGATTTAATGCCAGTAGTCTTCAATTCTGTTGGAATGGAACCATCAACAATCAAATCCGGCCTTTGTGCACTATCAGCGGGATAGCCTAACACAGATTGTTCAATCACAGCACCGGCATATCCCTTGTTCTTTTTCGCAGTTGCCAACACGTGCTTAACATCGACCTCAGCTAAAGTCTTCTCGATACAATCGTCTAAGAGACTTTCAAGCTCTTTCCTGCTGAATTTATGACTTTCTACAGTTCCCATAACAACATTATAAGCTCAAATGGGAAGCACTCTCTTAAAAAAACCTATGCCACGATTTATCGTTTAGTCTCTTTCGAAATATCCTCAGCAATAATCTTCCCAATTCTGTGAGGTATGCCGACAACTAAAGCGTTGCCCATGCAGAAGGCACGGTGACCGTCGCTCATGCCATCATTGGTCCAACCTTTGGGGAACATCTGCAACTGGTCCAACTCATCAGGAACTAGACGCCTCAAACTTCCATTCTGTGCCATCACTACGTGCTTCATGCGGCTTGGACCGGAACCACCTTCACTCGTGAGAATCGTTCTGGAAGGCTTGTCCAAATCATCTGGAAAACCCATAGCCCCTTCTGAATAATTGTATTTGAAACCTTTCGATGTGACCCGTTCTTCGTGCTTGGCACCTTTGAGGTATGTCCATTGAGCAATGGAACCGGAATCGATATAGTAACTTTCAGGAACTTCTTTATCAGGAACCAAAATTTCCCTTAGTGTGGTTCGATGTCCTTCAAAATCAGGTGTTACCTTACTGGTAACGACATGTCCATCCTGCATAGCGCCGGCATTCTGGAAGAACGATGTCTTATCCCCAACACCAAAGTTCTCACTAACCTCAACTAAATCGGAGGATATATCCTTCTCTTCGGTTGACAGTTCATCGCCGGCGACAATCGGAAATGCCCTACGCATTACACCGGAGTCAAAAATCCGTGATTTGAGATTCCACTTCCCGGCAGATGCCTGTGCATAGATGTAAGTGCGACGCCGCTTCTGTGGCATGCCATAATCCGCAGCATTGATGACTCGCCACTCAACCGAATAGCCAAGAGCCGATAAACACGAAAGAATAATCGCGAAATCGCGACCACGTTGAGAAGCCGGCGATTTCAGCAGACGATCGACGTTCTCCAAAAGAACGTACTTAGGATGCTTCAGCTGCAGCATTCGCCGAATCTGCCACCAGAGCACACCCTTCTTGCCCTCGATGCCATCCGCCTGAGACAGAGTTCTTGCCACGGAATAATCCTGGCAAGGAAAACCACCAACCAACATATCAAAATCAGGAATTTCGCGCTTTCCTGCTTCCACTTCATCCAGCACTCTAGTGATGTCTTCGTTGATGCAACTTCCTGCACCAAATCGGCTCTCATAACATCTCCATGCAAACTGTTTTGTCGGTGAGCCCATAGGTTCCCATTGATTAGCCCAAATGGTTTTGAAAGGCCCAGCTGAATCGAGGTGGAATTCCTTATGCTCCGGATTGTCATAGCCATCAAGGCCAAGTCTAAAACCACCAACGCCTGCAAACATCTCGGCGACCTTAATTTCCTTGGTCATGGCACCCTTTCGATCCGAACATTTGTTCTATTTACATTTTAAATTATATGCCAATCCCGACAAAAGATCAAGCTCCTATCACGATAGGAGCCGACATTGCGGACAGCAAAATGCAAAACTCTAGCACTCGCAGACAACGGAGATGCCAAATCTTACGGGCGTGCGGACGAAAGTGCGGTACACCGATAGATATATTCCCATTAGCACCCTCACGCGTAAGTGAAGGTCAGCGGGTCATGACTGGCACCAGATGGAGCCCGCCAGTCAGCGGCGAAGTCAGCACACTCCGCTTCTGTATCGAATCATCTATCGAAAAATCATAAAATGAGATTTGCCATACAAAAAGCGTCGCAAAAAATCTTATTTTAGGTGCTAAAACGTCGCAGGACCGAATCTAAAGCCATGCCGCAACGTGACACAACCGGTGACACCGCTGAAAATCAATGAGCAGCATAATCTGATGAAAGTGTTCCTATGTGACGTAGGCTTGCTCGCCGCTTCAAGCATGGGCACGGCGCAACAAAAAATTCTCACAGGCGATCTAAGCGTCAACTGGGGCAGTTTTCTGGAGAATTTCATTGCACAGGAACTCACCGCGCATGGTTTCGATCTATATTATTACGACAAAGCCAGAATCAGCGAAATCGATTTCCTTCTACAATTTGACGACGGCGTCTTGCCTCTTGAAGCAAAATCAGGCAAGAATTACACCACTCACACTTCCCTCGATAAGCTCATGTCACAAAAGGAGTGGAAACTGCCAAAAGCCCTTGTACTTTGCGGCGACAACACTTCAGTCGAGTATGAAACCGAACAGAAAGTCATTGCGGACATGCCGTGGTACATGACCATGTTCATCACTGACGACGCCATCAATCAGCTCGGCTAACCGAATTTTAACCAACATGGCCGGCCTTGCCGCATAGACAAGGCCGGCCAATGCCGATTATTGCAATCACGCTTCGGTGCTGGTTGCGTCTGACACCAGCGCCGAAGCAAGCAATCAGAACTCAGTGATGACCGAGCGGATGACCTCGCCGTTCTTGAGCTGGACATAGGCATCATCGATCTGGCTCAGGTTGATGTGCTGGCTAATCAGGTCATGAACGTTCAGACGGCCGTCGACGGCAAGGTCGGCATACATCGGGATATCATGCTTGATGTTGGTCGAACCCATCCAAACGCCCTTCAGGCCACGCTGGTGAACCAAGAGGTCGGCCGGGTTGATCTCGAGAGTGATCGTTGCGTCGGGCTTGGCCAGGCCGATGCAGTAGGCGTTGCCGTCCACTCCGAGCATATCCCAGCACTGCTTCATCGTCGGAGCCATACCGATGGCCTCGAACGCCTCATCAACGCCGCCGTTCGTCAGCTCGCGTACCTTGGCGACCGGATCCTCGTTCCTCGAATTGATGACATCAGTCGCACCGAACTTCTTCGCGAACTCCAGCTTGTTATCAAACACGTCGATGGCGATGATCCTCTTGGCGCCGCAGATACGAGCGCCGGAAATCATGTTGAGGCCAATACCGCCGGTACCGACGACGGCAACCGTGTCGCCAGGACGGACGTGCGCGGTGTTGATCGCGGCACCAGCGCCGGTAATGGTGGCGCAGCCGATGCAGGCAGCCTGATCCCACGGCACCTCATTGTTGACCACAGCCAATTGATTCTCGTGAATCAATGCTTTCTCGGCGAAACCGCCGGTGCCAAACGCCTGGGTGATCGGACGACCATCAGGGAACGACAGACGCGGCTTCTCGCCAGGCTTGCGCACGCACTCCTGCTGCTGCGAGCAGGACTGCGGATGACCGTTCAGACAGTCGGCGCAATGGCCGCACACCTGCTCAAGAGAAGCGACGACGTGATCGCCGACCTTAATGCCTTCGACTTCGGGACCTACAGCTTCCACAATGCCGGCGACCTCATGGCCGATCACGGCCGGGAACGGGAAGAACTGGTCATCGTCCTCCACCAGATGCAAATCCGAATGGCACAGACCGGATGCCTGAACATCCACCAGCACCTCAGCCCCGATAGGATCGTCGATAACGATATCTTCCGGCTGGGCGAATCCCTTGCCAATTCCATAGGCAACTGACGCTTTGATTGTTTGTGGCATAATATGCTCCTTTGCGATATTTGCAGGAAACGGTTGTAACCTGACTATTGTCATGATTCCTGAAATCGAAGGATGCGCGAGCGGTCATTGTTCACCGGCAACCGATTACGAAATCAAATAACAATATCTGAATTGTATCCTCTTCGGCCATTATCGGCACCACGAATAAGTGACCTCCATCACTTTTCCTGAATTTTTATTCAACAAACCCATACCATTAGCGGCATTTCAGGCTTTATTGTTGGCATTTCAGGAACACAAAGATGCCCATCAGGTAAATTGAAAAGTACCGAAAAACGCAACATATATGCAGAATACGCGTAATGCAATGCAATCATTGTTGCTGTCTTTCTCAACAAAGGCTGCAGCGTATCAAAACGATTGTCACGCTCTTCTGCCGGACGTCATCAGGCATAGGTGAAGGTCATCGGATCGTGACCAGCACGAGTAGGGCCGTCGAGCGCATCAATCTGCGCATGCTCATCTGGGCTCAGAGCAAAGCCAAAGAGGTCGAGGTTTTCGCGCTGGCGGGCCGCGTGGACAGACTTGGGGATGACAATCGTACCGTTTTCGATATGCCAACGCAGGATGACTTGGGCGGGCGAAACGTTGTGCGCTGCAGCGATGCGAGCGATGGTACCGTCGCCGGCGTTGAGGTCGGCTCCGCGGGCCATAGGCGAATAGGCTTCCACCGCAATTCCATGTTCACGGCAAAAAGCGACCACCTCACGCTGCTGCCAGGTCGGATGCAGCTCGATCTGATCAACCGTTGGCCACTCCCCTGTTTCGCGATGCAGACGCTCGAGATGTTCGGGCAGGAAATTGCAAACGCCGAGCGTACGCACACGTCCCTCGTCGCGCAGCTTTGTGAACGCCTTCCATGTTTCCCCGGAACGCCAGTTGAACGGCGTCGGCCAATGCAGCATGTACATGTCGACATAGTCAAGACGTAAATCCCCTAATTGGCGATCGAAGGCTTTAAGAGCGCTGTCGTAGCCCTGCTCGGAATCCTTGAGTTTGGTGGTCACCCACAGTGTTTTACGAGGCTGGCCGGTATTGAAACCGGTTTCCGCGAGCGCACGCCCAACGCCCGGTTCGTTGTTGTAGCCTGCAGCGGCATCGATATGGCGATATCCGACCTCAAGCCCAGACTTGACGACGCCGGTCACCTCATCATCGCCGATACGCAGCATGCCGAGGCCAATCTGCGGAATCCGGTTGCCGTCGCTTAACGTAATATCTGGGATTTTCGTTACCGTTCCAACGGTTTCTTCAGCGTTCACCGTCATCGCTCCTTTTGTTGTCAACTGATATCCAGACTACTAGCCGACCCAGTCCAGCCAACCAATGGGAATGAACGGTTTCCGGCATCTGCAAACGCCCATACCGAAGAATAATCACTGATGGACGCTAAACGACCAATTTCTTGCATCCAGAACACCCAAGGAAGAAAACGGCCGCTGACAGGCACTAAACGGCCAGTTTCCAGCATCCAGCAACGCCCAAGCAAAAACGGTCACTGAGAAATATCCACTCATGAATATCCACTCATGAATATCCACTCATGGTTTTGCGTAATCAACCAACGGCAAACAAAGAACCGACGCGGACGGAACCGGCGGAATCGAACACCGCCTCGCTTCTATGTGCCTAGAGCGTGATGACACGGTCGGCAATCTGCATCGTGGAGGCGCGATGCGAGACCAGCACGATGGAAACCGGACGTTCGTTGGCGAGCGTATTGATCGAATGGAGGATGACCGATTCATTCAGGGCGTCGACACGGCTCGTGGGCTCATCAAAAAGCACCAACGACGCTCCGGTGAGGAAAATCCTGGCGAGGCTGATGCGCTGTCGTTCGCCTTCGGAAAGTCTGGAGCCAAGCTCGCCTACCTGCGTATCCAAACCATCCGGCAGCGCATTGATGACGTTGTCGATCGAAGCACGTTGAAGCGCCTGATGCATGTCCGAATCTTTGGCATGCGGGTCGGCGACCAAGAGATTGTCACGAATCGTACCGTCGAAAAGATACGTATCCTGATCCATCATCGTCTCGACCCGACGGCGATAATGCGCTTCGACCTTCGGCAACGGCTCACCTGAGAACTCAACCGAACCGACCTGGGGGTCCCAATAGCGCATCATAAGCTTCAGAATCGTGGATTTGCCATGTCCTGACGGGCCCTGCACGCCAAGAATCCCGGAATGCAACGTCGTGAAGTCGAAGTCCTTCAACACCAACGCGGAAGCGGGAACCGAAGTCGAGCCTGCCGAGGAAAGCGGGTAGCCAAAGGTCACATCCTTCAGCGAGACGGTTTCGAATTTCGGCTTGTCCTTTCCGGTCTCCTGCACTGCCGGCGTTTCGTCGAACAGCGCAAACATGCGCCTGGCAGCCGCCAATGGCTGGTTCAAGCTACCCGGCAAATCGCTCAACGCGAGGGTGGGCCCGAAGGAACTGAAAACGAGCATCACCGCGACCACACACATGGCCATCGAAACAGAATCGGCCTGAACGATGCCGAACATGATCCTCACCGCAATGAAAGTGGCAACGACGACCGAAACCGCACCGAGACCTCCGAATACGCCGTCCTTGCGGCTCAGCCTGCTTTCGAAAAGCCATAGATTCTTGTCTTCGGCGATGATGTCGGCAAGACGCCGGCGGCCTTGGTTGAACCTGATGATTTCATCCATGCCGTGCATATCGTCAACGAGTCTGTCGCCGAGTTTGCCGGAATCGGAGCGAATTCGCGCGCCGATTCCGCGCACATTGCCGGCATACAGACGCGGCAGAACGAGTCCGACGAAGAGGTGGGCGACAATCAGCAAGAGCGCGAACCATGGATCGAGGGTGAACAGCGCCACCGCGAACACCACCGAAGTGGTCACTGCGATGATCACCGGAGAAATGGCGTGGGCAAAGAAAGTCTCAAGCAACTCGACGTCGGAGGTCACCAAAGTGGTGAGCCCACCTTTGCCTCGCCCGGCCAGTTTTGCCGGGGCAAGACGGCGGAGTGCTTCGAAGGCCTTCGAGCGGAAGAGCGAAACCACACGGAAACTCATCTCGTGGTTCATGTATTCCTCGGCATAATGCATCAGGCTTTTCGCAATGGCACACACCACGACGGCAACAAGTGCGAAGGCGATGCTCACATTCCAAACAGGATGGCCAAGGATCGCCATCAACGCCAGCACCCCAAACACGGGCAGGAAGGTTTCCGCAAGTCTCGCGATGGTCCCGCACAGGCACGCGCCGACGATGAATGGAGTCAGCCGTCCGACACAACCAAGCAGCCTCAACGTAAGATGGAATGTCCCCATTTCTTTGTTCTCACCGTGGGGACGATTGGCGACATCGAGTATCGCATCGGTTTCATCACGACGTTTTGCCGGTTCGTGAGAACGCGTTCCATCGGAATGTCTGCTCCCGGCAGTGGCGGAAGCGGAATTTGCCATAGCCTTCGCCAAAGGTGTGTGAGCACGCGCCGCTTCCGTTTTCTTGAGTTTGCCTTTCATGGGTTTTCCGGTGGAATCAGAGGCCGATAGGTGACGCACCTGCCGCGTATCCACCTTGGATTGTTCGGCGTCTCTGGCCCCGGACCGACGGCCATAATCGTCAAAATCATCGTGGCCCTGATAATCAAGCAAGGCGAAATCAAATGGCCTGCGCACCTTGGGATTCGCGGACTGCGGCCTGGCATAGGCGCTTCCCCAGCTGTTTCGATGCGAGACATGCTCGATCGACGCCTGGGTCGCGAACATCGTGGCGTAACGGCCACGGCTTTCCATGAGCTCGTCGTGGGTTCCGGTTTCAACGACCCGACCGGAGTCAAGCACCACGATATTGCTGGCATCTCTGGCCTGGGTCAGGCGATGGGTGATGACGATGACCGTACGGGTTCTGGCCAAGTCGCGAATCGCCACATCAATGAGCTGCTCGCTTTCGGCGTCAACGCTGCTCGTGGCTTCGTCGAAAACGTAGATCGGGCTGTCACGCAGCAGAGCCCTGGCGATGGCGAGACGCTGGCGCTGGCCACCGGAAAGATTGTCGGCTTCCGGTTCGATACGCATATCAAGACGCTGGGGCTGGGAATAGACGAAATCGTCGATATGGGCGCCTTCGAGGGCCAGCCACATCTCGTTGGCCGTGGCGTCCGGCTTCGCCATCAACAGATTCTCTCGGAGGGAACCGGTGAATAGATGACTTCGGGAATCGACCATCGTCACCGCGTCGCACAGTGATCTGTTCTTGAGGCTGTGCAGCTCGCAGCTACCCACGCTTCCCAGCACCCGGTAACCCAAGCGGATGGAACCCTGATAATCGTTGCGTGTGCCGGCAATCAACGCACCGATGGTGGATTTGCCCGAACCGCTCACCCCGACAATGGCGGTAAAACCGTTCGCCCGTGCGGTGAAACTGACACCTTCCAAAGCTTTGTGACCGGTCGAATCGTTTTTCTTTCCGCGCCCGGCCGTGTTCTTTGCGGCAGTGTCGTTATCAACGACACCTTTATTGTCAGACACCGCTTTATCAACCGCCGGATCAATCGGTTTGTATGTGTAATCGACATTTCGGAAAGTAATCGAGCAATCCTCGACACCTTGCGGCAATGCAGACTGCCCGTCACCGATTGCCGGGACGTCCAGCATGGCATAAATCCGTTTAATCGAAGCCAGCCCATTCATCGCAGTGTCGGAGCAGGAGGAAAGCTTACGCAGCGGCACGAAGAAGCTCACCGAAAGCAGGATGGCCACCAATGCTGCAGGAAGCTTCAGATGTCCGCTTGCCACCTGCCAGATGACAATGGCGATGGCACCGGCGGTGGCTCCGTACGAAACCAAATCCAGAGCCAGACGCGCACGCAGTTCGAGGTGAAGAACTTTCATGGATGTCTTGCGGAAACCCTCGGATTTCCGATCCATGCGACTCGCTGCGGCTTCATCGGCGTCGAAAGTCTTCAACGTTTCCAACCCTTGGACGTTGTCAAGGAACGTGGCACCCATATCAGTATATGTTTCCCAGTATTTACCGAATGCTCGTGTCGTCGCCACAGACACCCACCAGACAATCGCGACGATAATCGGGACACAAACCAGAAGCAGACCCGCAGTGGGTGCGTTCAGCGGCAGGATCGCGACGAAGAGCGTCAGAGGCGCAAGAACGGCGAAAATGAGCTGCGGCAGATAGGTTTCGAAGAAACTCTGGATATGGTCGACGCCTTCACCCAGCGATTGCACCACGTCGGCGGTTTTCACATGTTCCGAATAGGTCGGTCCCAAGTCCAGCATTTTGTCGTAGAGACGTTCGCGCAGCGCTATCTTGACCCGCTCAGAGGCTTCGGTACCGAAGAAATGCGAGGCACGTATGGCCAGGTATTTGATGATCGCAACCACTACCAGCGCAAAGATGAAGGCCGAATAACCCTGCGGCACCGCCTGGAAATCCTTCAACAGCTTTTTGAGGATCGCCGGCTTGACATGGTCATTGGCGGAGGTGAGCACAGGAAAAAGATTACCGAGAAGGCCTACGGCGATGAACGCGAATCCGATATCCGCCAGCAGAGAGACCCAAAGGCTCAGCACTTTTGCGGCGACGAACGCGCCACTGCGCGGAACGAGGGTGAAGAGCCGACGATCGAACATAAAAGCACCTTTCCAGCGGCAATCCATGGCCCATACATCGAAAGGAAACGGGACGATGCATTCCATAAGAACGCCTATTACACAATACTGTAGGCCGAATACGATGCTATCGGGAAGCGAAATTCATTACAAAAGCACTAAATTTATGCGAATGGCCGAGCCGGACAGAGTGCGCTGCCTAGTCAACGAAAGCCACCATGCCGAGCAAAACCCCTACGGCCGCGTGGTCTGTCGCACGATGATCTTCGACTTGACCTTGAGCAATTCCGGAGTCGTAATCGTCCCGTGGATTCTGCCGATAATGCGCTCCACGGCCGTAGGAGCCGTCCAATCCAGGCGCGAATCCATAGTGGTCAGCGGAGTCTGCAGGTACCCGGACTCCTCGATATTGTCGAAACCGATCACCTGCACTTGGCCAGGAACTCTGATGCCGCTCGTCGCAAGCACTGAAAGCGCGCCGATGGCAAGCTGGTCGTTGAGGGCGATCAGACCATCGAACGGGACACCGCCGTCAACCAGCCGCTGCGTCGCACGGGCTCCCTCGCCTATGGTCCAATTCTGGGCAGTAATACCGATAAGCGCGGGATCTAGTTGCTTATGATACCGCCTGCATCCTTCAATAACGCCTTTCATGCGCAACTGGTCATTGCCTTCCGTGGCATTCAACAGTGCATGCTTATCAAACGGTTTGCGAGCCCCGACCACCGCAAGCCTCGAACTGCCATGTTTGATCAGATATTCGGTCGCTTTCGCTGCAGCCTCCACATCATCGGGGGTCACATGGTCCGCACGCCCCCAAGTGGTTCGCGAGCCCACAACCACAAGAGGATAATCGACATCGAAATCCTCAGGCGAAATGTCCTCCAGCTCGCTCATCGAGAGAATAATGCCATCCGATACCGTCGGGTTGAACGATTGCAATATATCGCGTGCGCCTTTCGCCGATCCCTCCGCGTAGGTGGTGACATAGACCGAGTAATCGTGCTTGCGGGCCTCGTCGATCACCCGGTTCGCCAATTCGGCAAGATAGGGCGGGGTCAGCGAAGGGACGGCAAGTGTGATGAACCCGGTGAGCCCGCGGTTCAGGTTGCGGGCGGCCACATTGACCCGATAGCCAAGGTCGGCGATGACGGATTTGACGCGTTGACGGGTGGCATCGGTCATCCGGCCGGTTCCGTTGATGACATTGGATGCCGTTTTGAGCGACACTCCGGCGGCTTGGGCGACATTCCTCAGCGTGACATGCCTGTGATCGGCGTTGACGTCATGGAGCGTATCATCTATCATGTTCAGCCTCCTTTGCCTTGATTTTCAATACAGCATCAATACGTTTGTCTGGTTATCAATATTCCATTGCGCTCGAGAATACACGTGACGTCATCGACCTTACACCCAGCGTTTGCAACCTGGTTGTCCGTTGGCAAATTGCCTTCAGCATCTTCAATATGCCCGCGATTGAGGAACAGGATTTCCCCCTCGACATGTTCGACGCTAACTGTATTACGATTCCGCGTGAAGTAAAAATCGAAAGCCTGTTTGCCGTTCTGCCGGCGGATATGAACCAAATCGGGGTTGGAGGTCCGGGCGCCCCCGACAGCCTCCGCAACTCTACGAGAATCCCTTTGCGGTGCAACCGAATCCAGGCATCGCCTCAACAGAGGCACCAGCGCTTCGCGATCCAAATCGCAACCGACATAATAGGCCCTACCCTTGCCGTACGCATTACAAGCGATCGCCGGTGTGCCTTCAAGCTCCCAGTCACGGGCTTCGTCCCCTTCGTAACTGGCAAGTACCGTGGCGGAATCGGCGACCGAGCCCACAACAGTCTGCCAAAGTCTTGAGACGGCACCGTTCGAAAGTCGCACTGAATCCGGCTCGCCGTCAAGCGCCCCAAGGATGTTGAATTCTTCCCCAGACACCCCCAAGACCTTGCGCAGCAGCCCGTTGCCGGCCCCCGGATAGCCGCCGAGACCTACGTGGAAATGTTCGTCGACAAGGCCGGTTGCATAATCGGCGATCACCGTTCCGCCAAGCGAGACAAACCGTTCGATACGTTGTGTTTGTTCGTCGGAAAGCGACAAAACAGTCGGCAGAACAATGGTGGAGTATCCGCTGAAATCGGCACGCAGCGACACGACATCGGCGCGATGCCCGGCATCCAGAAAAGCGCTGTACCAAGCGGCGACATCATCAAGATGGCTGAGCTTCCTGGTCGGCAATGTTTCGCATTCGGTGGCCCATTCGGATGGCGCATCGAAAAGAATCGCCGTATCCGATTGTTCGAGCTCGCTGCCCTGAAGGCCGGCCTTCGACAGGGTTTCCAAGACCCGGCCCAGCTCGCACACTTCACGGAAAACCTTGGTGTGCTCACCGGCGTGCGGAACCATCGCGGAGTGGAACGCCTCGGAACCGACTTCGGACGCTCTCCACTGGAAGAAGTTGACGGCATCCGCGCCCATGGCCACATGTGCCAGGGCGTCACGCACCAATTCGCCGCCTCGTTTACGGGCATTGACCGGTTTCCATTGAACCGCCGAGGTCGAATGCTCCATCAGATACCACGGCTTTCGCAGTGAGATGGAATCCACGAACGCGTCGCCGCACAACAGATTATCCAGATGCCCACTGCCGGCTTCAAAGTATTGGTCATTGGAGACGAAGTCGACCTCGCCGCCCCAATCGGCATAATCCATCACGCATTGGTCGGCAGCCACCATGAAGTTCGTGGTCAACGGCTTGTCGGGGCAGATTTCAGCGATGGCATCGCGTTCCGCCTTGTAGAAATCCTTCAGGGCATCGGAACAGAAACGCTCGAAATCCAACTGGAGACTTGGATTGATCATCGCGTCGTCACCAGGATGCATCGGCAACTCGATCTCGTCGAACGAACGCACCTGCTGGGACCAGAATGACGTGCCCCAGGCGTCGTTGACGGCGTCGATGGTGCCGTAGCGCGCCTTGCACCATTTGCGGAAGGCACGTAGGGAATCCGGCGAATAATCATGGCGATTGTTCCAGCCGTATTCGTTGCCGACATGCCAGGAGACCACATAAGGGTTGTCCTTATAATGTTCCGCCATTTTACGGCACATCGAAAGCGCATACTCACGGAAAACCGGGCTCGACGGACTCCACGACTGCCTCGAACCGGGGTGGACGATCGTGCCGTCGGATTCCACCGGAAGCACCTCCGGATGCGCCTCATAAAGCCACATCGGAGCGGTCGCCGTGGCGGAGGCCATGTCCACCGCGATTCCGGCCTTGCCGAGCTTGCCGACGATGCGGTCGAGCCAATCAAAATCCCAAGTCTTCATTTTCGGCTGGATACGACCCCAGCTAAAAATGCCCAAAGCCACAACATTGACCCGGGCCTTCTTCATAAGGCGGATGTCGTCATCCCAAATCTCTTCCGGCCATTGGTCGGGATTGTAGTCGCCGCCGTAAGCGATCCCACGTCTGTCAGGCGTCAACAGGTTCGGCCATCGAAATGCACGACGCGGGCTCTGGCCATTACAGCCAAATGTTGGCGTTTTAGAGACAGACATGTTGGATTAATCCTTATTGATAACTAAAACAGATAAAACTATAGCGGATTGTGACAATAAATACTTCCAGCGCCATTTGCCCGGTATGCCTCGTATCTTCGACTAGACGATTTCAAGAAACCATCTAGTCGAAGCGACCAGAGCTAAAATCTGACGAACGAACGCTGGAAGTATTTTTCCAAACCCATTGGTCGTTGTTTATTCTTTGACGGCGCCTGCGGCGAGGCCGGACTGCCAGTACTTCTGCAGGAGCAGGAACGCGATCACCAGGGGGATGATGGTGACGAGGCTGCCGGTGATCACGAGGTTCTGGATGGCCTGCCCGCCCGCGGTCGAGGCCTGGTCCTTCCACTGGTTCAGGCCGATCGTGAGCGGGTACCAGTCCGCGTCCTTGAGCATGATCAGGGGCAGGAAGTAGTTGTTCCACGTCGCCACGATCGTGAACAGGGCCGTGGTGACGATGCCCGGGGCGAGCAATGGGAGGGCGATGGTGAAGAAGGTGCGGAACTCGCCCGCCCCGTCCACGTGCGCCGCCTCCAGCAGCTCGGTCGGGACGGCCTGCTCGCTGAAGATCCACATCAGGTACAAACCGAACGGGCTGATCAGGCTCGGCAGGATCATCGCCCACGGCGTGTTCGTCAGGCCCAGTTTCGCGAACAGGAGGAACTGGGGGACGGCCAGGGCGATGCCCGGCACGCTGATCGCGCCGATCACCACCGCGAACACCGCCTTCCTTCCCGGGAAGCGGAACTTGGCCAGCGCGTAGCCGCCCATGATCGCCAGCAGCGTCGCCCCGCCCGCGCCCACGACCACGTAGAGCAGCGTGTTCAAAAACCACCGGCCGAAGATCCCGTCCTGGTAGGAAAACACCTCCGTGAGGTTGTCCCACAGGGCGAACGTGCGGCCGAAGCCGAGACCGAACGTCGAGGTGAAGTCCGCCTGCGTCTTCGTGGCGTTGACCAAAAGGTAGACGAACGGGAACAGGCAGTACGCCGCGAACACCGCCACCACCAGGGTCAAAGGCCAGCTGCGGCGCGGGTTCTCCGGGTTGCCGAACCCGCTGCGCGCGCTCCGCCTCCGCTCCGCCGCCTCATCCTTCGCCACCCGGCGCCGGCGCGCCTTCTCCGCCCTCCGGGCCGCCCTCTCCCGCGCCTTCAGCCCGGACGCGGAGAGACGGTCGGGTCCGGACGTTGTCCTGGCTTGCATGCTCGTCCCGCTCATTTCATCTGCTCCTTCATGCTGTTGAGCTGCACCGCGTACGCCACCGCCATGGTGATCACGGCCATCACGATCGCCAAAGCGGCCGCATAGTTCGACTGGCCGCCCGTGAAGCTCAGGTTGTACGCGTACATGTTGGGCGTGTAGTACGTCGTGATCGCGTTGCCCGGCACCATGTTCTGCATGATGCTCGGCTCGTTGAACAGCTGGAAGCTGCCGATGATGCTGAAGATCACCGTGATCGCCAGCGACCCCTTCAATTCGGGCATCTTGATCCTCCGCACGATCTGCCACTCGCTCGCGCCGTCGATCGCCGCCGCCTCATACAGGGAATGCGGGATCGTGGACAGCGACGAATAGAAGATCAGCATGTTGTAGCCCGTGAACTCCCAGGTGACGATGTTGCCGATCGACGCGAGCAGCACCCCCGGCTGCAGCACGTCCAGATGCACGCCCATCCACGAGTTCAGCGAACCCACCAGACCGTACTTCGCCCCGTACATGAACCCCCAGATCAGGGTGGAGACCACCGCCGGCACCGCGTACGGCAGGAACGTCGAGATACGGAAGAACCGCGTGCCATGAAGCCTCATCGAATCCAACGCCAAAGCCAGCAACGCCGACAGGGCCAGCATGATGGGTACCTGCACCAGCGTGAACAGCGTCACCCGCCACACCGAACCCCAGAACTGCCCGTCACGGAACAGCCGCACGTAATTCTGGAAACCCACGAACACCGTGCCCCCCACCATCCGCGTCTGGAAGAACGACAGATACACCGCATACACGACCGGCACGATGAACACAAACAAAAACACCAGAACAAACGGCCACAAAAACTTCCAACCACGCCAATCCACACGATGACGATTCACCGACACGGCAGGTGCATCGGAAGTCGAAGCCCTCAAAGCTCCGGGAACACCCAAGGTGGCATCAGCGCAAGAGCCGCCGGCGCCGTCCTTAACTATTTTCGTTGACAAAATACCCTCTTTCATAATAGCGGAGAAGAACGCCGGCCAAGCCGCGATCTTCTCCGCTCATTCATTTATGCCGCTGTGCGCATTTACTTGACGGTTACGCTGTAACCTTCCTGCTTGCCATGGTCGGCGAGCTTTTGGGCATAATTCTCCATAGCCTTCTCAAGAGGGATGTTCTTGCTGTAAGCCTTGGAAATCTCATCGCCGTAAGCGGTCTGAGCGAATGGGTTGTACGGAAGATACTGGAACTTCTCAACCGGACGCTGTGCGCCTTCGGCCAGGATCTTGTTGACGTTCTGACCGCCGAAGTAGTCGTTGACCTTCTTATTGGCCGCCGTGGTCGGGTCGGTGAAGGAGCTGGAATTCAAAATCTTCTTCAGACTGCTGAACGTGCCGCTGTCGGCCATCTGCTGGGCGCCCGCGTCATGGGTCATGTACTTGACGAACTTGTAGGCTGCGGCCTGCGACTTGCCGGCCTTCGGCACAGCAAGAGCGGAACCGCCATCTTCGGCGGAAACCTGCTTGCCGGCTTCCCACTGAGGCAGCGAGCCGACGCGCCAATTACCCTTCTGGTCGGGAGCGCCGCTGATGAGGTTGACCGGCATCCAGGCGCCGATCGTCAGCGAGGCAAGGGTGCCGTCGTTGAGCTCACGGTTCCATTCGTCCGACCAGTTCGCGGTCTTGGTATCGATGAGGTCTTCGTCAATCAGCTTCTGACGGAAATCAATGTACCTCTTCATGCCCGGGTCCTTGGTCATATCGATGGTGATCTTCTCACCGTCGACCTTCCAAGGCTTTGCACCGGCCTGCCAGGCCTGTGCGGTGAAGGGTTGATAATCGCCTGACGCACCCGAGCTGTTGGTGATGTAGGAGCCGGCGGCCTTGATCTTCTTGGCTGCTGCATAGTAATCGTCCCAAGTCTTGATCGACTCGCCATCGACTCCGGCCTTGTCGAAGACGGCCTTGTTGTAGAAGAACATTTCCGGGCCTGCATCGATGGGCAGCGCATAGGGCTTGGCACTATATTGCAACTTGTTCCAAGGGCCGGCGGTGAAGTCGTTGGCCAGCTTGTCCGCGCCGAACTGGCTTAGATCCGCGAGATCGCCGGTAACCGCAAACTGGGTGACCGTCGGATCCTCAAGCATCACCACATCCGGGATACCCTTCTTGGCCGCGACCGCGTTGGTCAGTGCGGTCGAAGTCTTTTCCGCGGTGCCGGTGTTGTTGAACTTCACCGTCACTCCGGGGTTATCCTTCTCGAAGTTCGCGATGATCTTCTTCATCGAGTTACCGGTGTCCCAGCCCCAGAAGACCAGATCCGCCTTGGAATCCGAGCCTTTGCTGCCGCCTGAATTTGACGAGCCGCAGCCTGCCAGACCGATCATCGTCGCTGCAGCAGCTACAACCGCAACAACTCTTTTTACATTACTCATATTGGCTCCTTTGTCTTGTTTCTCTAGGCACTACGTCTGCACGCTCTGTTCGAGTCATCAACCGATAAGATCACCCAAACACGGCTTTTCTTTTGATACTCAATTGCTTGGTACAACTGTGTATCATTTACGCTTCTTATGATACACAGTTGTTTCTATTTGTCAATTTGAAACAGTAAGTCTAGTTATTGGACCTTATAGTCCGGTTTAACCATATCCGCAGCCAGCGCAGACAACGCCCTCTTCATCATTGGATCAGGGCATTGCCGACAACGAATCGGGCACCTTATGGAAATTCCACAAAGTGCCCAACTCATTTATTCCAATCGCGCGCGACCGATCAATCACCTTATATCGGCATCCCGCGAACAGATGATTTTCAGCAGCGGTTGTCGAGACGATGATACATTTCGGAGATCTCGAGGTCACGCTCGAATTCGCGTGGCGTCGTGTTCTCGTCGATGGTGGCCAGCTCGACGCCGGCGATGCGGGCGAAGTCCTCCCAGCCCTCGCGGCCGAAGGAAGTGGTCATGCAGGTATGGTGCGAGCCGCCGGCACGCAGCCAGCACTCGGCCGCGATCTTGAGGCTCGGGCGCGGCTTCCACAGGGCGCGGGCGCACGGCAGCGCCTTCAAGGAGCCTTCCGGCTCGACCACGTCGACCACGTCCATCAGCAGGCGGAAGCGTTCGCGCATATCGGCCATGGAGATGACCGTTGCAGCCTTGTGCGGGGCGACGGTGAAGACCAGACGCACCGGGTCGGACTTGCCTCCGATGCTCAGCGGATGGATCTCGAGCTTCGGCTTGGCGATGGTGCCCACGGACGGCGAGACCTCGAGCATGTGCGAGCCCATGTCCATCTCGTGGCCCGGCACGAAGTTGTAGGAGTAGTCCTCCATGAGGCTTGAGCCACCCTCAAGGCCGTAGCCCATCACACTGGCGATGCGCACGAGTACCGAGGTCTTCCAGTCGCCTTCGGCGGAGAAGCCGTAGCCGTATTCGCTGGGGAGCCTCTGGGCGCCGACGCCCGGCAGCTGCGGCAGAGTGCCGAGGTCCTCGAAGTTGTCGACCGCGGCAGTGGCGCCGTTGTCCTTCATCATGTTGACCATCGCGGCCTCTTCCTTGGCGGCGATGAACAGCTCTTCGTAGCGGGAATTCAACAGCTCGGGGGCCACGTCATACTTGGCCTTGTAGTCCTCGATGATGCCCTTGACCTGATCGTCCTTGACCTTCTCGTAATAGCCGACCAGCTCGTTGACGGCCCAGGTGTTGACCTGCGTGCCGAAGACGCGCTCGGCCTCGGTCTTGTCGCCTTCGGTGACGGCGACGTTGCGCATGTTGTCGCCCCAGCGCATCACGCGCATGTTGCGCGACTCGTTCCAGCCTGCGCAGGCGCGAACCCAGGTGGCAATCTTCTCGGCGACTTCGGGATCGGTGTAATGGCCGACGACGATTTTGCGCGGGATGCCGAGACGGGTGACGATGTAACCGAACTCGCGGTCGCCGTGGGCGGACTGGTTCAGGTTCATGAAGTCCATGTCGATGGTGTCCCAAGGAATTTCCTTATGGAACTGGGTGTTGAGCTGCAGCAGCGGCTTGGTGAGCACCTCAAGGCCGCGGATCCACATCTTGGCCGGCGAGAACGTATGCATCCATGCAATAACGCCGATGCAGCCGGGGTCGGCGCTGGCCTCGGTCATGAATTGCTTCACGCCGTCGGAGGACTTCAGCGTCGGCTTCAGCACGAGCTTCACCGGAATCTTGCCGGTTGCGTTCAACGCGTCGACGATCTTAGTGGACTGCTCGGCAACCTGACGCAGCGCCTCCTCGCCGTAGAGGTCCTGCGAGCCGACGCCGAACCATACGGTCTTGCCTTCAAATGGATTTTCGAATGTCATCATTACTTCCTTTTGTTGTAGTTGCTATATTCACTTATTACAGATACCCGTGCGCTATTTCATACACCTACATGCTGGTGAACAGCATTTTGGTCATACTTATATGCCGTCTTCCAGCATCGCCAACTTCTGGTACTGGAAGACAGCACCTCGACCGGTCTCATGTGCCGTTTACCTGCATTGCCAGCCTTCTTATGCCGGTAAACAACATCTGGCGGAGACTGACGCGCGGTTTTCCAGCGGCGCTTTCAGCCGCTATACACATCAGCCGTATCACCATGAGGATTTAGCTTTCCAAATCGATGGTCTCGATGGCGGCTCTCTCAATCGGCAACGCCTTGGTGAAACGGGCGAAGAAGTCCTCGAACCCGGCGACATCCTTCGCATCGGGCTCCTCGGTGGTCGATTCGGCGTTGGCGAAGACGCGTTGGTCGAGATACTGATCCAACGGAGTGTCTTTGTGCCACAGATAATCGGCGAGCACGGCCATACCCCAGGCACCGCCTTCCGCCGCCGTAGACATCACCTTGATAGGGGTGTTGAATGCCGCCGCGAGAATCTTCTGTGCCACCTTCGGGGTGGTGAAGATGCCGCCGTGGCCGACCATCGAGTCGACCTTGACGTGCTCGTCCTTGGTCATCACGTCCATGCCGATCTTGACCGGCGAGAACGCGCCGAACAGCTGGGCACGCATGAAGTTAGCAAGGTTCATGTGGCTTTCCGGACCGCGCGCGAAGACCGGACGGCCTTCCTCAAGGCCCGCCAAGAATTCACCGGAGTAGAAGCAATAGTTGATAAGTCCGCCGGCGTTGTCATCCGCGTCGGGGCCGATGGCCGCACGGAACAGCGTGCCGTAGAGTGTGCCGGCATCAAGCGACGTGCCGATGGCCTTGGCGAATTCGCTGAAGACCTTGATCCAGGCGTTCAGGTCGGAGGTGAAGTTGTTGGCGTGGCTCATCCCGCAGGGGTCGCCGGCAGGAGTCGAGACCAAGTCGACTTCGGGATGCAGGCGTTCCAGCGGATGGTCAAGCACGACGGAAGCGAAAATCGAAGTGCCGGCGGAGACATTGCCGGTGCCGACTCGTACGGAGTTCGTGGCGACCATGCCGGTGCCGGAATCGCCTTCCGGCGGGGCGAGCGGCGTGCCGGGTTGCACGGTTCCAGTTGGGTCAAGCAGCTTCGCGCCTTCGGCGGTCAATGCTCCCGCGTCACTTCCGGCGACCAGCGGAGTCGGCAACAGATCCTCGATGCTCCAAGGTTGGGCCGCGACCTCAGGCAGCGTCGAGAACTGCGCAAGCATGTGCTTGTTCCAGCTATGGGTCTCCGAGTCGATCGGGAACATGCCGGACGCGTCATCAATGCCGAGCACCTTCTTGCCGGTGAGTTTCCAATGCACGTAGCCGGCGAGTGTGGTGAAGAACGCGACATTCGCTACGTGGTCCTCTTTGTTGAGGATGCACTGATAGAGATGAGCAATCGACCAACGTTCAGGAATGTTGTACTGGAAAAGTTCGGAAAGTTTTTCGTGCGCCGCGTGCGTATTGGAATTGCGCCAGGTACGGAACGGGACGAGCAGCTTATCGTCCTTATCAAAGGCGAGGTAACCGTGCATCATCGCGGAGAAGCCCATCGTACCAATCTTCGTAAGCTTCTCGCCGTAAGCGTTTTCGACATCGTTTGCAAGCGCCGCATACGCCGCTTGCAGACCAGACCATACCTCTTCGAGCGAGTAGGTCCATAGCCCGTTTTCGAGATGATTTTCCCAACCGTAATCACCTGCAGCGATGGTCGAATAGGTATCGTCAATGAGTACGGCCTTGATGCGCGTGGACCCGAACTCGATACCAAGCGAGGTTTTGCCCGCACGTATCTTCTCCGCTATCGCCGCCACATGCTCCGTGGTGTCTTTTGCAACTGCCATCGTGATTCCAGCTCCTTTACTATCGTCGAAGACTACTGCGTTGGCACGGAATGCGCTGTCATCTCCGACAAAGCACGCGCCTCGTCGATCGCGAAGAGCCACATTCCTCCCGTTTGCAAGCCCTGCATTACCGTCGTTGGCTATTTTACCTTCGGTAATGTGAGCGCTCACATTTGCTAAACAATATCTTACACGTAGCCGTTGCCAAGTCCGCAACTCCTCTAGAATTCACTAATTCACGATTCGAAACAGAAGCAAAAGTGATGTATTAAATCCGTTCCCCATCACACGTTCACGTAGATAACTCCGCCGAGATATCAGAAATGTTGACAACTCGCACACGACACGCCCGGGATGCGGATAACCCATAGCATTCGACCACAATGGGCGTTTTTGACACGGTAAACGTCGAAGATTCCCTAAGCTACGAAGAACAGACACAAGCGATACAAAATATTTCTTTTGTCTAGTGCGGGCTTGCGTTTTTAGTCTAGTGAGGGGTTTAGCATATGGTTCAAAGGAAATGGCTTATCAAAGCCTTACGCAAAGAGGCAAAAGCTCAAGGAATTCAAGTGCGAGAGCGTCAAGGAGGAAATCACGAAATCTTCTATTTGGATAATCTTAGAATCCCCATACCTCGACACAACGAACTAGAAAAGCCGACAGCTCAACTAATCATCAAAGAAGCATCCGCAAAACTCGGAAAGGACTGGCTCAAATGAGAAGGAAAAAATATCTGGAAACCACCGCTGACGGCAAACCGACAAAGCACCAAGACAACTACAGCGTTACCATTGAAGCCGGCGAAAAGTACTGGATACTGACCATTCCCGGTGTTGGGGTGACACAGGCCCGGACACTGAGCGAGGTTGACGCCATGGCACGCGACTACATCGAGATCATGACTGGAGACCAAAATTTCGCCATGACCAAAGAGATGAAGTTCCCTGAAGAGGTAGAAGCCCACCTCGAGGCCATGAAACGCTATCGGGAGCAGTCCAAGGAAGCGAACACGCTTGCGGCGCAGGAATCGCGCAAAGCCGCGAAAGGGTTGCGGCAGGTAGGCCTTACCCTGCGGCAAATCGGCCAGGCTCTAGGGATTTCCTACCAGCGTGCGAGCCAGTTGATCAATGGGTGAAACCTTGATTTGCACGATATTTGCAAAAGTCAAGCCAGAAGGCAAAAATCAAGAAATCTTGAATTTTTACCTATTAATTAGATTATTTACCATATTTTGTTTAGTATTGAAATATGGGAAACAAGAAATCATCGCAAAGACGCGAACTAAGCATAATCATCATCGAGGATGACCCATTGGCCTTACAATGCGAAAAGAATCTTCTGAACCGTCTGCAGAATTACAACGGATTCCGTTTGCGGGTATGGGGCACCTTCAAACCCAACACTGGCTTGGAAAAGTGCGCACATGATCCCCATCCGGCGGATGTCGTTTTCCTTGAGCTGTCTCTTTTGGATAAAATCGGACAAAACGTTACCCGTGAAATCAGGGAATTACGCCCTGGCATCGTCATTATCGGAATCACGTCCCATATCGAAAACTATCCTCAATCAATGGCTAAATTGTTGCAATTGCATCGTATCGTCAGCAAAGTCAAATTATATTACGAACTGCCATATATCATCGAAAGCGTTTATCGCCAGAAAAAGCCTCGCCGCCGTGTGCCCGTAGCACATGATAAAGAATCAGGGCCGCCACCTCCCGGCCACAGCGAAGATATTCGCAGCCAATTGTCCTGTTCCTATGAGGAACCATACTGTCAAGGCACAATGGAATGTCATAGCGAGTCATTAAACGGTTATGACGGTTCAAACCAAAGCAACGACATAACGGCACTTGCACCAAGCAGACAAAACCAAAGTAGGACACCTCGCAAGAGGAAACGTTCACAACGAAGTGAAGTCTCCTTGCGTGACGCCGATGAGGGGGAACATAGGGGGATTCTTTCGGAATCGAAGCCCGTAAATCATGATCTGGCCGTAGAACGGCTGAAAATGGAAGCCGCCAACCAAGCGAATCTGCCTACAGTCCCGATCACACCTATGGAATTGCGTGTCATCAAGTTAAGCAGAAGAGGATTGAAGCCGGCCGAGGTTGCAGAACAACTGGGCGTTTCCGTCAATACGATTTATTCTCATCGCAGCCATATCAAGGCCAAATGCCATACGCAGATCTGGCATGAAGTTCTCACCATTTGCGGGGAACAAAAGAGAAACGGGACCCTTTAGGGAGCCAGACAATCCGCATAAACCACAAGAACCGGCCAATTTCTAGCACAACCAGGTTGAAATGCAAAAAAGTGGCCACTGACAAGCAGCAGATGACCGGCTTCTGACGCGAGTAGGTTCAGGCAAGCTTGAAACCTAACTCGCGAGCGGCATCGGCGGGGACCGGATCCTCGCACCAATAATCCTCAAGATTTTCGTCGGTGGCCAGGGAACGTATTTCGGCCTGATCGATGTAGACCTCGCCGCTCAAGTGATCAGTCTCGTGCTGGAAGATACGCGCGGGCCAGCCGTGCAGATGCTCTTCGTGCTTGTTGCCGTCCTCGTCCTGCCAGCGGGCGGTGATGTCGAGCCAACGACGACGCACAGCCTGATAGCCCGAGAAACTCAGGCAGCCTTCGTAAAAGCTGCGCTGTTCGGTGCCGATGGGTTCATAGGTTGGGTTGATGATGGCGCGGAACGGGAATTCGGCGATTTCTCGCGGGTCGTTCGTATCGTCGATCATGTTTTCATTTTCGTTGCCGCCATCGGAGCCATTATCTTGATTCGATGAATTCTGATCGCTTTTACCGCCGACATGCCCTTCGGGATTGTCATCGACTCCCCTGCCGCCAACGCGCACATGATCCTCGACCACGGCAATACGCAGCCCCAAACCGATCTGGGGACCGGCCAAACCGACACCCGGCGCTTCGAGCATCGTCACGCGCATGGCCTCGATGAGCTTGGCAAGCGTTCGCTTGCTCAGCTGGCCATCATATTCGGCGGCATTCTGCCGCAGCACCGGCTCCCCCATCTGCACGATGGGAAGAATCTTCTCTTTGCCTCCGGTTTTGATGAGCTGCTCGACGGCGTGGTTGAGTTCGGTATCGACTTTGGAATTGCGAGAGAACATCAGATCGCCAGCTCCTGCGCGACCACCTCGGCCAAACGCTGGCAAACCTCGTCGGCCTGCTGTTGCGTTTCAGCCTCGACCATCACGCGGACCAACGGCTCGGTACCGCTCGGGCGAAGCAGCACACGGCCGGTGTCACCGAGCAGTTTCTCTTCGCGAGCGACGGCATCCTGCACCTTGGCATTGGTGGGCGCAGCCTTCTTGTCGACCTTGGGAACGTTGATGAGCTGCTGAGGCAGTTGCGGGAAGTCGGCAGCGAGTTCCTTCAGCGACTTGCCGGACTTGACGACCTCGTTGCAAACCGTCAGCGCGGTCAACGTGCCGTCGCCGGTAGTGGCGAACTCGCGGTTGATGACATGGCCGGACTGCTCCCCGCCGATGGAATAGTCGCCCTTGAGCATTTCCTCGAGCACGTAGCGGTCACCGACATTGGTCTGCACCGTCGAAATTCCCATGTCTTTCAACGCCAGTTTGAGGCCGAGGTTGCTCATCACGGTAACCACAAGCGTGTCATGGTTGAGCTTGCCCTCGCGCTTCTTGGCGCGCGCGAGGATGCCCATCTCCTGATCACCGTTGACCATATTGCCGTCTTCGTCCACGGCGAGGCAACGGTCGGCATCGCCGTCGAACGCCACGCCCATCGCGGCACCGGAAGCACGCACCATAGCCTGCAGCTGCTCGGGGTGGGTGGAACCGGCCTTCTTGTTGATGTTGTAGCCATCGGGCGAAGCATTGATCACCAAGACTTCGGCACCCGCGCGACGCAAGGCTTCCGGCGCGACCACGGATGTGGCGCCGTTGGCGCAGTCGGCCACGATCTTGAGACCCTTGAGCGGCTTGGGCTGGGTCTTGTCGGCGGCAATCGGCGCGATGGCCGAAACCAGATGGTCGATATACATATTGGTGGCGGTGTTGATGTCGTGACTGATGCGGCCCACGCCGGCGCCGGTCGGTCGGTCCCAATCCTGACCCAAAACGGCTTCGATCTCGTCTTCCTTCTTGTCCGGCAGCTTGAAACCGCCGCGAGCGAAGAACTTGATACCGTTGTCGGGCATCGGGTTGTGCGAAGCTGAGATGACCGCGCCCATTTCGACGTTGAGTTCGCTGGTCAGGTAGGCCACGCCCGGAGTCGGGATGATGCCTGCATCGATGACGTCAAAACCGCCGGCACTCATACCTGCCGCGAGCGCAGAGGCAAGAAAATCGCCGGAAACACGGGTGTCGCGGCCGATCAACGCACGCCGACGACCTTCCCTGTGTTCCTCTTCGGTTCCGGAGGAATCCCCAAGCACACGCACCGCCGCATCGCCCAAGTCGAGCGCCAGCCTTGCCGTCAAATCCCTGTTCGCCAATCCGCGAACGCCATCGGTTCCAAACATATTGGGCATACTGCCACATCCTCCGTTTGCACGAATGTTACTGGCCCCAATCTTACTCAACAGATTTCAGGAACGCCGCGCACGCCCCAACACTGCCCGATTTCGTCGCATTTGGAGAGTTCTGGATTAATACCTAAATCAATCCGGTAAATCATTGGTCAAGCCGCGGCAATCTCAGGAAAACATTGCACTTGCAAAGTAGCTATACAAGAAATACCTATTTCTTGCAACGTAGATATACAAGATTCAGGTATTCCTTGCAATCTCGCGTGGCAAGATTTATTGATTTCTTGCAACGACAAATTGCAAGGCTGTGTTTCAGCATAATCCAGTAAAGGGGACCAACGACGAACGTCAATCCCCTTTATCGTTCAGAGCCTTATCAGCAACTAGGCCTTACAGGCTGGCGTTGTAGGCGCTCACCTTCAGGGCACGGCGCGAAGACTCGACGTTGCCGATGACGATGTTGCGCAGGGCGCGGGCGGCGTCCTTGTGAGACTCCAGCCATTCGTCGCCAAGATTCACCAGTTCGGCCGGGTCGGCGTAAGAAGGATAGAGGTCTTCGAGCAGGGTTTCGGCCATGTGGAAGGTGCGGTTTTCCCAAATCCAGTCGACTGTTTCGTAATATTGGGCGGTATACGGCTTCGCAAGCTTGCCGGTGAGGTTCGACGAGAAGCCGAGCGCGGCGGCGGCGAGCTGTGAGTTGGTGAGGTTCAGGTCATGGATGGAAGCGTCCCAAGCCCACGCCTTGGCCTCGGCAGTCGGCACGGAGGCACGGGCACCGTAGGCGAACTCGCGGTTGTCGGTGGTGTCGCGGAGCTTCAGTTCCGCATCAATCGCCTCGTCGTCCATCTCACCGACGGCAGCAAGCGCCTTGACCAGAGCCCAGCGCATGTTGTTATCGATTTCGAGACCCTTGAGTTTCAGCGAACCGGAAAGCAGACCCTTCACGTTCGAAATGAACGGGGCATCGCCGATCTCGCCATAGCCAAGATAGGCGGTGACCAGCTGGAACTGCTCGTCGCTGCCGGCCTCGGCCTCGTTAGCCAAGTTCCACAGACCCTCGGCGACGTGCTTGCCGACGGCCTCGCGGCGAGCAGGAGCAGCATAGTGCGTGGCGGTGGTTTTGAGGCAGCTCAACGCATAACGGAACGTGGTGGACTCATGCTCGGTCGAAAGCATCTTGAGGCTCAGGTCAATGAAGCGCTCGGCCGGGAATTCGGCGTCGCGCGTCATGTCCCAGAACGCCAGCCAGACCACGGCGCGTGCCAGAGCGTCATCGAATTCGAAGAGATGCTCGGCGGCGAACTCGCGCGACTTGTCATCGAAACGCAACTTGGTGTAAGTCAGATCATCGTCGTTCAGGAGGATGAAATCAGGACTCGGTTTCCCGGCGGCTTCGGCGGCAATAGTGGTCTCGCCGTCGACATCAAGCTCGATCTGGTCGGTACGCACGACCTTGCCGGTCGCGGCATTGCGGTTGTAGAAGCCGATGGCCATGCGATGGACGCGCAGCACGGGATGTTCGGCCGACGCGGTCTGGGTCAAAGTCAGCGATTTAATAGTGCCGTCGTCGTTCTCTTCAACAGAAGCGGCAATAGTATTAATGCCAGCTTCCTCGAGCCACTGTTTGCTCCAAGTCTTGAGGTCTCGCCCGCTCGCCGCTTCCAGCTCAACCAGCAAATCGTTCAGCGTGGCGTTGTCATACTTATGCTTGTTCAGGTAGCTGTTGATGCCCTTGAAGAACTTGTCGCGCCCGACGTAGGCCACGAGTTGCTTCAGCACGGAGCCGCCCTTGGCGTAGGTGATGCCGTCGAAGTTCACTTCGGTGTCGTGCAGGTCGTTGATCGGCGCGGTGATGGGGTGGGTGGTCGGCAGCTGGTCCTGGTTCAGGGCCCAGCTCTTCTCGCCGGAGGTGAACGTGGCCCAGGAATCCTTCCATTCCGTGGCCTCGGCGGTCGAGAGGGTCGACATGAATTCGGCGAACGATTCGTTGAGCCACAAGTCATTCCACCACTTCATCGTCACCAGATCGCCGAACCACATGTGCGCCAGCTCGTGGAGCACGGTGACCACACGGCGCTCGGCCAACGCGTCGGTGACCTTGGAGCCGAAAACATAGGAGTCACGGATGGTGACCATGCCGATATTCTCCATCGCGCCGGCGTTATATTCCGGCACGTAGATCTGGTCGAACTTGGCGTACGGGTAAGGCACGCCCCAGGTCTTGGCGTAGAAGGCGAAGCCCTTCTTAGTGATGTCGAAAAGGTATTCGGCGTCCTTGTCGAAATCGGCTTTGAGCGACTGGCGGCAATATTGCGCCATCGGCACGGTGCGACCGTCTTCGTTGGCATAAGTGGTGTGCCACTCGGCGTACGGACCGGCGCAGATGGCGGTGAGGTAGGAGCTCATCTTCGGCGTGGTCTCGAAAACCCAGCGCTTGGTGGTCTCGGCGGGGTGCGTACCGAGCGTCCCTTCAGCGGTCATCGCATCGAGGTTTTCAGTAGACTTAACCGGCATGTTGGAGGTGACAAGCCAGGACTGCGGCGCGGCCACTTCGAAATCGAACGTCGCCTTGATGTCGGGCTGATCGAAAACGGCATAGACACGACGGGCGTCCGGCACCTCGAACTGGGAGTAGAGGTAGACGTTGCCGTCGGCGGGATCAACAGAGCGGTGGAGGCCTTCGCCAGTGGTCGAGTATTGGCAGGAGGAAACGACCTTGAGAGTGTTGCGTTCCTTCAAAACCGGCAATTCGATGCGGTTGTCAACATAATACTTCGCAGGGTCCAGCTTCTCGCCATTCAGCTCGATGTCACTGACCTCGTCGGCGATGAGATCGGCAAAACTTGAAGCACCCGCCTTCGCGTCAAACGTAATCTCGGAAACCGACGGGAAATTCTTCGGTCCTTTCGTCAGATCGAGATCGACATGATAACTGACCGGCCCAGTGATAACGGACTTACGTTCCTCGGCTTCGACACGTGTGAGATTCGCTCCTGGCATTTCGCTCCTTTATTATTTCGTGCATGCGGCGGCAACAGCTTGCGCCGCAGGATCAAGAGATTGATTCCATTATGTCAACGGGGCACGTCAGCACCACGCCGACAGCGCACACGACGAATTGCCACCTCACTTGAGCAGTGGAATCGGCGATGTCTGGCAAACCTTTATGCTTAAAAATGGTTGGGGAAGCGTCAGGAAAGTTGCACCGATATGAAGATTACGTATGAACGTTCCGGTTGCAAACAGTTTTTCAAAAAGCATCGCGACGATGAAAAGACCATTAAAAGCTGCATCGAAAACGCGCTCAATCTGCAGCTGGAAACGGGCATGTCGAAAGTCAAGCGAGCGGTGTCGGCAAGGGTCGGCGGGCAATGCGTTTATGAATGTCGTGTCAATCTCAAACGCACTGGTTCCGCTCGCGTCGCGTTTATTGTCAATGAAAACGATGACTGTGACAACAATAATCATCTATCCAATAAAGAGAACAACACTTTCAATGGAACCGACCACAGCCGACACGAAAACAACAACCAGCGTAAGCCAGAAGCCAAGAAGACAAGTCAGGGCATAACAAACGATAAAAACGTCACCGTACTGTTCATCTCTTCAACCTTGCAGAAGGACGAATTCACCCGCCTGCTCGAACACAATCTGAAGGAGGCCGGGCTATGCGACTGATCCCCGTCAAGCAGGCGCTGAGCATGATGGAGAACGCAGCGACGACGAAATCGGAGTATAGGAAAATCACGTTGCTGACCGCGAAAAAGGACCGTTCGCTTAGCCTTGAGCACGATGAAAATGACGTCGTTCTGATCGAACAGGGTTATCGGGGTGAAAACACGACTTTCGCTGCTGCCGCTGACTCCAAGACCACCCGTGAATGCAAGCGTGCCGTTAAGCAAGCGTTCAAACGCGAATTCCCCCGCAGCCACAAAGTCTACGTTTCCGCGATGAAATAAATTAAAAATTACTCTATACAACAATAAATGTAATTTTATCATTTACATATGCTTATTCAATACATAGCTATGAATAAAAACTTGACACGGCTTATAAACTAAGAAAAATTAGGCCACAGTTACACAACCTGCAATGATTGTCATTAATGCCGCTATGAATTTGAACATTTTCGCGTAAATAGCACGACTGCGAATATTTCTTATCGAATCAGATTTGTTATTAAGCTCAGACGCAACACCATGAGTGGTACGTTCTTCAATTTCCTTTAACACATCACCTTCCCACTCCACAAACGAGTAATAAAAAGTAGCAAGCCCCAGCAATACAGTTATTATGACTTTAACTACTTTCAAGTCAGTGGGAACGACTAAAACAGCACAACCAATCAAAATAACAGCAATTAAAATACAATAATCATACCAATGAATCAAAACTTGTTTGCAATTAATACCTTGATACCTAATTCCTACTGCTTCCCAGTACCTTTCTAAAATCTTTGTTTCCATTGCCTTTTCATCTGAAGTCAATGACTTATCCACAGAATCTGACGAATTCTTCCCAATTGAATTAGCCGAGTTTGCTGTTATCTCTTTATTCTCCATATTCTCCATTGTTTAAAATCATTCTCCCTATCAAACAAACAGTAATTCACAACACTATAAAATATGAACTGCTTAGTAGACAACATTTACCAATCTTTCTATATGCTATCGTTCAATAATCAAACCACTGAATAGATTCATTAGCAAAAATATTCCGCAGGATAATGCAGCGCAAGCTGCTTCAAAAGCAGGTAACGCGCAAGCCAGAGGGCGAGGAACGGGAAAGCGAAACCGAAGGTGACGTCGGAGAGGAAATGGGCACCCTGCATCATGCGGCTGAACATGACGATCAACGCGTAGACCAGTGCGATGCCATAGACCATGCTCTCCTTGTTTTTCCAGCGCGGATTGACCAAGGCGAGCAGGCAAAGCGACAAAACAGCACCGGCAAATTGCGAATGGCCGGAGGGGAAGGATTTGACCTCCTCAGCCACACCTCCGACAGCTGCAAGATAGTGCTTGCCGTTCGGGTGATACCACGGGGTGAAGAGGTCGAAATAGCCTTGCATCGAGCGGAAACGGACACGGCCCCAGAAGATCTTGAGCACTTCCAGCAGGCACATCGAGGCCAGGAACACCGCCACGATGGCGATGCCGGCCCAACGATAACGCTGCTTCAGCTCGTCAGGAATCTTGTAGACGATACAGGCGATCAGAATGGCGACGATGACACCGTACGCCACGCCGAACAGATGGCAGTATTTATAACACAACGCAAGGCCTATCAGCGTCGAACCAAAGTAGACAAGCCCTGAAAGTATGAGCTTTGCCAAATTTTCCTTGACGAATTTGTAAGTCCAGAAGAGCAACGCCGCGCCAATCATCAACACGGTCGCACCGATAATCGGAGCGAGACGTTCGAAGAAAGCCGAGAAGCCGTTGCCGGGCATGTAAACCGCCTGGTCAATGCGCAGATCGGCAAACGTGCCGATAATCAGCAGCACCAGCGCGCCGATTGCTGTGGCAGGAAATATCTTTTTCATACGCTCGTTCCTTGTGGTCCGTGTCATTTTCGCTTTTTGCGCCAACTGCCGTACCGCATATCTAAAAACATATACGGCGACAGCCTCGGCCGTCTGAAACCAAGTGAAAGCTTATCCGAATTTAACAGTGTATTCTCTCGGAAGCCCCAAAGCCGACAGATGGCCAGAGGTTCAGCAAAAGTTCACATAGGCCCACATATTTGCATGGGTTCGCATCGATAAGCATGGCAATTCCCCGGCAAGCACGAAACCTGCCGGGGAATCAAATAATTATTCACTGATATGTTCGGCTATGAAGCCAAAACCGAACGTTCCAAGCGCAACTCGCTCAGCCTCAGTTACCTGCCGGGGTGCCATCGATGACGTCGTGGGCGATGTCGGCGATGACCGGGACGATCATCGGCTTGCGGTGAAGCTGACGGGAGACCCAGCTGCCGATGGTGCGGCGCATGATCTGCTGGAGCTTGTGGGTGTCGTGCGTGCCATCCATCATCGCGTCTTCGAGCTGCTGAACGATCTGGTGACGCACATTCTCGAATTCGCTTTCGTCCTCGGGCATCGCGTTGAGGTAGACCTTCGGGCCGGAGATGACGTTCTTGGCGTCGGTATCGACCACGGCGAACGCGGAGACGAAGCCTTCGGTGCCGAGCACCTTGCGCTTCTCGAGCTCTTCGTCGGTAAGCTCGCCAACGGTATCGCCGTCGACGTAAACATAGCCGCACGGCACGGACCCGACGACCGCGGCTTGGCCGTGGTAAAGATCCACCACGTCGCCGTCCTCGGCGAGCACGACGTTGTTGGGGTCGACGCCGGTCTTGACGGCCACGAGCCCATTGGCGACCAGGTGGCGGTTTTCACCGTGGATCGGCATGACGCACTTGGGCTTCAGGATGTTGTAGAAGTAGGTGAGCTCACCTTCGTTGGAGTGGCCGGAGACGTGGATCTTCGCGTTGTCGCGGTTGACCACACGGGCGCCCTTCTGCACGAGCTTGTTGATCATGCCATAGACCTCGTTCTCGTTGCCGGGAATCAGGGAGCTGGCCATCACGACGGTGTCGAACTCGTTGATGGTGATGTCGCGGTGAGTGCCGTCGGCGATGCGGCCGAGTGCTGCCATCGGTTCGCCCTGCGAACCGGTGCACATGTAAACCAGCTTGTTGTCCTGAATATCCTTGGCCTTTTTGAGGTCGACCACGGTGCCTTCAGGGATGTGCAGATAGCCGAGATCGGCGGCGATGGACATGTTGCGCACCATCGAACGGCCGACGAAGACGACCTTGCGTCCGACCTTGTGCGCGGCGTCGACGACCTGCTGGACGCGGTGGACGTGGCTGGAGAAGGAGGCGACGATGATCTTGCGGGTGGCCTCGCTGAAGGCACGCTCGAGCTCGGGGCCGATGGTGCTCTCGGGGCGGACGAAGCCGGGGACTTCGGCGTTGGTGGAATCGACCATCACCAGGTCGACACCCTTCTCACCGAGCTTGCCGAACTCGACCAAATCTGTAATACGATGGTCGATGGGCAGCTGGTCAAGCTTGAAGTCGCCGGTGTCGATGACGGTGCCGGCAGGCGTGTTGATGCACACCGCCAGTGCGTCGGGAATCGAGTGGGTGACAGCGACGAATTCGAGGTTGAACGGACCGACCTTGATCTTGTCGCGGCCGGTGACCTCGATGCAACGCGGGTTCTGATGGTGTTCCTCGCACTTGGCCTTGACGAAGGCCAGCGTGAGCTTCGAGCCGATCAGCGGGATGTCCGGGCGGAGGTTCAAGAGGTAGGGCACGCCACCGATATGATCTTCGTGGCCGTGGGTCAGCACGAGCGCTTCGACATCGTCAAGCCTGTCCTTGATATAGCTGAAATCAGGAAGGATGAGGTCGACGCCGGGCTGCTCCTCGTCGGGGAAGAGCACGCCGCAATCGATCAGCAGCAGGTGGCCGTTGTATTCGATCACGTTCATGTTGCGGCCGATTTCGCCGAGGCCACCGAGCGGCACGATACGCATGGAGCCCTTGCGGTATTTCGGCGGGGCGATCAGCACGGCGTCCTGGTTGGGCGAGGTTCCCGGGGTGCGGGAGACGGTGCGCGGGTTGGAACGACGGCTGTTGGAACGGCCGCCACCACGTGTGTTGCGCGATGAATTGGAGCCGCCTGAACGCCGTGAACCGGAACGGGAGGAGCTGCGGGATTCGCTACGCTTCGTACTTATGCTTGCGCTCGTGCGCTTACTGCCCGTATGCTTTTCGCCGCTTTTCGTGCTGGTTTTGGCACGGGTACCGCGCTTTGCGGTTTTCTCGGCAGCCGTCTCGCTTTTGCGGGCACGTGCCTTGCTGGCGCTGCCACGACGATGTGTGGTCGGCGCTGTGGTTTTTTCTTCTGTATCTGTCATATCTATTACTGAACTTCTGTTTGCTTATTGTCTGCACCTGTGTGCAGACGAGGAATAAAAACAGCGGAACAAAGCCCGTGACCGCTTACGCGCCACCGACTTCCCCGCTGTAATGAGTTGTGCTTTCGCCTTGCCTGATCGTCAAACCCTTAAAACCTAGGCTTCCAAGATACCGGCATCGACCATGCCCTGGTGGGCACGCTTGAACTCCGGCTCGCCCGGGCCGACGTTCGGCAAACGCATCTTGGTCTCGTCGAGCCATCCGCGCTCATGCAGCGCAGCCTTGGCCAGAACTCCCTGGAATCCGGTGCCGTTGACGGCATCGACCAGCGGGGCGAGACGAACCGCAAGACGCTGGGCTTCGCGGATGTCGCCGCGGTCGAAGGCATCGGCAAGCTGTCGCAACGGGTTGGACGCGACATGCGCGATCACCGAAATGACCCCGACGGCACCGATGGAAAGGAACGGCAGGAACAGCGCATCGTCTCCGGAATACCAGGTCAATCCGGTTTCCATACGCTTGCGCACCGCTCCCGCGATGTCGCCCGTGGCATCCTTGACGGCCTTGATATGGTCAAGTCCCGAGAGCCTGCAATAGGTCTCAAGCGAAAGATGCACGCCGGTGCGTCCTGGAACGTCGTAAACGATAATCGGTTTGTCCGCCGACTCGTTGACTGCCTGATAGTGCTGGAAAATACCCTCCTGCGAAGGACGGGAATAATAAGGAGCGACCACCAGCACCGCATCGGCGCCGGCCTCCTGGGTCTGCTCGACCATACGCACCGTGTGGGCTGTGTCGTTGGAACCAGCACCGGAAATCACCGGCACGTCGACGGCAGCCTTCACGACCTGGACGAGCTTGACCTTCTCGTCCATATGCGTGACCGGTGACTCGCCGGTCGTGCCGTTGACCAACAGACCATCGGCACCGGAAGCGACCAAATGCTTGGCCAATGCCGCAGATGCTTCAAAATCGACGGAACCATCACCGTGCATCGGCGTCACCATCGCGGGAATAACCCGGCCGAATGGCGCACGATCAAGTAGATGCATAGAAGACTCACTCATACTTCAACGCTACTTCTCGGGCGGGACGGTTATTAGCTCGTGATAAACAACAATATTGCAATACATATTGCGGTTCCCGCTCATGCGAAACCGCCGAATACAGGCTTGCCTTGCACCTGTCGGCGTATCAGACAGATTCGCGGCTCATCTTAGGAATCGTAAGGCATGGTTGAATGGCGCAAGCCCCCACGCATCAGACAGACTGGCACCTGTGCCTAGAGATTTCAAAGAATGAGTCAACTCGTGCAAGCATCTGCGTATCAGACGGATTCGCGGTTGACCTCAAAGGTCAAGGAATGCGTCGAGACCGACGGTCAGTCCAGGGTGAGCACCCGTTGCGATGTTGCGCACGGCCAACAGGACGCCGGGCATGAAGGAGGCGCGGTCGAAGCTGTCGGCGCGGATTGTGAGCTGCTCACCGGTGTTGCCCAGCAACACTTCCTCGTGGGCATTGAGGCCCTGCAGACGCACCGCATGAACATGGACGCCGTCAACGACCTGGCCGCGGGAAGCTGCCTCGCCTTGTGTGCCATCGGGCATGGGGGCACAACCGGCCTTCTTGCGGGCCTCGGAAATCGCCTGCGCGGTGTGGATGGCGGTGCCGGAAGGCGCGTCGACCTTGTCGGGGTGATGCAGCTCGATAACCTCGGCGGAAGTGAAGTATTTGGCGGCCTCGGCGGCGAATTTGTCGGCCAAGACTGCGGAAATGGCAAAGTTCGGGGCGATGAAGACGGCTTGGTCTTTGCGCGGGGCGTTGGCGAGCGCTGCCTTGACCTGGTCCAGCTTCTCGTCGGTCCAGCCGGTGGTACCCACCACCACGTTGACACCCTGTGCGACGAGCTTCAGCACATTGCCCAGCGACGACGTTGGCACAGTGAACTCGACCGCGACGTCCGTATTATCCGGCGTGATGGACGAAATATCGTCACCCTCGCCAATCCGCTTGACGGTTTCCATATCGTTCGCGGCCTCGACCGCGTTCACCACACTGCCGCCCATGCGCCCCTGCGCTCCGACCACTGAAACTCTGATCATCGTCAATCCCTTAACTCTTATATTTTCTTGATGTCACAAATATCTGATGAATATTTTACTCCGAGGAAGTATCCAGTGAATCCAGAATACCAATATCCTTCAATCATCGCTCTAAAAAGCCGGTATAAATTCCAATAGATTCAGCTCTAACTTAATAACACAAAGAGAAAAGTCATTAACAACGTAAACCCCAGGTACCCGGCGTTTTACACCGCTCATGCATTATGTTTTCGTGCGAGGAACCAACCCAAAACCGCCAAGGGAACGGCGGCGAAAGTGGTGGCGATCGGCAGGAGCAGACCGACGTGAGGACTTGAAACATCGAGCACCATGCCGGCGAGCGACGAACCGAACGATGTGCCGACCGAACCGGCGGTGGTGACCCATGAAAGACCCTCAGTCAGAGAGCTGGGAGGGACGATGTCTTTGACAATGAGGTTGCCGGTCGCGAAAAGCGGCGAGACGAACAGACCGGAGAGAACCGAGGCGACGGCGAGCAAAATGAGGTTGTCCATCGCCAAGCGGCAGAAGACATAACCGAACGTGAGCAGGGTGAGGAAAATCACCATGTGCTGCCAGTTGGAGCCCTTCGGCTTCTTCGAACCGAAAATGAAGGCGCCGATGCAGGAGCCGACGGCGAACATCGCCAGCTGAAGGCCGAGCAACTGTTCGCAGCCGATGGCCTTCATCATCGCGGTGACGGAGACATCGAACTCGTTGAAGCTCATGTTGAAGACGACGAACACGACCAGCAGCGGAATGATGCCGGCGTACAACAGCACGCTCTTCGGCTTTTGGTTATGGGTGTGCAACTGGTGGAGGCTCACACCATCTTCGTCAAGCCGGTAACCTTGCGAACCCCCGCGGTTTTCGGAAGCCGCTTTCACGTCAACGTCTGTCGGAGAGGCGGCAACGACGGACACCGTTTCGATGACCGGAGGCTGGGTGTCTTTAAGCGAGAAAAAGACCGCTCCCCCGACGGCACAGGCAATGGTCGGGACGAAAAGCTGCGAGACGGGGCTCACGGAAGTCGCCAAAAACGCGGCGAGAATCGGACCGAGAATAAAGACCATCTCATCGATGCCGGCTTCAAGGGCGTAGGCAGTATCGAGCAGACCGCTGTTTTTCGGGTCGCGCAGCGCGTAGGCCCAGCGGGTACGCACCAAAGCCCCGAACGAAAACTGCGTCAAACCCATCAAAATCGCCAGAACGAACAAGATGGGAATCGAGACGCGGGCCCACGCGGCCACGGCGAAAACCAACATGAACACCACAGAAAGTCCCAAAGCGACCCAGCCGACCTTGTGCTGGCCGAACCGGTCGAAAAGACGGGCGTAAAGCGGCGTGACGGCGGCGACAGCCAGAATATACACCGCGCTCATCGTGCCGGCGACCGTCCAGTTGTTGTACATGTGGTTCAGCGCGAGCACGATGCCAAGGCTCATCATCGAAATCGGAAGACGCGCGACCGCCCCGGAAATACAGAACGCCTTGGCGCCAGGTATCGCGAAAAGCCGTCCGTACGGCGACTTGTGACGCTGACTTGGCACGCTGCGACCTGCATTGCTCACTGGCCATCAATCCTTTCCGACAAGTTGCGATGACGATGGCGTCATCAAAAATCACATTTTCAAAGCCGAAACCACCGAATCGTTGAAGCAGATATCAACCACATAATTCGATGCTTTCTATGTATATATCCAGTCTATCCACCCGGCTCGGTCGCATTGCCCGCAGCGTAACTGCGGAGTTTATGAAAACGGAATTATGAAACGACTCGCCAAATACGCGAAAAGCGGCACTGGGCCGCCTTTCGAAATCCAGTAAACGCAAGCAGGAACGTAAGCGATATCCGAAACGGACATTATTTACGTTATGCCTGCACTACCTTCATACCGCTTTTATGATCATCATGCCGATACGGTCGCTTTCACCCTTCCGGGCATGCCTGCATAGATGAACATTTCGGTGGGGGCCATCTCACGGTCGCGGCCATCGTCGGGGTGACGCTGTTCTTCGCGCTCGGCGATGCGCTTCATGCCGTGGCGGTCGTAGAAACTCACGTCGCAATCCGAATCGGTGTGCAGATAGAACATCGGCACGTGCGAACGCTCGAAATAATCCATCGTCCGGCTCCACAGCTCGCCGCCGACTCCGCGGCCGCGGGAAGCCGAGGACACCAAGAACAGCTCGACTTCGGCTGGTGCCTTGTCATTGATGCCGGTCTGACGTTCCATACGCCGCTCGATCTCGAAACCAAGCTCGAGATCCGCGAGCGCCTTGTGTCCGGCCGGAGTGGAATTGAGCCGTTCGTCGATTTTCGCCATTTCCTTGGCAACGTTGCCGAACATCACCGGCTGGCCTACGACACGGGAAAGAACAACCCCCATGAATTCGCCATTTTTGTGGGCGATCTCACCGCGTGTGGCCGGCTCGATATAATGCAACACGAAATGATAGGAAAGCAACATCGAAAGCTTTTTATCGTTACCAATGGGTGCGTAATGGCCCCAGGTCTCATCAAACTGCCGGGTGATGGCCTCGACATCACTCCAGATCATCGGGGAATAGACCACTCCGATTCCGGCATCGCCGTTCCCAATATTCTCCATGAGTTGTTTCCCTCCATAATTGTCTGAGCCCTGCCGCCCGCCGGCCCCTACCGACGCGACATTCGCCTTCCAGTCAAAAGCCCTTATTGAAAGCTCATTAAAAACCAAAGCCACTACATCATACCCACAAACCGTTACGCTGCGAGCCATACCAGCCATATCCAAGGCTGAAGAAACTTACTAAGGCACAAACAACGCACAATATACCATCAGGTGGGTATACATTTCCTTTCTCAATGTCTAGTCTTCGTCGCTGATAACAGGAATTCCGGCATTCAGCTCTTTGAGAATCTCGGGCTTGGACTTGGACTTGGCATACACCGCGCGCTTGTCTTCGGAGGCTACGCTTACGTAATACAACGTGGCATCTACGCTTTCAAGCGGAATGTTCTTCATCTGGGCAAACATCAGGCGATACATGTCGAGCTGGGTCAGCTTTTGGTCGATATCCTCCTGTTTCGTCGGCTTTTTGCCTGTTTTCCAATCGACTATCGTGAAACGTTTCGTGGGATCGCTTTCGTCAAGTCCACCATAGAAAACCGCGTCAAGCTTGCCATTGACGATACGGTTTTGAAGCTCGGGGATGGCGACGACAATCTGCTCTTCTGCGGCATACGGGCGCCGGGTCGCCCAACGTCCCTCGACCAATCGGCGTTGCCAGGTCAGGATCTTACAGTCCGTCGCGGTTTGATTGGCTTCGGGATGCTGTTCGGCCTGGGCGAGACCGGCGATGAGCGAGGCTCGGGTCTCGGCTTGACTAGCTCCGGCTACGGCCGAAATGCCGTCGTCTACGGGCGTATCGGCAACCTCATCAACGTCAAAAGCGTTCACAAAACGCTCGGCCCACGCATGGAAACGCGTACCGGCCTGCGCGGCTGGCGAGGCCACGCGAGGGATCGGGCGCACGAGGGCACGCCAATATTGCTCGCTCTCCCGCTTGCTCATATTGCCTGCGCTGGCCTGCAATGAGGTGACATTCTGCCGGCGGCTGGCGAGGATGCGTTCGCCGCGGCTGCGGACTTCGATATCAAACTCGTTGGCATTTTCCGCCTTCGAGCCGGAGTGGTCGGGCTGGTGGCTGAGCTCGCCCGAGGTACCGCCGTTGCCGGTTTGCGCGATTTGCAGTGATGGCATCAGATCCTCATCGGCCAACAGCATCTGCGTGCGTTTGGCCAACGACTGGCCTTCCGGCAGGTCGGCGGCGATGCGATCGATGGCTTGCGTCACAACATCGGTTTCGGCTCCCGCGACGGATTCAGGTTCAGCCGCCCCTATGGCTGGCGTCACTATGCGGGTTGTGTCTCCTGGAACGGATTGCGCATTACGGCCTTTTCCACTTTTACTGCCATCCCCGGTTGCATTGATATTTAGCGTTGGATTTCCGAGCCTGGCTCTGAAAACAGTTGAATTATCATCATTCTCAGCCATGCCATTTCCGACTTCCGCAACGAGACTCTCATGCATGCGCCGGGTCAGCGTGGCCGAACGGCGCAACCGATGCGCCATCTCCTGGCTCATCGAAGCGGGCCACGGCAACGGCTGATCCTCCTGCGCTTCGTCCTCGCACATAGGCGTCTGCCAAGCCTCCTCAACGATGGCCTGCTCATATTCTTCAGCATGCGAGCCGACGAAAAGACCGTCCGGTTTCGGGGCGTTCAGTTCCGATAACGTCGGGTGGGCAGATGGATTGGTTTCCGTAAGGTTTACGGTATCGCCTGTTTCCGCGGCCCCGGAATGATCGCTTTGCGACATATCTTCGATATCCGAGGTTTTCAGATTGTTCGGGTTGTCACCATCACCATCGCCACCGTCATCGTTACCGTTAGCTTTGGAATCAGCCTCGACCACCACCACGTCGTCCCTATAGGCCAAAGCGTCATGGACTTCTGTAAAGAAATTCGACGGCTTGGACTCATGGCCACTACCCGCGGCCTCGGGGTCACGCGAAAGTTCGGCGTGACGGCTGTAGGTCATCAGCACCTCTTCGCGGGCACGGGTCAAGGCGACGTAAGCGAGCCGGCGTTCGTCGGCATGCAGCCTGCGGCCGTATTCCTCCTGCTGGGAAAGATAATCCACGGGGCCGCCGCCGGGTGCGGAAGTCCCTTCGGCACCAGACACACCGCCGCCGAAGGATACGGAGGCTCCTCCGGCATCAGATGTATCACTATCACTGCCGTCAATCTCATCAAAGACTCGCATCAACCCTTCGGACTCATTGGCCATGGTTTCGACGTCGGAAAGTTTATGCAAAGCCTCAATCGGATCGTCACCGACCCCTGCATCGTGCGGGAAGCGGGGCAGGATATCGGCGTCGGCACGTACCGGAACGGGCACTGCGGCCGGATTGTCAAGCCAGGTGTCGGCGGTCTCGTGATATTGCGGCGATTGCCAAACGCCGCCTCGCAGCCCGCCGATATGTTCTTCGTCCAACTTGATCTTGAGCTTGTCGCCCGTATTGGAAGGGAAACTCGTGGCCTTCATGCCGACAATGGCGACGGAATCCCATTCGAGGCCCTTGGACTGATGAATGGACATCAAAACCACGTCGACCGGGTCATTCGGCACTGCCGCCATTTCGTCGGGAATACTGCTGAGCGAATCCACCCAGGAAACGAACCCACGCAACGTCGGCGTCGCACCTTCCGTAATTTCCTGCGTATAAGTGTTGACCAGATCCACCAGAGCGTTCATCGGGGAGCGAGCCAAAGCGGGTTCCACCGGTTTACCGGCTTCCTGCTGCAGGGCTTGGGCGACCACTGTGTCAATATCGAGATCGAGCGCTTCCACCGCCGTTTCGATGATTTCGGTAAGTGAGTGGTTGATGACGGCATTGACCTGCCGCAAAACCTGGGAGGCGTGACGGATGGCCACAAGCCCGGAAGCACTGAAAAGCGAAGCGACACGAGGCGAATCCAGCGAAGATTCAAGTTTATTGTCTATCAGAAGGTCGGCGAGAAAGACCATATTGGGCACCTGGTCGCGATGCTCGGCGACCAGTTTCGACATCTCCCCCGGCCTGGCATCAGCCGGTACCAGACCGGCCCCAGCCAACGCACGGAAGCGATATTCGTCGTTGCGGCGGCTGGCGAGCCTGGCCAAGGCACTCAGGTCGCTGCTGCCCAATCCGAAGCGGGGTGTAGCCAAAAGCCGCATCAAAGCGCCGGAATCCGTGTGGTCGGCGACAACGTGGAGCAAAGCCAGAACGTCGCGGATTTCCGGGCGGTCCAGCAGTGCCGAATACCCCACGGTCAGCGTTGTCAACCCTGCTTTGCGCAACCCCTCGGCGAATTCGGGCATATTTTTCTTGCCTCGGAACAGGACGGCGACATGAGGGCGAACATCCTTCTGACTTGGGTCGGTCGGTGTATGCCGGGCGATGGAAGTTTTGGCGAACCGAGCGACGGCGTCGATTTCCTGGCCAAGCGTGTCGAAACTGAGCACACCCAGCGTGCCCTCTTTGGCATCGTCAATCGTGCTCAGCGCCGGTACCGGTACCTCGCGCATCGGCGAGCTTGAGGGGATACGGTCCGGGGTACGCAACGGCTGGGTCAGATCGTTGGCGGCTTCCAGCACCACTCGCGAATTGCGTCGGGTGACGCTCAGCGAATACGGTTTGGACGTCTCGTCCATGCCGAAATCGCGTTGGAACATACGGAAGGCTCCGGGGCTTGCGCCGCGCCAAGCGTAAATGGACTGGAAGGGGTCGCCGACGGCGTTGACTGCGGAACTGCCTGATCCCAGTTGAGAATCATCGGGATGGAACAAGGCGGCAATCAACGCAGCCTGGGTGGTGGACGTATCCTGATATTCGTCGAGCAGGACATGCGTATAGCGCCGGCGTTGCCGCTCCCCGATTGACGGGAAACGGGTGATCAACGCATAGGCGGCCACGGTGAAATCGTTGAATTCGGCCATATTGAGCTGTTGCTTGCGCTCGTGGTAACGCTCGACCAAAGTCAGCAGGATTTCGCGTTTTTTAGCGACATCGCGCAAGCCGGCGCTGCGATAGATGGCCAACTGATGAAAAGCGGCACGATATTCGGCGATGCGATCGGCGAACTGCTCATCGGTGTCCTTTTTCCTGCGTTTCGGCGGCTTGCCGGTTTTCGGTTCATCCTCGGGAACGGCCTCGTCGCCGATGGCGGTATCCATCTGCGCGATAAATGCCTGATCCCACTCGCGGATTCGGGCAATGGCCTCAGGAACGCTGGTGCAATGTTCGCCGATCATCGAACCGCTGATGGCATTGGAAAGGTCCAGCATCTTGCTGACCGTGTCAGAAAAACTCCCGAAGCCCTGCCCGCGCAGGATATCCATGTTCTCGTCGATGACCGTGACGGCAAGCTGGTGGGCGCCGGCCTCGCTCAACGGCTGGGTGTTCTGGTCGAAGCCGACCAGCAGGCCATACTGACGCACAATGGACTGGAAGAACGCATCGTAGGTGGAGACCTGCGGCTTCAGGAAAACGTTGGTACGACGCGGGTTGCCGGCAGCGTTCGCATCGGTTTCGGCCATTCGAGCGTTCTCGGCCACCGCACTCGACACACGACCCAGCAACTCGGAAGCGGCCTTGCGCGTGAAGGTCAGGCCAAGGATTTTTTCGGGCGGCACACCCACCTTGATCAGGTTGATGATGCGACGGGTCATGGTGTAGGTCTTGCCGGACCCGGCACCCGCAACCACGAGCACGTCCGCGTTTTCGGGCGCGTTGATGACGGCGGCCTGCTCGGGGCTGTCGGTATTGGCGAGTTTGGCAGCATGAACGTTATTGACGATTCCAGCGGCATTAGAGGTATCGCCGGCATTGGCGACAGTGGGAGCCTTGCCCATATTGTTGGTTCCGTTTCCTTCGACGTCATGGTTATTGCTATCCGATATGTTCATGTCGACGCGTACACCGTCAATGTCATTGAACCGGCCCAAATTTTGCTCGTTTACCATCTTTAGCCCCTCCTCACTTCGTAGACCGTGTCCACTTCGCCGGCGCAGGCCGGGCACACCGTTTTCATATTGCACCAAGCCACGTGGTCTGGTTGCGGGCGGGCGACCAAAACGCTGGAACGCGAGGCCGCCGCGGCGTAGAAGATGCGCGAGATCATGGTCAACGCCCAAACCGCTTGTGTACCCCGCAACGAAAGGAACTGCTCCCAGGCATGTGCGCTCACACCTTGTGGCGCATCGGCCGGCAGATCGGGCAAATCCGCCAGTTTTTGCAGATCAGAATAATGACTGCGTTTGGTGAAACCGGTACTGTTCAACGTTCCCGCATGGAACAGCGTAGGTTGGAAAACCGTCTCCGCCGCTCCGTAACTTTGCGCCGGGGACGTGGCCATATCGACATCGAACAACGCGCTTTGGGTAATGTCGGGCATGGCCTTGAGCGCTTCGACACCATGCAATCCGACATTGGGAAGGACCGCCGAAGTTCCGCTTCCGTCGTTGTTTTGCTTCGACCGATTCGCCTCGGGGAACGCCAAACCGAGCTGGTAGCAGACCAGCTGCAAATCATTGAACATCTGCTTGCCGCTGTGGCCGTGCCCGGTTTTCCAATCGATCAGACGCACGTGTTCTTTGCCGTCCCCCAAATCCCGCCACTCCATGCGGTCGATGCGTCCGGTCAGACGTATCTGCAAATCAGCGCTCATGCCCTCCGGCCAACCGCCGTTGAGCACACCCATGATACCGACAAGGTCATCGGTATCAATCGGGTTGATGCCATCGATGGCGTTGTAGGCTGCGCGAATATCGTCAAGACCGAATCTGGCGGCGAACTCATACTCGCTGTCCGCATGCTGCAGGTGACCCACAGTGAAGTTCTTGAGATTTCCGTAAGGATAATCCTTATCATTTGAGGTTACGAAATAGGTCGCGATATCGGTGAGTGTCTGCTCGGCGCCTTCGTCCTTGCTTTCGGCACGATAGCGCTGCTCGGGATCGTCGATGGCGTCAAGGTCATCGGCAAGCTCGTGGTACATATCCATCATACGTGTCGTAATCGCTTTGATATGGTCGTCTTCAGAGCTGTCCGACATGAAATCGGGAGCGTCAAGGCCGGCCTCGCTGGCAAGTTGGGCGACTTTGTGAACCAGCGTTCCGAAGCTGGTGGCCGCATTGGACGGACGGGGACCGGCGAACTGGTTTTCCAACATCCAGCAGACCGGGCAGGCCCAAATCCGATCGACCTGCGAGGGCGAAAGCGTGACGGTCGGAGCCGAAAGCGGTAGCTCATTGTCTTGCGAAGCGTTCTGCGATTCCTGTGAAGTCTGGAACGTAGCAGATTCATCAAGATGCGAGATATTCCGCGGCTCCTGCGAAGCCTCAAACGAGTTGGAGTCATCACAATCGGAGACATTTCCTGATGTCTGCAACCCTGAAAGTCTCACCGATTCATTGCGTTGTGACGAATCAGACGCATAGGTATTTTGCGCGGTTTCGGATTGCCAGCTGGCACTAGCAGCGTTGGGTGCATTGAAGGTATAAGGCCAACTGTCGGGGTTGGCCGCTTGAAGTCCGGCATCGTCGAGCAAAGCCAACGACGCGGCCGCATCACGCACACGTGCCGAGGATAGCGCGTCGGGCGCGACGGCTGATTGCAAGGAATCCGCTTCGGCACCAGCAACGCCGTACGCGCCAGTATTCTTGCCAACCACGTCTTGGTTGTTATTGACCGTATCGTTACCAACTTCACCGGTTTCACCCGTCCCAGTTCCGGCTGTATCCGGCTGCCGCATCAACTCGATTCTCGAAGCCGCGACCAGCCCACGCGGATCAGTGTCGAGTCCGGCAAAACGGCCGGAATCTGCCAGTGGCGTATAATTCCTGGTCTCAAGATCGGCGTCACGCATGCGGTCGAAACGTTCGGGAACGTAAGTATAGAGAAAATCAGACGGTACGGTGTCATCGCTCAGCACGGCGCTCAGACTCACCTGTTCGCTCGCCCGCGTCAGCGCCACCAGGAAGCTTTTCTGCTCGGCTGAAAGCACTTGCGCAAGTTCCCGGTCCCCTCCGGCCATACCCGGCTCATGCTCCTCGCGCATGCCGCCGTGCAAGACGATGTCGGCCAGATCCTCGCCGCCGAACATGGTGTTGCGGGCAGCAAGATTCGGCCAGACGTCCTGCTGAATCTCGGTGATGAAAACAAAGCGCCAATGGCCGCCTGCGGCACCGGCCGGAGTGGTGAGCGTGACTGCCTGGTCGATGGGCGCGACCTTGGCCAATGAATCCGCCTCAATGCGCATCGAACGCACGCTGGAAATGAAATCCTCGATACTCTGCTTCGCGCCGGAACCCGAGGCATAGGCGAAAAGCCGCATCATCACGTCGAGCCGGTCATTAGCGGCACGACCATCGGCGTTGTTCGCGAGCGCCTGAACCTGCCACGCACTGGCCACGTGGCTTGCGTCCCACGCCAAAGAAAGCGCATACTGCGGCTCCAGACTTGGCAGGGAGAGCAGTCCCTTTTCGACTTTATCCACCAAATTCCAGACGTGGGCGAAGGCGCGGGTATAGGCGTCGCCACCCACCTTGCCAAGCAACTGCAATACAGCTTCGGCGGCACCGGCGGTATCGTTTTCCAGTCCAGAACCATCGAATGCCAGCATGATGTACATCGCGTCCAAGCCAAAGGGCATGTCGACTTCGTCTTGGTCGGAAATACCTTCGACAAGGCTGTTATCCACCTCGATATCACCTGCCGGACGTTGCGCGACAACCCTGTTACGCAACGCTCGCCACGCGGCTTGCAAACGCGGCAGTTGCGCAGTGACATCCAAAGCATGCCCGTCTTCGTCGGCATCCACTGCCGGGGCCTGACCACTCATTTCGCCATCGACGACCTGCGCCAACGAGGCGATGGCTTTCATCACCGATTCCACCGGCGCCAGGCGGGCGGGCGACGACGAAACGGAAACCGCCGAAGACGAACCCAGACTGACCAACGGACTTTCCAGCAGGGTCTGCACCCGGCTGCGTACGTACCTTGCCGTTTCGCTCAATGACATGCCAACAGCGCCAATGCCGTCATGGCGCAGCTTTGCCAGCTCCAGCAGCGCAAAGAGCCCTTGCACACTCGGATCGTCCTTCAGCGGCTTGGTGACCGCCGAATAGCGCACCGGCACCCCGTCGCCACGCAGCCGCTCGCCGAAAGCGCGAACCGTGTCGTTGTCGTGGGCAATCACCGCGAAATCGTTCCATTGACGGCCAGCCGAAAGATGCGCTTCCTTGATGCGCCAGACCACATCGTCCAGCTCCTCGCGCGGGTTTCGGTAAAGCAAGGTCGTTACGCTTCCGTCGCGTAGTTTGGGATCATTGGAATCGAGCGGTGCGATGGGAAGAGTTGCGGCCATACGCGGCAATTTTCCAGGACGATCCGGCAACGCCACTGAAGTCTCCTCGTTCGCGGCGATGGAAAGCGAGACGCGCGAAGCCAGCAGGTCGAGATATGACGGCGATGCGGGAGAACCGTTTTCGGAAACCGTTTCGACATTATCTTTGCTTTCAGCGGTTTCAGAAACCGTTTCAGCATGATTCCCATTGTCGACTGTCTCGAAAACTTCAGTCCCAGCGGTTTTGTTCTCGTCCGTCAGATTTTGCGAATCCCCATATTCCGCGACGGTACCGGACCCGTTCGAGGCACTCGTAACCTTACGAATCAGACGAACCGGCAACGTCATCAATCCGGCCGAAAGCGGCGGCTGCTGCGCACGTGCAAACAGATATTCCGGATAGGAACCACGGAAGGTCTGCACGGCCTCGTCGGGGTTGCCGACAAGCAGCAACTTCACGCCCCGTCGCGTCAATGCCTCAAGAAAGGCAAGCCCGGCCAGCGTTAGATCCTGAAAATCGTCAACCACCACAAATTTCGGAAGCACCTGCTCTGCCACCTCGGCGGCAACCCGCGCACCTTCGACCAACAGACGCGAGGAATCAAGGCGGAACTCCCCGGGATATCCGTCCACCACCGCCTGCACATACTCACGACGCAACGCGAAGGCCAGCCGCCACTGGACGCCGAGGCGTTCGTTACACAAGCTGTAACCTTCCCCGGCATTCTGGGAATCAGCGAGCATTCGCAGAACCTCGTCCTCGCGCTCGAAACCCAAGCCCAGCTCATCCATACGAGCCAACATGTCACGTAATTGCATTACAAACGCATCGTTGATCCCGCGGGCGAAAAGAACATCGCTGGAACCGATGCCCTTCGAGGTCGAACGAGGTTGGTCATCATTACTCGACGCATCTGCCGCACGCCGGCCAGACACCAAGCCACGAGACACGCCACCTGTTTCACGCGGCTTGCCAATCGTCTCGCTTCCGTTTTCGCCATAAACGGTATCGACCCAATCATCGGCGGCGAAATACTGCCGCATCAGCTCGCAGGTATCGCACAACTCGCCAGAGCGGGCATGGCGCACGTGCACCGCGACCACCTGACGCAACAGCGCGTCCTGTTCCGCACCGTTTAGAAGTTTCGGCAATGGCTCGCGGTTGCTCTCACGGATCGCGGAAAGCAAACGAAAGGCGATGGCGGAAAGGGTGGTCACCGGTCGGGCGCTCGAAGTGGAGCCAACGGCGCGAATGATTCGGTCGGAAAGTTTGTCTGCGGCCCGCCGCCCCGAAACCGCCATAAAAACCCTGGTATCACCGAATTGCGAGATGCCAACGAGTGCCGCCGCGAGCGCGAACTCGGTTTTACCAGCCCCGGGCGCGCCGGCCACCAGAAGTGTGCCGGCGTGAGCGCGTTGGCCGATGCTGACTTCAGAGGATGAACCAGCGGGAGAAGCCTTCGAATCACCAGAGAAAGTCGAAATTCCGGCAGATTGAGAATTGGTGTCCACCGGTATATCAGGCATCTGATCCAGCAATGTTTTCACCGCATCCATTGCGGCACAATCACCGAAATCCAACACATCGTTCCCACTCATAGCCATAGTTCAAAGTCTAAAGGCCGGTGTGGTCGCGGGCATAAGAAAACCTTCACGCACCCGACAGAGGCCACTTACCCTTGCTGCATTCCTGCCCTGGGGGGATTGGGTGACGTAACGCCACGTGAAGGCTTAACCAGTATACCCCATGCCCGGACCGCACTACATCCAGCGAAAACCGATGGACGTGGCAGGAAACGGTACCGCGCCGTCTCCTCTGAAATGGCCTTGATAAAACATTGGCGATACTGAGCAGCGGCGCAGAGGCCGACAAAAAACAAGCTTACGAGTATCATGGAATCGTTAATCGCCGAAAACACACGGCAACACATGGTGGATGACGATTGAAAACCACATGAATCTGACTCATCCGTGACCGAAAACACCGAAAGGCGCATTCCGGCCAAACCAAGGAATTAGCGAAAAGCCGATTAAGGGACGGAAAGGGAAACCGCAATGACCGATAATGAAAAGGAAACATCACTGCCGGATCTGGTGGTAGTGGGCGCAGGGCTGTTCGGGCTCACCGTGGCGCAACAGGCGGCCGAGAACGGACACACCGTCGAGATCATCGACATCCGCCCGCATATCGGCGGCAACGCTTACTCCTATATGGACAAGGAAACCGGAGCGGAGATCCACCAGTATGGCGCGCATCTCTTCCATACCTCAAACAAGCGCGTGTGGGATTACGTCAACCGCTTCACCGAGTTCACCGACTACCAGCACCGCGTCTATGCCACGCACGACGGCGAGGTCTATCCGATGCCGATCAATCTGGGGACCATCAACCAGTTCTTCCATGCGCACTACACGCCGGCTCAGGCGCAGGAGCTGATCAAGGAGCAGGCGGGCGAACTGGCCGGCACGGATCCCAGCAATCTGAACGACAAGGGCATCCAGCTCATCGGCCGTCCGCTCTATGAGGCGTTCATCAAGAACTACACCGGCAAGCAGTGGCAGACCGACCCGGCGCAGCTGCCGGCCTCGATCATCAAGCGACTTCCCGTGCGTTTCAATTATGACAACCACTATTTCAAGGACACCTGGGAGGGTCTGCCCAAGGACGGCTACACCGCCTGGATGCAGCGCATGATCGACGACCCGAAGATTCACGTCACGCTTAACACGGACTTCTTCGATGAAACCCAGCCGCTTAACAAGAAGGCGCTCCTCGGCCGCGTCCCGATCGTCTACACCGGCCCGGTCGACAAGTACTTCGATTATGCGCTCGGTGACCTCAAGTGGCGCACAGTCGATTTCAAGGAGCAGCGTTACGACGAGGGCGACCACTTCGGCTGCCCGGTGATGAACTTCGTGGATGCCGACGTGCCCTATACCCGCGCCATCGAGTTCAAGAACTTCAACCCCGAACGCAAGGAATCCCAGAACCCGGACAAGACCGTGGTCTGGGAGGAGTACAGCCGTTCGGCCGGACGTGACGACGAGCCCTACTACCCCATCAACACCGCTGCCGACCAGAAGCTCTACCAACAGTACAAGGATCTGACAGCCAAGGAACCGGAAGTCGTCTTCGGCGGACGCCTCGGCACCTACGCCTACTACGACATGCATCAGGTCATCAACTCGGCGCTCATCGCCTATGAGAAGCAGGTCGGCCCGATGCTCGGCAAGTAACGGCACGATAACAGCCGATAAACGATTGTGGGGCTGCAACCGATTACAGGTTGCAGCCCCACAATATTAGTTACACGGTTTCCCGTGTATCAGAACGATTTCACTCAGGCGTGCCAGACGTCCTTGCCGTTGTCCTTGGCGGACTTCACGTCGGCATCGAGTTCAGCTTCGTCGGCCTCAACCTCGCCCTTGATGAATTTCTCCACCAGGCCGCGAGCCTCGGTGTCCTCATGCTGGACGGCCGGGGACTTCATGAAATAGGAGCTCGGAGCAAGAATCGGGCCGGCAAGATGACGGTCGAGCGCGATCTTGGCGGCGCGCACGGCGTCGATGACGATGCCGGCGGAGTTCGGGGAATCCCAGACCTCAAGGCGATACTCAAGGTTCAGCGGCACGTCACCGAAGGTGGTGCCTTCCAAACGCACGAACGCGAGCTTGCGGTCGTCGAGCCAAGCCACGTAATCGGACGGACCGATGTGGACGTTGCGGCTTTCCATCTCGTGAGGCACGATCGAGGTGACGGCGCGGGTCTTGGAGACCTTCTTGGACTCCAGACGCGAACGCTGCAGCATGTTCATGAAGTCCATGTTGCCGCCGACGTTCAACTGATAGGTGCGGTCGAGGCGCACGCCGCGGTCTTCGAAGAGGCGGGCCATCACACGGTGGGTGATGGTGGCGCCGACCTGGCTCTTGATGTCGTCGCCGATGATCGGCACGCCGGCATCACGGAACTTCTGCGCCCACTCGGGGTCGGAAGCGATGAAGACAGGCAGGCAGTTGACGAAAGCGCAACCGGCGTCCATCGCGGCCTGTGCGTAAGCCTTGTCGGCCTGTTCAGAGCCAACGGGCATATAGCTGACCAGCACGTCGACCTTCTTGTCTTTGAGGACCTGAGCCACGTCGACCGGCTCGGCGTCGGACTCGGTGATCATCTGACGATAGTACTCGCCCAAACCATCGTAGGTCGGCCCACGCAGCACCTCGACACCCTTGTTCGGCACGTCGCAGAACTTGTAGGTGTTGTTCTGCGAAGCCCCGATGGCCTCGGAGATATCCTTGCCCACCTTGAGGGAATCGACGTCGAACGCCGTCACAAATTCAATATCGCGAACCCGGTAGCCACCGAAGTTGTTGTGCATCAGGCCGGGGATCTTTTCGTCGTCCTTCGCGTTCCTGTAATACTCGACACCTTGAATCAGGGACGAGGCGCAGTTACCGATACCTGCCACTGCCACGCGAATACTCATATTGACTCCTTTATTTCACGTGCAAAATTCCATTAGTAAGTTTAGCCCCTTATGAAGAAAAGGGCACCGGCACACGCAGCGCACACACAAGAATGTAGCAGGAATTATATAGATTGGTACGAATTAACCAAAGGATAGAGCAGATGAAACAGACGAAATAGAAATTTCGGAATAATTATATGGTCTACGTCACTCTTCGATTTTTCGTCACCAAAACTGCACATAAATTTCGCTTCTGCCTGCCAATCCCAGTAGTTTTTCAGGGGCAACCGTTACGGTAGTTGGCATGGTCACAGAGTTTCGCACAGTTTCGGCGCGCGCCGCAAGCCCGAACAGAGCCAAGCCCAAACGCAACTACCGAGGCGCCAAGTCACAGCGCGACCAATATCCGCGCCGCGGCGCCAATAGTGCGCCCAAACGCTCGAACGGACACGGCCCGCAACGCAAGGCACCCAAAAAGCATAAGCATCGCATTCTTAAATGGACACTGGGTATCATCGCGATCATTATTCTCGCCGGCGCCGGAACATTTGCCTATCTTTACGCCACCACCGAAATCCCGCTACCAGAGAAAATCGCGATGGCGGAAAAAACCAAGGTCTATTACGCCGACGGCACTACTCCAGTCGGCAATTTTGCCACCCAGAATCGTGAGATCATCAGCTGTGACGCCTTGCCCAAATATATCGGCCAATCCATGGTGGCAAGTGAAAACCAGACCTTCTACAACGATACCGGCGTCGATTTCAAAGGCATCGCACGAGCCTTGCTCAACAACGTGAGCGGCGGAGCTCGACAGGGCGCGTCCACCATTACGCAGCAGTACGCGGAACGCTACTATATGGGCGACACGCACTCTTACTCCGGTAAGGTGCGCGAAGCGATTCTCGCGATGAAAATCACGAAGTCGCAAGACAAGGACAAGGTCCTGTGCAACTATATGAACACCATCTATCTCGGACGCGGCGCGTACGGCATCGAAGCCGCGTCAAAGGCCTACTTCAACAAAGACGCCAAAGACATGACCATGCCCGAATCGGCGCTTCTGGCAGGCATCATCCCGGCGCCTTCGACCTGGGATCCTGCGGTAAACCCGAAACGTGCGCAGCAACGCTATACACGCGTCCTAGGCATCATGGAAAAACAGGGATACATTAGCGCAAAGGATGCCGCGGCCAATCCACAAATGCCTCCAACGGTACCTCCACAATCCCAGGAAAGCTCATATAAGGGCACGAACGGCTACATTCTGCAGATGGTGCGCGACGAACTGACCGGCAACGGCGCTTTCACGCCCGACGACCTCGATACCGGCGGCTATACCATCGTCACCACCATCGACAAAGGCAAGCAGGACCTGATGTTCAACACCGCAAGCCCTTCGACCAAAGAGAACGCCAGAATCCTCAACCAAGGCATGCAGACCGGAGCAATGAGCGTCAATCCGAAGGACGGCTCCATCATCTCCTTCTACGCGGGCGACGACTACCTGACCAAGCAGCTCAACAACGCCACACAGGCCACCTACGAGCTCGGCTCGACCATGAAACCGTTCGCACTGCTGGCGGCGGTCCAAGACGGGGTGAGCCTCAACACGGCTTTCAACGGCAATTCGCCGCGCACCTACCCCGGCATCACCCAGCCGGTCCGAAACTTCAGCAACGAGCAATTCGGCTATACGAACCTCTACAACGCGACCGCGAATTCGGTCAACACCGTCTATATGGACCTGCAGGAGCATCTGGGAGCCAAGAAGGTGGCGCAGACCGCGCAGGCGGCGGGAATGAGCCCGAAGCTCGTGCCCGGCGACAACCCCTTCACCGTGCTCGGCAACAACGGCGTGCGTGTCTCCGACGTGGCGCAGGCCTACGCCACCATCGCCAATCAGGGCAACAAGCCCACGCTGCATATCGTCGCGAGTGTCAAGGATTCGAGCGGCAAAGACATGTACCGCGCCCCCACCGACACCGAACGCGTCTTCGGGGCCAACGACACGGCGCTTGTGGCCAAGGCGATGACGGGAACCGTGCAGTACGGCACGGCCACAGAAGTGCGCAAGGTGGGCAAGACCATCGCCGGGAAAACCGGAACCGCAAACGATTCGACGGCAGGCAGCTTCATCGGCTTCACCCCAAGCGTGGTCACCGTCTTCGCGATGTGGAGCCCCGGGCCCAACGGCACGCCACAGGAAATCCAGCCTTTGCGCGACGGCTACGGCTCCGGCGGCCAATACCCCGCCCACCTCTTCACCGAATACATGAAGCAGGCACTTGCCGACCAGCCGAACGAGACCTTCCCCGTAGCCCACGATGAAGGCAAGATCGGCGGCCCGGACGGTACGTGGGGCAGCGGGGCAAGGTCGGGTTCTTCCGGCAGCTACAGATATAAGAAATACGAGAACAACAATTCGGACAACTCCTCCGAAGGCTCTTCGAACGGATCGACTTCCGCAGGCTCTGGCTCCGGGAGCGGAACTGCCGGTGAATCAGAAAACGGAACCGGCGAAACCCCAAGCCAGGGCCAGACCGAATCGAATGGCAGTACCGGGAGCAATACCGGCGGCAACAGCGAGCAACAGCAGAGCCCGCAAGACCAGCAATAACAGGAATAACAGCAGCCAGACACTAGTAATAAAGCTGTGGGCTTGCATCCTCAACGGAGCAAGCCCACAGCTTTATTGTTTTACATTTTCCGTATTTCCTGTTGTTCCGGTTCTCTGACCCGGAACAACAGGAAATACGAGATGACTCTATCAGCGCATCGAACGGTTAATCGCGGAGATGATCGCCTTCAGCGAGCTGGTGGTGATCGACGAATCGATGCCGACGCCCCAGATGATCTTCGCATTCGATTCGCCGCCGATCTGGCACTCGATATACGAGGCGGCCATCGCGTCGGTGCCTGCGGTCATGGCGTGCTCGGCGTAATCCATGACGCTCACCGTAATGCCAATCGAGGAAAGCGCGTTGAGGAACGCGTCGAGCGGGCCGTTGCCAGCTCCCGAAACCTCACGTTCGATCGGATCGGCTCCGTACTCGGCGCCGCGGTCAAGCAACTTGGCCTTCAAGACGGTATCGGAACCATCCGCACCCGAAGTCACCGAGACATTGAGCAGCTTCAAACGGCCCCACGACTCAAGATTGTCGTCACTCTCGTCGCCCACGGCGTCGCTGGCTGCAAATGCGCCGTTCTCCTCGACCGGAAGGTACTCGTCCTTGAAGAGTCGCCAGATCTCGTCGTCCTTGACCTCCTTGTCGGTCTTGTCGGCGTAGTCCTGCACGACCTTCTCGAATTCGATCTGCAGGCGCTTCGGCAGGTCGAGATTGTGGTTGGTCTTCAAGAGGTAGGCCATGCCGCCCTTGCCGGACTGCGAGTTGACGCGGATGATGGCCTTGTAACTGCGGCCGATGTCCTTCGGGTCGATGGGCAGGTAAGGCACGAGCCAAACGAAATCGTCGAGGTTGGCTCCTGCACGTTCGGCCGCGGCTTCACGGGCCTCGAGCCCCTTCTTGATGGCATCCTGATGGGAGCCGGAGAAAGCGGTGAACACGAAGTTGCCGGCGTAGGGGTGGCGCTCGGAGATGGTGAGCTGGTTGCAGTATTCGACGGTCTTGCGAATCTTCGGCACGTCGGAATAGTCGATCTGCGGATCGACGCCCTGGGTGAGCATGTTGAGGCCCAGCGTGACCAAGTCGACGTTGCCGGTACGTTCGCCGTTGCCCAAGAGGCAGCCTTCGACGCGGTCGGCGCCGGCGAGCACGGCCAGTTCCGTTGCGGCCACGCCCATGCCCTCATCGTTGTGCGGATGCAGGGAGAGGACGATGGAATCGCGGTCTTTGAGGTTGTTGGAGACGTACTCGACCTCGTCGGCGAAGACATTCGGCGTGGTCATTTCGACGGTCGCCGGCAGGTTGATGATCATCCTGTGATCCGGCGTCGGCTTGATGACGTCGATGACGGCGTTGCACACTTCGACGGCGTAATCCGGCTCAGTGCCGGTGAAGGATTCAGGCGAATACTCGTAATACAGGTCGGTGCCGCCGGCCGCGCCTTCGAGGTCCTTGCAAAGCTCGGCCGCGTCGGTCGCAAGCTTCTTGATGCCTTCTTTGTCTTTGCGGAAGACCACCTCGCGCTGCAGAACGGAAACGGAATTGTAGAAATGCACGACGGCGCGCTTGGCGCCGCGCAGGCACTCATAGGTCTTGCGAATCAGGTGCTCGCGGGCCTGCGTCAAAACGACAATCGTGACGTCGTCGGGGATGAGCTCGCGTTCGATCAGCAGACGCACGAAATCGTAATCCGTGTCGGAAGCCGATGGGAAGCCGACCTCGATTTCCTTGAAGCCCATGGAAATCAGAAGGTTCCAGAAACGCAGCTTGCGCTCGGAATCCATGGGGTTGACCAGCGCCTGGTTGCCGTCGCGCAAATCGACCGAGCACCAACGCGGGGCGCGGCGCAGCTTCTTTTCCGGCCAAGTGCGCTCGGGGTAATCGAACGGAATCTGCTTGTCATATGCGACATATTTCGTATACGGCATCGAGCTCGGCTTTTGGGGTTCTCCTACGAAACGCGGCGGAGGCAGCAGCAGGTCGTTGTTACCTCCATTGGACTGTGCGGCGACCGCCGCGAGATCAAATACCGATGATTCTTGATCCTGACCCATCACTCCTCCTTTTCTTTGTATTACGCACCGCAGGTTGCGACGCGAAGTAACTAAAAACTATATGTTTCGATAGGCTTAATTACCTTGCAGAAACATATAAATGCTAATGATAGACGGTTTGACGCGCTCAAACCGCCAATATTCCAAGATTTGACGAGGAAAATGAAATCCCCGCTCACACTAACCCATGGTTACCAAAAGAAACCATGGGAATACGTACGGTATCTTTTGGTAACCATGGGTTAGTGTGAGCCACTTTCTCGACAGTAAGCCCAAAAACCGCAAACCATGCCGGAATCGTGATGAAAAACGAAAATCAGCAGACCGCAGTCAACAGGCAATTTCCACGAATCGTTCAGCGGAACAGCGAGACTCCGCGACGAGCCTTACAGCAAGTATCGCCAAACCGTGTATGGTGCGAAATTGGACACACCAAGCCCAAGAACCTAGCTCTAGACGAATCGTTCAGCGAAACAGCGAAACTCCGCGACGGGCCTGGCAGTAAGCGTTGCCGAGCCACGTATGGCGGGAGGTTGGCCAGACCGAACCCAGACGCGGCGCGTTCTGGCTCATCCAGATGCTCGGCACGCGGCCGTCGGCGCTGCGAGAACCGAGCAGGTTGAAGCCGTTCTTCTTCACGAGCCAATCGGGGTGCTGGGTGGCGATGGCCAGACCCTCTTCAAGGGTCAGCGGCATGCGCTCGTCGGAATCGATCAACTTGCGGGCGACGTCCGGCTCGCGATTGACGTAGGCCGTACCGGTGTGCGGGTCGACGACCAGGTAGAACGGGCCTTCCGGCGGCTCGAAACCGTCCTGCGGCAGGAAACTGGCGACATCGCGCGGGGGCATGGTGGTGAAACCGGCCATGCGGTTGATACTGGTTCGAGCAATCAATGACTCGGGACTTACCAGCTCGTGGGTAGGCACCAAAAGGATATTCTCACCCAGATCGCTGTCTTTGAGGGCATCGATCAGAGGGCGTGCGAGCGCACGAAACGCCGCCGCGCTCATATCCGCTACGTCCGGGTAGCCCAACGCCACGATGCGGTCCAGTTGTTTTTGTGCTTCTTGAGATGCCTTCGACATACCTCCAGTATGTCACCTGCTCATGATGAAGTGCGGATGGATTCACATCGAAGACGATGACGCACCAGCTATCCCACCGTGGAACCTTGAATCCAGACGCCCCTGTACTTGTATGTGAATGCGACCAAAAGCACAATTTCGGGCCAATTTTCGTGCTTTTGGTCGCATTAGAGAAGATAAGAACGCGCTATGAGAGCGTCACGCTCCGAAATGCTTACGGGCCACGATCTCGGCGAGTTCCACGGCGTTGAGGGCGGCACCCTTACGCAGGTTGTCGTTGGCGATGAAGAAGGCGAGGCCCTTCTTGCCGTCGACGGCCTGGTCCTGGCGGATACGGCCGACGAAACTCGGGTCGCGGCCGGCGGCCAGCTGCGGGGTCGGGATGTCGTTGAGCTCGACGCCCGGCGCGTCCTTCAGAACTTCGCGGGCCATATCAGGGGTGACGTCGCGTTCGAATTCGGCGTTGACCGACATGCCGTGGGCAGTGAACACGCCGACGCGCACGCAGGTGCAGGAAGCGGCGAGGTTCGGCAGGTGCAGGATCTTGCGGCTTTCGTTGCGTAGCTTCTGCTCTTCGTCGGTCTCCTCGCTGCCGTCATCGACGATGGCGCCGATGAACGGCACGGCGTTGAAGGCGATGGTGCGCACGACCTTGGTGGGCTTGGGGAAATCGATGGCGGAACCATCGAAAACGAGCTTATCGGCGCCCTGATCGACGGCGGCCTTGGCCTCGTTCATCAGCTGCTCGACTCCGGCGCGCCCGGCTCCGGAAACTGCCTGATAGGAGCTGACAATAAGGCGCCTCAGGCCAAAGTGGGTGTCCAACGCCTTCAGAACCGGAATGCAGGCCATGGTGGTGCAGTTCGGGTTGGCGACGATGCGGCGCGGAATGTCGTCAAGATCGTCGGGATTGGCTTCGGCCACGACCAGTGGCACGTCGTCGTGCATACGCCATTGCGAGGAATTGTCGATCACATAAGCACCGGCCTCGGCGAACTTCGGCGCCCAGACCTTGGAAGTGCCGCCGCCGGCGGAGAAAATGGCAATATCGATACCACTCAGGTCGGCCTTCGCGACGTCCTCGACCACGATGTCGCGGTCACGCCATTTCAATACCGTTCCAGCGGAATGTGAGGAAGCCAGAAAACGCAGATTATCGACGGGGAAATCACGCTCGTCAAGCACGCGACGCATCACCATGCCGACCTGCCCGGTGGCTCCCAGCACCGCGACGTTGACTTTGCGCTGTTGGTTTTCGTTGAACTCAGCCATGATTGTTCCTCCCGTTTGACGGCTACGCGCTCTTGACATTCACCGCCGTAATCTCGTGTATTCCCTTCGAGTCGGATTGCCGGAAAATCCGACAGGCCGTTATACGTGCCATATCATAGCGCGAGGTGCCACGCGAAGAGGGCACAAAACGACTATATGAGATTTAGAAATGGTACGCGAGATGCAGCAATACTTCAGCGACCGGTGCCGCCGTAGACCACGGCTTCTACCTGATCGGCGTCAAGGCCATAAGCCGTGTGCAGCGCACGCACCGCGTCATCGAGCTGGTCAAGCGGAACGAGGGCGGCGATGCGGATCTCGGAGGTCGAGATCATCATCACGTTGATGTGCTGGGCGCTCAATGACTCGAAGAACTTGGCGGCAAGGCCGGAATGGGTTTTCATGCCCACACCGACCACGGCCACCTTGCCGACGTTGGAATTGACGAAGTAGGAGTCGTAGCCGAGCCTGGTCTTCTTACCGTCAAGCGCCTTTTCGACGGTCTTCACCGTGGAATCGGGGACGGTGAAGGAAATGTCGGCCTTGCCGGTGGATGCGCCGGCCTGCACGATCATGTCGACGTTGATGCCACTTTTGGCAAGCTCGGTGAACACGCGGGCGGCCATGCCGGGCTCATCCGGAACGCCACGCACGGTGACCAGGGATTCGGTGCGGTCGTGCGCAACGCCGGAAATGACCGGGGTTTCGGGGCCGAGATCCGGGAAAATATCACCCATCGACTTGTTTTCGTTCTTGCCGGTATTGCTTTGTTCGGCCGGATTCACGTCATCGTCTTTCGTGCTGTCACTGCTCATTGTGTTTCCTTTGCTTTCTGATAACGATTCATGCTCATATCGGTTTTATTTTGCGCTTGCATTCGCTGCCGGCTTGCTTATTCGAGATTCGGCAATTTCCGTGCGTCGACGCCTTCCGGGACCACCAAAGTGCCCATCCGGTGTGAGAATGAACTACGCACGTGCAACGGCATATTGAAACGCTGGGCGTATTCCACACAACGCAGGGCGAGAACCTTCGAGCCGCAGGAGGCCATTTCAAGGATGGCATCGTAGCTGATGGAGGGAATGCGCCGCGCGGTGGGGACGATACGCGGGTCGGCGGTGAAAATGCCGTCCACATCGGTGTAGATTTCGCAGATATCGGCGCCCAACGCCACTGCGAGCGCCACCGCCGAGGTGTCCGAGCCTCCACGGCCGAGCGTGGTGTAGTCACCGTCGGCATTGATGCCCTGGAACCCGGCGACGATGGCGATCTTGCCATCGCCCACCACGTGGGCGACGCGCTCGGGTTTCACGGCTTTGATGTGTGCCGCGCCGAATCGGGCGTCGGTCATGAAACCTGCCTGCGAGCCGGTGAAGGAGTAGGCACGTTCTCCGTCAGCGTGAATGGCCATCGCCAGAAGACTCATTGAGATACGCTCGCCTGCGGTCATCAACATGTCCATCTCGCGTGCGGGAGGGTTGGAATCAATGCTCATCGCCTGATCGATCAGGTCGTCGGTGGTGTCCCCCATCGCCGAAACGACCACGGCCACGTTGTTGCCTTTGCGTTTCGTTTCCACAATCCGCTTGGCGACGCGCTTGATGGACTCGGCGTCGGCCACAGAGGACCCGCCGTATTTCTGCACGATAAGCGCCACGATTTTCCTTATCTCCCCTGGCGGATACGTTGCTTTGCAAACGCACGCCGCCAAATCTCAATGCTGACCAACAGACAACATCATGCGAAACAACGCATCGCAACACAACGCAGCATAATCCGGTCTTGTGGTCGGCTTTTCGACAGTAATGATTGCATTATATGCCGGTCCCGCGCCCGGCCGTGCCGCTTACCACCATGCGGGCATACGATCATGTGCACTCGGCTTTCGGATCGGCCAACACAGGTCGGGACTCCGCGGCTAGGCTAGCTGACACCGGCCGAAGTTCGACACCTGGGCCGGCACTTAAGCAAGTCCGGATTCGGTTGTTGAACTTAGACAAACGCAAACCGGGACCCAGCCATTAAGCCGACACCCGCGCAACTCGCGATGCTGCGGCTGTTGCCACTGCCCACGCCAAGCAGCGTTCAGGCTTCCTGACGACCTTCCAAGGCCCGCCCCAGCGTGATTTCGTCGGCGTATTCCAAATCGCTGCCCACAGGAAGACCGCTGGCAAGCCGCGTGACCTTGAGATCCAAGGGAGAAAGCAGGCGGCTCAGGTAGGTCACCGTGGCCTCGCCCTCGATGTTGGGGTCGAGCGCCAGAATGATCTCCTTGACCTCGTCGGTCTTGAGTCTGTCAAGTAGCTTGGGGATGGCAAGGTCTCCCGGACCGACGTTGGCCATCGGGTTGATGGCACCGCCAAGCACGTGGTAGACACCATGAAATTCCCGGGTTCGCTCGATGCTCATCACGTCCTTGGGCTCCTCGACCACGCAGATGATGGAATGGTCGCGGCGCGGGTCGGAACAAACCGGGCACGGGCTCGTCTCGCACACATTGCCGCAGATCTCGCAGAAACGCACCTTCTCCTTGACCTCACGGATGGCATCCGCCAGATCCTGCGCTTCCTCGTCACTTGCCGAAAGTAGGTAGAACGCTATGCGCTGTGCGCCTTTCGGGCCAATGCCCGGTAGACGCGCGAAACCGTCGATAAGGTGCTGGATCGCACCATCATAAGCCAATGCCATCTGTTATCGGTTCTCCTCTTGCGGATGCCGCTCGACCGGTTTGATGTTCTTCGGGTTCTTCGGATCGTCTGCCTTGAAGTCCTCGACCTTCTTGACGTCGAAAAGCTTCGAGAGCTCATCCAAACCCACTGCCGTGGCATCGCCCAATGACTGATCGTTCAGGGAGTAATCATCGTCCTCGGCGGCCACTCGCGGATGCTGTTGTGAGTCATCGGCCAAATCGACATTTCGGAAACGTGCGGCCACGTCTCCCCTGTCATCCGGCTTGATGGCTGTATTGCCGTTCGAGGCGGCAGATTGCGATCGGGAATTATGAGGTTGTGCAGAAACCGGTTTCCCACCATCTGCCGCGGCCTTCGGCGGAGTATAAGAGCCATCGGCGGATGACCCCGAAGACCTTGTTCCCCAATTTTCAACATTGGCAAGCGGTTGCGACCCGTTCACTCTACCGTTGCCTGTGGTCTGCGTAACAGCCGAATCGCTGTGGGCATTGTCGGCTCCTTCCTGTGCCGCTGGCGTGGCCCAAGGGTCGATACCATCGCTGATGTCGGGGACGGCGATGTGCTTCCTGTGATGTTCGGGAGACTGATTCCCCGGTTCATCGCCGAGTGCAGGATGGCCCGCGGCATTCTCATCGAAGTGCCGCACCGAGTGGGCAGCGGCAATCCCGGCAGATTGTTGTTCTCCTGGTTTTGAAGCCGCACCGCCTTGAGGGTCGGGCGCGGGCAATGGATTCATCCACGGATCGTAATCGTCATCCATGGGATTCTGCGATCCCTGGTTCAACGTAACCGGGTTCGCGGAAGTCTCCCCACGGTGCCCCTGTGTCGAAGCGGATCTCTCCGCTGCCATATCGTCACTTTGCGATATGCGGGTTCCGGTTTCCGCGCTATCGCTATCCAATTCTCTTTTAGGCTCTCCGCCTCTGCCATTCTCGGTTTCCGGAGAACCTGCTCGATGGGAGGAATCATCGGATTCGTCGGCGGCATCGGTATCGGACTTCTTCTGTTCCTTGGGAGCCGAGGCACTGTGGACACCTTGCCCGGCAGCCATGCCCAAGCCGCCGGTCGCCGAGACCTTGGCAACCGCGATGTCGCGCTTGACTTTGGCAAGTTCTTCGGGCTTCATACGTTTGGTGGAAATGACTTTTTCGCCGTTCGCCGCCACGCCGGTGGGGGCGATCATCGTGTGGGGGCCGAAAACCGAGCGCACTCCGTCCAATACCACATTGGCGGCTTTCTGCCCGTTGTGCTCTGCATCGGAGGCGAGCGCCAACGCGAAGGCGTGCTGGCTCAGCGCGCAGTCGAACGTCATCGACAGACGTGACTTGCCGGCGTTATTGGTCGCCAGCGAAATTGTGGGTACCTTGCTGTGAGCGACATACTCACGCACGTTTTCCGGCAATGCCTTGAGCACCGCATCCCACTTTTCCTCGACGGTGGCATTCGGATCAACTTTCACCTTTGCAACCCCTGCAGTCTGAGCGTTCCGCTGTGCACCGGCGTTCGCGCCAACGCCGGCGGTGGTGACACCTTGGCTTGAAGATCGCTGACTTTGCGCGCTTCCACCTTGCCCGTTGCCTTGCCATCCATTGGGTTCGTTATTGCCGTTCGGGGCATGATTGGCATTTTGGACAGCGGCCTGCACATTGGCATTATTGCCATTCTGCGGGTTTTGCGCCGAAACGTTCGATGCAAAACCTTGGAATGCGGATGCCTGCTGAGGCTGAGGCTGAGCCTGATGATTGCCAGGCTGCTGATTGGCAGCGTTCCTGCTCGAACCGATGAAACCGCCACGGCCACGCGCCACATTGTTGCCTTGGCGGGCCCCGTTATTGCTGGCAGAAGACTCTGATGAGCCCATACCCACAGCAGCGGAACCGGCCTGAGCCGCGCTCGGCGCAAAACCGTTCTCACGCCCGGCCAGCAGTTTCGCGGCCAAAAGCTCCAAACGCATGCGAGGCGAAATCGCCCCGGTCATGTTGCCCAAGGTGTCGTTGATGGTTTCGGCCATGGCGGTAAGCGTCGAAAGCCCCAACGCCGAAGACTGGCGATGCAGGTCGCTCATGTCTTCGACTGCGGAATCATCACTCAGCACACTTTCGGCCTTCTCCCCACCAAGGGTAAGCACGAGCAGATCGCGAACACGCGAAAGCAGATCCTCCACAAACCGTCTGGGCTCGAAGCCGCCGACGACGACTTTCTCGACCACGCCATAGAGTTTCTCGCCGTCCTTATCGATGACGGCGTCGATGGCCTCACCAATGAGCTCATCGGGAGTGAACCCGAGCAGGGCGACGGCCGAATCGTATGACACTTCGTTGTCAACGGCGCCTGCCATCAGCTGGTCGAGCACGGAAAGCGTATCTCGCACGGAGCCACCGCCGGCACGCATGGTGAGCTTGAGCACACCCGGCTCCAAGTCGATATGCTCGTTGTCACAAACCTCTTCCAAGTACGGGCCCATGACTTCGGGAGGCACCAGACGGAACGGATAGTGATGGGTACGCGAGCGAATCGTGGAGATCACCTTGTCAGGCTCGGTGGTCGCGAAGATGAACATAACATGTTCCGGCGGTTCCTCCACGATTTTAAGCAAGGCGTTGAATCCCTGCTGGGTGACCATGTGGGCCTCGTCGAGGATAAAAATCTTGTAACGGTCGCGGGCCGGAGCGAACGCCGCGCGCTCACGCAGTTCACGTGCGTCCTCGACGCCGTTGTGGCTGGCCGCGTCGATCTCGACCACATCAATCGAGCCGGGGCCACCGGTGGCCAAATCCTTGCAGCTTTCGCATTCGCCGCACGGATGCGAAGTCGGGCCTTTGGCGCAATTGATGCACCGGGCCAGTATCCTGGCGGAACTGGTCTTGCCGCATCCACGAGGCCCGCTGAACAGGTAGGCATGGGTGAGCTTGCCCTCATCCAACGCTCTGGAAAGCGGGACCGTGACCTGATCCTGCCCTATGATGCCATCAAATGTGTCTGGCCGATACCGTCGATACAATGCAAGTGCCATACTCTATAACCTACCTTCACCCGACTATTTTTCACCAAGCTTCACAGCCGAAATCGCTCGCTTTTCCTTCCGCATGATGCAAGCGCAAGACCCAATGCCCAGAATCCGTTTCACGACCTTTATGCTCTCTCATTGAAGCAAGACTTCGCCACAATCGCCATGATGAAAACGACGAACCAGATTGGGCATGGCTTCAATCACGAGCATGCTCATGAGCATTCTACCGGACCGGCCCGAGCCATGCGGGAAACAAGAGGAACGAACGGAACCGCCGTTTTCACGGCGACTTTGACGGTGACATCCTCTTCATCGACTGTGCAAGCGAGCAGAGAGGCCTTGTTCAGCGTCGAAGCACGACGGGATTTGATGCATGGATCAAAATCGCCGTCACGAGCGGAGGCCGCTCCAGCGATAGCGGCCTGATCGGCGGCCGATCGGGCCTCGGAGATGCAAACCAGCAGATTGCCACCCAAGGCAATCGCGGATAGCAGCACCGCCGCGACCGCGATCAACATGAGGCCGTTGATGGTTCCTGAGCCTTCATCGCATACACCGCCTTTCAAAAACCGATGGCATTCCAACGTTGACGCCGCCGACTTGCCGAATACGGGCAAAGCAAAGAACCGCTTCGCTTGATTCGACACCACGGATTGAAAATTCCGCGGAGACAAGCATCCACGACACTTTCTTCCATTTTGCCCGCGGCCGCTGAAACCGATGTGTTTCGGTTCCTCTTTGGAGCGGCGGCGCTTCCCCCAGCACCTCATTGGGTTACCCCGGTCGCCTTGCCGACGACGGCCATGGGCAGCACGTGCATGGGATCAGGCACCACGCGGCAGCTGACCGTGACCTTGACCTGTTTGAAACCTCGAGATATCGAAACACTGGCATCACCACCTGCGGCATCATGGGCGGCAAGACGGGCCTCGGTGTCGCTGGTGGACACCACAGCCACGCGCGCAGCCGCAGAGGCGGCATCCTGACAGTTCATCTCGACCGTGACCGCGCGGGCCAGCATCATCAGCAGCACGGCCATCGCCATCACGGCTGGGAGCACAACAGCGAACTCGGCGGTGACTGCTCCCTCGTCAGCGCGTATTTGCCTCCGAGGGCCGAAATGGCCAAAACGCCAATGCCTGCGGCCGACCGGATGGGTATGAAACCAGTGCCGCAAGTAACATACCCACGTAGTCGGCGACCGGAACGAGCGAGATGACTTACTGCCCGCTGGGATGAGGCTTCTATGCCAATGGCCGTCAACCGGCGCTTGCGATTGCATCTTTTGAAGTGGCATGATACTCCCCTCCTCTCCGCAATCCTCATCATCCTTTTCTATCGTTTCCAAACCGAGAAACCCGGAAACTCAGACCACCTTGAGCGCCTTCTTGACCAGTGCCATCAGCAGTGTCTTTACAGCCCCGGATTTGAGCAGGGCCACCAAAACCGCCGCGAATCCCGTGGCAGCGACCAGAACGACCGCATATTCCGCCGTCGCGGCGCCCTCGTCAGGTTCGGCCATCGCCGTGCGGAAACGGGCATCCAAAAGGCACAACTGCCCTTTGATCTGCCTGGAACGCTCGGAAACGCGAGAGGCAAAACCCGTGACAACACCGTTGTTGGTTTGATTGATAGTCATCAATTCTTTACTCATGATTACTCCTTTGATTTCTCTGAAATTCGCTATCGCAGCCGGTGTGGCTGTGATACCCCCAGTCTGACAGAAGTCCGCCGTTTACCGTGACGATTTCGGGCACTGTGGTCGAATGGTCGGGGTTATGCACATCCCGGGCGTGTCGCGGTTTTCATCCACAAAAAATGTTGACAAAATGTGGAATGCCGATAAGTTGTCAACATCCTACAGAATGCAGAAAAACGACAAGAACAGATAAAGCCGAACAGGAAAATGAATCGGAATATTTATTTGTTATTTCCGAAGATAAATTAATCCAATTGGTCAACCCAGCCATCGCCATGTTTCCGAAAGCCGGAATGCGACCAGCACTTTCAATACACCGCTAACGTCGGATACAGGCAGAAACGGCATCGGCTCAATGGCTGATAAACGATCCTATAGCCGGAATAATGCCGATGAGCATGAACGAGGGCAGAAAACAGAGACCCGTCGGCAAAAGGAGTTTGATCGAAAGCCGCTGAGCGGATTGCTCGATTGAGGCGCGGGCCCTGGCATCCAGCTGCTCCACCGCACTTTCCAACGGGCCAACGGGCGAAACGCCGCGGGTCCAAGTCCTTTTCAAGGCACCGTCGATGACGGTTAACGCTTCAAGTGCGCCAGCGACATCGTCTGAAGGCGAATCATCATCCTTATCCTGCCGTTTTCGGATATGCCTGCCATTTGACTTAGGTCTTTGCCGAGCTCCCTCTTCGCTGTCTTGGCAGGTCAGGGAAGCCGCAAACCACGCATCCTCCCAACTGAACCCGAGCATCAACGAATACGAGGCTCGGCAGAGACCAGCCCCCAACGTTCCTCCCACAATCGAGCCGATAACCTCGAGCGCATGGGGAATCGAGGAGCCTTCGCGCATGGCCACCGCCATCATCTCCAAAATGACACCGAGGGACGGTTTGGCCGCAAAGCCCACGCTCAGGCCTTGCAACTGCCGCGAAAGCATCTGCGCAGACGGGTGCCATAGAATCCAAGCGGCAGCCGCCAAGCATCCCGAAACAAATGCATTCATACTCATCTACCCCTACTGTCGCAATACATTTCAAGCCGCATCTTGACCGCTCTTTCGCACCCCGCTTCCAGCCGCACCGACGCCATCCATCAGGGCCTTCATCCACAGCATCCCCAACGCATACGTGCCGGCTCCGAGCAGCAGACAGACTCGTCCGGCACCGTTGCCGAAAAGGAACGTGAGCGGCGAGGCACCCATGAGCTGTGCCAAAACGAGCGTGGCCAAGGGCAACAACGAAAGGAGTTTCACCGTGGATTTCGGCACAGTGAAGGCATTGTCTTTCAATGTCTTCATCATCCGGTTGCGTTTATAAGACGCGGCTACGGCGTCCAAGCAATGCGAGGCCTCGCATCCTAGGGTTTTGCTCAGTCTGCAGGCCAGATCCAACTCGATCGCCGCCTGATCTGCCTGTTCGGCCGTCTCGTTCTCACCCAATTGGGCATAGAGGATGTCATGCAATTGGGCCAAATCAGGCATGGCGGCAGTTGAGCTGAGGAGTTCACCCTGTATTTGCTCGGCAAAAGCATCCTCAAGCGATCCGCCTGCCTTGACCGAAGCCCTCAACGCATCGATGCACGAAAGAATACCCGCCTTGTGCTTCCCTGAAGCCACAGCGGGGGCCAAGGCGAACGCCCCATGTTTGCCGGCCGTGCTTGGCCAGCCAAGGCAGACAATTGCGCCCGAAAGCAAAAGCCCGGCCATCAACGCGTAGCAATCCATGAAATCACCCCCAATGCTTGACGAAAGCATCCCAACCCGGACCAGGCACGGGCATTCCCGAACCATTCCAGGTCGCTATCGGCTCGCCGACGAAATGCTCACAATCCTTGGAAAGTCTTCCTATCTGGGCGATTCGTCGCTTGCCGTTGCTGCGTTCGAGATGCAAAACCACATCAAAAGCCCCTGCGGCAAGCATGGTCAGCGCCGGCTGATTGAGACCGGCCAAAAGGCCAAGGGAAACCAACCGGGAGGGCACGCGATCGACGCTGTCGGCGTGCAGAGTGACCATGCCTCCGTGATGCCCGGAATTGAAGGCACGCAGGAGGTCGGCTATCTCCTCGCCACGGCACTCTCCCAGAATGATGCGGTCAGGGCGCATACGCAGCGTCGCCTTCACCAATTCCGGCAAGCCTATCGCGCCCGCACCCTCGACGTTAGCCTCGCGGACAACCAGCGAAACATGATTGCCACGGCCGAGCGTGCCCAATTCGCGAACCTCCTCGACGCTGACGACACGTTCCGCAGGGTCGGCTTGGGCAAGCAGGGCTTTGAGCAGCGTGGTCTTGCCGGCACCCGTTCCGCCGGTGATCAGAATCGTCGCGCGTTTGCTCACCAAACCGCAAAGCAGCGGGAACCAGGATGGCGGAAAGAGGCCTTTCGAACCCAATCCGCTCAATCTCGGAACGCTTCGGCTCGGGAATCGTATGGAAATGCTCGCTCCCATCGGCACAATCGGTGCAATAACCGCATGAATGCGGATGCCCTCGACGCTTGAGGCATCGGCGATCGGGCAGGCGTCGTCGAGTCTCTTGCCAAGTTGTGCACACAGCTGGGTGGCGTATTCGCGCACAATCTGCGGGGAGCGGAACGGCACTGCGGGATGGTATTCGTTCATCCCGCCACCCCGATCGACCCATACACGACCCTCGCAAGTCACAGCTATATCGGTCACCGCCCGTTCATGGGCAAGCTCTTCAAGGGGTCCGAACATCAATGTCGACCATCTCCTTCAACCGCATCACTGACGGCCTGGGCCAACTCTCCCATCACCGTCCTGTCGGCTTTCGCGATCTTAAGCCCCAACCCTTCCAACGCATCGCTGGTTCTCGCGCTGTTCGGGCACACGGGCCCGAGGACCTGATGCCCCAAATACTCGCTGGCCTCATTGACGCTCACCACACCGCGTCGCCGTGAGGCGCCTCTTGGCTCGATACCCACAATCGCCGCCAGTTGCGAGGTTTTACGGCTTTCAAGGCTTTGAACCTCGCACTCTTGCAAAGCCAAACCACCACCGAGCGATTGCGGCAACGGCCGCTTCGACGATTCAAGGGAATCTGCAAAATCATGGGGAGGGCCATCGTCTCTTCCGCCAGTCGAGCCGATACGACCCGAAGCGACCTTATTGAGCAAAGCCTTGGCACGGGCCAAGCCAAGCACGGAAAGTTCGGCCACCACGACGACCGGCGCGCGCCCCAGGGCAGGAACCATATCAACGATCTGCCCTCGCGAACCGTCGACCAGCACCACGTCCGCGCTGCGTTCCAAGGCCGTCAACACGGCCTCGACCTCCCACCATTCAGGGGTCTCACTGTTCCATGAATCGAAGGCAAGAACGGGCATACCTTCCCAATGCGGAAGACGCTTGCACAATACTTCTCCGTCGATTTTGCCCAATGGCGCATTCAGTGTGCCGAACCGCAGGCCTTTGTCGTTTTCCAAGCCAAGCAGGGTATCGAGCCCGCCGGAAGTAAAATCCCCATCCACCAATGCTGTGCGTGTTCCCTGAACCTTGAGCTGCAAGGCGGTCAGCGAGCAGAGCGCGCTCAATCCCACTCCCCCACTGGCCGAGAGGAAAACCGCCGTATGACCGGTGAACACATGAGTGGTGCTGTCTTCTGTGCTCGACGGATCCTTTGGCGAGGCAAGGTCCGCCTTTTCTTCGTGTACTTCTCGCGTCTCATAAACACCACGCGCTTTCTGCACCTGAGGCATCGGAGGTTGTGTACGTGTCAATACCGTTGGGGCCGACGTTTGATGTCGGCGAAGCGCGAGTTCCCGGTTCATGGCAGGACTGGGCATTGGGGCAGTCGAAAGCGGAGTTGAAAGAGGGGCCGACGGTGTCGACGAAAGCGAGGGTACAAGCGAAGTCGACGAGCTCAGCTTCCGGGGAGTATATGGTTGCGCCGGCACCCGCGGATTTGCTTCCGTCGCACGCACCGAGTCCGACCCCGGCAGTTTCGAAACAGACGCATTCAACAGCCGAGCGGGCGCGCTGAGCCACAAATCGGGCGCATTCAGCATTTGAGGAGAACGCGGCAATTCAAGCACGGGCGTAGGTCTCTGCGGCCGACACGGCAACGATTTCGCAGATCTCGGCAACCTCGTCGGCGGCGGCATCGCAGAAAGCGGTTTTTGCTGCTGTAACCTTTTGATCGGTCTGCCTTTCACCTCGGCTGGCAGCAGTATTCTTTTGTGCCGAGGAAACGAGGTACCTACCCGGCGTGGCCTTGAAATCGATAATGCATTTTCCATATACCCATTCAATCCATTCATAGGCCGGGAACGCAAGCTGAAACGGGTACTGTGGTCGGATGATAGGGGTTATCCACATTTGAGGCGTGTCGCGGGGTGGGTGGCTGAACCGTACACATTCATGCACAAATACCTTAGACTTTTATCGCTGAATAAGTAAAAAGTAATAGGCACTATCTTTAATAGATAAAAAGTCATTCATAAATACGTATGTTTATCACAAAAAAAACTTCTGTTTTGTCGGCATTCTGGACTTAAAAAGAAACTATTTACAACAAAACCGGCCCGCAACCAAATGAATAACCATAGGTTGCGGGCCGGTTCATCGTAGTCGGCGTCTGTGCAATATTCGCTCAGGCGCGGACAACAATCAGATCAGTCATCGAAGGGATCGAAGTCGCGGCGGACACGGCGACGCGGGCGCTCGCTGCGCTCTTCGCGGTTCTCACGATATTCATCATAGTGATCGTCGGTCGCGTAGCGCGGATTGCGGTCGCCATGACGGCCACCACGATAGCCGCCACCACGGCGTCCTTCGTGACGGTCGGAACGACGGTAATCGTCACGGTCCTCACGGCGACGACGCGGACGATCCTCAAAATCAGCATCGTCATCACGATCGTCACGATCCTCGCGGTCATGGCCACGGCGGTCATCACGGTCGGAGTGACGGCGGCCGTCACGATCGTCGCGATCTTCACGACGGCGACGCGGACGATCCTCGAACTCGGTATCGTCGCGATCCTCGCGATCTTCACGGCCACGGCTGGAACGACGGTCATCACGATCATCACGCTCGGAACGACGACGGTCATCGCGGTCCTCACGGTCGCGTCCGTGGCCACGATAGCCACGCCCACCGCGATCGTCATGGTCGCGACGTCCGCCACGGCCACCGCCGCGCGGGCCGGATTCCTGATCCTCGAAGCCGGGGATGGCCAGCGAGATCTTGCCGCGGTCGTCCACGCCCTGAACGGTCACCTCAACGGTGTCGCCCTCCTTCAGCACGTCTTCGACGGCGTCGATGCGCTCGCCGTTGGTCAGGTTGCGGATCTGAGAGATGTGCAGCAAGCCGTCGGTGCCGGGAGTCAGGTTGACGAACGCGCCGAAGCTCGTGGTCTTGACGACCTTGCCGTTGAAGTTCTCGCCGACGGCGGGAACGTGCGGGTGCGCGATGGCGTCGATGGTGGCCTTTGCCTTTTCAGCACCGTCGCCGCCTTCGGAAGCGATGTAGATGGTGCCGTCGTCCTCAACGCTGACGTCAGCGCCGGTATCCTCCTGAATCTGGTTGATCATCTTGCCCTTGGGCCCGATGATCTCGCCGATCTTGTCGACAGGAACGGTGGTGGTGATGATGCGCGGGGCATACGGGCTCATCTCGGCCGGGGCGTCGATGCACTCGTTGATGACTTCAAGGATGGTCGTGCGGGCTTCCTTCGCCTGCTGCAGGGCTGCGGCCAGAACGTCGGCGGGAATGCCGTCGAGCTTGGTGTCGAGCTGGAGCGCGGTGATGAATTCGGAAGTGCCGGCGACCTTGAAGTCCATGTCGCCGAACGCGTCTTCAGCGCCCAGAATATCGGTAAGGGTCTTGTAGATGTGCTTGCCGTCGACGTCTCCGGAAATCAGGCCCATCGCGATGCCCGCGACAGGAGCCTTCAGCGGAACGCCCGCGTCGAGCAGCGAAAGCGTGGAGGCGCAAACAGAGCCCATGGAGGTCGAGCCGTTGGAACCGATGGCCTCGGAGACCTGACGGATGGCGTACGGGAAGTCTTCCTTGCTGGGCAGCACCGGCACGAGCGCCTTTTCGGCGAGCGCACCGTGGCCGACCTCGCGGCGCTTCGGGCTTCCGACACGGCCGGTCTCACCGGTGGAATACGGCGGCATCTCGTAGTTGTGCATGTAGCGCTTGGTCTGCGGCCCGGAGATGGAATCGAGCGTCTGCTCCATCTTGAGCATGTTCAGGGTGGTGACGCCCAGAATCTGGGTCTCGCCGCGCTGGAAGAGTGCGGAGCCGTGTACGCGCGGCACGATGCCGACCTCGGCGGAAAGCGTGCGGATATCGCGCAAGCCGCGGCCGTCGATGCGGAAGTCTTCGGTCAGGACGCGACGGCGCACAATCTGGCGCTGCAGCTCCTTGAAGGCGTTGCCAAGTTCCTTTTCCTTCTCGGCGTCATCCATGTCGGTGAATTCGTCGGCGAGCTTGGCGCGGACGTCTTCCTTGATCTCGTGGATGCGCTCCTGGCGCGGCAGCTTGGCGGCGATGGACAGGGCGTCGTTCAAGTCGTTGTGGGCGATCTCGTCGATGCGCTTGTAAAGCTCGTCCGTATACTCCGGGAAGAGCTGGAATTCCTTGTCGTTGGCCTTGCCGGCCTTCTCCTTGAGCTCGTTCTGAGCCTCGCAAATGACCTTGATGAACGGCTTGGCGGCTTCGAGGCCACCGGCGACAACTTCCTCGTCCGGCTTCTGCTGACCCTCATCGTAAATGAGGTTCCAAGCGTTCTTGCCAGCTCCGGCCTCGATCATGGCGATGGCGACATCACCGTTTTCGATGACACGGCCAGCCACGACGATCTCAAAGACCGCGCGGTCACGCTCGCTCCAACGCGGGAAGGCGACCCACTGGCCGTCGACCAACGCCAGGCGCACGCCGGAGACCGGGCCTTCGAAAGGCAGACCGGAAATCATGGTGGACGCGGAAGCGGCGTTCAAAGCAATCATGTCGTAGGCATCGTCCGGATTGCAAGCCAGCACGGTCTCGACGACCTGGACCTCGTTGCGCAGCGTGTGCGGGAAGAGCGGACGCAGCGGACGGTCGATGATGCGGCAGGCGAGAATCGCGTCGTTCGAAGGACGGCCTTCACGGCGGAAGAACGAGCCCGGGATCTTGCCCGCAGCGTACATCTTCTCTTCCACATCGACGGTGAGCGGGAAGAAATCGTAGTTTTCCTTCGGGCTGCTTCCGGCGGTGGTGGTCGAAAGGACCATCGAATCGTCATCGAGGTAGGCGGCTACAGCGCCGTCGGCCTGCTGTGCGAGACGACCGGTCTCGAATCGCAACGTACGTTTACCAAATGAACCATTGTCAATAACGGCCTCTACGGCCTTAATTTCGGGACCCTCCAAGGGTTCCTCCTTTGTTTAATTTCCTAATTTCCAACATACTGCAAAATGCTTTGTCAACGTCCGACCTTTGTTTATTTTGCAAGGCTTACCTGGCCTCACCAACGTTGGTGGACGGCACGTTGACTTTCACTTCTCAGTCTGAAGCAGCATTGACGGCGATCTCGCCGGAACACATATCCAGATATTTCAATTATCGACCCTCACCTTAGGGTCGTCGGTTTTTCTTCACTCGCGAACAATATTAGACTTTTACTACCGTCTATGTCCAACCAAACCTCTGAAAAAGCCCGAGCACGAAGCCCGGGCATAAAACAGTTAACGACGAAGACCGAGACGCTCGACCAAGGAGCGGTAACGGTTGATGTCGACCTTCTTCAGATAGTTGAGAAGACGACGACGATCGCCGACCATCAGCAGCAGGCCACGACGAGAGTGGTTGTCGTGCTGGTGGGTCTTCAGGTGCTCGGTCAGATCGGAGATACGCTTGCTCAGCAGCGCAACCTGAACCTCGGGGGAACCCGTGTCGCCTTCGTGCGTCGCATACTTGGTTACGATCTCGTGCTTTTCTTCAGCCGTAAGTGCCACGGCATCCTCCTTATAGTTGCTGCGCGGTGCCATCGGCATTGTGCCGAAGCGCTCTCTATCCGCGGGCGAATACACGCCAAGTTTCAAGTATAGGAAGAGGTACGGATGAATGAAACCTCATCGTCGCGATATCCAACTTTCAGTGAGAAAAGCACCAAAAACGCCCCCAAAAGATGCTTTTCTCCTCAGTAAGTAGCGTTTCAGGGAGAAAAGCACCATTTTGGCCTTAATTTAGTGCTTTTCCCACTGGAATCAGACCTCGCTGGGCTGACGAAAACCTCTTACACGGCGGTGAGCAGGCCGCTGAAGAGGACGGTCAAGAGGGCGATGCCTTCGATGACGAAGTACATGAGGAATGAAGCCCAGCTACGGGTCAGCACATTCAGCGGGGAATTCTTTTTGATGCCGATCAAGAGGCCGACGAAGAGAATCGCGTAAACACCAGCCGCTACCAGTGCCGCGATAATGCCGAGGTTCGCCGCATTCGGCAGCGCCGACGAGGAGCCATACATGACGTACGTCGAAAACCAGAATTTGAATTTCAGGAGCGAAACGCCTGCAATCAGCTGCTCGAAAGCCAGCAGAAGCAGGAAAAGGTTGCGCCATAGCCATGAATGCGCCTCCACAAACGAAAGCGCGAATGTGGCGAGCGCGAAAACGGTCACTGCCCACGAAACGAGAGCGACGCCTTGAGGCGCAAACGGGCTCAACAGCTTAATTATCTGTGCGGTATGCTTCACGGCAAACACACGCCCAATCCAATACGGACCGATGATGGCAATCAGCAGAATGACCAGATAGACCACCCAGCGAATCGGCCGAAACTGGCTGCGTTTGATGTCGGCCAAGGAAAGCTCGGTCTTGGGGATGGAGGCTTCGGGATGCTTGGAAACACTGACTTTCTCGACTTTGCCCTCGACGATTTCAACGGCTTCGTTACGTTTTTCCGGCTTTTCGGAAAGTGCGGCCTTCTGGGAGGAATTTTTTGAGGGCTCGTGGTCTGTATCTGTCGAATCATCCGTCATGGCCATGCCTCATTGATCTTACGAACCTTTTCGCACTGCCCCATCAAAGCCTTCCAGTGTCACGAAACATCTGTCACGCCTTTAGTGGCACCAAAAACGACGGTGAAACGATACCTTATATATGCCATAAGTCCGTCATCCGCTCACCCCCGCAATGGGAGCGGATGACGGGAATCGAACCCGCGTAATCAGTTTGGAAGACTGAGGCTCTACCATTGAGCTACATCCGCGTGCCGTTTTGCAAGTTTCCTAGAGCCCACAAAACAACGACTTTTAGTATACACGAAGCTCGGAATTGGCGACACGTTCATAGACTTGCGCGATCGATGAAGCGACAATATTCTCCAATCACCGCCACGTAGCACCAAACGATGAATTGGATGCCAATCGATATTCCGTGCTGCACCAATGCCGAAACCCAATTTTAAAAATGTCGGAATCAAGCCATTCTTCTTTTTCAATAAGTCAAAGAAAAAGCACGGAAGCGCTGATAATGATGTATCAACGCTTCCGTGCTGCACGTTCACCTGGGCTACTCAACGATCATCGATTGCCCGGTAGGATGAATGTTGTCACTTGCTGACCTTGGCATATTCCGCCAGGAGGTTCTTGGTGAGTTCCTCGGCGACGTCGGCACCGAGCATCATGGCCATGCCGCCGACGGTGCAGCTGTCGACGAACATCACCAGCAGGCTGCTGTCAGGCATGATGTTGTGGCCGAATTGCTTGTTGAGCTTGGCCACCACCTTCTCGACAATCGGGCCACCGACCGGATCGTCCTTCCATTCCTTGAAGGTGGACCACTTGGTGAGCTTGGCGACCTTGCCGTCGTCTTCCAGATCGACACAGACGGTGTCGGCGATGTCGCGCGAAGACGTGGCGACCTCGATCTTATAGGTGCCTTCCTCGACCTTCCAGTCTTCGAAACGCTCGGACCAATAGGCGAACGCACGGGAATCGAGATCCATGGAGACCTCGGCGGACTCGCCCGGCTCAAGATAGACCTTCTTGAAGCCCTTGAGCTCGTGGACAGGACGCGCGACGGCTTCCTTCGGCGGGGCCACGTAGAACTGCACGACCTCGGCGCCGGCCACAGAACCCGTGTTCTTCACGGTTGCGGTGACGCGAGCGGACTGCGGGCCGGTCTTCTCGGCCTTCGCGTTCGAAATGTCGAACGTGGTGTACGAGAGACCATAGCCGAAGGGATACACGACGGGCTTGTGGAAGGTGTCGTAGTAACGGTAGCCGACGAAGACGCCCTCGCCGTAGTCGACGTGGCCTTCCTCGCCCGGCCAGTTCATCATGGTCGGATCGTCGTCCAAATCGTTGATGATCGTCTGGGCGAGCTTGCCGGACGGGCTCACATCGCCGAAGACAACATCGGCGGTTGCGGCGCCGCCAGCCTGGCCCAACAGCCATGCTTCAAGGATGGACTTGGCATCGCCAGCCCACGGCATGGAGACCGAGGAACCGTTGGAAAGGATGACCACAACGTTCTTGTTGGCGGCGGCAACAGCCTTCAGAAGCTCGACCTGCTTGGCCGGGATAGCCAGCGAAGTACGGTCGAAGCCTTCGGATTCGTAAGCGGCGGGCAGACCGAGGAAGAGCAGCACGGTGTCGGCGCCCTTGGCGGCGTTGACGGCCTCAGCGGTCAGAGCCGGGTCCTGCGGATCGTCTTCGAGCGTGAAGCCCGGAGCGAAGTCCGCGTCGATACCGCGGTCCTTCAGCGCGTCCATGAAGCTGGTGAGTTTGTTCGGGTTGATCAGCGACGAGCCGGCGCCCTGGTAGCGCGGGGTGCGGGCGAACTCGCCGATGACGGCCAGTTTGGTGCCGGGTTTTACCGGCAGCAGGCCATCTTCGTTCTTCAAGAGGACCATGGCCTCGCGGGCGGCGCGACGGGCGACCTCATCATGGGCGTCGATGTCGTAGCGATAGCCGGCCTTGCCTTTTTCCATGGCAGGACGGGTCTTGTTGACAAGATCAATCATGCCCTGGGCCATTTTCTGGAGCTGCTCAGGCGTCATCTCGCCGTCGCGAACCGCGTGGACGACCTTGGCATCGGTGTTGGTCGGCGGCATCTCAAGGTTCAGGCCGGCGTTCAGGGCTGCGGCACGGTCGTGCACGGCGCCCCAGTCGGACATGACGATGCCCTTGAAGCCCCATTCGCCCCGCAGCACATCGGTCAGGAGCCACTTGTTCTGGGAAGAATAGACACCGTTGATCTTGTTGTAGGAGCACATGATCGTCCACGGCTGAGCCTTCTTGACGATGTGCTCGAAGGCGGACAGATAAATCTCACGAAGCGCGCGCTGCGAAATGTTGGCGCTTACGCGCATACGGTCGGTTTCCTGGTTGTTGGCTGCGAAGTGCTTCAACGAAGTGCCGACGCCCTTGGACTGGATGCCTTCGATCTCGCCGCAGGCCTCGTGTCCGGCCAGGTACGGATCCTCGCTCCAGAACTCGAAGCAGCGGCCGCCCAGCGGGTTGCGCTTGATGTTGATGCCAGGGCCCAGGATGACGGCGACCTGTTCCTGGATGCATTCCTCACCCATCGCCTCGCCGGTTTCGCGTACCAGATCCGGGTTCCAGCTTGACGACATGCCAGCGGCCGGGGGGAAGCAGGTGGCCGGAACGGCCTTTTCGACGTCCATGCCTTCGAGGTTCTGCGCCTTGCGCAGTCCGTGGGGGCCGTCGGTAATCGTATAGTTCGGCAGTCCCTTTTCGGGCACTGAACCAATACTCCACGGATTGGTTCCACTGGTCAGCGCCGCCTGCTCTTCTACGCTGAGGTCTTTGGCGTCGGTTACTGGTGTTGTCTGATTGGTCATTGTGCAACCTTTCTTGTATTGCAAGCAAAACTCATCACTGAGCCCTGCCGTACACCTTTATTACGTTCAGTTATTGCCGATCCGGCCTTTCCTGTAGCTTCAGGATAACCGCTTAGTTACCGACCGGTAGGTAGCTTCATATTAGCATAAACCATCGTCGTTGATATCAGACAAATCACCATAAAATAAATTCCGACGAAAAGCCGCCGCCCGGCAAAATATTTTCCCCTGCCAAGACGACGGCATCGCACCTGTCCAGGCACTTGTTTATTGCCGGATGCAAATCTTAGATAACGTCAAAACCCAAGTGAATCGGTTATGTTCACCACGACGCCGGAGTACAGTTTCGCTCTGAGCCTGTTAACACTTACAGTCCCAAAATTCACAGTCCGAAACCACCCACCAGCACCGCAACGGCCGAAGCAACCGGTCCATCGTGACTTAATGACACGTGCCAACGCAACGCCAGCGGTTGTGTGCCCCGCAACTGCCGATCGGACGCAAACGAATCCTCAGCCGATGACGTCTCATCAGTCACCGCCGTTTCCGTCTGATTTGCACCCAACGATTTGAGCAGCATAGCCTCGCAATCCCGCACCAATACCACACGCGGCCGCGAGCGCGAATCATCGAGAATCTCGACCTGGGCCCACGGAAAATCGTCAAGTGTGTATGGATTCGGGCGCTCCCCCAGTGCCTCGCACCACGCCTTGAGCACGGCTTCCTTGCCTGCCCAGCGAACGGCGAGATGCGCTGCCTCATCGTCGTGCTTGAGCCTGGCACGCACCGAGGCCTGCCGCAGCTCACGAGCAGAAAACAGCAGCCTGCCACGCGAACCCGGCTCATCCAGTTGTTGGGCGAAATCGGCAACATCCACCACATCGTGCCCCAGTCCGAGCACGAGCGAACCATGGGGCTTTGCCTCACCGCTAACCTTGACGTCAATCACGGTTTCATGCTACCTGCCCGACATGAATTCAAAAGGCCACCACGGTCAATCACCACATATACAGTCGTGCAAATCCGACAACAACAAGCTGGCGTCGGACAACCCCAGCGAAAGTGGCGACAAACCAGCGACAAAAACAAAGAGGCCCCGATGGATATTCCCACCAAGGGACGTCTTCATACACTCTGGATGAGCCCGACGCCGCCATACAATCAATCAGAATCGCGGGGCGGCATCGAGACATCACTTACTTTGAAATTTCGGCAGAGTCCAGATTGGGGTGACGCGCCAGAATGTAGCCGCCATTCCTGTAGGCAAGCAACAGCAAGAACAGGAGGATCGGGAACACCAGCAGCCACCAGAAACTGAAACTGGAACCAACCTGGACACCTGTGGAAGCAGGCGTTGCGAAGAAGCATTGCGGCAGTCCCTCGTAATCCGAATCGCTCCACGCGGCAGGCGTGCCATATGCGGTCTCATCGGCTTCAAGCCACGCGACCTTCTTGGCATGGCGTTGGCCGCTCTTGAGCCTGCGGGCGACGTCATCAGGCATGCATTTCGGGTGGACCTTCTTCGGAACGGTCATGGTGTTGAGACCACCGCTAGAAAACCGCCACACAATTAGAAGATGGTCATTGCACGGCGTTTCTCGATTTATCAAATATCTGGCACAAACAGCATGAAAAACGACATAAAGCCTGAACCGAACAACGAAAGAAAGAGAAGAAGAAAGAGGAAGATAATTCTTTAACGGCTTTACTCAGCATATAAAAAAGTGGCGGTTGACAGACTCAATGCCAACCGCCACTTCTTTCAATCATCAGGTGCGGTCCCCGTTTCCGGGAGCCGTACGATTATTTAGAGCGCAGCGCCATCTCCGTTCACGCCGGATATTGCCTTGAGTACCCGTCTTGGCCTTCAGAGAAACGGGCTCGCAGATACTCAAGGCGGCACCTGCTCGGGATTTTACCGCCCGCTGTAATGTGCGGGTGCTCCCGCGTACTCGGCGTTCTTCTCCTCCTGGTGTTTGCCGAAGATGAAACCGGCCTCAAGCAGCGCCACAGCTGCTACGATCACCGCGACCAGGATCCACCAGTTGAAGCCTTGCTTCTGGGCAGAAGAGTCAGTATTGGCGGGCACACAAACCGGTTCGCTTGCTGCGGGCTCAATCCAGGCGGCACCACGAGTGTAGCCGGATTGGACAATCGGCGCGCACTTATAGGTCCTGCCATACTTCTTCGGAGAGTTTCCATTGTTGTCATTGGTGCTGTTGCCGTTATTGTTGTCAGGAACATAGCCGTTGTCCGAGTTGGCGGAGCCGTTGTTGCTCTGCGGAACGATCACCGTCGGAGCAAGCGGGGCCACGCTGCTTCTGGTCGGCGAGGCCGAACCCAACACAGGCGCCGGGTTGTTGATGACCGTGCGGTAGTTATAGGTGGGCGTGTTCAACGTCCGGTAGACCACCGTGGTGCCACCCTTGCCGTTGTCGGCTGCGGGATTCGAAGCGGGAATCGTCGGCTGGTTGCCGTTGTTGTTCTGGTTGCCGTCGCTACCGTTACCGTCGTTACCACTGTTATCGTTGCCTTGGTTCGTGTTCGAAGGCGGCGTGGTTGGCGCTGGGGCGGGGGCCGGAGCGGGAGCCGGAGCCGGAGCCGGGGCCGGGACCTTCTCCCACTGCGCATAAAGCGTCGTGGTACCAGGCTCAAGAATCAGCGGCTCACCGGGAGCGATGAGATTGACATTGTCGGTGCGCGAATAGGACCAACCGATGAACCTGTAGTCGGTACGGGTATAGGTGTTGGCACGCGCGGGACGCTGATAATGGTTGAAGTCGACGCTCGGATCGGAGGTCTCAACCGTAAAATCATCGGTAAGGTCATCGCCACCGTAGGGATTGGCGTTGGCCAGGTACTTCACCGTGTAGTGCGCGCTCCTTACGGGGTTGCTCTTGGGCGACCACTTGGCGTAGAGGGTCACATTTCGTTTGCCGGAGACCGGGATATTGCCTGTTCCGTCCACACTGTAATCCTGACCAGAACCATCGGCTGCAGTATTCCACTCAACCATGTTGTATCCGTTGAGATAGAACTGCCCTGCCGGGATGTCGACGGAATTGACCGTCGCACCGGTCTTGACGGCGTCGGGAACGCTGCCGGTGACACTGGCGCTTGCGTCGCTCGGCTTGTTGGCGTCGAAGTGAATCGTGGCCTGCTGCTGCCAGACGAACGTGCCGCCGGCGAAACCGGATGCCTGGGTCAACGCAGCGAGGGATTCGCTGTCACCCATCGCGCTGCTGGTCCAGCTGTCGTCGCTCTTGGTCCAACGACCGGAATAGCCGTTGGCAGGCGTGGCCGGATTGCCGAAAGCGACCGGGACGGTCGAAGGCTCGGAAGTAAAGAAACTTGCCGGCAACTTGGTGCTGGCACCGAGGGTGAGCTTACGCAGGCCCTGCGGGAGAACGTTGTGCTTGCCGTCGGCGGGTATCGGGGCAGAGTTCCAACCGGATATATCAAGGGACCACAGATTGTTGCAGCCCTCGAACATCGAGGCCATGGTGCTCACGTGAGTGACGTCCCAACCGGAAATACCGTTGAAAGCATGGTCCGCATTGTCGGACCCAAGTGCGGTGTCGCCTTGGAACATACCGGTCATGTCGGAGACGTTGGAGGTATTCCAGTTAGAAAGTCCCTTGATCGTCTTCAACGATGTCGCATATGTGAACGTTTGTGTCAAATGAGTCACGTGATCGGTATTCCAGTTGTGCAGGTCGAGCGAAGTCAACGAGGAAGCACCAGCGAAAGTCGCTCCCATGTTGGTGGCCGCCGGGGTCGTCCAGTTTTCGATGCCGCGAACGCTGGTCAACGCTCGGTCATTCATGAAGAGCTGGTTGAAATTCCAGCAGGAAGTGGGGTTCCAGTTGCGCAAATCGAGGGTGGGCATCAAGAACATGTTGCTGAAGGTCGCCTGCAACACCTGCACCTTCGAGACGTTCCAGCCACTCAGATCCAAGGCCTCAAGACTGGTGCCGGAGAAGGTTCTGTTCAATGAAGTGACGTTCGAGACGTCCCAGTTGCGCAGTCCGGTGAGGTGGCTCAGCGACGTGGTACCGAAAAACATGCGGTCAAGGCCGGTGTCCTTCAAAGCGGTTGGATGCCAAGCGCTCAAATCCAGCGAGCGCAAAGCGGTTGAACTTTGGAACATGCCGGAAAGATTCGTCGCATGGCTCACGTTCAAACCGGAAAGGCCGGTGATGCTGGTCAATGCAGGATCGGTATTGAACATGCTGTTCATGTCGGTGGCGCTTGAGGTGTTCAAGCCGGTGACATCGAGACTCTGCAATTTCGGAAGATTGTAGAACATCGCGCCGAATGCAGTGACATGAGAGGTGTCGAGCTTGTCCAGCCCCTGAATGGAAGTCAGCTGGGGAAGCTCGGAGAACAACGAGCCTTCGTCGACACTGCGCGGAGTCACCTGGCCATCGAAGACAATGCCGGTAAGCACCTGTTCGATTCCGGGGTTGACGTTCGAACTCCACGGCGCATCGCCACGGATTCCGACGGTGCCGGCACCTACGTGAACCACACAACCTCCAGCGCTGGGGGCTTCGAAACGATAGGGAGCCGCACCAGGAACATTCCCCCACGTGCCGGTCGCAGAGCTCGGACAAAGACCTTGGGCACCCGGCAATTCTTGCGTTTGCGGAGAAGGCACCAGCAATGACTGCTTGTCTTCGACGATTGGCTTCTGGTCGGGCTGCAGCTGAGATTGAGAACCGGACTTGCCTACCTGAGAGGAAGCTACCGTTTGCGACTGAGCTTCAGAACCGGAATTTCCCGCCTGAGCCGAAGCACCCGTTTGCGGCTGTTGGGACTCCTCGGACTTTGCTGTTTTTTGCGAACCGTCTGACTGGGCCAACTGTGGTGAGTCTGCGCCTTGTGGCACTTCGGACTGACTTGTTTCTTGCCCTGAAACACTTTGGGGCGTTTCTTCGGCCGAGGCACTAACAACTGGGCCAATGGCGAGCGCCGACGCTACAAGCAAGCCGACAATCGCTTTACTTAACGACTTCAATATTTCTTTCCCTTTCTCGTTTCGCAATGCTTCCTTGACCTTCGCCTTTTCAACGATAATGCAGGATATTCATCGAACATGGTGATGACAATACGGTGAGCACAATTGCAATACTCGTTATTGTATCGCGCGTCACATGCTAGTAATGAGATTTCTAGAAAAACGTTTGACATTTCAGCTTAGAGTGAATATATATTATCGCAAAATCAAATGATTTATTAGCTTTTAGAAACAAAACATACGATTGACGAAGTCTGAAAATATGTTTTATATAAAACGTTAATAATTAATACATTCCGATAAACGCAGCGTAGAATGCACCACTGATTTCTTGGAATAAGAGTACAACTTATAATACAAGCGGGTGAATAATTATACTGAATTCCACGCCACTAAACAGGGCTTGAAATGAATACTGAACAATTTTAAAAAAGAAAAATCAACGGATGAAAATACCGGGTAGACGGAAACACAAAACGTTAACCATATCGAGTCCATCTTAAGATGGACTCCCCGCAAACCCGTTAGAAAGAAGTGTCCACCACCGAGCACAACAGTGGTGGACACTTCTTCAGAGCCTTCAAGCAGTCAGGCATGGGGCCAACAATGCCGCTGCCTGGTCCGCGTCGCCGGACGGCCAATCAGGACCCTTCGGCGACGGGAAACACCCTACTTCGAGATCTCGGCGGAGTCCAAATCACGATGGCGCGCCACGATGTAGCCGCCGTTGCGATAGGCAAGGAACAGCAGGAACAGGGGGATGAGGAAAATCAGCAACCAAAGGAAGTTGAAACCGACACGCACACCCGATGCTGGTGCCGTGGCCTCAATCGAACACCTCGGCAGACCGTTGTAGTCCGAAAGGCTCCACGCCTTCTGGACGTAAGCGGTGCCGTCAGGCTCGATCCAATAGACGGGATGGGTGCCTTTGCCGGACTTCATCCGTCCATAGACGTCCTCGGGAATGCAGGTCGGACGCGGCCGCTGCTGCTGCGGTACCGGCGCCACACCGTCGTTGCCGGTGACAGGAGCCGGGGCATTGCCTGCAGCACCAGGCGCAGGCGCGAACGCCGGGGCAGGCGCAGCCGCCAGGGCAGGAGCCGGGGCAGGCAATGCGGCCACAGGGGTCACCGCCGCCTGCGGCACGACCGCATTACCGGCCTGAGCACGTTGAATCACACCAGAAGTCGACGGAGACACCGGAGCCACCGGGCCAGCAGGCTCTGATGGTGCCGTAGATGTAGGAGATGAAGTCGGAGCCGCGGGACTCGCCGGTGTCGCCGGTGTCGGTTTAGGCTGGTTTGCCGGAGTCGTTGGCGGAGTCGTCGGCTTGGGCCGGTTTGCCGGGGTCGCTGGCTTCGGCTTATTCGGATTTGCCGGAGTCGTCGGCTTGGGCCGGTTTGCCGGAGTCGCTGGCTTCGGTTTACTCGGATTCACCGGGGTGACCGGCTTGGGCTGGTTTGCCGGGGTCGCTGGCGGATTCGTCGGCTTGGTCGGAGGAGCCACCGGAGCCGGGGGAGCCGGCAGATGCGGAGTCACCGGAGGAATCGGCGTGACCGATGAGGCCGGGGGCGTAGCCGGCCCAGCCGGGATCGTGGGCTCCGCCGGCGTAGCGGGGGTCGTCGGTTTGGTAGGCCCGGCAGGCTTAACAGGCCCCAGGGTCGTTCCCGTGTCAACAGGAGCCGTCTCCCACACCGCATACAACGTCGTCGTGCCAGGTGCCACTAAGATCTCATGACCCGGAAGGAACCTGCTTCTAGGCTCACCCGACTCGGCACTCTCGGTACTCCACCCGACGAACTTATAGCCATCCACGCTAAATCCGTTGGCCGCGACCGTCCTCGGATAACGCATCAGGTCGAGCCCTTCGGCGGGAACCACCGTGAACACGTCATCAGGGGTGGCACCGCCGGCCGTCAGACCTTCCGGCGCATCCGCCTCATAATGAACCGTGTACTTCACGGTAACCGGCGTCATAGGCACAGACTTGCTCTGCCACTGCGCCCAGAGACGAATCTTCTCCCCACGCTTGAAGTTGGTGATGGTGTCACCCTTCCTATACAGAACCTGACCGCCATTCTTGCCGGAATTCCAACCAAAGAACTTGTAGTTCTTGGCATGGAACATCAGACGCGGAACCTTGATTCTAAGATTGCTGGCATCGGCCCCCACCTTGCGAATCGTCACCGGTTTCCCAGTCACCTTCACACCCTTAGGGGCGTTCTTGCGGAAGCTCACCTCGGCGAACTCCTGCCAGACAAACGTGCCGCCCTTGAAGTCCGATGTCTGAGTCAGCGCGGAAAGCGACTCATTATCACCTTGCGTGGCATCGCTGGCCCAGTCGCCACCCTCATCGGCTTGCGCCCAACGGCCGGTATAGCCGTCGGATTCAACGGCACCAGATCCACTGGGCTCCGAATAAAAGAATGTATCCTTAATTTTGGTCTGCGGACCAAGCTTGAGGGATTTCAGGCCATAAGGAAAAGCATCCGGCCCTACAGTCACAGCACCGGTACCCCAACCAGAAAGATCGATTGTCGTGAGGTTGTAATCACCCCAAAACATATCAGACATATCGACGAGCTTGGAGACATTCCAATCCTGGAGCCCCTTAATCTCGGTCAGGTTCTGTTGGCTCCTAAACATGTTGCTCATATCGACAACATTCGAAGTGTCCCATCCGGAAACATCCAAAGTGGTCACGGAACCGACCCGGCTAAAGCCGCCACCGAACATCCCGCTCATATGAGCCACCTTGCCGGTCTTGAAATTCTCAATCCCTTTGATCTGCGTCAAAGCAAAAGAGTTATAAAACATGTAGGACATTTCAGTGGCGGAATCGGTGTTCCAATCAGTCAGGTCGAGCTTTGTCAACACAGAATCATTCTGGAACATGGAATTGAACCACATATTCTTGCTCACATCCCAGCTCCCGATACCCGGCAAAGCGGAGAGGCTGTGCATATCCATGAACATGCCTTGCATATCGGTGACGTTGCCCATTTCCCAGTGGGAGACGTTGCCGAGAGTGCCGATGGACGAGGCGCCGTCGAACATATATTCGGTGCACTCATCCTTTCCGAGATCCCAACCGGAGAGATCGCCAAGGCCTTCGAGACTGCCATTGCCTTGGAACATGTATTGGGTATCAGTCACGTTGCTCATATCCCAGCGTGACAAATCGCCGACGGAACGCAGCTGCGAACGCCCGTCCAAGATTCGGAGCATGAAGCTCATGCTGGTGACAGCGGAGGTATCCCAATCGTCAAGACCGGTGATTGTGGTCAGGTCAGGATCATAAGCGAACATAGTCCCCATGCTGAGGGTCATTTTCGTCTTCCATTTGCTGGAAGCCTTGCTACCGGGAAGACCAGCACCCGCAGCGCTACGGCTTGTGCCCCAACCAGTCAGGTCGAGACTCTTCAACACGGGATTGCTTGCAAAGGAGCCCAAAAAATCGAAATGCTCGTGCCCTTCTTGAGCCGGCCCTTGCAAACCGCTGAAATCAACATCTCCTACATTATCGATCTGCTCAAGTCTCTGATATCCATTGAAGTAGAAATGGGTCGAAGGTACGACATGCGTATTGGGAGCATCATCAAAGACAATACGCACGATATTTTTCTTCAATGACTCGGCAACCGAATCGTAAGCGAACTTTTCGTTCGGTGAATTATGCTCACCGGCAAGCACACCCGGACCAATATGCATTACATATTGATTCGTACCGACTTCCTGTATGTACCAGTGCGCATCTGAACTGTCGCCATCAGGGCCCCAATCCGCCTGGAACTTGATCGAAGAATCCATGCCGCCTTGCGCTTGTGGCTGCCGCCCAGTTTGCGGGGTCGGGGTAGACGCCGGTTCCTGGGACTGGGCCGAAGGCTGGCCGGACTTGGCCTCGCTCTGACTTCCAGCAGACGACTCGGCGCTCGAGGATTGCGACTTTCCCGAGGCGCTCCCCTGCGCCGTGCCGGACGCCGATGCATCCTTTTGTCCATCATCCTTGGCCGTTTCGCCCGCGGCGGACGTAGACTCCTGAACAGAAGTAGTCGCCTCACTGTCTGGCTGGATCTGAGCCCCTATGATTTCGTTGGCGGAAGCTCCCGTAACGACTGTCCCCGCGAGCATCGCAGTGGCAACAATCAGACCAATGGTTGCTTTGTTGAAAGACCTCATCGCTTCTCATCCTCTCTGCGGTTGATACCACTCGTCGTGCCATCAACCGCCGGAACCTAGCACCGCTGCCCACAATGCAGCTTCTAAATCCCCAATTAGCTCACTATTAGTATAACAATGCATTACGACAAATATTTACGAGATGACTATTTATTAGAATATAAAAGTTGTCTGCACAAATGAAAAAATCATATTGACCGCTGAAAATATGCTGTTCCGACACTGCCGCACTGCAAAAGCCTTGAAAGCGCGAAGGCGCGATGCCATCCATCATCTTCGGCAAATTCATCGAAAACATAAAGCCGGTATGACAAAGCGAAGCACTTGACGAGAAACGCCATTCGATAACGTTTATTGTATTAAAATAATGCGAAAATCTCGAACTCCTGCAACTACAACGACAACAGGCAACAACAAAGTCCGCCGTTGGAGAACATGCCAGCGGCGGACTATTGCAGTATCAAACGTTCAAAGGCCTCAAACGTTCAACAGCGATGAAGGAATCTCCTTACCTGTTATCGACTATGCGAAGTAGCCATCGGCGCCGAGACGTGCATCCGGGTTCAAGAGCATCGCCTTTTCGGCCTCGTGGGAATCGTAGGTCTTCGTGTCTTCGTGGAAGCGACGGTTGTCGATCTCCTCGTAGAGCGGGGCCTCGCCCATCATGCCCATCAGACGGCGGCGTTCGCCGCGGGCCAGACGTTCGTTGGCACGCTTGCGCCATTCGTCGAGCGCATCCTGACCATACTCGTTGGCCACGGCCGCCTCAAAAGCGCCGGGGTGCACGAGGGCGACGAAGCCGGAGACGTGGCCGAAGCCGAGCGAGGTGACCAGGCCGGCCTTGATGGAACCGATGTTAAGCGGCTTGCGCAGCCAGACCATGTGGTCATCCTTGCGCATCTTCGGGTCAACGCAGTCGAGAGCCGCGTTGGCCGGAATGACACCGGACTTGAAGAGCTGTGTCAGCCCATCGATCTGGAAGATCGCGGCACCGCCCATCGCATGACCGGTAAGCGACTTCTGAGAGATGACGAACAGCGGGTTGCCGTCGTTGCGGCCGATGGCGTGCTGGATGGAGTTGTGCAGCTCGGATTCGTTGGAATCGTTGGCGTTGGTGGACGTATCGTGCTTGGATACCACGGCGATGTCGTCGGGGGTGACGCCGAGAGGTGCCAATTGGCGGACCAGCTGGGAGTCCTTGCCACCTTGAGCTGCGGCCAAGGCACCGAGGCCCGGAGCCGGAATCGAGGTGTGCGCGCCGTCGGCGAAGCTGTGGACGTAACCGACCACGGCCGCGACCGGCAGACCCATCTTCAAAGCGATGTCGCCACGGGTGACGAGCATCGTGCCGCCGCCCTCGCTCTCCACGAAGCCGTCACGGCGACGGTCGTTGGAGCGGGAGAAGAAGCGGTCGGAGATGCCCTTGCCGTACATCACGTTGGCGTCGGCGGTGGCACCCATGTTGCCGAAGCCAATCACCGAATCCACACCGATGTCATCGATCGCGCCGGTGACCACGAAGTCAGCCTTCCCGAGGGCGATCTTGTCAACACCCTCCTCCAGCGAGACCGCGGCAGTGGCGCAGGCCGAAACCGGCTGAACCATGTTGCCATAGCCGCCGATATAGGACTGCATGACGTGCGCGGCGACGACGTTCGGCAGGGCTTCCTGCAGGATGTCGGTCGGAATCTCGTGGCCGAGGAACCGGTCGAGATAGAGCTTGCGCATACTGGCCATGCCTCCGAAACCGGTGCCCTGCGTGGAAGCGACCATCGACGGATGAATCGTCTGCAGCACCTCGGCGGGCGTGAAACCGGCAGAGAGGTAAGCGTCGACCGTGGTGACGATGTTCCAGAGCGCGATCTCGTCGACTTCGCCGACCATGGAAGCCGGAATGCCCCACTTGACCGGGTCGAAGCCCTTCGGGAACTGGCCACCGACGGTGCGGGTCATCGCGAAGCGCTTGGGCACGCGAATCATCGAACCGGGCTCGCGGGTGACGCTCCACTCGCCGGATTCCTCATCTTGGGCAATCGAGGTGTGCTCGGCGTCCATGATGACATATTGCTGGGCGATTTCCTCGTTCGGAACGCTGAAGGTGACCTCGTGGTCGAGGTAGATCTCAACCTCGCCGCTGGCGGTGCCTTCCTGATAGTCGCCGCTGCCCATGCCGTTGTCGAAGGGGCGTAGGCCGGAACGTGCCACGACTTCGTCGTGATAGCGCTCGGCGATGTCCGCTTCGGGCACGAGGTTGCCGTCGGTGTCGTACCAGCCGGCGTTCGGACTGTCCTGCCAGGTGACCAGACCCATATTCCAAGCCAACTCAAGCACCGCTCCTGCGGACAGATCGACGCTGCCGTCGGGGTGGATTCCGAGTTCGGCCTCGGCACGGGTGCGGCCGGAACCCCACGGACCCAGCTCGCCGATGGAGACGATGACGATCTGGTCTTCGGGTTTGACGGTGACATTGCGCCAATCGGCGAGGTTGACCTCGGCCTGACGCGGAGAGTTCGGGGTGGGCAGCGCCTTGATGAGCGTCGCCTTCCCGTCCTTGTTCTTGGCGGTGTCGGCTTGCGTATTCTCGTCCGCATTTGCCGCGGCGGAATTGGCCTTGTCAGCCTCGGCTTCGGCGCGCAGGGCGGTGATGTCGATGGGCTCGTTGCCCAAACCGCCGGTCAGATCGGCGCGAAGCGGTGCTTTTTCGGCCTGCTTGCGGGCGTCGGCGTCGGCCAAGTCAAGCAGTTGCTGCGCGATCTCAACGGTCGAATAGGTACGGATGCCATGGCGTTCGACCACATCGACCAGCGGATCGTTGCCGCCCATCAGGCCGGTGCCACGCACCCAACCGATCAGCGGGTGGGCGAAGGTGACCCTGCCGGACCAGTCCTTTTCGGAGCGGGCGCGGTTGACGATGGCATCGAACGAGGCCTTGACCTCGCCGTAGGCGCCGTCGCCGCCGAAGACGCCGCGGTTCGGGGAACCGGGCAGAATGACGTGGAGCTTGTGCTGCACGTCGGTGTCGCCACCGATGGCCGCAAAGCCGGTGATCGCGCGTTCGACGCCCCAGAGCATCAGACGTGCCTGCGACTCGAAAAGCTGACCGGAATCGGCCATCGTGCCGTGCACCGGAGGCGCCGCGAACGGGAAGAAGAGACTCGGCTCGTAGGCCGGCTTCAGGATCGTGGTGGTGGCGCCGGTGGTCTTCTTGCTCACGCCGCCGACCCACTTGACTAGTGCGTCAACATCGCGGTAGCTGGAAAGATTGGCTGGAACCAGCCAGAGCCTGGCATCGCCGACCGCATGCTCGCGGTAGACCTGCTCAGCCCAAGCCTTCACCGACTGCTTGAAGCTATGGGAGGTGGCGATAACCGTCGCGCCGCCAGCCAAAAGCCCTTCGACGACCTGGCCTGCGATGGAGTTCGGAGCCACACCGGTGACCACGGCGACGTCGCCGGCAAAACGGGACGCCTTCGGGTCGGTCTTGGCGTTGCTGCGAGCCTCAACGGCGATGCGGTTGAAGGTGGAAGCCAGAATGCTATCACCATCGGTTGCTGCCTTGGAGGCGAACCAGGTGGCCTGATCGGCGACCTCGTGGCCTGCACCGATGAAGCTCAGCGAAGAAACCTTCTGGTCGTGATTGTAATACAGACGGGCGAGATCCTCACGAGCGGTGGCCCAACGGTCATCGAGCAGGAGGGCCTTGCGCTCGTCGAAGCGCGGGGCGACCTGATCGACCCAGTCGCTGCCAAGTTCGGCTTCGACGGTCTCGACCACGACTGCATCCTCGTCCTCGGCTTCGGCGACGACAGGAGCCTTGATGTCAAGCTCGTCGAGCACGAAACGCGCGGTTTTGGCGAGCACACCGTCGGCACCGGTGACCTTCTCGGCGAAGGCGTCGAGCGCTGCGGAATCGACTACCGAACCGCCGGCACCGCCAGCGCTCGGTAGGGCCACGGTTATGCCATGATCGGCGGCGACCTTCTGCACGGCCGCGTCGATCAGCGCGTTGGCATCGTTGGCGTTGGAGACCTGGGCAGTGTTGAGGCTGGCGAGGTCGTCACCGCGCGAGGACGTGCCTTCGCGGGTTTCAAGCACCAACGTGCCGAGCACATAGTCGGCCCAGCCAAGGCCCAGCTGCCAGGTGTCGGTGACACGCTTGACAATTTGGGGCTGCTTGACGCCGGAAGCGCCGAAGAGACCACGGATACGGTCGCGCACGATGTCGGAAAGCACCGGACCGAACGGCTTGTAGTTCGGGGCCACCTTGTTGACCAGCGCGTAAAGGTCGGTGATCGACGCCTCGGCGGCGCCGTCGACCGATGCCACACCGAGTTCGGAGCTGATGTCCATCAAGAGCTGGTTACGACGTGAAGAGACGCCGTTGGTCAAGGTGTCGGTGGTGTCGCTTTCGCCGATCTGGTCGGGACGCACCTTGGCCGCATAAGCCAGGAGCATCGCGATGCCATCGGAGGCCTTGAACGGCAAGTCCGCAGGACGTTCGCCGGAAGCAGGAGCAGATGCGACAGGAGTCATAATCGCAGAATTTTGAGTGGCTGACGCCGCCGTTTTTTGCTGCTTCGCGCTCGATGAATCGCGCTCAGCGTCGGGGGCGGAAACCCCACCGGGCTTTCCGCTATTCCCCTCCGCGGGCTGAGCCGATGCAGAAACTTCTTCTGCGTCATCGTCCGCTTCGGGGACGAGGCTGTCGGAATCGCTCATATACACGCGCTGCTCGTCGCGGCCGAGGTTGTAGACCGCAACCTCGCTGCCGGAGAAATCAGGCAGACGCAAGGTCTTGGTGGCCAGGTTCGCAAGCGTCGGCTGGTTGCCGAGGCCGACTTCGACGTAGTTCTCCACGCCCAAGCCACCCTGAGCCGGATCACCGAACATGATGGCCTGCGTCTCGATCCAGCGCACCGGGGAGGCGAACTGCCAGGCCAGAAGCTCGGTGAAGAGCAAACGGCCGAGCTTCTGCTCGTCGGCGGCATAGGAATCCCAGACCTCCGGGTTGTCGAGCGCTTCCTGGATGCGGGTGGACGGCACGACGTCGACAATCTTCTGGGCGAATTCCTTCGTCATCTCAAACGGCGTCGCCACGAGGTTCGGAATGTAACGGCCGACCAGACGCTGGTAATCGATATGCGCCGGAAGCAGGGTGTCGAGCTTGTTGCGGAAGTCGGGCACGCCCTTGCGCAGGAGCATGGAGTGGAACGGCACATCGATGCCGGGCACGTACATAAGCGCCGGCTTGCCGCCGTATTCCTTGACGCGGCGGGCGGAATCCTCCTTCAAGGCTTCCAGACCCTTAAGTGTTCCGGCGATGACATACTGCTGGCCGGAGAGGTTGTAGTTGACGATCTGCAGGAATTCGCCACTCGCCTCGCTCACCGACTTGACGTAATCGTCCACACCGTCGTCGCCCACGCCGAACTGATTCGGACGCAAAGCGGCCATGCGGTAGTTGGAACGTCCCTGCTCATCGCGGTCGATCAAGCTGTTCATCGCGGAACCGCGCTGGAAGACCAGCTCAAGCACCGTCTCGAAGGGGATGATGCCGGCGAAGGAGCTCAGCGCATTGTATTCGCCCAGCGAATGGCCGGCGAAGTAGGCGGGCCAGATGTCGCTGCCGGCCTCGCGCAGACGTGAGGTCTGGGCGTAGGCGACGGTGGCGAGCGCCACCTGGGTGAACTGCGTCAGGTTCAGCAGGCCGTCGGGGTGATGATAGGTCACGCCGTTGGCCGTGAGCGTCTTCGGGTTGTCACGCACGATGGCGAGGATCGAGAAGCCGAGCTTTTCGCGGGTGAGTTTGTCGGCCCGCTCCCAGGTCTCGCGAGCGGCGGCCGACTTGGCACGTTCGTCCAAAACCATGCCCTGCTGCTGGATACCCTGGCCAGGATAGACGTAGGCGGAACGCGGGGCGCGGACCGCGGCGGTGCCACGGGAGACGATGTTGCCGTCGATGCGGCAGGTGACCTCGAGGGTCATGCCGCCGTGACGCAGCTTGCCGATGCGCTCGACCGAAATCTCGACCTTGTCGCCCAGCTGCACCATGCCGTACATGTTGTAGGTCCAGCCGACGATCTCGTAGTGGGCGCCCTTGTCGTCGCGCGCCTGTACGACGTGTTGGGCGGCGGCGGAAAGCCACATGCCATGCACCAGCGGGGCCTTGAGGCCGGAGACCGCAGCGCCACGATGCGAGGTGTGGATCGGGTTGAAATCGCCGGAGGTGCGGGCGAACGCGGTCATCTCGCTGGGGGCGGTCAGGGTGACGCGACGGAGCATACGACGCGGGGTGGCCACCACCGGGTCAAGTCCCTTGTCCTCATCCTCTTCGAACGGCGTACCAGCGCCGGTGCGGGCTTCACGATAGGAAAGATAGTCGCCGTAATCGGGCACGTCGGCCGGCAGTTCGTCGGAATAGGAACGGCCGCGCACGGCGAAACGCTCGACCTCGTGGGCCAGAACGGTGCCGTCGATGGCGGTGTGGGTGACATGGATGGTGACGATTCGCCCGGAAGCGGACTCGGCGTAGGCATCGGCCCAGCTGGTCAAGTCGATCTTCTCGCCGGTGTGGGCCAGAAGCTCGTCCTCGGTGACCTCAAGTTCCATCTGATGATCGAGATGCACTGCGTTCAGGAGGCCTTCGATAACGGGATAGCCATGAACGTAAACCGAGCCGAGGGCCGTGTAGATCGCGGGCCAGGCCGGGCCGACCAAGGCGTCGGGAGCGATGCGCGAGGCGTTCAAGGAACCGGGCATATTGCCGGCCGTGGCGGCTTCGTGGTCGTAACCGAGGTTTGCGGAGAGGGTGTAGCTGGTGTGGGCCTGGCCATAGGGGAAGGCCTCTTTGTCGCTCATCTCTTCGATTTGCGGCATGGCGGTCAACTTGTCGCCGGTGATGGCGGTGTTGCCGATGCCGGCGGTGTCAGCGAGCATCGCGTAGACATGCTTCGGGAGGCGCTCGCGGTCGACGACCGGGTAGAGGCCCGATTCGCTAGGCTTGACATTCAACGGGATGACGATGTCGCGCACTGCGTGCTTGGTCAGTCCGCCGTCGGGATCGTTGTCCCAGAAGGTGTCGAGATGGATATCGAGATCGAACATCTGGGTGCCGTCCTCGTCACCCACCTCACGGATTTCGTAATACTTATCGCCATTCGGCGTGCCGAAGGCAGGATTGGCCATGAGGTGGCCGACCCAGGAGATGTTCGGGGATTTGCGGATGAAGTCCTCGGCACTTTGCGCGGCATCGAGCTCGGCGTAAGCCTGCTCCGGCTCGACTCCCCCGTTGATCTCACGGGTGCGGTCAAGCGCGGCGGCCTCGAAGCGACCGAGGATGGAGCCCACCGGCTCATCTACGGTTGTAATACCGGCAACGGAAATCGGGCCGGGGATGGCACGCACGGAATCGGCGGAATAACGCGGATCCTCGGACTGCCAAAGCTGGTCCTGACCCCACCAACGCAGCAGGTCGTTGTCGATCTGCGGCACGAAGGGCATCGGCTTGTGGAATTCATGAACGAGCGTCGGGAACCAGGCCACGTCGGTCGGGCTCACGGTGACTTCGGCGGCACGCGGATAGGCGCGCTGCAACCTGTCGATGGCGCCTTGCGGATCGCTTTCGACGTCCTCGCGCGAATTGAAGAGCGAAGCGAACTCGCCGGATTCCTGATCGCAGACGCGGGCTTCGGCGCGCTGCAGCAAGTGCAGGAAGCGGTCGGCGTAGGTCGGGTCGGCCCAAGGATAGGAGAGTTCGGCGAAACGCTGCGCCCACTGGACGTAGGTCATCTTGTCGAGGTCGCCGAAGTAGGGGCGCGAAGTCTTGGAGAGGGCCTCGATGATTTCGTCACGGCGGCTTTCCAGCTCCTCCGGATGCTTCATGACGCGCACGAGCAGGCGTCCGCAGCGCGCGGAGGCGTTTTCGAGCTCGTAGATATCGGCATGCAGATGGCTCAGACCACTGGCGACGCCGCCCTTGGAGACCACACCGGCGGGAACCCAGTTCTCACCGAGCGGCGCGAACGGGTCGGAATCGTCGGGCTTCGCATCGATGCCCGGAGTCTCGACGAGCCTGCGCTTGACGTCGGGGCTGGTGTGGGCCTCTTTCGCGGTCATCGCGGCGGTGCCGATCAACACGCCGTCGACGGGCATGTCGGGCTTGCCGTAGGCGCGTGACCATTGGCCGGAAATGTAGTCGGCAGCGCGTTCGGGCGTACCGATGCCGCCGCCGGCGACCAAAACAAGGTTGTCGCAGGCGCGCACGTCGGCGTAGGTGTCCATCAGCAGGACATCGAGGGATTCCCAGGAATGGTGGCCGCCGGCCGCTCCGCCTTCGACCTCCATGATGATGGAGACCGGGGCTACGGCCTTGGCGATGCGCACGACCTGACGGATCTGGTCGACGGTGCCGGGCTTGAAGGCGACGTACGGGAAGCCTTCCTCGTTGAGTTGGGCAACGAGTTGCTTGGCTTCGTCAAGTTCGGGAATACCGGCGGAAATAACGACGCCGTCAATCGGGGTGCCGGAGGCGCGCTTCTTGGGAACGATGCCTGCGGGGCCGAACTGCATGTTCCACAGGAACCGGTCCATGAACATGGCGTTGAACTCGATGGTGCGGCCCTCTTCGAGCTGCTTGTTGAGGGAAGCGACATTGCGGTCGAAGACCTCGGAGCTCACCTGTCCGCCACCGGCCATTTCGGTCCAGTAGCCGGCGTTTGCGGCGGCGGAGACGATGTCCGCATTGACGGTGGTCGGGGTCATTCCGGCCAGAAGCACCGGCGGCTTGCCGGTCAGATCGCTGAACTTGGTGCGAATCTTATCGCCCGCGGGGGTGGAGATGACCTTCGGGGCGAACTTGCGCCAGTCCTGTGTGCGGGTCGGATCTTCTTCCATGGTGGAAAGCGCGGCGCGGGCCTCTTCGCTGTCGGCCTCGACCACACCGACGCCGGTGCCCTGCACCAGGGCGCTGACGAGTTTGCCGACGGTGTTGCCCGGGCCCATGTCCACGATCCACAGCTTGGTGGGGTCGTTGCTCTTGAGCAGTTGATCGGTGCGCGAGGCCCAATCGACGTGGTTGACCAGCACCTCGCTGGCCAGCGTGCGGGCGCGTTCGGCGTCCAGACCACAAGCCTGTGCCCACGAGACGGTGGACTCGACGGCTTCGGCCATCAGCGGGGAGTGGAAGGGAACGGTGACCTCGAGATATTCGAGGATGGGATCGAAGACCTCGCCGCCACGAACCTTGTCGGCGCGCAGCTTGGCCTGACGACGGTGCTCCTTGCCGACTTCGACGGCGAAGGCCGCAAGATCCTCGGGATGGCCGGAAAGTACGTAATTGTCGGTGGCGTTGGTCACGGCGAAAGCAATCGGTCCGCGCGGCTTGACGACGCGGTCGACCAAAACCTCGATCTGACGCTTGGTGGCGCCGCGAACGGAAAGCATCGGGGTGGCGTCGCCGAATTTCGTGGAGACCGGAAGCAGACGGGACTGGCGGGTGCCGGCGGCACCGATCAGGCGTGCGATGGCGAGAATCTCGTCGATGGCTTTACTGGCCGCATCGATGGAGCCAGCTGCTTCGATGGCGTCGACCATATGCTCGGCGATGATGCCTTGGGAATGGCCGAGAACGGCGACCGGCTTGGCCTTCGCCACGCTATAGCCAAGGCCTTCGGCGTCGATCAACGCGCCCAACTGGGCCAAGGCGATGCCCGGAACGCTCGCCGCTGCGTCGGCTGCGGGGCCGAGCTTGGCCGGATTGGCCGTGAAACCGAAGAGGTCGACAGTACCACCCATCGTGGCCAGCAGGTCGGGGGTGACCGCCGAAAGCAGACGATCCGAAGCGTCGGCGTGCGCCTTGAGTTTCTCCGCCAGGCTCGGGTCGGTGCATTCGTCGGCCAGGGAGCTGACCCACGGCGTGGATTGACCGCTGAAGATGAGCGCGTGGGGCTCGGTGCTGAGGCGGTTCAAGAAGAAGGTGTTTTCAGTCATTATCTTCCTTATATTTGGTTGAAATTCTCATGGATACGGTTATTACAAAAAATCAAAAGATCAATGTCAAGCGATATTGCGAGACAGCTCCAAAAAACAATCTTACCTGCCTCGCCTTTAATTGCGCTTTGGGGTCAAACGTTACATGGGTTGATTTCCATGGTGTTTGTTGGTACGGCGGACACGTTTCTTGCCACGCAGCAGCCGTAGGGATTCGGCAATGGCCTCGCGCGTCTGCTCGGGGTCGATCATCGCGTCGATCTGGCCGGTTTCCAGCGAAAGGTTCGCGTTGAGGGTCTCGCTTTCGTACTGGTCGATGTACTGCTGACGCAACGCCTCGACGTCCTGGCGGCGTTCCTTGGCCTTGTGCAAGTCCTTGCGGTGGATGATATTGACCGCTCCGGCCGCGCCCAGAACTGCGATCTGGCTGGAAGGCCAGGCGTAGTTGACGTCCGCGCCGATCGCCTTGGAACCCATCACGATGTAGGCGCCGCCGAAGGCCTTACGCAGTACGACCGAGACCATCGGCACCTGCGCGTTGGCGTAGGCATAGATGACCTTGGCACCGCGGCGGATGATGCCCGCATGCTCCTGGTCGCTGCCGGGCTTGTAACCGGGGGTGTCAACCAAGGTGACCACCGGAAGGTTGAACGCGTCGCAAAGGCGGACGAACCGGGCGATTTTCTCGCTGGAATCGACGTCCAAAATGCCGGCCTGCTCGTTGGGCTGGTTCGCGACGACACCGACCGGATGGCCCTCGATGCAAGCGAAGCCGACCACCGCACACTTGGCGTAAAGTTCCTGCACCTGCACGAATTCGCCGTAATCGACGATGCAGCGGATGACCTCATTGATGTCGTAAGGCTGACGGTCATTGTCCGGAACGATGGTGGCCAGACGTTCGGCCGTGGAACGGTCGGCGCGGGTGGCCGCGTAGGCGTAGACCGGCGGCTTATCGTCCGAGCTGGAAGGCAGGTAGGCAAGTACGGTACGCGCGTAATCGATGGCGTCCGCCTCGTCTTCGCCCAGATAATGAGCCACGCCGGAGACGGTGTTATGCACTTTGCCGCCACCCAGATCCTCCATGGAGATGGTCTCGCCGGTTACGGATTTGACCACATCGGGGCCTGTGACGAACATGTTGGAGTTCTGACGGGTCATGATGATGAGATCGGTGAGCGCTGGGCAATAGACCGCGCCGCCCGCGCAGGGACCGAGAATCAGCGAGAGCTGCGGAATGAAGCCGCTGGCCTCGCAGGTCTTGCGGAAGATGTGGCCGTACTGGGTCAAAGCTTCTACGCCCTCTTGGATACGTGCGCCGCCGGAATCGATAAGAGCCACGACCGGAATTTTCAGGTCGAGCGCCATATCCATCAGGTGGCAGATCTTCTCGCCTTCGGCGTGACCGAGCGTGCCGCCGCGCACGGAGAAGTCCTGCGCATAGACGGCGACCTTGCGGCCGTAAACGTCGCCGAAGCCGGTGATGACAGCCGAGCCGGCGATGCCTTCGTTGATGTTGCCGCCGGAAAAGCGGCCGATCTCCTGGAAGGTGCCGGTGTCGAAGAGCAGGTCGAGGCGCTCGCGGGCCGTGAACTTGCCTTTGGCGCTCTGCCGGTCGTGGGCGTGGTTTTCGGCGTCACGCGCGAGTTCGGCGGCACGGGCTACGGAGGCACGGATGGGCTGCTGATCAAGAGGCTGGCTGCTGGCCATGGCCTTTTCGACGGCCGTGGTGGTCATGATGTCGGTCATCTGCGCTCCCCTTCCTTCGTGTCGTCGTCAGGTGAGGCTGGCGTTGCGGTTGGGGCGGAATCCGTATCGGTACCGGTCGCTGCGGAATCCGTGACAGTGGCGGGATCCGCAGGAGTATCGACACCACTATCGGCCGTGGGTTTATCCGCGGACTTGCCGTCGTTGGTATCGTTATTATCCGAATCGCTGCCATTGCTATCCGCAGCTGCGTCGTTCGCACCGGACTTCTCGCGGTTGGCTGCGCCATCCACATCGATTTTCATCAATGTGGTGCCGGCGTCCACGGAATCGGACGGGCCGACGAAAATCTTCTGCACGGTGCCGTTGACAGGCGCGTAGACGTAGTTCTCCATCTTCATGCTTTCGAGCACGGCCAGCAGGTCGCCCTTGTTGACCGCCTGGCCTTCGGCGACGTTGACACGGGTGACGATGGCCTGCATCGGTGAATCGATGACGCCGGATTTGCCGTCGTTGACCTTCGCGCGTTCCTCGACGGCACCAGAAGAAGAACCGCGCAACGGCTGGGTCGGGCGCCGGGTTCCGCGGGCGCGGGCCGAACCGGTAAGATTATCGACGATATCGCGCGGAACGGTGAGCTTGACGCGCTTGTTGTCGACCTCGATAACGAAGGAATCGGTCTCCTGCTTCTTGGGCTTCTCTTCGCTTCCCGAAAGCGAGGCGGGCTGGCCACTGCCGGCGGTGTTGGGCTTGCGGTTCAGGTACTTGCGCTCAAGCCACTTGGTATAGACGGAGAAAGGATGATCTTCGGCGGTGAATTCCGGATCGTTGAAAATCGTCTCGAAAAGCGTTTTCGGTGTAGGCACACCTTCCAGACGGAATTCCTTGAGCGCGCGACGCACACGGGCGACAGCGGTGGGCCGGTCCTGAGCGGTGACGACGAGCTTGCCCATCATCGAATCGAACTTCGGGGAGACCACATCGCCGACCTTCACGCCGGAATCGATGCGGATACCGGGGCCGCTGGGCCAGTCGAGGCGGGTCAGCGTGCCGCCGGAAGGGGTGAGGTTCTTGTCCGGATCCTCGCTGGTGATACGAAGTTCGAAGGCATGGCCGTGGCTTTCGGGGGCTTGGGTGAGTTCCTCGCCGTTGGCGATGTTGATCTGCTCACGCACCAAATCCAGGCCGGAGACCTGCTCGGAAACCGTGTGCTCCACCTGGAGCCTCGGGTTGACTTCGAGGAAGTAGACCTTGTGCTGCTGGGTGACCATGAACTCGCAAGTTCCGAGGCCGACGTAATCGACGGCACTGAAAAGACTTCGGGAGTATCGTTCGAGCTGTTCCTGCTCGTCATCAGTGAGGAACGGAGCTGGAGCCTCCTCGATGAGCTTCTGGTTGCGGCGCTGCACGGTGCAGTCACGCGTCGAGTAGACGGTGAAGTTGCCGTGCGAATCACGGCCGGACTGCGTTTCGACGTGACGCGCCTTGTCGATGAACAGCTCGACGAAGTACTCGTTCAAGTCGCCGCCTTCGAGCGCGTCATGGTTCATATAGAAGCTGCGCAACTCGTCATCGTTGTGTACGAGCGTAATACCTTTGCCGCCGCCGCCATCGGTGCGCTTCATCATCACCGGATAACCGTTGATCTGAGCGAAAGTAAGGAGCTCACGCATGTTGCTGACCGGCTCGGAAAGTCCCGGCACCGGTGGCACGTGCGCATGCTTGGCCACGCGTCGGGCGGTGATCTTGTCGCCGAGGTCGGTCAGGGCCGTCGGGCTCGGGCCAATCCAAGTGGCGCCCGCCTTGATGACCTTGTCGGCGAACGATGCGATTTCGGAAAGATAGCCATACCCCGGGTGAACCGCGTCGGCACCGCTGCGGCGCAGCACGTCGATAATCAGATCCTCGTCCATGTAGGAACGGTAGGAATCACCATGCAGCAGATAGGCTTCGTCGGCCATCTCTACATACTGTGCATCTCTGTCCTGCTCGGCGTAGATCGCTACGGTCGGTATCCCCATTTCGTGGGCCGTGCGGATTACTCGCAACGCGATTTCGCCGCGGTTCGCCACCAGCAGTTTATTGACATTTTTGACCATGTTATCCAACCTATCGCCTATCCCCTACCGATGAAATCGCCTAAATCGACAAAATCGCCCGAACGCTTTTGTATGTTTGCACAAATCGCATCATTAAAATACATATCTCGATAATCTGTGAGCCGATTGTCGAAATATCGCCATTCCATGGGCGAAAATCCTGAACCCATCCACAAAAAATATTTAGCAGCAATCAACAGACCAAGCATCCATGAAGGATCAAGAAAAAACATATAAAAATCGGCCGGCGGGACCGAATGGTGGTGATAAAGAATCATCATCCAAACGGTTTTGCCAGTCGATTTTTTAAGAGGCTAACTCTTGAATCCACTTACTGATTGGTGAAATCAGTCTGCAGAATTCTGCTTCCCCCTTACAACCACCGTCACAGCAATGCCAGCTACAAGTAGCATGACAACGACGATACCGACGCCGAGCACTGCGCTACCGGTAGCAGTCAGCTGGCCGCCTTTGCGACTCTTCTGATTGCCGGAGGCGTTGGGAGCGGAAGTCCGATTGCCCGAAGTGACTGGAGCGCCCGGAGCACCAGGGGCGCCCGGAGCCGGATTACCATTATTCGGGGCACCCGGATTACCTGGAGTATCAGAGCCAGCATTCTCAGTCAGCGACTGCTCGGCGATCATGATGCCTGTTCGGTCAGTACGCATATTGGCGGAACCGGAGGTCATATCAACTGCACCTTCAAGTTGGGTCAACATACCGTCGACAAAGCGATAGACCGCCGTATCCGGACCGGTCTCACCCGCGTCGCGCGGAGAGAGGAAGTCCAAGGAGACGGAAATCATGCCCGGCAAATTGGACACCGAAGTGGTCTTACCTTGGGAATCGACGGTTTCGATGATCAGGTTGCGATCAGCCAAAACCTTCGCATCCTTGCCGAGCGCCTTATCAACGGCTTTCTGGTCAGCGTCGGAGACCGAAAGCGCAGAGACCTTGAGTCCGTTGCCGTAACCGGCAAGCATACGGGCGAACTCGAACGGAATCTTGACCTGCGTATTGCCCAGATCAAAGAGGATGTTGCCGGCGCTATCGCTAATGCCGGAAAAATCGCTCTGCGTCAGTGTGGCGGAGACGCCATCGCCTTGTTCGGTTCCCTTGATGGTCTTCACCGGGGCTGCATTCAGATCGGCCGTAACCGAGCGAACGTTGATGGAAACCTTGGCCTCGTTGGAAACGGCAGACCCATTAATGGCCTTGAAGGTGAACGTATCGGCACCGGCGAAACTCGGATCCGGCAGATAGCTGTATGCACCATTCTCCTGCAAGGTGAGCACACCGTGCGCCGGCCTGTTCACAACCTCGAACTTCAAGGAATCGACTCCATCAGCTTGCGCATACGCGGAGAGATCTCCGGTATAGGCGATACCCTGCATCGTTTCAGCAGTGGCATCCACAGCCTCAGGGACGGCATCGGCGGCAGGCGGATTGACCAGTTGGGTCGGGTCCCAGTCGTCAGCGGCGTTGATGCCACTGGTCTTGGCAAAGACCTTGTCCACCGTGAAATCGCTTGCGTTACAGGTCTTCACCCACGTGGCACGTCCGGCGGCATTGTATCCGTCACCGGAGCTGTTGCACTCATAGTAACGTGCCGTGGACTGGTTGGCGGGCTTGCCCCAATCGTGCCAGCCGATGGCCGGAACGTTCCTGTCCATCTTGGTGTTGACATACGCCACAGCGGCATACGGACGCCAAGGACGGCCGAGGTAGGTCTGCAAAGCACCACTGTACGGGTTTTCACCGGTGACCACGCTATCCCTGAAGACGAAGCCGTACTTCTGAGCCTGTGGAGTGCTGGCAGCAGTTGCATAGCCGTTGAGCATGGCATGCATCGTGCACTTGTCGAACACCGCTTCGGCGGCTCCGAACACCCAATCCACGGAACCGGAGATGTAACAGTTCTTGAAGTAGGAACGATAGGTCTGCACTGTGGGCTGATCCGGCACGTTGTCGGTCACGCTGGCATCGGTCTTGTTGCGCAGAAGCAACGTATCCTGATATCCAAGGATATGGCAGTTGTCGAAGGAGGCGTGATCGGCGCGCACATCAAGCGCCACGGCCTGGCCGACGGTCGAGCCTGCCGTCGTCTCGAAGGTGATGTCCTTGGCCGAGAAATCGTTGCCCGTGATCTTGACCGAATAGTCGTGATAGGTACCGAGCGGGTTGCCGTCCTTACCAATGTCACTGGGCTTGGCATCGTAGGTCAGGCGCGTACTGTCAGGGCTTTCACCCACGACCGTCAGATACGGACGGTCAATCGACAGCTTTTCCTTGTAGGTGCCACGCTTGACGAAAATCACACGACGTTGCTTGTTGTTCTGCGGAATGGAGGCAATAGCCTCACCCATGGTGCGGAAATCGCCGTTGCCGTCCGCGGAGACGACGATAGGGGTCACTCCGGCGACGACTTCAGGCAATACCATGACCACGGCCTTGGCCTTCTGGGAGACACCAGCAACAGTACCGGAAACGGTGAATCCATCGAGATTCTTATTGGCGTACTGCGCAGCGTCGACCTTGTCCCATTTAACGCTCACGCGCTGGCTTGAGCCATCGTTGAACTGAGCCACGACGGTCAACGGCATCTTCAGCTTGCCCGGAGTGGTTTTGACAATCGCCGTGTCGAGGGACTTGACCCCGACTTCGGTGACGGTCACGGTCGCGTCCACGGAGCCGACATCCTTGACGGTGCCCTTGACCGTGAACTGTCCGGCCTTGGCATAATCGGACTGCTTGACGCTGCCCCAGGAAACGGCCACTGGCATGACGGTGCCATCACTGTTGCGCTCATAGACGTAATTAGGCAGCACAGGAGCGACACCAACTGTCGTGGTGACGCTGACCGGCACCAAACCGGAAACGCTCTGCTGACCGGTGATGACCACAGGGAACACGCCGAGCGTGCCGGAACCGTCCTTCGCCGTAGCGACGGCGAGAACCGTGCCATTGGCCTTGGCTGTCAGCAAACCGTTCTGATCGATGGTCGCTATGTCAGTAGAAGCCATATCGGGGCGGGTCACCGTCCATTCAATGGACTTGTCAACCGAAGCATCGTTGGCTTCCACGGCGGCGCTCAGTTGCAATGTGCCGTCCTTGGTGGTGATGGAATTAGCGGGCGCACTAGGAACTATGGAGGTAATCTGTTTCTTGGCGGAAACCAACTGTGCAGTTACCTTCACATTGTCAACGTCCATCGCAACCGGAGCCGTATTGTTGTTGGCCATATGAGCTTCGAACATTCCGATACCAGCGGCCTTGGATTCACTGAATGCATGATCCGTAAGCACAGGGTTGCCATCCACCGACACCGTCATCTTCTTTTCAGGGATGTTGGCATCAACCGCGACTGTATACCACTGATTGGCCTGAATACCGGAAAGTATGGTCTCCTCGCCACTTGTAGTGCCCATATGCAGCTCGTCGCCGTTACCCTTAATCTTGAAATCGGCGAGGTTCTTGGCTGCACTAACATCCTGCCAATCAATGACGGCATTGTTGTTCATGGCACTGATTTCCGGAAGTCTGAAGGCGAACTCGGCGTGCACCTTCTCCTTCTGTGTAGTGAATGTGCGGTCCAAGGTCTCATAGCCCGGACCGTTATCCTTCAGCTGAACGTACTTATTACCGGGTTCTTCTTTGATAGTCGCACCCGCACCGGTGTCGGATTTCTGCATCTTCCAATACTGCGGCAGTTTTCCGTCCGTGACGTTCTCGAAATCGTCGTTGACAGGGAAGGAATGGTCCCTGTCGACCACACCGTCCTGAGTGACGTTGATCGAACGGGTGGAGGAAAGACCATCGGTCAACTTCGTGTTGCGGAAGGCGATGTTCTGCGTGGTGTCGAGCAAGGCTGCATGAAACTTGCAGTTGTCAAACTGGAAGTTCTTCAAATACTTCACTAGCCCGCTGCCGAAGTTCGAACCGCTGATATCGATCGTGTTGCCCTTGCCGTTGTTGTTGTCCCAGTTGGGAGCGGTGAGGTTGGAGAACCTGAAGTTCTCGATGTCGGGAAGTGTCAATCCAGGTGTCAGCTCACTGGCATTGGTCCTGTCGTAATTGGTGATCACGCTGATCTTGTTGACCACCGAGTCACGAACCTGGATGTTGCGGATGTAAGCCCCACGCTTGGGGCTGACCTTCACGCGGATGCCGGGGTTCACCGCCCCACTGGTCAAATCGACCGGGACCAATGTGGAATCCTCGACAAACACGTCGCTGATGCCGCCGGACATCTCGCTGCCCAGCGTCACCCCGCCGTGGCCGGAGTTGAACACATCGCCACGGTAATAGAGGTGGTCGGAAGGACGACCGATAGCGATACCCTCGGCGTCCTTGCCGGACTTGATGGCGCTGTTGTCATCACCAGTGGAGAACTGAGTGGCCAGGGTCCATACATTCGATGTGGAATTCGGGTCGAAACCGTCGCCGTTGTGTACCGAGGTGACGATATCAAGCCCGTAAACCGTGATGTCCTTGCTATAGACAGGGACGATGGTCCACATCATGCCGTTGCGTATATGCGACGAATCCATATACACGCTGCCGCAATTCTTCAGGCTGATCAGGCTGCCTCCGCCGACATGCTCGTTGGGCTGGTAGATATTGCCGGGAATATCGAGATTCCCACCATTGCCATTGTTGGTGAAATCATCGTATGCTTTGCGCAGCAACAATCCGTTGTCGCTGTCACCGATGGTGCCAGGACCCATGATCTTGATGTTCTTGGTGGTCACATCTTTTGTCTTGTCCATGGTGCCGGCGTTGAGCAAGCTCGAATACGCCGGGTTCTTGCCATAGATGTCTTCGATATCGTGTCGGGCACTGGTGAACGGATAGTCCTTGAGCTCGGCGCTCGGCTTCAGCTGTGCGTTCGCATCGACATAGAACGTCATATCGCTATGCAGATTGAGCGCACCACTGAGATAGACACCCGCAGGCAAGTATACTTCGCAGTTCTTTTCCTTGCAGGCGTCGATGGTCTTCTGCAACGCGACGGTATCCTTCGTCGTGCCGTCGCCCGTAGCGCCATAATCCTTGACGTTATAGCGCTTGGGCGTAGCCGTCGTCGTCACTTCGAGCTGGTTGCTCGGTGAGGAGAGAACCGCTCCGTCGCTACCTACCGCCTTTACCGTAAAATCGTACGTCGCGGAAGGGCTAAGCCCCGTAATCTTGTAATAGGTCATATTCGTCGTTGCCACCAAGACACCGCCGAGATAGATGTTGTAACCGGAGATATTCGAATAATGCTCCGGTTTTTCCCACGTAAGCACGACGGAGGTGTCGGTATTGGATGCCGGTGCCATCGCCAGACCCGAGGGTGCAGAGATGTTGAAATCAGATGCCTGTGCAGAGGAAGGAACGGTAAGCGCCATCGCCAATACCGTTGCCGCTGAAGCACAGACAGCCAAAACAGAAGATACTCTAGAATTCAATTTCCATATACTTTCTCTTTGTAACTGTCTACAGCCATATCGGTCAACACCCACAGCGGTATCAGCCGATTGCCGCATATCAAGATTTAATGGAGGCGCCGAAACGCCGAGCATACTCCTTTCCGGTTAATGTCAATATCCATATTCGTCAATTGCATTACCGTAATAGTGAATAGTGGAAACTACACCGCCAGGTGATGTCCGGAGAGTCCGTCTTCGACACCACCTCGCGGTGCAGCGTATTTGTCATTGCTTGACAGAACCGGCGGTGAGGCCAGACTGCCAATACCTTTGTAGGAAGAGGAACGCGATAATCAACGGAATGATGGCTATGAACGACCCGGTAAGAATCAGGTTGTTAGGCACCGAATGCAATGTCGCATCGCCTCCCATCTTCATCCACACATTGAGGCCGACCGTCAACGGGTAATCCCTAGTGTCCTGCAACATAATCAGCGGCAGGAAGTAGTTGTTCCAAACGCCGACGAGCGCGAAGAGCAGCACGGTGACGAACCCGGGAGAGACCAGCGGGAAGGCGATTTTCCAGAAAATCGTCCAGCTGTTCGCTCCATCGAGCTTTGCTGCCTCGACCAACGATATCGGTATGGATGTCTGACAGTAGATGATCATGAGGTAGAGGCCGAACGGGCTGGAAAGCTGCGGGACAATCACCGCCCAAGGATTGTTGATAAACCCTATCTTCGAATACATCAGGAAGAGCGGCACGGTGATGACGGTGGTCGGAATCGACATGAAAATCAACGTGATCCAGAGCAGTGCCCCACGACCCGGGAACTTCATCGTTGCAATCGCGTATCCTGCGAATGTAGCGAAAATGGAGGAACCCAGACCGGCGACAATCGCATAGAACAAGGTATTGAAGAGCCAACGCGGGAAAATCCCCTTCTGGAACTGGAAGGTGTCCTTGATGTTCTGGAAGAACACGTTGTCCTTGGCAAACCAAAGACCAGGAGAACTGTAAAGCCCTTCATTGGTCTTGGTCGAGGAAAACACTAGCCAAATCAAGGGAATGACGCAGTAAAGCACCATAAGCAACATGAACAGGTGAAGCAGGACGTTCAGGACCTTCTGCTTGCCCGTCAACGCGACCTTAACGCCTTTATTCTTGTTCTGCTTGCTCTGACGGACTTTCCAATCCTTCTTCGCAAGCGCTTCCTTTCTTTTCTCCTTACGAACAGCAACGCTGCCGGAAGCTTGTGCCATACTCATCTTTACTTATCCTCCCAGCGATTGCCGATTAGTTTCACAACCGTCACGATAATCATGGTGAACAGGCCCACCACCAACGACACCGCAGCGGCGTAATTAACGTCTTGCCCGTTAAACGCCAAGCTGTAGGTATAGAGGTTGGGGGTGTAGTAGCTGGTGACGGTCTGCGGTGCAAGCACCTGCAACATGCTCGGCTCATTGAAGAGCTGATAGGAACCGATGACGGAGAACAGCAGCGTCATGATGACCGAACCCTTGATCTGCGGAATCTTGATGGACCAAGCAATCCTGAATTCCGAAGCCCCGTCGACCCTGCCGGATTCATACAACTCCTCAGGCAGCGCACGAAGTGCAGAATAGAAAATCAGCATGTTGTAACCCATGTAGATCCATGTGCCAATGTTCATCATCGCGACCAGCATCAGCTTCTGCGAGAACATATCCGGAGGTGTCGCTCCAAATGCCTTGAAAACTTGGCCGAACAGGCCATAATCGCCGCCATAGATATAGCCCCACATCAAAGAGGCGATGACGCCGGGGACCGCATACGGCAGGAACAGCAAAATACGAGGCACCGCGACATGCGTAATGCGCTGCGAATCCAGCATCAGCGCCTCCATCAACGACAGAAGCAACATGATGGGAACCTGAATGACCGCGTAAAGCGAGACTCGTCCAAAGCCGTTCCACAACAGAGGGTCCTTGAACGCCTTGATGTATTGGGAGAAACCTGCGAATGTTTCACCCCCGATAAGTTGCGTCTTGAAAAAGCCGAGATAGAGGGCATAAAACATCGGCAGAATGGTGCCTGCCAGGAATACCACGACATATGGCAAGCAATACAGTATGCCGATATAATGCCGTTTCTCCTTTCTAAAGCCTTGTTCCGCTTTCCCGGGTTTGACCTTGTCCCCCGGTACTGATGCGGACACTGCAGCAGCGCTCATAATTGGACTCTCCTTTATTTCACATCAACAAATTTGCAACGAGTGTGCCGAATTGAACATCCGGCACACTCGATATATCCGGTTCGATTACTTGGATTCCGTAATCTTGAAGCCCTGATCCTCGGCATACTGCTTGAGGTTTGCCTGCCAAGGAGCGAACTTGCCGAAGAGGTTGCCGTTCTTCTTCAGAGCGGGAACGACAATGTCCTTGAAGCTCGTGGCATACTGCGAATTGAATGGCAGTACCGTCCAGCCGGTGCTCAGCTTCTTCGCGGACTCAAAGTAGACCTTGTTGACCGCCTGACCACCGAAGTAGTCATTCTTGACCGAAGCCTGCTTCGGATCTTCCTGGAAGGACTTGGCTGCGTTGAAGAAGCTTCCGGTCTTCTGGAAGAGATCGATGGATTCCTTGCTGGAGCTCATCCAGTTGCAGAAGGCGATTGCGGCCGCGCGCTTCTCCTTGGCTGTGGCAGAGGTGACGGAAATCAGCGAACCGCCGACTTCACCGGTCTTCAGGTTGCTGGCGTCATCGCCCCAGGCCGGAGGAAGCGCGACTTCCATCTTGCCCTTGAGTGAAGGCTGCTGCTGGGTGAACGAAGTGCCCTTCCAGCATCCATCGAACTGCACGGCCCAACGGCCTTGCGCGAAACCACGATTGTATTCATCACTCTTGTTGGCCACGGGCTCGAGAACATCCTCGTCAATAAGCTTCTGAATGAAATCGACGGCTTCCTTCACCTTGGCGTCGGTCATGCTGAGCTTGACGTTCTGCACACCATCGACCTTCCACGGAATGGCGCCGGACTGGCGGATGATGGAGGCCATGTAGCGCACGTCAGTAGTGTCGATGAAGCCCATGTACTTATCGGGGTTCGCCTTGTGCAGCTTGATGCCGGACTCCTCGAATTCCTTCCAGGTCTTGGGAATCTGGATGCCATACTGGTCGAGTACATCGTGACGCCAGAAGAACGCCTCCGGGCCCTGATCGAGCGGGACGCCGTAAAGACCATTGGCTACATGGACGTTACGCCAGGCAGCGTTGTTGTAAAGCTTGCCCATGGAGGACTCGATGCTGCTCGACGAGAAGTTAAGCAAGGAGCCGCTGACGGCGTACTGCGGCAGATAGTCATACTCAAGCTGGACGACGTCCGGGATGTCCTTCTTGGACTTCAACACGTTCTGGAACTTCGTGTAGTGGTCGGCTGCGGCGCCGGTCTTGACTACATTAATCTTGATGTGCGGGTACTTGGCTTCAAACGCCTGAATACTCGGACCTTCGATATCGTCACGCCACGTCCAGAAATTGAGTGTTACATCCTTGTCGCTCTTCAGGGCGGCATTGACATCATCCATCGAGATACTCGCACCATCTTTCTTGGGCGAAGAGGATGAAGATTGGGAGCCAGAACCGCAGGCACCCAGAGAAGCCAGCATGGCGACTGACGCCACCGCTGCGATAATCGATTTAGAGAACTTCATGATGAGTTGCACCTTTCTTCTGAAAATGAAATTCGCCCTATCACTGCATAACGTCAGCAACGACGTTCGGCAATGCCAGCTTCTGGAAAACAAACGCACAGACACACAACGTTGACCGGGTCCACACCTTTGAATTCTCAGAGACCATATGCAAATTCCTTCATCTCTAGTATGAAATGTGATTTTGATTACATGGTCATCTGTTGCCAGCGTTTGCTTAATACATTCGTTTAACTTAGTTGGAGAGAACCTCATACTGGAAGTCGCTGAATACCGCCGAGGATGAATTATGACGATACATATCGATGGCATCCAAAGCAATGAAATTACCGGTGAATCCTCCGGCGAGGAACGTGACATCGTGAGGCCCTTCGAAGTCGTAGGCTATCCCGGACACATCGGTCATGATGAAAGCTGCCTCATGACCCGACAACCCCACACGAATATTGAAAGAACGACCAAAAACCGGCACTCTGCATACCTCGCTGAAGTTACCGGCCACACATTGCTGGAGTACCGCGACCGACTCCCCGCAATCATTGGCGGTGACCATGCACAGCATGTAGTTTTCGACGTCAAGATACAGCGACAGCCCGGCAAGTTGCAGATAGCTCTTGGGGGCATAGAGCATACGGACTGAAGCCCTGCAATCGAATTCGGTCTGCCTGGTACCGATCAGGTGTTGCTCGAACGTCGATTGGGGCGAGGCCCCTCCGGCAATACGCAAACCATCTGAAGTGGCCTGAAGCCATGAAGCGTCAGGAAATTCCCTCAACGTGTTCCAATGCTCGTCATCGGGCAGACCTTGACGTAAATCGTCACGGAACGAAGCGGCAGTGGGTTTTGCGTCGTATTGCGGCAGCACTTCCAGAGACGGCTTATGCCCGCCGTCCGCCAAACGAATCCATCCATTATCATCGAAGACCACGTGCTGCAACGCCGTCTCGCGTCCCAGTATCGAGGCACCGTCTGGGCCGAACGGACGCGCGCAAAGGTGTGCCATATAGCATTGCTCGCCAGGACCCATCACCAGGCTCGCATGTCCAGCGCATTGCAACGACCACGTCGGATCGTCATAGGAAGTGACCAGAGGTCCTTGAGGATCGGTTTTGTACGGTCCCCAGATCTTACGGCTGCGGGCCACGGTCTCCCTGTGCCCGGATTCGGTGCCACCTTCCGCAACAAGCAGATAGTAGTAGCCGCCGCACTTGTACATCTGCGGCGCTTCCGTTTTCTGTGCCTCGGTCCCCGGGAAGATACGCACCGGTTCATCGCACAAATCGAATGTATCCGAATCGATACGCTGCATCACGATACCGGCGGACTTGTTGTGCTCATGCCTGCGATAGTCCCAGATCTCGTTGATGAAATAGGTTTTGCCGTCATCGTCGAAAAACAGCGAGGGATCGAATCCGGAACTGTTGATATACACCGGTTCGCTCCATGGACCGTGGATGTCGGTGGCTGTGATGAGGTAATTGTCGACGTCCTTATACGGTACTTTGGTCTGTCGGACGTTAGTATACAAAACGTAGTACTTACCGTTGTGATAGCCAGCATAGGGAGCCCAAATGGAACAACCTCTCGGGTTGCCTCGCAGATCGATGCCGCTGTCACGATCGAGGATGGAAGTCTCGTAGTGCCAATCACACAGGTCGTCAGAAGCATATACGCGTAATCCCGGCAACCATTCAAAGGTGGAAACCACGATATAGTACTGTTGTCCATCGCTGAAAATAACCGGGTCCGGATTGAACCCACGCAGCACGGGATTACGCATCAATGCACTTCCTTATGGTCGTATCAGTCGTTCTTGTTGTCGATGAACAATTCCTTGGCATTGTTGAACGAGATATCACGGACAATGGGCTCCAAGAACTCAGGGTCGGCGGGAATCTGGCCGTTGGAGGCCCATTCGCCAAGCATCTCGCACAGGATTCTGCGGAAGAACTCATGGCGCGGGAACGAAAGGAAGCTGCGGGAATCGGTGGTCATGCCCACGAAGTTGCCCAACAAGGACGTCTCGGCCATCACCTCAAGCTGACGGCGGATACCGTTGTGCGTGTCGTTGAACCACCACGCGTTGCCCAACGCCAAGCGCTGCTTCATTCCACCTTGGAAGCAGCCTGCGACCGTGGAGATGACCATGTAGTCGTTGGGGTTGAGCGAGTAGATCAGAAGCTTGGGGATGCCACCCTGCTCCGAGGCCGCGTTGAGCAGGGCGGCCAGCGGCTCGGCGATGGAACGGTCGTTCATGGCATCGAAGCCGGTGTCGGGACCATGATCGGCAAAACCGCGCTTGTTGAGGTTCAAGAAGGAATGCAGATGCAGCTGCATGGTCCAGCCTTTGGCGTTATACATGCCCATCAGCGCAATCAACAGGGCGGTGCGATACTGCGAATACTCGAGCGCAGTGATGGGCTTGCCGGCCCTTGCCTTGTCAAGGATCGCGTTAAGCTGCGGGCCGGTGGCGACGTCATAGGTCATGATGCCGGCGGCGTGGTCGGAAAGACGACAGCCATGGGCATGGAAGTAATCGATGCGATTGGACAGCGCCGAGACCAGATCATCGAACGAATGGACCTCGATGCCACTGGCCTGTTCCAACTGTTCGATCCACGCGCCGAAACCGGGCTGCTCGGGCTTCAACGCAGGATCCGGACGGAAAGCCGGAATCATGCTGAACGTCTCGTCTTGCTTGGCAAAGAGCTCATGATATTGAAGATCCTCAACGGGATCGTCAGTAGTGCAAACCGTGTCAACCCCCATACGACGAAGCAAGGAACGGCGTGAAAAATCAGGCTTCTTGAGCATTTCATTGGTTTGGTCGAAGATATCGCGCGCGGTCCTGGTGCTCAATACGGAAGAGATGCCGAAATACCGGCGCAATTCCATATGGGTCCACAGGAATACCGGGCTTCCTACAGCCTTTTCCATCGTCGAGGCGAATGCCTGGAATTTCTCCCAGGGATCGGCACTGCCCGTAATCAGCTCTTCAGGAACACCATTGGCGCGCATCAGGCGCCACTTGTAATGATCCCCGTAATTCTTGCCATCGGTCAGCCAAGCTTCAACGATATTGGAGAAATTGGTGTCCTCAAAAATCTCCTTGGGGTGCAGATGGCAATGGTAATCGACAACCGGAAGATTCTGCGCACAGCTGTGAAACAGCTCCTGCGACAGATCGGTGGTCAGTAGATAATCATCATCTAGGAATTCCATGCTTTTTTCTTTCCTTCGCAAACAAGTATCGGCCTCATTGCCGGCCGAATGTGTATTAGACAAGACGGGACCATCATATGATTGCAAAAATTCGTAGACGCTAATTGTTGCCATCGTTTGCGTGAGAGAGGGATTTCGGCTCAATGCCGCGCGTTTTTGTGCTTTCTCGAACAATCAGCGACGAAGGGATGCGTGCCAACATCCCGGGCTCGGCCTGGCCTTTGATGGAGGCCGACAACAGGCGTTCGGCGTAACTGCCGAGTTTGGCAAGCGACATATGAATGCTGGAAATCGAAGGCTCACTCATCCGCCCGACAGTGTCGTCGTCAAAACCGATGATTGAGAAATCACGCGGACACTCATAACCGCGCTTGCGCATGCCGGCGATGAATCCTATCGCCATCAAATCGTTATGGGCAATCACAGCTCCCGTAGGATGCTGCAAATACTGCTCCACACAGGCGTAGCCGCCTTCGAATGTGGGGACTCCGGGCCATAGACGACGCACTTCGATATTGCGGCTGTGACATTCGCTTCGTATGGCTTTCCACCGTATACCGACGGACCACGAATTCGCCGGCCCATCAAGATAGGTAATGGCATGATATTGCCCTATTTGCAGCTGTTCGACGGCCTCATGGACGCCCTGCCTCACATCAACGACGACGCTGGAGACTCCCCGGACCTCACGGTTGACCACCACCAACGGCCTGGCTTGCGCACACTTACGAATCATCGAATCCGGCATTCGCGAAGATACCAAAATGATGCCATCGGCGTTCTTGACCACCTTATCGAACGCCAGCCGCTCCCAGGAGGCGCTTTCCCGCGTTTCGGAAACGATCAGCCCGACCCCGCGATTGAAACATTCATGCTGCACGCTACGGATGATGTCCGAAAAGAACTGGTTGGCGATATCGGGTACGCTGATGGCAATCAGATCATGCCGATGACGCGAAGGACGCGTTTCAACGGCATCCTCGTGATAGCCCAACTCATCGGCAGCTGCGAAAATCTTCTTGGTGGTTTCCGCACTTACCCGATCGGGGCGGGCAAACGCTCGAGAGACTGTGGAAGGTGAAACTTGGGCCAGTTTCGCGACATCTCGAATGGTAACTCTCTTCTTCGAACTGTCCATGAGTCCCTCGTTTGATATGACAATCTTCATAACCCAAAGCCATTAGCTAGCCACATTGGTGCCCAGGCTACATTTTTATATACGAACTCTATAATAGTCTATTTATTCGGTGATGCCGTCCTTGAAAATCGCGATTTCGTGCATGCCAAACTGTTCGTTCCTGGTGGGCTCACCATTGACGGCTTTCAAGACGGCCTCGATGAAATCAGGCAGGACTTCGTCCATCGGTTCACTCAACAAACGCCCGGCGTTAAAATCGATCCAACGACCGTGCTTCTGGGCAAGCGGATCGTTGGTCGCCACTTTGAACGTCGGCACATAGGTTCCGAAGGGATTGCCGCGGCCGGTGGTGAACAGGACGATGTTGCAGCCGGCGGACGCCAATGCCGAAGAAGACACCAGATCGTTGCCTGGCGAGCGCAGCAACGTCAATCCCGGCTTTTTCGCCAGCCTGCCGTAGTCAATGACGTCCACGACCTGGCACTTTCCGCCCTTGCGGATGCAGCCCAATGATTTGTCCTCGAGGGTGGTGATGCCGCCCTTCTTGTTGCCAGGAGAGGGATTCTCACCGATAGGCTGGTGATAACGGCGGAAATAATCCTTGAAATTATTAATCAGCGAGACGATGTCATTGAACGTCGCCTCGTCCTTGGCATGGCTCATCAGCACCTGCTCGGCCCCAAACATCTCAGGGACCTCAGTCAGCACGACCTTGCCGCCCTGACGAACCAGGAACTCGGCGAAACGACCCACCAGAGGGTTGGCCGTGACACCTGAAAGCCCATCGGAACCACCGCATTTGACGCCGACCGTAAGCTCGTTCAGCGGGATGTCCTCGCGATGATCGTTTTTGGCAGCCTCGTTGATTTCGTCCAAAAGATCACGCGCAGCCACGTATTCGTCATCAACGGTCTGGCAGACCATAAACTTCACGCGTTGCGGGTCGTATACCAGTCCCTCGCGGATATCGTCGATAGCCTCCTGCGGATTCTCCGAATCGGTGCCACAGCAGCTCAGCCCAGCTTGGAACTCGTCGATCTGGTTGTTCTCGCAACCCAGACCGACCACCAGGACGCCGCCGGCGTTGGGATGCGCGGCAATGTCTTGCAAGAGGCGTTTTGTCATCTCGTGGTCTCCCCCCAGCTGCGAGCAGCCGTAAGGATGATGCGCGATGACCACGGAATCGAACGAGCCGTTGCCGGGATGCCGGGCCTTGAAATCAGCGGCGATGTTGTCGCACAGGGAATTGATGCAGCCTACGGTCGGAACGATGTACAGGTCGTTTCTGATACCGACTCGCCCGGTCAAGCGACGATAACCTTTGAAGGTTTTGTCGGAGACGCCGTCAACGGTATCGACGCCGGGTTTGACCACACCGGCAACGGGATGATACTCATACGTCAGATCAGGGCCAAGATTGGACTTGCAATTATGCGTATGCACCCAGGAGCCGGCCGGAATGTCCTCTTTTGCATGCCCAATCGAGTAGCCGTATTTGATGATCTGTTCGCCGACGGCGATGTCTTGAATCGCTATCTTGTGGCCGCGCGGGACATCCTGCAACAAGGTAATCGGGGTGTCGAGACTTTCCACTTCCACCTTGTCACCCTTATGAAAATCACGGCTGGCCACAACTACCTTATCGGCAGCATCAAGCTTAATGGTATCCATTTCATCCCTTTCGATTATTGAAGTGTATTTCTGTACCGACGCACATGGACGAACGAGAGCTCAGGCCAGAGACTTAACCAACGTCTCGATGCCGTTGTCGACAATGCCCTGCAAGTCCTTTTCAACGAGTTGCTCCAAGCCGTCTATGCGGGTCAGATCCTGCCCCCACAGCTTGCTTGAGGACAGCGCGTCATGAACGTAAGTGTTGTTTTTGGCCAACGCGGCAAGCGTGTCCACCACAGCCTGGTCATCCTTGATGTTGACCTTGCCTTGCGCGAAACCGCCATAGGTATAGAGCAACGCGGCAAGAGCCAAGACGATACGTTCCGGCAGCTTTCCTCTTTTCTGTGTATTGGCGGTGACCAGCGGCAGAAGCCTCACGGCATATTTCGACACCGAATTGAGGCCAATAGAGTCCAGCTTATGCTCATTGAACGGGTTGGAGAAACGCTCGAGCACCTGGGAGGCGAACGTCTCAAGCTCGTCCTTCGGCAGGGTAAGCACAGGAATGATCTCCTCGTTCATTTCCTTCAGGATGAACGAGTGCATGGTCTTGTCTTCCATGGTTTCGCCGACGGTACTCATACCGGCCAAACGGGCCACTTGAGCCAGCGTGGTGTGGGGACCATTGAGTAGGTAGACCTTGCGCTCGCGGTAGGGCTGGACGTCATCGGTAAGGATGAGGTTGATGCCGAGGCGACGAGCCGGGATGAGTTCGTCGACCAGCTCCTGCGCTTTCTTATCACCCGCGATAACCCACGAATAGAACGGCTCCGCCTTATCGATCATATCGTCGCGATAACCAATCTGCTCCCACAGGGACTCGGCCTGCGCCGCCGGATAGCCCGGGACGATCCTGTCCACCAGCGTGGAGACGAACGTATTTTCCTGCTCGATCCAGGTGATGAAATCGTCACTAAAACCGAATTGACGCGACATGGTGATGACGGCCTTGCGCAACGCCTTGCCATTGTCAGCAATAAGCTCGCAGGGAATGATGAGGAAACCGGGCAATCCGTCGTCATAGCGACGCTTCAAGAGCTGCGCCAACTTAGCGGGATAACCTTGCGGAGGAGCCATATCGACAGTGTCGTTCTCGGTTACGGCGATGCCGGCCTCCGTGGTGTTGGAGATGATGATTTTGGTATCCGGATTATCGGCAAGCTTCAGATACTCCTGCCATTCGCCGAAGGGCTTGACCGTAGTACCGATGGAGTCGACGAGGGTGTTGCTCAGGATCTTCTTACCGTCCAGTATCCCTTGCAGAACAACGGTGTATAGGTTGTCCTGTTGCCTCAGGTTATCGACCCGGCCGTTGGGCATCGGCTGAACGATGGCAACGTTGCCGTTGAAAAGGCCGTTGTTGTTGAGTTGCTGAACGGTCCAGTCGACGAATGCACGCAGGAACCCTCCTTCACCAAACTGGATGATCTTGATGGGACGTGACTGTGCTTTTTCGTTGGTCAGGCCACGCTCGATGGCAAGTTTCCTATTGAGAGTATCCATGGTAAGCTTCCTCGTTTTCTTTTCGTTGACTTCAATTGACACGCCGCGGCATCGCTACCGGCAGGTTTCAGGCGTTTTTCTTATCGATGATCGGCTTGACGATTTCCCGGGCCTTCTTGCAAGTCTCGGTGATAGCATCCCAATCCTTGTTCTTTTGCGCAGCAGAGGGAACCGCGAAACTGCCTCCGACAGCGAAAACATTGGGAAGATTCATATATTCCTCAAGGTTCTTGAGATTCACGCCGCCGGTCGGCAGGAACTTCATATCTGAGAATGGGCCGTTCAACGCCTTGAGCGTCTTCACGCCGCCATAAGCTTCGGCCGGGAAGAACTTGGCGAAACGCAGACCCCTGTCCCACGCCTTTTCGACATCACTGGGCACAGCTGTGCCAGGAACAATAAGGACGTCGCTTCCAAGGCACCAATCGACGACCTGCTCATCGAAAGAAGGAGTGACGATTCCCGTGCATCCGGCTTCCAGAGCCTGACGCGCCTGTTCGACCGAATGTACCGTTCCGGCGAGCAAAGTGATTTCAGGCACCTCGGCTTTGATACGACGCATGCCTTCCAACGCGGCCGATGACCTGAATGTCACTTCCGCCACTGGCACGCCTCCGAGCGCCAATGCCTGAGCCAGAGGTACAGCCTCATCGGGCGAATTCAACGTGACCAGCGGCACAATGCCGATTGAAGAAAAATACTCGGTCAGTTCCGAGTTGTTCAACCGCTCGTGTGCTTCGCGAGTCGGATTTGTGGTGAACATAATGTACAACTCCTTTGCCAAACAGATACCTATTGATATTTATCAAGAAGAAAAGGCTCCAAATCGTCTGACTCAATGGACCTTCGCACGGACGTGAGTATGCATAAAGCTCATGAGCCGAGCTTTGTCGGGTAGACCTTCATTGTCGGAAGTGAATTGCGTCTGGATGGCCCCGATGGCGCATCCACGTTCAACGGCGGCTTCTATGGGCAGCCGGTCGAGCAACGCCGAAAGCAGACCGGCAGCAAAACCGTCACCGGCACCCACGCTATCGACTACATGATCGACAACGAATCCGGGAACGTAAACGCCCTTTTCACCATCTGTGGCCCAAGCGCCACGTGCGCCATCCTTGACGACGACATATTTGGCGCCGTTATCGATAAACGCCTTGCCGACATCTTCGACATTGGAAACGCCGAAAAGCTCCTGTCCCTCACTTCTGCCAGGCATCACCAGATCGGCCTGTGAGGCGAGACGTTTCAATGTGGAGTGCATCTGATGAGGGTTCTTCCACAAAGCTGGGCGCAAATTGGGGTCGAAGGAGATGAAGAGATCGTTGAACTGCGCCCGCGCGACGAGGGCATCCGAAGCCTCTATTGTCGTCGATGAAAGCGGAGGAAGTATCCCCGTAAGGTGAAGCACCGAAATGCCTGTCAAGTCAATATCAAAGATATCCTGCGGCGTGATTGCGGAAGCAGCCGACCGTTTGCGGAAATAGGAAGTGACGGGGTCTCCTTTGGAAACCTTGGTTTTCATCATAAAACCTGTGTGGCGCGTTTTGTCGACCGTCACCCTTGAATCGGTTAATCCGTTCTTATCAAGAAATATGCGGATACGATCACCAAATGGATCGTCACCGACCCGCGTAACATACACGGGTTGCTGACCCATGCGCAACAAACCCAAAGCGACGTTGAGCTCCGCACCCGCGACCGAGGCATTGAAGACATCCACCCTGCTGCAAGGCCCTTCCGTATCAGCAGCAAACAACCCCATGCTTTCACCCACGAGAAGGACCTTGCCCTTGTTCAACCCATGGATTGCAAATGATGATTCCTGATCTGCCTCAGACGAATATGCTTCCTGTATGTCATTCATCTGAGCCCTTCCCCTCCAAGCTGCACACATCAGAGCAAAACATTATGGGCCTACTGCTGACCCATTTTCAAAGGAAAAATATAATCATCCTTTTATGTTTAGGAGTGTAAGAAGAAAAGCAATCAATACCTTATATTGTTGCCACGCGTTGCAAAACCGCGATGCTGGGAATAAAAACGAACAATAAACGTAAGCAATAGACACAAAGCGGGATTTAGGCTTCGCAGACAACATTGTCCGCGAAGCCCCGGTATTCAGGCCAGTACGCCCACGTCACCGGTTTTGACGACGTGGGGGGTACCCTGCGCATCCTGTATTGTCAGCGAGGCATCGGGGTTGAGCGATATGGCTTTGCCCGCCAGCTTCGAGCCGTCGGTGAACTTCGCCTCAACCTCACGGCCCAGCGTCCAACACTTGGCCTGTGCCTCTTCCCACAATTTCGCCAATTGGGCGCCAGGATTCGCGACCAAAGCCGCAAGCCGCCGCTTCAACGACGCTGCGAGGCGCGCGGCAACCATGTCGCGCATCGTAGCCGGAACCGGCAACGGAGCATAGAGCAGTTGCAAAGAGGTGGAAATCGGGGTTGGCAGACTTTCCTCGGCGATGTCAAGGTTGATGCCGATGCCGAACATCACGCCGACGGCGAGCTCACTGGCGTCAGACGAATCTTCTTCAACATTCCCGGCAAAAGATTTCGCATCGTTACTTTGCAAAGCAGCATGAGACGAATCGGCAGCGTCATCGGAATCTGACACAGAAGCCGCCGCAATCCGTCCGTCGCCATGTTCTTTCTGGAGTTCCGAAGAAAGTTGGGATTGCGGCACCGCCAGACGGTTCAGGCCTTCCGGTAATTCGACCAGTTCGGCCAAGATACCGCCAAGTTTGTGGCCGTTATAGAAAATGTCGTTCGGCCATTTGAGCTCAAGGCCATGCGCCGGGTCAAGCGGCTTGGCACCACACTTTTCCAACGCGCCGTTCAAGGCATCAAGCGCCGCAAGCCCGGCGATGACCGTGAACCACCCATTGTAATGCGAATCGGTCACCAAACGTTGCGGCAATGCGGTGACATACGTAACCAGGAACGAGGCACCGCCGGCCTTGTCGCTCCACTGCCGGCCGAGACGCCCGTGCCCTGCGCTTTGCGTATCCGCACAAACCGCCGCCATCCCAGGCAAGCCTCCCCCATCAATGACGCGAAGGTCTCCGTTTGCCAGTATCTTCCGAGCCAAAATATTGGTGGAATCGAGCGCCGCGAGCGCCACCAGCTCATTGACCGCACCGGCCGTTTCCGGCATCTGCGGCTTGCTTGCCCCGGCCCTTCGCGCGAAAGCCGCATATTCCGTTTCGATCTGCTTCACATACCCCGCCATCGGGGAATCAGTCTCGTTATCCATACGCCCCACTGTATGCGCAACCGCGCTGTTCGGCTTTGTCATTTCGCACAAGTCAGTAGATAGGTTTTTAAGAATGGCGGAATATCAAAGTTTCCCAAAACCGATATGCCGACTTGTGCGGCGCCCACCACGTTTGGTCTCCGTCACACTTTGTGGTTTCCTGCAATTCAAGCACTATTTAATACAGTCAAGGTTGATATCAAACGATAGAATGCCGGTTATGAGTAATCCCAGTCCTGCGGCCGCAGCCAGCCGCCAAGATGGCGGCGAAGCATATTCGCAGGAACTCGGGGATAACGATAAAAAAGACCAATTATCACAATCCAGCAACGATTTTTCGAAGAAAACGGCGAATGCCGCGACAATGAACGGCAATACCGAAATCGACGATTCGGCCACTGATTCCGCTACCAACAATACCGACGCTTCACCAAAAACCACTACCTTGGCAAAGGCTACAACACCAATGCATTCCGGCAGGCTTTTCGCATTCCTGCGTTGGGCGCTGGCGGTGGCGGCAAGCTTGTGGATCGCGTTGTGCACGGCACTCGGGCCACTCTATCGTCAATACGAATTCAATCCGGACATCGCCACAATCCGCGCTTTTTCGTGGCACAACGCGGCCATTTTCGTACTAACTTTCGCCATCTGCATACTGGTCATCGTCGAACTGGTTCGCTTCGGGCGCGGCCAACTGCTCGTTCCCTACGATTTCGGCATTCGCGCCAGATTCAAGGCGTGGCGGAAACGCCGTCAAAACCACAACCCGGCAAATGCGAAAACCAACAATTCAGACACGGTTTCCGCCTGCTTATCAAACAGAAAAACCAACAATTCAGAAACGTCTTCCATCGGCTTGCCAAATGGAAAAATCGATAATTTAGACAGCGCTTCTGCAGGCACGACAAACGGCCGAACCGGCACTGTAGATACGATATCTGCAAGCACACCAAATAGCCAAACCAACAAGTTAGACGTATCCCTTACAGGCGCGCCAAACGGCAAAGCCGATAGCGAACAAGGCACTAAACCAGGCACCTCCCATTCAGCGCGCAGACGAGTCTGGCGACGAATATGCCATATCGCTTCCCGCATTCGCTCGGGAGCGCATCGATGCATGATGTCAATCACCGACAAATGGTGGAAAATCGCGCTTATTCTCATCATCGGCTGGCTTTGGGTTCCGATAACCCTCATAGCGGCGTTCGGCGCGGACATCCGCAGCCAGTTCCGCGAGTTCAGCTGGGCCTGGAACCAATGGACCGGCCTCAAACAGCCCTATATCGGCTTCTTCTCGTTCGTGCCGATGGACATCTACCCCACCGCACACTACCTGTGGCCCGCCAAACCCACCTACCTGACCGACCAACACAACATCGTGCTCACGCTGGTCTACGGCGCCGCAGGAACGATTTCGCGCTATTTCACCGGTGCCAATGACTGGGGCATCGTCTTCCTCGCCTCGGGTCAGCTGCTGTTCGCCGCATTCTGCCTGGCCGCCACCGCGAATCGCTTCTTCAATCATCCTTGGCTCAAGCCACGTAGAAAACTGATTGATTTCCTCTCGGCGTCACCGTCCAAAAAAGAGCAGCCTGCCTTAGCGGACGAAAAAGCCGATGACTCGAGATTCGTCGGGCCTCTCCCCCGCTTTTTCATTCTTCTGTTCTTCCTGGTCTGCCCGTTGGTGCTGTTTTCGACGATAAGCCTCACCAAATCGCCGTTGTTCGCCTTTGCGTTCGTTTGGTGGTTCGGGGTCGGGTACGAAATACTTTGCACCGCGAAATTGCGTCAACAAACATCACCCAAGAAACCGACGTCATTGCCCAAACCATGGAAACTGGACACCGGGCGCAACAACGATACGACAACATCTAACCACGACAAGAACGAGACCGCAGCCATCGACTCCGCCCCTTCCTACGACAGGATCGTGCTTCACCTGCGCAAACGCACGTTCATCGCGCTGCTTCTTTCAACTATCGTGATGATGATTTCGGCGAAATACGCACTGTATATCATCCTCTTCGCGCTGGTGATAGCCCTGATCGCGGACCGCAAACGTTGGAAAACCTACATCATCGGTTTGCTTCTGCCGGTCATCCTCTTCGAGGGGGCTGTGGGTCTGGCCACGCGCGACGGCGCCATCATCAACGGCGACCCGATCGAAAGCCACGGCGTCCAACTGCAGCAGATCGCACGCGTGGCCGTGCTCAACCCAAACGGAATCCCGCAGGACGCCCGAAACAAACTGGCCCCGATCTTCAACCTCGACCAGATGGCCGAAGCCTACTCCCAGCAGGACGCCGACCCGGTGAAATCGTCGGGGATCCAGACAAAGCGCGTCAGCTACCGCTGGCGCACGGTCACAAAAGCGGATATGAAGAATTTCAATGCGGCGTGGCTTGAAATAGTCAAGGCCAATCCGCGCATCGCGATGGATGCACTGCTCGCCAAAAGCTACGGATATTTCGACATCGTGGATCAACCCTATATCGACATGACGTATTACGTCATATACGCCGGCAATGCGAACTTCACCGATTGGATCGGAAGCTGGTGCTCCGACTGGCGAAAAAATGTCACCGACTTCGCGCAGAACTGGAGCGCAAAACCTGTGCTCGGCTGGCTCATCCATGGCAATACCTACGTCATCATCACGCTGCTTTTGGGCGCGGCCGAAGTCGTTCTGCGCCGTTGGAAAACCTTGGCCACGCACCTTCCGCTTCTGCTGCTGATGGGGGTCATGGTCACCTCTCCGGCCAACAATTTCGAGCGTCACATGCTCCCGTTGGTCTTCGTTTTGGGCTTTGTGCTCCTCACGTTCTGGCAGGATTCACGCGCACAACGCACGCAGGCACGAGCGTTACGGAACGCCGACGACACCGCCGGAAACATTGCCGAGAAGCGGATTGACGTTGATGAGCCTGCCGGTAACCTGGAGACTGCCGATAAGCGCAAGGCTCCCGGTAACGGCAATGTTCCCGGCAAGCCCGAGAGCAATAAATTCGACACTGCAGTTGCGTTAGACACCGCTGTTACGTTAGACGCCAACGCCGCCGGCACGACGGAAACAGGCGGACTAGAATCATAAAGTATGAACAAGCACGATACCGACCAAAAAGACGAGGAACCAGGGCAATTCGCCGATTTCCTAGGTCTTGCGCAATCGATGGCCGGCAGCGTTGCAAATGAAAAGGCGGGCGGCAAAGCGGCTGCGGAATCATCGGATACCGGCCGAGATCAGAACGCCAACCGGCATCGCATACCTCGAATCACCGTCATCGCGGACAGTCACGACAACCAGAAAAACAAGGAAGCGGCAAAAACCTTCGAAATGCTGGGCAACCGCAAGAATCTGGAGGCCATCGCCTTCGAGTGCCTGGCCGACGGGCTTTGCGACAAGCGGGTCGTCTCCCTGCTGCATGTGCTGAAATGGCCGGAGACGTTCAGCTGCTTTGCCGTTGGGGGTACGGCCGCTTCGACTTTCGAAGAATCGCAATCCATCATTGCCAGGGGCGCCCATGACCTCGGCAGCCAATATTGTCTGGTCGGACGCAGCAACGGGCTAATCATCGGGCTTATCATAGTGCAAAGCGCGGCCACGCCGGAAGTGACATGCACGGCCATAATGAAAGCGTTTGACCGCGAAAAGCCCGTATGCCTCGGCCCCACGCGGCGCAATGTCAACGGCGCCGCGCGGACATTGGGCGCCGTGCTCTCAGCCTTTCACGTGATGCCGGCAATCCACCCGCTGCCAAGGCCGGCCCGCGCGGCCGACATGTTGCCGGAACGTGCGCTCGTCGGCGATGAGGATGCCGTCGACGAGCTTTATCAGACCGTCTACCAAAGTCTTAAAAGCGAGAACGAAAACGATCCGACGCTGCAGACCGTCTCCGCGTTCCTCACTTATGGCGGCTCGCTTGAGGCGACCGGCAAGGCTTTGAACGTGCACCCCAACACCGTGCGCTACCGCATCAAACGCGCCGCCGACGCCACCGGTTGGGATGCCAACGATCCGCGCGACGCCTATGTGCTGCGCACCGCCATCACCATCGGTGCCATCCGCGACGCCGGAAACGGCATCATCAGCTGAAATCCGCCCGTTTAAAGCCGCGGAACGGGGCCCAGCGAATGGCGCTGAATGACTTCGGCGGGAATAAGACCGGCCCCGTGGGCATTGGCCACGAACGTCGTTTCTGGACCTTCGCCGAGCAGCCGCAAGGTCTCGCGCATCGAAGCAGTGCCGAGTCCTTCGAAATCGGGGTGAACGGTGGTCAGCGGCGGCCACATGTCGTTGACGCCGGTCATGTCGTCGAAGCCGACCACGCTGATATCCTGCGGAATGCGCAAGCCGTGCTCGTGCAGGGCGCGGGCCACGCCGATTGCCTGCGCGTCGTTGGCGGTGACAACAACAGTGGGCTTCTCGGCACCGGCCGAACCAAGGTTTTCCAGTTCGTGGTTCATCCGAGCATACGCCTCGGAGGAATCCCAGGAATTGCACTGTATCTCGCGGGATTCGATGTGATACTGAGTAGCGGCTTTACGCCAGCCAAGCAAACGCGTCACAGCATCGCGCCATTGTACCGGCCCCACGAAATAAAGCGCGGAGCGATGACCAAAACGGGAAACGAGACGCGCCACCTCGTGCATCGCACCCCACTGGTCGATGCCCACCAAAGCCGTCCGGCCGCGGCCTTCGGCGTCCATCAACCCGCCCGCCCGGCTCATCGAAAGGTTGCCGTGGGTGGAAGTGATCAGGACGCGCGGTTCGGGAAGCCTCGTGCGGCAGGCCGCCGAAAACATGATATCCGTCGGGGTCAGGAAGATGAAGGCGTCGACGTTCTGCTCTTCAAAGGTGCGGCACAGATTCTCGAACTCGCTTTGCGTACAACTCGCCTCGTGCACCATGGAGACCATGAGGAAAAGGCCGTGACGGCGCACGATGGTTTCGATGGAGGCGATCGCGGAAATCGGTCCGAGGAAATTGAGGCCGCCCGCGATAAGCCCGATGGTGCGGGAACGGTGCGAAGCAAGCGTACGCGCGGAATTGCTCGGACGGTAGCCGAGCACGTCGATGGCATGCTGAACGCGGGCGCGCGTTGCGTCGGAGACTTCGGAGGAATGGTTGATGACGCGGGAAACCGTCTGATGGCTGACCCCGGCCATTTTGGCTACCTCGAACATCGATGGCCGCTTGCCCGAATTGCGTTGAGCGCTCATCCTGCCTCCTCTTGCCAGTCGATGCACGTCCCGAGACGCACCCTTCAGTGAACGCTCACAAGTCTACTCGACGTTGCCTATCAGACCAGATGCCAGCTGACGCGATGGAGCGGGGTCGGGCCATACTCGGCAATGGCGGCGCGATGGGCGGCAGAGCCGTAGCCCTTGTTGTGCTGCCACTGGTAGGGCGCGTAATTCGGGTTGCCTTGAGCCAAGGCGACCATCAGCCGGTCTCGGGTGACCTTGGCGATGACGGATGCCGTCGAAACGAGCGCACAGCTTTGGTCGGCCTTTACCTTGGTGGTCACTTTCGGCACAATCGGAACAACCGGCGCGTCGAACGTCCCTGCAGCCTTGGAAATATAGTCGTTCGGCCCGTCGAGAATCGCGCCGACACGAAACTCACCCGAGTCGATGTTCAGCTCACGCTCAGCCTCATTGACCGCGCGCAGGGCCGCAATACCCAACGCATAGGTTATCCCCCACTCGTCGATTTCCTTGTTGCTCGCCTGCCCGACCGCACTGGCCGCGCACCATGAACACAAGCCCTCAAACATCGCCTCGCGCTTGTGTTCCGTAAGCAGTTTCGAGTCGGCCACGCCATCCGGTACGTCAAGCCCGTCCAAATCGCGGGCCCACACCGCGGCCGCACCCACCATTACCGGACCTGCGAGCGCACCGCGTCCCACCTCGTCGAATCCGACAATCAAATCAAATCCGCGACCTGCCAGTTCTCGTTCCAAATCCAATGTCGGCGCGGCAACATGGTGAGCGGCACCACGACGCTTGTGGCCGGTCGCATCGCCGACTTCCGAAGTCGCTCTGACGTCCATATATCTTGCCTTTCAGCAATGCTCCATTACTAAAAACGAGGATACTCCATCAAAAGCACGTCTCGAGTATAGACCGGAGAGCGGTGCCTAAGATTGCGGTTTGACCTTACACGAGTAAACGTCTCAGACATGTAAAATGTCATACAATATTAAAACCGGTTAAACGGCACCCTCTCGTTTATCGGCCTAAGATTTCGGCACGCCTGGCACGGCAGCGAAAACATCACGGTACGACTTCACGACCTTGAAATGGCTGAACGGCCAAATGGTCAGCATCGCCACCCCGCTGATGTCGGACATCGGCACCAGCCCGCCATTGCCATCGTCGGCATGGTAGCGCGAGTCGGCGGAATTGGCACGGTTGTCGCCCATCACGAAGACGTTGCCGGCGCTCACCTTGGTTTTGAACGCGAAATTGCTGGGTTCGGTGCCGGGCTTGATATAGACAGTTTCATCGATCGCGACGCCGTTGACGGTGACGGGCGAGCCGTTGCCTTTGCAGGCCACCACGTCGCCGGGCATGCCGATCAGCCGCTTGATCAAGTCGTCGGAGCCGTGGTTGTCGGTGCCGGCGAGCCAATGCGCCGGATCCTTGAAAACGATGACATCGCCGCGCTTCAGCTTGTTCATCGGCCGCGCGAGACGATTGGTGACCAACCGATCGCCGATCTGGATGGTGTCTTCCATCGAGCCGGAAGGAATCTCGTAGACGCCGATGACAAATACCCGCAGCAGCACCAGAACCAGCACGAACACCGTAAACGGGATGACGAAACTCAATAAATCGCGGAACGTATAGCCTTGCGATTCGGGATCAGCATGTTCCGGATTGCTGAGAATATTGCGCGGTCTGGGTTCAGGACTCACGCCGTAATCCGCGACCTCGATGATATGCGAATCCGCCTCACGCCGCTCGTCGCTGCGCGTATCATCCCCTGCCATCCGCATCTCCCAACCGTCAATATATCCATATCCGCGGCTATTCAAACGATAACTTTCGATAACCGAAAACCATCATAGTATGTGGGACCGTACAGAGATGTCATGCATCACGATACAAGTGCCCGAATTTTGATAAAAGCAAAAACGGCGGCCGGAAACAAATCCCGACTGCCGTAAAGCACAAAGCCTTTTAGGCTTGCATTCACGCCTTGGCGCTGTTGTCCTGACGCTCGGTGATACGAGCGGCCTTGCCACGCAAAGCACGCAGGTAGTAGAGCTTGGCGCGACGAACGCGGCCGTGACGCAGCACCTTGATGGAATCGATCACCGGGGAGTGCAGCGGGAAGCGACGCTCCACGCCGCAGCCGAAGCTGACCTTGCGGACGACGAACGTCTCGCGCAGGCCGGCGCCTTGCCGTGCGATCACCACGCCGGTGAACGCCTGAAGACGGGAGTTGTTGCCTTCCTGAATCTTGACGTTGACCTCGACGGTGTCGCCGGGACGGAACTCCGGGATGGAATCCGAGGGCTTCATGTGCTTGGCATCAAATGCCTCAATAGCGTTAACCATTGTTTCACCTGTCGCTGCCGCATATCAGCGTACATGTCAGGGGCGGCGCCGCACTTTCGTGCCTCTGCGGCAAATGATGCCGAACGCGCCCACTATCGTATTCCGCCGAAACCCGGCGGAATGTTGCCGATTCGCCGCGGCGGACCCGACCGGTTTAACGGACGAGGCCACGAGGCTGAACCCAAATGAAGAAGCGGACCCATGCGGCAGCCCGCCCCTTGGCATAACAAACGATAATTTTAACGTCGTGGCCAGACAGATACGGCAGTTTACAACGGCTCTCCTACCAATCGCCTACCGAGGTTGCGCTTGACGTTGGTATACGGCATTGCATTCGGATTTCGTTCGCCACGCTTACGCGGGCCCAGCGTCGCAAAAACAACCGATGATTACCAATGCAACGATAATCCGCCAATTTGCGTTCTAAATACAATCCACCATTGCGAACGTGACGCAAAACCACATCGAAGCGTCGCAAAAACCAAATAATTGCAGAAGCGCCGGAAAACCGTCCCCTTACGTCGCAAATACAAAACCCTATTGCAGATGCGACACGCCTACCGTATTGGCACCCGGACGGATGATACCCGCTCGAAACAAACGGAGTTGACAAACTCCTCCGGCCCCCTTATTTTAGGGTCGGTAATAATTTCTGTGCCCCGCACACCGAGTCGAAGGAGGTGGGGATCATGGCTGACGATCTTCCTAGTAGTATCAACGATCTGCATCATTTGTGCAGCTGTGCGCAACCTCATCTCGACACGATGACTCGGCGTTGGATGTAAAATCTCTCGATTTGCGCGTCACGCTACGAGCGTAAGACGATGTAAAACGATTCCAACCAACTTGCCCATGATTCCGTCTTCGAGATTCCCTTTCAATTCAACTAAACGTATTTTCGTGCTGCAAGAGTTCACGGAATTCGGCAAATAATCGCATCAAGGATTTACGATTCACCACTCGTAGTCTGTACCTGACCGGCTTGACTCGAAAGTCGGCATTGCAGGAATCGTAAATTTCTGATGCGCGACCCGCCGTCCAAATCAGCAATGCCAACCGCTTAATCCGTGTTTTTGCAATGCCACGATACGCCGTTCATGAGGAATCATCATGACCAACTTCTCCTTCAACTTCAACCGCGCCGCGCCGGCAACATCGGACGTGGGCCGCAACACCAGCTTTACCAAGCGCGTGGTCTCGGACTGCGTGGTGGCCGTCGGCATCCTCGCCATCTTCGGCCTGATCGCCTGGGTCCTGCCCGCCATCAACGCGCCGGTGGGGCCGAAAGGCATCCCCTCCACCGTCTCGACCGACCCGCGCAACCTGCCGTATTACGCACTGCGTTCCGTCTTCCGCATGGCGATCGCCCTGTTCTTCTCGCTGGTGTTCACCTTCGTCTATGGACTGGCCGCGGCCCGCTCGCGCAGGCTGGGCAAGGTGCTCATTCCGCTGCTCGACATCCTGCAGTCCGTGCCGATCCTGGGCTTCCTTTCGGCGACCGTGACCATCTGGCTCGCGCTTTTCCCCGGCTCGATGATGGGCGTCGAGGCCGCGTCGATTTTCGCCATCTTCACCTCGCAGGCTTGGAATATGACCTTCTCGTTCTACCGGTCGCTCAAAAGCGAACCCAAGGAACTCGACGAGGCGGCGCGCAATCTGCGGCTTTCGCACTGGCAGCGCTTCTGGGTGCTCGACGTGCCCAATTCCATGATTCCGCTGCTTTGGAACATGATGATGAGCGTGGGCGGCGGCTGGTTCTTCCTGACCGCTTCGGAAATGATTTCGGTCAACAACAAAACCTACGCCCTGCCCGGCATAGGCAGCTATGTCGAGGCCGCGGCCGCCGAGGAGAATCCAGGCAAAATCGGCTGGGCAATCCTGACCATGGTCATCGTCGTGCTCGCCATCGATCTGCTGGTCTGGAAACCGCTGACGGCTTGGGCCGAGAAGTTCCGCATCACGCAAAGCGAGTCCTCGGAACCCAAGCGCAGCGCCGTCCTGACGCTCATCCGTCAGTCACATATCGATGACTTCATCGGCCGTCTCTTCCGTCCCGTCGGTGAATTCCTCAACTGGATTACCCGCCCGCTCGGCCACACCGGCTCGAAATGGGGCGCCAAGCCCAGCCGTCGCCGCGCCGGTGACGTCGTCTTTGGCGTAATCGTGGGTGTCGCGGTCATCGCCGGAGCCGTGGAACTGATCATCTCCATTATGAAAACCACAGGCTTGGGCGAGCTTGGAACGGCCTTTGGACTCGGCGGCATCACCTTCCTGCGCGTGGCATTGCTGACGGTGGTCTGCTCGATAATCTGGGTGCCGCTCGGAGCCATCATCGGCATGAACCCGAAGATTTCGCGCCTCGTTCAGCCGCTGGTACAGGTGCTGGCCAGCTTCCCGGCCAACTTCATCTTCCCATTCGTGGTCATGGTCTTCGTCGCCTGCGGCGTCGACATCAACTGGGGCTCGATTCTGCTGATGGCACTGGGCACGCAATGGTATATCCTCTTCAACGTCATCGCCGGCGCATCCGCCATCCCCGATGACCTGATCGAAATGGCCAAGAACTTTCACATCACCGGATGGATGAAATGGAAGACGCTCATCCTGCCGGCCGTTTTCGGCTCGTGGGTCACCGGCGGCATCACCGCGGCAGGCGGCGCATGGAACGCCTCCATCGTCTCCGAAATCGTCAGCTACGGACGCCACACGCTGGTCGCCAAGGGCCTCGGTTCCTACATCGCCGAAGCCACCGCCCACGCCGCAAGCATGAAAACCATCATCGGCGTGGCCGTCATGGCCATCTTCGTGGTCGCCGTCAACCGCCTTTTCTGGAACCCGCTGCAGCGCCTCGCCGACCGCCGCTTCGTCGTCGGCTAGCTCATGGCCGCTCACACTAACCCATGGTTACCAAAGGAAACCATGGAAATACGTACGGTATCTTTCGGTAACCATGGGTTAGTGTGAGCGCAAATTACAACAATCATCCAATATTCTTCAAATCTCAACCAAGGAAGTCACGATGAACTTCAACAAGCTTTATAAGACCGTCGCCAGCGGCACGGAAACCGGAACCGCGACCCGCACCCGTGGCCATCACAACCCGAAATACGCCGACCTCGACGCCAATGGCACCCACACCGTCATCGAGGCGAGCCACATCAGCCAGAGCTTTACTTCCGAAAAAGGCAACGAAACCACTGTTCTCGACGATATCTCGTTCAATCTGCACGAAGGCGAAATCGTCGCGATTCTCGGACGCAGCGGCGCCGGCAAGTCGACCTTCCTGCGCATTCTGGCTGGTCTCATCCAGCCGACCAGCGGAAAGGTTTCGTACCGTGGCAAGGAGCTCGACGGGCCGAACCCCGGGGTCGCGCTCGTTTTCCAGACTTTCGCGCTCATGCCCTGGCTCACCGTCGAAGACAACGTCGAGCTCGGGCTCGAGGCACGCGGAGTGCCACGCGAGGAACGCCACAAGCGCGCGCTTCAAGCCATCGACGCAATCGGCCTCGACGGCTTCGAATCCGCCTATCCGAAGGAGCTTTCCGGCGGCATGAAGCAGCGTATCGGCATCGCCCGTGCACTGGTGCTGCGCCCGGACGCCCTCTTCATGGACGAGCCGTTCAGCGCCTTGGATGTATTGACCGCCGAGAACCTGCGTCAGGAAGTGCTGAAGCTTTGGAACAACAACCAGAGCGGCATCAAGTCAATTCTCATCGTCACGCACAACATCGAGGAGGCCGTGCAGATGGCCGACCGCGTGGTCGTCTTGGGCTCGCACCCCGGCCACTTGATTGCTCAGGTTCCGGTCAATCTGCCGCGTCCGCGCGACAAGCACTCCCCCGAGTTCGAGGCGATGGTCGACAAGCTCTACGCCATTCTGACCGGCCAGGTTTCGCAACGCGGCCATGCGAATATGGCCGCTGCCAACGCCGAAAACACCGAGACCGACTCAACGTCAGGGCAGGAAAACGCGGCAAAGCCCACGGAATCGTCTGCGCTGACAAATACCGGCAAAGATTCCATCGCCCCCAACAGCGTCTTACATTCTGGCGAGACGAACGCCTCAGATAATTTGGCCGATGCAGCAAATCACGGAGAGATCGAGGCGCGAAACGATATCGACAGCAATCATGCAATTCAAAGCCATAGCCAAAACCAAGACCAACGTGACGGCCTCGATGACCACAGCAATGCACAGACTGAGGCCGACGAGAAGCTTGCGGCGCACGAGAACGATACCAAAATCAAAGACAACAACGCGCGCACCGAGCTGCTGCCGAACGCGACTCCCGGCGGACTTGCCGGTTTGCTCGACGTCGTGTCGAACTACCAAGGCGGAGTAGACCTGGCCGACCTAGCAGCCGACCTCTCCTTCGAAGTGGACGACCTCTTCCCGCTCATCGACGCCGGCACGATGCTCGGCCTGTTGACTGTCAACAACGGCCACTGCACCATCACCCGCGACGGCGAGCGCTGGTGCCACGCCGACGTGCTCGAGGCCAAGAAACTCTTCGCCCAACTTATCATGGACCACGCGCCGCTGGTGCGCACCATCGACAAGGCGCTGCGCAACCACCCCGACCGCGGACTGCGCGGCGAGCTGATCCTCGACCTCTTGCGCAGCCAGCACACCGACGAGGAAGCGCAGCAGCAGTTCGACATCGCGGTGACCTGGGGCCGCTACGGCGAGCTCTTCGATTACGATGCCGACGACGACCAGCTCACCCTCGATGAGGCCAACAAGTAAGCCATCCACACTCGCCAGCCTTTACCGGCCAAGTCGAGCGAGACCGTGGGAAAAGCACCAAAATCGGCCCAAAAAGGCGCTTTTCTCACTGGAATAGGCCTTCACTGAGGAGAAAAGCACTTTTTTAGGGCATTTTTGGTGCTTTTCTCACTGGTAGAGGCTGCCACTTCGTCGCTTTAGCGACCGCCGAAGCTGCCACCACCGGAACCGCCGCCCGAGCCACCGAAGCTGCCGCCTCCGGAACTGTCGCCGGAGCCGGAGGACACGCTGAATGTGGACTCCATGGTATCGATGCCGTTGCTGATACCAGCCGCCAAATCGGTGAATTGTGCGGACAACGACGAACCCGCATCCGAACTTGCGCCACCGCCGAAATCTTGTGGATAGTGATACCAGTACCACAACGAATCGTTGCGCTGACGGTCTTTTTGATTGTCAAGCGACGAGAACAACCCGCCAAAACGTTCCATCTGATTATCCGACAGCCCAAGTGCTGTGGCATAAACGTAATACTTATCGAACTTATCCGGCGACAACGGGGAAATAGGCGAAGGACCTGAGGACGGAACCGAACCGGAATCAGGCGGAACAGCGGCCAATTTCGATGTAGATACGCCGACAGGATTCGGCTCGACACCAGCGTCGGGTGCAGAACCCAATCCCTTGCCTGAAATCGAACCTGAACCTGAGTCTGAACCAGAAGTCAACCCTGAAACCGAATTCAAACCGCCATCCGACTCCGAACCCGCTACCGAGCCAGAACCCGCTACCGAGCCAGAACCCGCTACCGAGCCAGAACCCGAACCCGCCACGGAATCCGCTATCATCGCCCGATCTTCAGAACCATTTCCGCCGTCCGACAGATACGCTTCCAAGCCCAGCATCGGCGCGACCAATTTCTTTCCTTTCCGCGTCAACCCGCGATACCGAAGCAGCTTGAAGAGGAAAATGAGCAGGAAAACCACCGGCACGCCCAACAGCAGCGAAATCCCCCACTGTCCGTGCAGTTGGTCGGAAACGTGGCCGTAATCATCGGTGCCCGAACCGACCACGTTGAAGGCGAGGCCGTCAACATAAAACGTTCCCATCACCCCCGCCGTCACAATCGCCGCAGCCGCAGCGAAGCCGAACAGCAACGGCTTGACCACGTGCAACTTCACATATTCGAATTGGGCGGTCCAGTTGAAAACGCTTTGCAGCCATTCGGCCTTCCACCAGTCTTCCAGCTTGTGACTGATGGTGCGGAAATCGAAAACCGGGGTGTTGAGTTTCAGTGATATCTCCCGCAGGAAGTTGAGCAGAGTCCGCTCGGTAAGGGTGAGATCGTGGGTCTCACTGACATTTTCCGCAAACGCTCCCGGCAACATCACCACCGTTGAGGTTGGCTTGGAGGATTCTTTGGGATCTTCCGCCGCTTCGGAGATAACTTCCCGTACCGCTTCCATACCCTTGGTGAGCCCTTGCGCTCTGGCACGCCTGATATATTCCTCATCCCGGGATTCCCGCGCAGCCCGCTGCGCTTCGTCGTCCATCTTTCCCGCGGACGCTGCAGCCAATTGCGCATTCCTCTTTTGTATTTCGCTCATGTCGCGAAGTCGTTGGGAAATCTCCTCGTCGCTGGCACGCGAAAGATCAATCCCCTTGAACCATTCGGAATGGCCGGGATAAACGGCAATGACTCCCTTGCCCACCAGCGAAAGCAATGTCGAACTCATCTGACGGGACTTGAAATCGTCCGAGTACTCCCCGAAATTGAGAAAATCAATGAATTTTGCGGCACAGGCCGGCGTCATGTCGGGAATGGCCTGCGAATACGGCACCTGCTCCGGCTCGCTCGCCGGTTTCTTCTGCCCGTTTTTCTTCTTGCGTTTCGAACTCGCGGCACTATGGCGGGCATGTTCCTCGGGATAATACGCCTGCCAATTCGTAATCAGAACAGCGAACAGCGCAAACAACAGTGCCGCGCCTTCCCAGCCAAGGTACCCAAGAATCACATTGCGACGCATGACGATATCATCCGCGGCTTTGCGCTTTTCGGCGGCCTCGCGGTCAAGCACCAGCTTCTTGCCGTCCTTGGCAATGCGATACTTCACGTCCCCGTTCATCGGCGAGGCCGAAAACATCGAAACCAAGTCGATATGCCGACTCGCCGGCACATTTTGCGCAGACATATCGATTTGTCGGCTTCCGGTTTGGTTGACCGAACCCTTGCCGGCGTAATGCATCCATTGCCGACCATCAGCGCTTTTCACGCCTTTTGGCAAGGTGACTTTCACACGTAAATCACCGATCGGCACGCCGTTGCTGTCGCCAAGCGGCTCCCACTTGAAGCAGGCGACGTCGTTATAGACCTTCACGACGTCCCTGAACGTCATGGAGACGTCGAATTTGAGACTTTTCGCGGATTGCGTCGCGGGAATGTTCCAGCCGACCTCCACCGTGTCGCCGGACTTGCCCATACTGGCAACTTCGCCGTTTTCATCACGCAAGTCATCAGATTCGGTATCGGTTTTGTTGCCGGACGTATCAGTTTTGCTACCAGGCGTGGCGGAATCGCCACTCGGCGCGGCATTACCCCCAGAGTTTGTATTACTTGAATTCGTGGCCGCTGGAGTACCGTCACCCGAATCTTGTTTCGAAGTGGCATCGCCATAGTTGCCGCTACCATTTTGGACTGGCTGCGATTGTCCTGGCTGCACTTGGCTTGGCTGCGATTGCTCTCCGGCAGTCTTTCCCGAGTTCGCACCTTTCGCATTAGTCTGCCCCGCCGCTTGTTTCAATTCCGCGGTTTTCTGTTGATATTGCGCGTCGTTCATGGCAGCTGGGAGGTATTCGTCGCCTTCCTTGTCGCGAGCGTTGGCGAAATCGGCGGCATACCATTGGCCGGCGTATGTGGCGTCCCAGTTGAAATTGTCGAGATCACGCGAAGAAGAAGCGCTGCCGTGCAGATACTTCTGCCCCGTCGAAACATTGGTGACCGACACATCGGTGATGGCGCTCAGCACACCCTCGCTTTTCACGCCGCCGCGAAGTGTATAGCGCTGGTACAACTGCCGCCACGGTTTGTCGCCCTTGCGCTTGTTGAGCTTCATGTCGATATGCTCGGTGATGCGCAAGTCCCCGTCGGACTGCACCGCTGCATCGTAGTTCAGAGAATTGTAAGTCAAATCGTGACTGTGAAAACCGACGTCACCGGATTGGAAGCTGCAGAAAGCCAAGAACACGACAACGACGATTGTGCCGATTGCCGCGGATCTCAGCGCCGCACCAATCCGTTCAGCACTCAGCCCCCGACGTATCCACATAATTCCCCGGTTCACAAAAGCGGATACAACGACACTGCAAATCCGCAATCTCTCTTTGTCGCGTCCATAATAGCAACTTGGAAGTACGCACTTGTAGAAAGGTTTGCCTCGTATATTGCTAGAATGTTGAAATACCATAATCATATAATGAGCCGTATGGAGACGAAGTCGAGAAGAGGACTGCAAGGTGCATCGTTTTAAAAATCATTCTGCAAAAAATTCGCAGATACCTGTATCCGGTGACGATACTTCTTACAACGACATATCTTCAACAGACAAATCGGCAGACACCTCAACGCCTTTTGACTCGGCCGACTATAGCCAGGCATCAGTCGACAATGGCGACGCAAGCCAAAATGTCGATAGCACCGGTGACAAGCCATGGCTGAAACAAAGCAACGGCAGGCAAGGCGGCAACAAACATGGCGCCGACGCACCCGCCGCAAACGTCAAAAACGCCATTCTCACTGTTCTCATATTCGCCATTGCGATCGTTGCGGTGTACATCTATTTCCACGACAAAGATTCCGGCAACAGCGACGGCTATTCCTCTTATTCCTCGTCATCTGAATCCAGAAAGCTCACGGAACAGGAGAAAACACAGAAGATCACCGATGAGGCAAGCGACGCATATCGGGCGATATCCAATCAGGATTTCAAAGTGATCCAAGCCCTCGACCCCCTGATGCAAAACCCAGGAAACGGTGGAAGTAGCACAGAAGTGACTCAAGCCCAGGTTGACAAGCTCAAGTCCGAAATGGCGAAAATGTCAGAACAGATTAATGCGTTCAAGAAAACCAAGTCGTATCACAAATATTCGAGCGTGCGCAAGGCCTATAAAGAGTATCGGACCGCAGACAAGAATTATCTCGATGCCGTCAACAATTTCGCCGATTCATCCATTGCCTATAGCAAGGCTATGAAAAACTGCAACGAGCTCAACGACTGGTCGAGCATGAACAATGACGCCGCGGCTTACGCAGCGGCCAAACAGAAGACGATCACCACCTGCAAAACATCGGCGCAAGCCCTTGCGAGTTCAAAAGACGGACCGATCAAAGACTACTCCGCGGCGACCATCAAACGCATGGACGACGCGCAGAAACAGCTCAACGGCATCAAAGCCCTCGGTTCTTCGGACGAAATCTTCGGTAATCAGACGAAGTTCCAGAAGTTCGAGGATCTCACCCAGAGACTCGGCACCAATCTCAATCCGACCCCGCAATTCGGCGACCAGAACCCCGTCTATAAGGAACTGATGCACGGAAGGCCGGACAAGGCGATGCTCAAAATCAGTTCGGCGATATATGACACGGACAAATAGACGGGTTGAGATGGTGCTGCGCTTGGTTCTGCTGGTTTGCTTAGCTGATCTTGACTTGCATATGCCCGCCCAGACTTGCGTGCTGAGTGCCCGCTTTAGTGCTATCGCAGGTTATTAACATGCAGCCCAGAATCAATCTTTTCCGCGCACTCATAGCGACAAATCCAAAGTATCCGTTCTATCAGTACGCTCGCCAAGCGTACTGATAGAATGCCCTAAGAGAGACAACATGGCGGTTTGAAAGCAAGCAAAGCTGAGAAGGGGCAACGATTGCGTTTATTCGGAAAAACGTCGAAAAACAAGGCACAAATATCGCCGTCAAGCGACAATCTTTCTTTCGATGACACCTCCTCGCCATTCAGCTCATCCGACTACGACCAACAAGTACCCTTCAGCGGCAGCGACAAAGATAATAGCTATGTCAATGGCACCGAGCAACGTTTCGCCGACACTACTCGCAACCCGTCGGCGAAACAAGGCAATCGTAAACATATCAACAGCGATCAAAATAGCCACAAGCACGGCGAGGCCGCATCCGCACCGGTAAATAAAAGCCTTGTCGTTCTCCTCGTGGTAGTGGTGATCATAGCGGGAATGGTCATTTTCTCGCATCAATCGCATCACTCGTCAAACTCCAACAGCGATGATTATTCCAGCTACATGGACTCACGGCAAAAGAAACTGGACGAGCAAAAGAAAAAATCGGACATAGTCGAAAATGCCAGCAACGTGTATACCAAAGAAATCTCAGACCCAGAATCCCAAGTAGTAGAGGCCGTCTACCCCATCATCGAGAGTGTAGGGATAAACGGTGAAAGCCGGACGGTCAACCAAGCCGATCTAGACAAGCTCAAATCCGCAATGACAAAATTTGAGAATTCCGGGAACGCGTTCACCAAAACACAGGCATATCGTCAATCCCGGGACGTGCGCAAAGCTTACAAAAGCTATCAAGACAAGAAAAAGGATTACATCGACGTGCTCAACAATTTCGCCGATGCCGCCACCGGATACGCAGCCACAGCAAAGAACTGCCAGGAAAACACCATGGACTTACCGATCATGGGCGAAGACCCCAATTACCTGGCTAACACGCAAACCCTCATCACCAACTGCTTGACGTCGGCACAAAGCATCGCCAAGTCCAAAGACCCGATCATCAAAAAGTACGCACAGTCGGCTATCGACCACATGGGCGTCGCGCAACAACAGCTCGACGGCATCAAGGCCCTCGGCTCCCCCGACGACATTTACGGCGACGAAACGAAATTCCACGATTACAGCAGCATGGAAGGCAAGCTCAGCAACAATCTGTACACGGCCGAACAATACGGAAAGCAGAATCCCCTTTACAATAAGCTGACCAACGCGAGGCCCGACAAAGAGATGAACGATCTATACACCTCGATGGACTCCATCGCCGAATAAGCGTTCCGCATAGACGATTCCCAGCTGCTTCCCTTCCTCGTTTTCGCCCTCGTCTCATCGAGCGAGCACCAACACGCGAGCACCAACATCAGTGAACAAAGCACCAAAACCGGCGCATAAAAGTGCTTTTCTCACTGGAATAAGCCGTTACTGAGGAGAAAAGCACTCTTTTCGACCCGAAATGGTGCTTTCCCCACTGGTTACGGTTACGCGACGCTCGCACATCCCGCACATGCCGCACGCATCCCACACAGCAAACTGGGCATCCACCTTGGTAAGTGGATGCCCAGTTCAATCGTTGCGCTTAGCTCGACTGGAGCTGGCCTGCAACCTTACTATGCAATTACTTGCGATGGGCGCGGTAGAAGCGGATGAGGCTCTGCGTGGAAGCGTCCTGCTGCGCAAGGGCGTTGTCGTCCTGCGAAATCGCCGGGGTGATCTGGCGGGCGAGCTGCTTGCCGAGTTCGACGCCCCACTGGTCGAAGGAGTCGATGCCCCAGACGGTGCCCTCGGTGAAGGTGATGTGCTCGTAGAGCGCGATGAGCTCGCCGAGCGAGAACGGGGTCAGCGCGTCGCCGAAGATCGAGGTGGTCGGGCGGTTGCCGGAGAAGACGCGGGCCGGGACGATGGCCTCGGGCGTGCCCTCGGCGCGAACCTCGTCGGCGGTCTTGCCGAACGCGAGCGCCTTGGTCTGGGCCAGGTAGTTGCCGAGGAAGAGCTCGTGCACGTCCTGGTCGCCATCCTTGGCCGGGTTCGGGGTGTTCGCGAAGGCGATGAAATCGGCCGGAATGAGCTGCGTGCCCTGATGGATCAGCTGGTAGAAGGCGTGCTGGCCGTTGGTGCCGGGCTCGCCCCAGAAGACCTCGCCGGTGTCACTGGTCACCGGGGTGCCGTCCCAGCGCACGGACTTGCCGTTCGACTCCATGGTGAGCTGCTGCAGGTAGGCCGGGAAGCGGTGCAGGTACTGGTCGTAAGGCAGCACGGCGTGGGTCGCGGCGTGGAAGAAGTTGCGATACCAAACGTTGAGCATACCCATCATCACGATGACGTTCTTCTCAAGCGAAGTGTTGGCGAAATACTCGTCCATCTCGTGGAAGCCGGCGAGGAATTCCTCGAAGCGCTTCGGTCCGAAGACGACAGCAAGCGAGGTGCCGACCGCAGAATCCACGGAATAACGACCGCCGACCCAGTTCCAGAAACCGAAAGCGTTCTGCGGGTCGATGCCGAATTCCTCGACGCCCTTGAGGTTGGTGGAGACGGCAACGAAGTGCTTGCGGATGGCTTCGGCGCGCTTGTCGTCCGAACCGTCGATGGCGCCGGAAGCCTTGAGGCCGTTAAGCAGCCAAGTGCGGGCCTCACGCGCGTTGGTGAGGGTTTCGAGGGTGGTGAAGGTCTTGGAGACGATGATGAACATCGTGGTCTCGGGGTCGAGGTCCTTCGTCTTCTCGGTGATGTCGTTGGGGTCGATGTTGGAGACGTAACGGGCGGAGATGCCGGCGTCCGCATAAGGCTTGAGCGCTTCGTAGACCATGACCGGGCCCAAGTCAGAGCCACCGATGCCGATGTTGACGACGGTCTTGATCTTCTTGCCGGTCACGCCGCGCCATTCGCCCCCGCGAACCTTGTCGGCGAACGCATAGATCTTGTCGAGCGTTTCGTGCACGTCCTTGACGACGTCCTGGCCGTCGACGATGAGCTTGCCTTCGTCCGACTTCGGGCGGCGCAGCGCGGTGTGCAGCACGGCGCGATCCTCGGTGTTGTTGATGTGAACGCCCTCGTACATGGCCTTGCGGCGATCCTCAAGATGCACAGCCTTGGCAAGGTCGGCGAAAAGCTTGAGCGTTTCGGGCTGGATGAGGTTCTTGGAGAGGTCGAAGTGCAGGTCGCCGGCGTCGAAGCTCAGTTCCTCAACGCGGTTAGGTTCCTCGGCGAACCATTTCTTGAGGTCGATGCCTTCGCTTTTCAGTTCGTCAAAATGCTTTTGCAGCGCCGCCCATTCCGGAGTCTTCGTGGCGTCGATAGGAGGATTGATGGCCATAATTCTTAAGGTCCTTTCATCACGTGCCGCGGGGGTTTCGTGGCCTCGTCAGTCTGTTCTGACTTTTCTTTAAGGCGCTATTCCCGCCGCTTGCTACATGTATTAATTTACTCACAAAAGCGGACACAACAGCACAAAAAGCGTCGCGCCAGTCAACGTTGACATAACCCGATATATGGCATCAAAACGGCGAGATTTGAACGATTTTTGGAATTCATGACTTGTCGGCAAGTAGAAAGAGCGCGTTCACATCGCCACTTGTTGATAACACTACAATATTCGTACACACGGGTTCAGCTAGCGATAACAAACATTCAGCGCGCAGTGACGGCTTCCTTTGCCGCACTTTCAGATTCAGCAGGAACCTTAGATTTCGCCTCAGACTTGGACTTCGTTCCACCCTTAAATTTCGTCTCAGACTTGGACTTTCGCCTCTGCTTGGGATTTGGCCGCAGCCGCTTCCTCCGCCTTGACGATGGCGTTCATCTTAGCTTCGGCCTCGAATTCACTCATCCCAGTGGCTTCTTTGAGTGCGTCGATGCGATCACGAAGGACCCTGTCACGATCTAACGCTTTTCGCTCCTCTGGGGTTAAATCACGAACCTTGATCCATGGCCCCCATCCGCCATCATCAATGCCTTCCTCGGCCTCGTATGTCCACCTGTCAAGCGTTTCCTGCGTAATGCCAAGACTCTCACAGAGTTCCTTGTCTTCCATTTTCGCACGTTCTCTATCGTCCATTTCCATATTGGCCTCCTTTCAACAGACCTAGCTCTTTTAGTATAGCTTTCGTCGGCGGCGTCTTCGCATGAAAAATCTTCCAATGTCCATCTTCGCTTTTTGAAAAAACCAGTTCCAATAATCTTCCCTTACCGTCGACGCCGATAGCAGACCAGCGACCAGATGCGTTATTCCTCGGCCTAAATTCCACTAACGTATGCCAGGCAGACCTGACATCCTCGTCACAAATCTCAGGATGACGTCGATGAATCCTCGGATGTACTATCGGCTCTTCGTTGATTTCGTTCATGTCTCCATTGAACATGAAAATAACCAATTTCCAGGGCAAAACAAGGTGCTGTGGTCGAATGATAGGGGTTATCCACATTTGAGGCGTGTCGAGGGGCCGGACGCTCAATTGTCAACAGCTTTATCGACAATCCTGACTTTCGTTAGTCGGGATATGCACATTCCTACGCTTAAAACAAAAGTCGGACGGAACGCCTCACAGCTTTATGTACAGTCATGACCTGAACCGAAATAGACATCCACAATCGCAATAAATTTTATTTTGGCTATGCCAACTTGATCAAGCGAAGCAAGGGCTGGCGAACGAAACGGTCGATGAGACAGACCAACAGGACGAAAGCAAGCGAGAACACAACCTCGACCAAGAACCAATCAACCAACCAACCTGCGCAAGCCGACATGCCGCCGATTGTGAAGGCGCTGGCGACATGGGTGGCGACGGGATCGGCGAAATGACTTTGCAGGGCAATCCAGAAATAATAGGTCAGCGCTTGCACGATGTAGAAGCCTAAAATGCCGGAAGCGAGCGCCTCGACGGCACGGCGACAAAAAGTTTTCATGTTTGCCAACAATGGCCTCACTCCACTTCGTGCAGCAAAAGACCCACGCTTTTGGGTTCGTGCACTGGGACACGCGGCGCACATCAGCGAACAGACGGCAAGCAGGAACGAAATCACCGAAGTCGATTTGAATGAAAGCACCATCAGCAGGCCGTAGTGACCACCGAACGCAGCAAAAGCGACAACGCAACCGGCTGCGGCAACCAAGGCAATCAGCGCAATCGCCCAAAAACGGCGGGTCAGCCAAAGCGGCGCAGAATCATGCGCAGAAGCATCTTTCCCGTACCAGCGTTGCCAAGCGCAGCCCAAAGCGCCCGCGCAAATATAAGAGGCGAAATAGGTGACGGCACTCATCTGCTTACGCCAGTCCAAGACGCTCAGGGAATCGAAGAAGTTGCGACCGCTTATCGCCACGTAGACGTTGAGGCCATAAATCATGGCGAGCGCAACCGTCCACAATGCAACGCACCACTTCTTGCGGCAGCGCTCGATGCACCAAGCAATGAACGGCGCAAGTAATACAAAAAGGACATACAGCCATACGAATTCGAGGCTTAGAACCACTTCGCGCAGGCCGCCGACTGCCTGAATCGGCACGACCCAGCGGTTGACGACCACCAGCACGACGACATAAAACACAACGGCAGCAAGGATTTTTGCGATGCGAGCAGCGGTAGGTTTCCATTCGTCGCGCGCAAATCCTTTATGATACGAACGCTCGGCCAGGCGCGGGACGAGGAAAAACGCTGAAATCATGAAAAAGATGTGATTGCCCCAAGCTCCTAGGAACATGAGCATGGAAATCAGCCACACCACCAGCGGTGTCGAAGAAATAATGGCAATAAATGTGGGAGCTGCGCCAGCTTGGACGGCCGCCGAAAGCGCGTGCGGTCCGTTGACGGCGATCTGTTCGAAAGTCAGCAGAAACGTATGGAACACCGCGATACCGACGATGGCGAGTAGTCGCAGCAACTCGACCGCAAAAATGCGGGAATGGCGCGTGCCGGAAATGCTCCCGTTCCCACGAGAAGAATCGCCAGTAGTGTTGATACCTGCTTCCGGCGCTTTCAACGCACCGGCGGCGACACTCGCGGACTGTTCGGACATGCCGTCCACCATACCCTTATCGCAAGATTCGCCGTGAACTTCACAGCACGCTCGCCGTTAGCCGCAGGACTCGGATTACTTACTGTCAACCGTTAAAGACCTTATCGATTCAACCTCTTCGATTCAGAGGATGTCATCACGGCCTTCGCGGTCGAGGTAGGCGACCAGATCCTTGACCTCCTGACTGCGGGCGCGCGGGGCGATGAGCAGCGCGTCGGGGGTATCGGCAATGACCATGTCGTTGACACCAAGCAGGGCCACGGTGCGTTCGGACAACGGCATCACCACGTCTCCGGCGCTATCGAGACTGACCACTTTGTCGCTGTCACCAAGAATCTTGATATTGCGTGCGCCGGTGCTGGGCAGCAATGCGGCCACGGAATTGAAGTCTCCTATATCGTCCCAGCCGAAATCGCCGGGAACCACCGCCACACCGCCGGCAACGCTCAACGGCTCGGCCACTGCGTAATCGAACGCGATCTTCTCGATGCCCGGCCAGTAGGTCGCCATCGCCTCGTCAATCGTGTCGTTGTCGGAATCTGTCTCACTATCGGCGGCATCCTGGCTATCGGTATCAGCATGGTTATTACTATCGGCTTGGTCGTCGGTGTCAGTTCGGTTATTAGTATCAGCTTGATTTCCAGAATCGGCATCATTATTAGCGCCGTTGTCGTTGCCGGCACCAAATCCAAAACCTTGGTTCGCAACATGATCGTTATTCGTATTGTTATCGCCGTTAGCGCTGCTACCGTCCCCTGCGCCGTTTCGATTTTCCGCAGTATCGGCATTATCATTTTGCCGGGAAGCGCTCGAAGCGTTTAAAGTCTCTTTTCCGACATATCGCGCCGCAGCGATTTCGGCATTCCCGGCGGTATCGGCACCGTTGTCACTGTCCACGGCCATGTAGGCATCGGCGATATGCGAAATCGCATCATACATCTCGGGCTTGTATTCGCGCAGATGGTCGAGCAGCACGTCAGCCCGCATCACGAACATGCCGGCGTTCCAACGGTATTCGCCGGTGGAAAGGTAAGCCTGCGCCGTGGCGGAATCCGGCTTTTCGACGAAACGCTCCACCAAGCGGGCGTTCGGCGCACCCGGAATTTCGCTTCCCAACGAACGACCCTGATGGATATAGCCAAACGCCGTGGACGGCCGGGAAGCAGCAATGCCGATGGTCGTCACATAGCCGGCGCGTGCCGCCGCAACCGCCTGCCGAACCGCATCAGCAAACGAATCCTTGCCTCGGATGACGTGGTCCGCCGCGAACGAGCCAACGACGATGTGCTCGCCATGCCGCCTCGCCAGAATGGCTGTGGCCAGCGCGATGGCGGCCGTCGAATCCCTCGGAACCGGCTCGGCAAAAATGTTGGATTCCTTGAGCTCCGGCAACTGCGCCTCAACCGCGGCGACGTGCCGCCAGCCTGTGCTCACAACGATCCGCTCCGGCCCGGCAAGCCGCGCAAGCCTGTCGAATGTGGATTGGATCAGCGTCCGTCCGCTGCCCATCAGGTCATAGAGGAACTTCGGCCTTGCCCCGCGGCTCAGCGGCCACAGCCTCGAACCGGTGCCCCCGGCAGGGATGATGGCATAGAAATCCTCGAAACCTTTGCATGGCGTCGATACATCCGGCATTGTATTTTCCAAGTTGCCCATCCCTTTTCGCGCGGTTTCCAGCCTGTTTGCTCCTTAATATATTGTCGCGCAGCCCGTTGTCATTACCAGCGCAGTCATTGCCGCTCAAACATAACGTTAGGTTCGATTTCCCGCAGTTCCAACGTTTTATCCGCACAATCACGCCGTCAATATAGGTACGACTCGTTGCCGTCACCAAAGCCATTCGCGAAACGACGCCTTGCTTTCGCGCAATCTTGCCGTTTCATCCACCCGAGTTCGTTGCAAACGCAAGTACTGCCAGACGAGACACGTCCGAACGCAAGTCTCGTGGACAAAACGCAAATCATCCAGTAGTATTATTGTTTTGTGCGCGAGTGGTGCATACCGCCCGGGCATTGCCGCTTTAGCTCAGTTGGTAGAGCGTCTCACTCGTAATGAGAAGGTCGACAGTTCGATTCTGTCAAGCGGCTCTTCGGTTTCTGAGTTTCAAGTCCCTATATTCTGGCCTTATTAATCTGCATTTCGTTTAAGTCGCGAAACCTTCTAGCCCCCAATTGAGAATCATCTCCAAATATTTTGACCTATTATCCCACCAAATATCAGGTTGGGCCGAATCCCCTTTGCGACATAAATTACAGTCCGAGACTTACGTCAACTTTGTGTAGCCTCTTTTAAAACAAAATCGGCGTCACGATTCTGATTACCGTGGCACCGATTATTTACATCAAAGCAAAAGGATTCATGAATACGACTTTCCAAACGTTCAACGACTATTTTTCAACGGTTTCGTCGTCGGCCCACACTTTTTTGGCGCGATTGAACGCGGACCAGGCCTTGGGCCAGCCGACATAGAAGGCGAGGTGCGTGATTTCGGCGGCGATTTCGTCCTTGGTGATGCCGTTGGCCTTGCCGATGTTGAAATGCGCGTCCATCTGCTCGGTGGCTCCCATCGCGATGATCGCAGCGATGGTGATCATTGAGCGGTCGTGCGCCGAAAGCTCGTCCTCACGGCTCCACACCTCGCCGAAGAGCACGTCGTCGTTCAAGTGTGCGAACTGCGGAGCGAACTCGCCCAGCTGCTTGTGTCCTGCTGTCTGTTTCTTGACCATAGCTGGTTCCTTCCACGTTTTGTCGATTACGATATCGTCGTCGAAACCAAGCCTAAAGACTTCAAGCACTTGAGGTCAAATAGCGCTTTTCACCTCAGCAAAACCGCAAACCCGTGGGAAAAGCACCAAAACAAGGCCAAAAAGGTGCTTTTCACCTCAGTAAGGTCGCGAATCAGTGCGAAAAGCACCAAAACAGCCTCAAAATGGTGCTTTTCTCACGGGTTTCCGCTCACTTGCTCTCGGCGGCGATGGCCTCGCGCTCGGTGGCGGCGTTGGGGAGGAAGAACGACGCGACCAAGCCGATGACGGCGAAGATGACCATGAGGATGAAGCCCCAGTTGTAGCCGATGGCTTGGGCTGCCGCCTTGCCGGCGGAAGCCTGCGAAGTCGCGGCAAGCGAGATGACAAGCATCGCGAGCGCCGTGCCCAGCGAGCCGCCGACCTGACGGACCGTCGAGGAAGCGGCGTTGGCGTGCGCGGTAAGGCGGGCGGAGCTCAGGTTGATGCCGGCGGTGAACGTGGTCATCATCGTGAACGAGATGCCGACCATACGCAGCGCGTAGCACAGGCCAATCACGAACAGACTGGTTTTCGCACTGAACCAAAGCATCGGTACCGAGCCGATCAGGAGCATGAGGAAGCCAAACAGCGAAAGTTTCTTGATGCCGAGCTTGTCGTAGAGCGTGCCGGAAATTGGGTTGCAGATCACCATGACCAAGGCGCCGGGCATCATCACCAGGCCGCTGGTGAGCGCAGATTCGCCGCGCGTAGTCTGCAAATAGAGCGGCAGCACCAGTTCGATGCCAACCATGGCGATGTTGCTGATGGTGCTCAACAGTGTGCAGAGGTTGAAGCGGGCGTTGCCGAAGACGTGGATGTCGAGCAGAGGCTTGGAAAGCTTCAACTGGCGGACGCAGAAAAGCGCCATGATGACCACGCCGACGATGAACAATACCGCAAGCATGACTGTAATCCGCCCGGTGTTGCCGACTTCGGACAGTGCGTAAAGGATGAGGCCGAAGCCGAAAATGGACTCGGCGAAGGAGATGACATCGGTGGTGCTGTGGTGCGGCGAGGTAAGGTTGCGTACCAGCGGAACGGCGAGAATCGCGGTGATGGCGCTGGCGATGGCGAGGATGATGAAGAGCATCTTCCAGCTGGAGACCTTGAGGATGAGGCCAGAGATGGTGGGGCCTACCGCCGGTCCGAAACCGATGACCAGGCCGGTGATACCCATGGCCATGCCGCGCTTCTCGGGCGGGAACATCATCAGGATGACGTTCTGGATGAACGGCATCAATCCGCCTGCGGCGATGGCTTCGATGATACGGCCCGCGAGCAGTACCCAGAAGTTCGGCGCGAAAATACAGACGATCGAGCCGACGAAGAAGACGGCCATCAAGGTCACGAACGTGGTGCGCAGATTAAAAGATTCGAACACCCACGCAGACATCGGAATCATGAGGCCAACGACCAGCAGATAAGCGGTCGTCAGCCATTGCGCCGTAGCTTGGCTTACCGAAAATGCCCCCATAATCGTAGGCAGCGCATTGTTCAGGAACGTTTCGGCCATCAACGCCGTGAACGAACCCAGAAGCAGCACTGCCATCATCAGCCCGCGCTGACGTGAGGTAATGTATGAAGTAAAACTGCCTTCCTGCCCGGATTCACGCTTCGAGGTCGCAACGTTGTGCTCCCCGCCTTGCTGCTTTGCCGATTGATAATCTACCATTGGTAACCTTTCCTGATTTATAGCAAGCTACAGTTTGAATAAAAAATAAATTGCCTTATACCGGCGCAGAACCACACATCAGTTGCCGACAATCGCGGCATCGCAGCAGCGAAACTGCATTCATGCCTATCAGTGACTTCCCTGCTGCAAAAGTGCCCAATGCACAAATCCCCTTTTCGTCAAAACCCCGGAATTTCAACGTTTTCAAAATCGTGGTCACAGTCAGCAGCAGCACTGAAGTGTCAATCAACCGCACATATGCCTTCCGTGCTGCACAAACATCGTCGATCATTGCATTCATTGCTTCGACCCGTTCGAAAAATTGGCAACGATTCGTTTGAGCGCAGCGACCAATCTCGCTTGCTCCGCACTTGTCAAGCCATCGGTAATTCTCCCGTTGATTTGCTTCATCACGCCATGAATATCGTCGATATGGGCATCCATCAGCCGCTGCCCTTCGGCGGTGAGCTCAAGTAGAATCTGCCGTCGGTCGCTTTCCAGCTGGGAAGTCTTGATAAGCCCCGCACTTTCCAAGCGCTTGACAATGCCGCGAATCGTGGGATGGCTCAACACAAACCGGTCGGCGATTTCACGCTGCGTGACGGCGTGCCCATGTGCGTCGTGCAGATAGACCATCAACGTGATCTGCGGGCCGGTGAGGCTGTAGCCTTCGAACATCGAGGCGACGCGGTTGTTGAGTTCCTTCTCGATCAAGGTATTCGCCACTTTGATGAGCGGCCCCAAATTATCAGCTCCGGTCGCATCGAACTTCGCCTTTTCGTTTTCCATAGCTTGCTACACTAATCTCCTCTCCCGACTTATTCCCTACAAACAATACTGCCAAACCTGCCGTTTTGACTTCAAGTGCTTGAAGTCAATAGAGTGAAGGCATGAGCACTCAAAACTGGCATTCGATTGGCGAAGCGTCGCTTTATTGCGGGCTGCCGGAAAGCACGCTGCGTTATTACGAAGACGTCGGCATTATCACGCCGATCGCCCGCGACCCGGAAAGCGGCCATCGCGCCTACACCGACGATGACTTGCAGGCTCTGTTGATTATTTCCTGCCTTTCAGCCACCGGCATGCCATTGGCCAAAATGAAGGAATACATGGCCAATCGCAAGCGCGGACGCGAAGGCGCTCCCACCGAAATCGACCTGCTGCGCGACCAGAAACGTCGGCTCACCGAGGAACGCCGGTTCCTGATGGCCCGCGAAGAATATGTCAATCTCAAAATCAAGTTCTGGCAGGCCGTTTCGGACGGCGATGACGCCGAGGCTTCACGGATTGGTGCGGTGGCACATGAAAAGGTCAAACAACTCAGCCATTGGCACGACAACCAAGACAGCGGAACGGAAACAGCGGCCAAACTGACTGGCTCGGTAACGGGTACGGAAAGGTGAGGGAAAAACGATGTCCCAATGAAATTTCGCCCAAAACAAACATCGACCGACAGCCGACAAGTTAATCGAAAATTCCCAACAGAACCCTCAACGATTCTTTCACCGATCAATTCCGACAATCGTTCGTCCGACCAATTTGCCGTCAGTCAAACGCAACGATTTCGGGTGGAGTCGGCAATGAATCCCTAACCGGCAATCGTTCGTCCACCGACAGAGCTGCCGTCAAATACAACCCAGCCACGCATGTTCGCCATTCCCGATAATTCGATAATTCAATATCCATAGTCCAAAACGGAAGCGACCAGAACATCGTCGACAATCATCAACTAATAGAAAGCAGCACAACATGGAACGCATCACTTTGGGAGATTCCGGAGTCCGGATTTCGCCGATGTTCATCGGCGGCATGTCCTTTGGCAAGCCGGACCCGGAACAACACGTTTGGACCATCGATCAGGAGGGCACGCAGGCGGTCATCGCGCGGACGCTCGAGCTCGGCGTCAACGCCATCGACACCGCCAACTGCTACGCGCGAGGCACCAGCGAGGAATACATCGGCCAAGCCCTGAAGAACCTCAACGTTCCCCGCGATCAGGTCGTGCTCGCCAGCAAGGTCTACTTCAACGAGGGCCATTCCTCGGCCAAGGCCATCAAACGCGAAATCGAAGGCAGCCTGAAACGCCTGCAGACCGACTATCTCGACCTTTACATCCTGCATCGTTTCGACTACACCACGCCGATGGAAGAAACCATGCAGGCTCTCGACGAACTGGTACGCGCCGGCAAGGTCCGCGCCATCGGCGCCAGCGAAATGTTCGGTTATCAGTACCACAACCTTGAGGTCATCGCCGAGGAAAACGGCTGGACGAAACTCTCGACGCTGCAATGCCACTACAACTTGATCTACCGTGAGGACGAACGCGAGCTCATCCCGGTGGCCCGCCAGTACAACGCGGTTCCGACGCCATATAGCCCGTTGGCTTCCGGCCACCTCGCACGTAAGACCTGGGATTCGGAAACGCTTCGCGGCAGGACCGACAAAGTCGAACACAGCAAATACGACCGCGACCGCACCATCGACCAGCCCATCGTCGACCGCGTCGCGGAATTGGCCGGAAAGCGCGGGGTGAGCATGTCGCAAATCGCTCTGGCCTGGCACTGGGCCCACGGTCCGTCCGCCCCGATCGTCGGCTGCAGCTCCCCCAAGCGCGTCGATCAGGCGGTCGCGGCAATGGACGTCAAGCTGGCTCCAGAGGAAATCGACTATCTCGAAGCGCCTTACATCGCCCACGAACTGGTCGGCCCGTTGGCCCGCCCGGGCGAAAAGCCGCTGGCCGGAACCACCGTTCCGCCGGAAACCAAGTAACCATATAAATATCCACGCATCACAAAAGTCCTGCCGCGAATATTCCTATTCGCGGCGGGACTTTTGCGTTTTAGCGCGACAAAACAACTATCGACTGCCATTCGACGTATTCGCCATCAAACTTATGACGAATGCAGCCGATAGCCCAAAATCTAAAATTGCAACGGGGTGAAAAGCGATTAAACGGCAACCACCAAGAAAACGATTCGTGCAAATCCCTATATCCAAAATGTAAAGAAAACAATCAGCGCAAACCGCTATGCCCAAAACATAAAGAAAACTATCTCGGTATTTCGACCAGGCCACACCGATCAAGCAAATATCGATAACTCGCAAAGGTAATCTCGGTACCAAAAATCACATCCAGTCAGAGTAGCGAAAATCAACCATTTTATCGATGGATTTTTTCGATTTGTGTGAGGAATCAATCATTTTTAATTAATATTTTTCGATATTCATAGATATTCCATACCTATAATGGGAGAACCATCGAAGTCATTGCAAGGAGGCAAACATGAAGGCTGTTCGTTATTACGGTAAGGAACATATCCAAATCGACGACATCCCGGAGCCACAACTCAAGCCAGGCACGATCAAGGTGCGCCCGGCATATACCGGTATCTGCGGTTCGGATTTGCATATGTACTATAACGGGCCGGAATCCGTAGGCGGCAACATTCCCGGCCATCCGCACCCGATTTCGGGAGAAAGCATCCCGGTTGTCCTCGGCCATGAATTCTCCGGAACTGTCGAGGAAATCGCCGACGACGTCGACACCGATCTCAAAGTCGGCGACCATGTCTGCATCGAATCGATGATGGCCTGCGGCGAGTGCCCCTCCTGCAAAGCCGGTCACTACAACACTTGTGACAAGGTCGGCGGCATTGGCATCAATGGCCGCGGGGGCGGGATGAGCGAGCACGTCGTGGTCGAAGCCCGCTTCGTGCATGGCGTCGGTGACATTCCACTGGATCAGGCGGCGTTGCTGGAACCCTTCACCGTGGCCTATCATGCGGTGCGCCGCAGCGGGGCAAAGGCCGGTCAGACAGCGGTCGTCGGTGGCGCAGGCCCAGTCGGACTCATGCTCGGCGCGGTGCTCAAGGCCAAGGGACTGAAAGTCATCATGTCTGAACTCTCCGCAGTGCGCAAGCAAACCGCGAAAGACACCGGGGTGGCCGACGTGGTGGTCGACCCAAGCAAGGAAGACCTTGCCGAGCGTGTCAAGGCCGAAACCGATGGCGCCGGGGCCGACGTCGCTTTTGACGCTTCAGGCGCGGGTGTGGTCGTCCATCAGCTCATCGCAGCCGTCCGCGAAAGCGCCAACGTGGTCATCGTCGCCATTCACGTGCGTCCGCTTGAACTCGATGTGGCCAAAGAACTAACCCGCACCGAGAAGAACGTCATGACTTCTCTCGCCTACTGCAACGATCATCCGGGTTCGATCAAGCTCGTCCAAGACAAGCACATCGACCTCGCGCCGTTCATCACCGACAAGATTAATGCCGAGGACTTGGTCGACAAGGGCCTGAAACAGCTGCGTGATGACGGCGAACATCACGTCAAGATTCTCGTCCAGCTCTAAAGGAGATAAAAACGTCTCGGCCTTATAGCCGAGATCGCATTGCCAACAAAATGGGCCGTTATCTTTCTGGTAGCGGCCCTTTTCTGTGTTTGGCTATAAAGTTACAAGTCGAGTTCGCCAATCCGGGCGAAAGAATCATTGTCGCCCTTACTGGCCGTAAACCGACAATCCATTTTCATGACATTTTCGGTTTATCGCGATCATATACTCACTATAAAACCGTTATAAGCCAAGCCCTTCGACCCACTGGGCCAACGTCTCCTCGCTGACGTCCGACGTGAAGCGACGCCCCGTCTTCCACGTTGCCTTAGGCGCGCAACCATGCAGATGCTCGCCATTCGCACCTTCCAAACTCGATCCGGAAGTCGCGAACGTGACGATGGTCTTGCCCGTGAAATCCTGGCTTTCCAGGAATGTGCGCACAATTTGCGGCGCAACACCGAACCAGAGCGGGTAGCCGACAAACACCACGTCGTAATCCCCCACATTGATGGCTTTGGCCATCTGCGGACGGGCATCGACGTTATGCTCCACATTCACCCGGCTTTTCTCGTCCTCGTAATCGAGGTCAGAAGCGATATAAGGCATGGACGCTCGGATTTCCCTAATGTCGGCTTTGGCGGCCTTTGCCAGCTTTTGCGCCACGGCGCGCGTATTCCCGGTAGCGGAAAAATACGTTACCAATACTTTGTCAGCCATGAAGTTCCCTTTCTCCGATAATCATTGACAATCTGAACAATCAATGACACCAAGAACAGTCTAAACCGCATTAGGCAAAAGACGTAATCAAAATCACATATTTTACGTCGCGTCATAATATGAGGAATTTTTATAATCAGTAAATTAAGTCCATTTGAGGTACGCACTATATCAAACGCAACATTTTGGACGATTTGCATTAATTCTATGACTGCAAAAGTGCGCGCAAAGGGACTCGAACCCTCACGACAAAGTCACAGGAACCTAAATCCTGCGCGTCTACCAATTCCGCCATGCGCGCGTAACGACATTCAATCTATCAGATGTCCCGCACAATGCTGCCTTAAACCATTCTCACACCTCGCGTGCCATCAGGTAGTCGGTCTGCTTGTCGTCGCCCTGCCAGAACGCATGCTGGCCGACCCGCACGAAGCCCTTGCCGGTGTAGAAACGTTTCGCCGGTTCGTTATGCTCCCACACACCAAGCCACACCTTCTTAAGCCCCCGTTCGCGAGCCGTTTTCAGCGCCAGATTCATCAGCTGGGTGCCAAGCCCGCAACCTTTGAATGCCTTGCGAATGTAAAGCCGCTGGACTTCCATCGCGTCCAGGCCCATGTCCTCGACCTGTGCATCGCCGAAATTCAGTTTCATATAGCCTGCGGAGGTTTCCGTAGAATCAAGGGCATTGACGGGAGATGTAGGACTGGCAGAATTAGCGGAATCAGTAGGATTGACAGAATCGGTAGAATTGCTGAGATTGCCAGTATCAGCACCAGCAGTATCAGCAAAATCACCGGGATTGACAAAGCAAGCAGAATCGGCAGAGTCAGCGCCAGCATTGCCACTTCGATGGCCCTGCCTTTGCGCCTCGGTTTGCGCGCCTGACGGCATGGAAATGACGAAAAACATCGAGTCTGGATTCGCCAGTTCTTCGCGCAGAATCGGCTCAGCGTAGGTCTCTTCGAGATACTTTTGCATGTCCTCGTCCGAACTCGTCCCGTCAAAGGTATCAACATACGTTTCAACGCTCAGCCGGTGCAATAACTTGGCATCGTCAAGACCGCACTTTCTGATAGATCCTGAAATTCGCGAATCAGAATGTGACGAATTTGTCATCAGACAATCCCCCTGTTTAGGCCTTCTCCATATCCTACGGTTTCCATGGACTTTTCACGCCTCACAAAATCGCGCAATTCCAACGAATCTAACAAATATGATGCATTTATCGCATTCTTTTGGATCCACATACCTGAACGCAATAAACGCAAGGACTCTACGCCAAAAATTTCAAATATTGGTTTGAAAGACAATTTATGGGAATCTCGCTTCGTGTAGGCAACGCCGAAGTCTATGATATATCACAGTAGAGGGGCCAATTGGCCATATCGTCACACACGCGAAAAGAGAACCGAATCCATGTCAGCACTCATTCAACCGGCGACGCTGCTGCTCATTATTCTGCTGGGCTATCTTTTCAAGCGGACCGGTATTTTGGGGCCGAAAGACTACCGCGTGGTGCAGGTGCTCGAGTTCGATATCATTTTGCCCGGTGCCATTATCTATTCCTTCGCCACCAACCCGCACCAAATCAACCTTCTACTGCTCTCTTGCTTCTCGTTTTTCGCGGCGCTGATTCCGCCATTGCTGATTTTTGCGGCCACACGCCATCGACCCGTCGCTGACCGCGCATTTCTGATGCTCACCGGTAGTGGGTTCAATGTGGGCTGCTTCTGTTTCCCGATGGTCCAGGCGTTTCTGGGCCCCGCAGCGCTGGTACCCGCAGCAATGTTTGATATCGGCAACAATATCATGGTCGCCGCCGGCACAAACGTGATAACGCAGAGCCTGCTTCATATCGCCCCCGGCAAGACACTGGCCGAGCAGCATGCCGGTAACGCTCCGACCTTGCCACGCATCAAGGCCACCGACCGCGATGCGCGCCGGCTGCAGCGCCGCGCACTGATCGGTAACATCGTCAAGGGTTTCGTCACCTCACCGGCATTTGATACCTATATTCTGATGGTGGCATTGATGGTCTTCAACTTCCACTTCCCCACTTGGATCGCGCAAGTCTCGCAGCCTTTCTCCGACGCGAACGCGTTCTGCTCGATGGCGATGGTCGGCATGCTGACCGACCTGCCCGGTTCCAAGCGCGACCTGAAGTTCGTCGGTGAAATCATGGCCTGGCGCTTGCCATGCAGTATTATCTTCGCCTTGCTGGCGTGGTATACCCTGCCCTTCAACTCGCTTATTCGCGAGACCGTCGTGATGTGCTGCCTTGCGCCGACGGCTGTTTTCTCGACGATGTTCACCGACAAGGTGCTCGGCAATGCCAAACTTGCCGGCTTCATTCTTTGCCTCACCGCCGTGCTCGGCACGATTCTCATGACCGTCGCCCACTTCATCATTCACATGTAAATCGAGGCGCCGACCCGCCGTTCTGCGCCGCCTAAAACCAGTGAGAAAAGCACCAAAAAGAGCACAAAAAAGTGCTTTTCGCCTCAGCAAGCCCCTAAACCAGTGAGAAAAGCTCCTTTTTGAAGCAATTTTGGTGCTTTTCTCACTGAATTTCCTTTCAACAGCCGATGAGCGCCTTGATGGCTGGAGCGAGGGCGACGAAAGCCTTGTGACGGTGCGAAATGGCATTCTTTTCCTCGGCACTCATTTCGGCACTGGTCAGCTTTTCGCCGTTATCGTTCAGGCGACCGGGCTGATCGTTCGGTACGAAGATGGAATCGTAGCCAAATCCGTTCTCGCCACGGGGCTCACGAATCACCACGCCTCGCATTTCGCCAATTTTGACGGTTTCCTCGGCCTTCGGCGTCGTGCCGTTCGGCCGTTCCTCACCACAATGCTTCGGCACCACCAAAGCGGCCGCGCAATTGAATCGCGCACCGCGTTTGCCGTCGGGAATATCCTCAAGTTGCGCGAGCAGCAGGGCATTGTTGGCCTTGTCATGGCCATGGGCGCCAGCCCAACGCGCCGAAAGGATGCCAGGAGCCGCACCGAGCACATCGACAATCAGCCCACTGTCGTCGGCGAGCGCCGGCAAACCGGTTCGTTTGGCCACGTCCCGCGCCTTGATCAACGCGTTCTCCTCAAACGTCACGCCGGTTTCAATAGGGTCCGGCAGGTTCATCGAACCAGCCGAAACCAACTCGACGTGCTGTGCGGCCTTGCCCAGCTCAGCCTCGATGATATTGCGAATCTCGGGCAACTTGCCCTCGTTATGCGTGGCGACGACGATTTTCATGGCGTTTCCTTCTCGTATCGGTTGCATTTCTGACACGAATCATTCCAATTACGTTATCAATGCAACTATTACCTTGCGAATGTGACGCTAATCATCCTTGTTGCGTCACATTCGCAATAGATACATTGTAAACGAGACGCTAGGAGGGTCTTTCGCGTCACATCCGCGAGCTTGTATTGCAGATGCGACGATAACCGTTCACTTTGCGTCGCACCCACAATATGACATTGCATTTGCGACACTATGAACCTAATTTGCTTCGCAAACTCAACATGACTCCGTCTCAGTCCTTGGCGAGAGCCTCGTTTTGCGCGCGCTGGAGCTCTTTGTTGCCCTTTTCGGCCAGTTCGAGCAGCACGTTGAGCTCGTCGCGGGTAAAGGGACGATGCTCGGCCGTGCCCTGGATTTCGATGAACTTGCCGGAGCCGGTCATGGCGACGTTCATGTCGGTCATGGCCTGGCTGTCCTCGATATACGGCAGGTCAAGCATCGGAGTTCCGTTGATGATGCCCACGGAAACCGCGGAAATCTGATCTTTGATGGCTTTCTGCGCGGAACGGATGTGCTTGTGCTTCTCGGCCCAGTGCAGCGCATCGACCAGCGCGACGTAAGCACCGGTCACGGAAGCGGTACGGGTGCCGCCGTCGGCCTGCAGCACGTCGCAGTCCAGCTGCACCTGGTTCTCGCCCAGCGCCTTCATATCGATGACACCGCGCAAGCAGCGGCCGACCAAACGGCTAATCTCCTGTGTGCGTCCGCCGACCTTGCCCTTGACTGATTCACGCGGAGTGCGTTCGGAGGTGGCACGCGGCAGCATCGCATACTCGGCGGTGACCCAGCCCAGCCCGGAATCCTTGCGCCAGCGCGGGACGCCGGGCGCAAACGTCGCGGTGCACATCACGCGGGTGTTGCCGCATTCGATCAACACGGAGCCTTCCGGCGCATCGGTGAAATGACGGGTGATTTTGACGGGCCGCAGCTCGTCGACGGCACGTCCGTCAGGGCGCACCACAGTATCGCTATTCAGTAAATCTTTGATTTCAGCCATACCGCCAACCTACCATCAACCGGTCACGTTGACCGCGAAACCTGACCATTTGCACGACAGTGGCATCCGCGAAGAAGCAATCCGACCGCACCTTCCAGCGGCGTCGGCACCCTTACATCCAAATGCAATACAAAGCCAACGCACCAAATGCGACATTCCCCGCAGTCCCCACACTTTTGTGCTGGAAACAACGCATTTAAAATTTCTATTTAGGTCTTTTCCAGCATAAATGTGTGTGAAGTGCTGGAAACGACGCATTTAAAATTCATGATTACGTGTCTCCCGTATAAACCGCACAGAGACGTCGGAGACACGCAACCCCGGTCAGCCACGCGCACGACCCCATAAGCCACGCCCGCAACCATTCAGTCGCGAACAGCGCCGATCAGCGGTTTCTTCGGAAGAATGCGGTCAATGAGGAAGATAATCAGTCCTATAATGGCGAAACCGCCGAGACAGAGGAAAGCGGTGACCCACATATGGCTCCAGCCGATCTGGCTGACATCGATGAAGCCGTAAGGATACGGGTCGCCGCCGGTCTCGGGTCCGGAATGCGGCCAAAGCTGGGCGCGAATGAGCACGAACGCAAGATAGATCGGGAAATAGATGAGCCAGGTGAGCACATAATGCCACTTGAAGCGGCGATGGGCGTCGAAGAAGATGAAATCGATGACCGCCATAATCGGCACAACCCTGTGCAGGATCACATTGGTGACGATGCCGAACACATACTTGACCGTGGCCGGGTCGTCAGCCGGCATCAACGTGGCGGCCACCACACCGGTGACCACGATGTAAAGGGTAAGCACGCCCTTGAGCCAGGCCGGCGGCTGTTTGCCGTCGATAAGGCAGGCGATGCCGGCCCACAGCATCACCAGACCCAGTGTGAAGTTGGTTTGGTAGGTGAAGAAAACCCAGTAATTCGGCGTGGTCCAGGCCACGCTCGTAAATGCCAGACATAGAAACGCAACGATGAGGCGATAGATTCCGACAAAATATTTCATGCAACCAAGTTTATGGACACCTTGCGAAAAATAAAATGTCTACTTATAGTCATTATTACTATTAATCGCCGTTTCGGGTTAGAATCGAAACGAAAGCAACGCGGCCGGGCAAACCGGCAACGCAAATCCCACGGCCAGGTCGGCAACGTCGACAACGCTAAAGCCGCGGGCGATACACACCTCAGGGAGGCATGTGATGCTGGATTATTCACCGGCTTTGATGACCGATATGTACGAATACACGATGCTGGACGCGGCGCTCAAGGACGGCACCGCGAACCGCAAATGCGTTTTTGAGGTGTTCACGCGTCGCCTGCCGCTCGAGCGGCGCTATGGCGTCCTTGCCGGCACCGGACGCATTCTTGACGCACTCGAGCGTTTCCATCTGAACGATGATGACCTGAAATTCCTTTCTGACCGCAAAATCGTGAGCCCTGAAACCATCAAATGGCTCGAAAACTTCAAGTTCACCGGTTCCATCAAGGGCTATCGCGAAGGCGAGATGTTCTTCCCGGACTCCCCGATCCTTGAGGTCGAAGGCACGTTCGGCGAATGCACGCTGCTCGAGACGCTGCTGCTTTCGATCCTGAACTATGACTCCGCCGTGGCCTCCGCCGCCTCGCGCATGGTCAGCGCCGCCAAAGACCGCCCCTGCATGGATATGGGCGGTCGTCGGGCCAACGAATGGGCCGCAGTCGCCGCCGCCCGCGCGGCAGTGGTCGGCGGGTTCCAAGGCACCTCGAACCTGCTTGCCGCCCAGCTTTACGGCTTGAAGGCCATCGGCACATCGGCACACTGCTTCACCCTCGTCCACGATTCCGAGCGCGATGCCTTCGCCTCGCAAGTCAACGCCATGAGTGCGAACACCACGCTTCTGGTCGATACCTACGACATCGAAGAGGCCATCAAGACGGCCGTTGAAGTGGCGGGCCCCGACCTCGGCTGCGTGCGCATCGATTCCGGCGACCTCGCAGCCCTCGCCCAGCGCGTGCGCAACCAGCTCGACGCCCTCGGCGCCAAGAACACGAAGATCACCGTCACCAACGACCTCGACGAATACGCGTTGGCTGCGCTGCAGTCCGCGCCCGTCGACTCCTACGGCGTGGGCACGATGCTGGTCACCGGCTCCGGCGCACCGACCTGCGCCATGGTCTACAAACTCACCGAGCGCGAAGGCGAGGACGGCGAGATGGTGCCGGTCGCCAAGAAGTCGGAAGACAAGGCCACCGTCCCCGGCCGCAAGCTGGCGTTCCGTTCCTACGAATACGGCCTGGCCAACGGCGAGCACGTCATCTCCGGCTCGGAAGAGAAGCTGGCCCGGTTCCAGCCCGAAGACGGCTGGAAGGATCTGATGGTCAACTATATGGACCATGGCAAGGCCAACACGCGCTATCAGGGTCACGACGCCATCACCGCCGCGCACGAATATCGTGCAAAGGCCCTGGCCGAGCTGCCGATCACCGCACAGTCGCTGATGAAGGGCGATCCTTCAATCCCCACCCAAATCGACGTGTTGTAGAAATAAAACATAACGAATCGAATATAGATAGTCGAAAGCCAATCTGCGATTCAATCTGACACTAGTTATCAGACGAAATCGTGGATTGGCCTTTGCATATCATCTGCATATTCTCGTCAATATTCGCCGGGATCAAGTCAAAACCAAGGCGAAAATGCCGCAGTTCTATCAAGCAAATTCAATATGCAATATGAGCTCCCGGAATTCAGCACAACCGCGAAATATCACGGGAATCGACGGTCACCGAATCCAAAGCAAAAGGCTGTATATACCATTTATTCCTTGGTATATACAGCCTTTATAAAACGGTCGAAACACACGCCGCCGCAAACAACCCGCGACTTTACTTGCCGGTCATCTCCTCGTAGATGCGCTTGCAATCCGGGCAGACCGGATACTGCGACGGGTCGTGCTTTGGCACCCAGATCTTGCCGCACAGCGCCACCACGGGCCGCCCGGTAAGCTGGGACTCGCGCATACGGTCACGAGAAACGTAATGGGCAAAACGGTCCGCGTCGCCGTCGTCACTGCGCTGGGTTTCCTCTTTGGTTTCGGGGCGCTCAAGCACCGCCGTCCCCGCTCCTGAATCCGGGTTTTGGTTAGGGTTCTCGAATCCAGCCTCATCGCGCCAATCGCTCGACCGCCGAGCGGCTATATTCGCCCCTTCGAAAAAGTCAGCCATACTGTCTCCTTAACCGGTTATCCGGCCATCCAACCACACATCAAACATCGAAATACCGCATACATCATAACGTCGGGCGTTTACCGCAGGTAACGATTTACCCGCCATTCATCTCTCGGCATTACGAAATCACCAGAGCAATCGCCACAACTATCATCGGAAGTCAAGCTCGGAGCAATCGCCGGAGTCAATTGCCAAGCTGATCCTGAGTCCACGAATGACCCGTAGGATTGAGACCATCATAGTCGTCAATCTTGTTACCTGTATGACAATTATACATGGTCACATGCATATCAAACGAGCCGGGCTTGCGTTGGAAATAATGCAGAATCTGGGAATCGAACGGGTACGAACCCCAGAACCAAGGCGCCGCATCCTTATCAAGCCAAATAGAAAATTGCGAAAGATCCTTGCTGACGGTGTAATGATATTCAGGTTTTTGACTAAGGAATCCGGCGGCGAAATAGTTGATTTCATGCTCACGGTCGATAATCTCCCTTTTCCGTTGCCGCTCGGTGACCTTAAAGACCAGCTCACCCTTCTTGTTGACCGTGACATCGGTGAAGTCCTTGCTGTCCTTGAACTCTTTCGCGGCTTTTTTCTTGTCGTCGTCCTGGCTTGGCATGACGATTGTTTCCATTTTGTCAGGATCCGTCTTGGGCGCGCTTTTAGCGGGTTTGAGTACGGAACAGGCCGGCAAGGCAACCAGCGCGAACACAGCAACAACGATTGAAACGACGATTTTACGCAGCCAAAGTCCTAGCTTTCCGATCCGTCTGGAGGTTCCCTGCCTGTTTTTTCTTGAGCTTTTCATGATTGCCCACCAAATTTCTTATACGGAAAGTCCCACAGCTTATCACGCATAAACTGGTGCTCATCCACCTGCTTGTTGGCCATATCGTCGAAAAGAAGGATTTTCATATCATATTGTTTATTGTTTTCATCCTTCATGTAGTATTCAAACCCCTCAAGCGCAGGAATCATGCCGAAAACGGTGGGTATCATGGAACGCGGCAAATCTTTGTCCGCCCACACACGCATGACCGGCGGCTTTCCGTCGGCATCGTCCGCTTCGGCCTTGTGCCAAATCCGATAGTGATAATAAGGGCTTTTCTCCAAAAACTTCTGGGCTTCGACATCGATGCTGCGCTCGATCCAGTTGATGGCGTTGTCGCTCTGGTCATCATTGACACGTACCACCAGATAACCCTGATCATCGAAATAGCACATCGAGCTGATGCTATCGCCTGCGGCGCGAATCTCGGCTTCTATCTCCTCGTTGCTGACGGGTTTGCCGTCCTTGGAAATCCTGGAAACAAGTTCGGGCGGAAACATGACATCGCTGCCCGTTCCACCACCAATCTTGTTTACTCCGATGTGATAACTGCCGTTGTGCGTGGGAGCACTCGGCTGCTTTTGCACCCCGCAACCGGCCAACGCCGCCAGCATGAAGACCAGCGCCATCGCAAACGCTGCGCCACGTTCCACCAACCGTTTGCCGCTTCTTCGCATTCGCCGACCTTCTTGCCGTGTTTCCTGTACCAAACTACCAAAACCGTTTTATAGACCGTTTATCAACCATAATCGCAGGTCTCTGATAACAAAACCATTATTTTATAATAATTTATAATAATTTTGGCTTACATTCTTGTTTTATCGTAGCGTATTTCTGACTATCACATAGTGCGTGCTTCATATTCGCATCGGCGGAAATCAGCGTCAGGCGTTATTCTTGACAATATGACTATTGCAGTGTGCCCCGGCTCGTATGATCCAGTCACAGCAGGGCATTTGGATGTTATCGAACGCAGCGCGCGCATTTTCGAGACGGTTCACGTCGTGGTGGCTGTGAACAGTGCGAAAACTCCCATGTTTTCGGAAAGTACCCGCGTGGACGTCATCAAACGAGCGCTGGTCAAAGACGGATATCCCAATGTAGTAGTCGCTTCAACCGACGGCCTGATCACCGATTATTGCACCAAGGTCGGCGCATCGGTCATCGTCAAGGGACTGCGGCAAAACGGCGATTACGAGGCCGAGCTTGGAATGGCGCTGGTCAATCGCAAGCTTTCCGGCGTCGAGACCATGTTCCTGCCCGCAAATCCCATTCTTGAACACATTTCCAGCACCATCGTCAAGGATGTGGCGCGTCACGGCGGCGACGTCACCGGTATGGTGCCCGATTGCGTGGTCGGCATGCTCGCCGAGCAACTTCAAAAAGAAAAGAGTCAATGATGGCGGAAGACAAAAACCTCAACGACGAGGAAGACGATACCATTTCGAAGGTCATTCCGGTGGACGACCTTTCGCCGAACCGCGATGAAGAGGACGAGAGCATACGCTCCGAAACCTCCATTGACGGCGACGAAACCAGCGAAACGGAAAATGACGAGACCAACGAAACGTCATCCCCGAAAGCCACCAAACCGCTTTTCGCCTCGCCAGGAGATCTTCCGGACTTGCGGGAACAGCACGACGAACCATCAGACGATGACGAGAACAACGACTCGGATTCCAGCGACGAAGATGACAGGAACAACGCCGAGAGCAAAAGCCGCGACGAATTCACCACGGTTTATGACATCATCGACCAGATGAGCGCAACCGTGGAGGAAACCAAGTCGAGCATTTTCACTCCCGGCATGGTGCGCCTCGACCGCGACGAGTTCCTCGACCAGCTTGGCCAGCTCAAAGCCATGCTCCCCGTGCAGCTTGAACGCGCCTCTTCCCTGATGCGTGAAGCCGAACGCCGCTTGCAGAACGCCCAAAGTCAGGCCCAAGCCATCGTGGCCAAAGCTCAAAGCCAGGCCGCGCAAATCAAGCAGAACGCCGAGGAACAGGCGCAGATTCTCGCCGGTCAGGAGCGCATCGTCGACATCGCCCAGCAGAAGGCCCGCGTGATCATGGACAACGCCCAGACCAAGTCGACCAAGCTCGTGCAAGGTGCCAACGCCTATTGCGCTGATGTGATGAAGGCCTTGAAAGACCAGGTCACCACTTACGACCGCGACATCCGCAACGGCATCGACGTCATCGACAAGCGCCAGCACGAGGCGGCACAGGAGCTCGAAGCGACCCAGGCCGACGCGCTCGCCCAAAAGCAGACACCGGCTAAGAAAAACGAATAACATAAATAGACAAGATTTCAAGATCCGAAAGAACGAAACAGATATATGAGCAGACCTGAAGATTCGCAATGGGCCGTCAGCGTGGGGCAGATTATCTCGCGCCCCGGCCAGAGCAAAGCCGTTGACGCCGATTTTCCTGCGCCCAGCGGTATCGGCGACAATGTCATCGGTGTCAAGGAGGGCGCGCCCGTCAAAGTGACCGGCTCCTTCGACTCGATTGTTGACGGGCTGATTTTCACCGGGCGCTTCGACGCTCCGGTCCACGCGGAATGCGTGCGTTGCCTCACCCCGATCAAACGTGACTGGGGCATGAATGTCACGGCATTCTTCCCTTACGATTCCGCGAAAGCTTCCGTCAACGCGGATAACGGAAGCGGTAAGCACGACGAGGACATCGACATCATCGCCGGCGAGGACGAGTCGGAAGACACCTACCCGCTGAGCGCCGATTGCAATTTCGCCGATCTCGAGGCGCTTCTGCGCGACACATTGGTCGAGAACCTGCCGCTGCAACCGCTGTGCAAGCCTGATTGCAAGGGCCTGTGCTCGCAGTGCGGTGTGAATCTCAACGAACATCCCGACCACCATCACGACGTGGTCGACAACCGTTTCGCCGCTCTGGCCGGCCTCAAGGCCGAGCTGGAAAAGGAAGAGGGAAACAAATAATCCGACGTTCCCCGTCGCAAACGCAATCATTCATTGCAAACGTGACGCAACCCGTGCCATTACCGTCGCAAATGCAACAGTTCATTGCAAACGCGACGTAATGGCCACCTTTCCCGTCGCAAATGCAATAGTTCATTGGATTTGCGACTGACATCGACCATTCAACGTCTGATTTGCAATATCAAATATCAAGTAAGCGGCTAAAAGCTTGTACCCCGCCTGCTGTAGTATCTTATTTGCTTAAGCTCAAATTGTTCGAACGAAATAGAGGAATACCATGGCACTGCCAAAGTACAAGACTTCGCGAGCCAACACGCATTCGCGCCGCTCCAACTGGAAGGCCAGCGCGGCCAAGACCGTCGCCTGCCCCAATTGTGGTGCGCCGACCCTGCCGCACATGGCTTGCCCGAGCTGCGGTTCGTTCCGCGGCCGCGTCTATCGCGAGGCTATCAGCAAGTCGCTGAGCAAGTGAAACGCTAGCAAATAAAAGCCCTGCCATCGACGGGTGGCGGGGCTTTTGCATCTCTGCTTACGTTTCGGTTTGCACTCGATAATCTAAAAATAATTCAAACCATCATTACCCATCAAACGCCACCACGTAGATGTATTACAGTAACCAATTCGCTTTGATTGAGCTTAACGAGATTCGATATCCTGCTATTTGCTATCAAACGGCTTGATGCCCGCAATATATTCATCGGGGTCGTAAGGATTGGTAGAGGACTATCATGACCGATTCACAACACAACGAAAATACCGAACCCGCAGTCTCTGGTTCAGGTTCACAAACAACCGCAACAACGCCGCAATCCGATACCGCCAAATCCAGCTCCCCGCAGCAGGAACTGCTCGACCGGCTTGGCACCACGCTTTCGCCGGACCTGCTGGTGCAGGCGCTCACCCACCGCTCGTTCTCGCACGAACACGAAGGTGCGCCGAACTATGAGCGTCTGGAATTCCTGGGCGATGCGGTGCTTGAGTTCGTTTCCACGGAAACGCTGTATCGCGTCCATCCCGACATGAACGAAGGCCAGCTGGCGAAGATGCGGGCGATGGCCGTCTCGGAAAAGGCACTCTCACAGATTGCTCGCGAAAAACTCAAAGTAGGGCCGTATATCTTGCTCGGCCACGGCGAGGCGGAATCCGGCGGTGCCCAGAAAAGCTCGATTCTCTGCGACATCGTCGAATCGCTGATCGGCGCGACATTCGTGGAACACGGCATTGACGAGGCCCGCAAAGTCGTGCATCATCTGGTCGACGACGAGCTCAAAAAAGTCGCCACCGAGGGGCCGGCGCTGGATTGGAAGACCTCGTTGACCGTCAAGGCGCACGGTATGGGTCTCGAGGATCCGCGTTACCGTATGGCCGTTTCCGGCCCGGAATACGCGCAAGTCTTCACCGCCCGCGCCGTCGTCGGCGAGGATGACGAAATACTCGGTGTCGGCACCGGCACCAGCAAACGCAAGGCCCAGCTTGCCGCGGCAAAGGCCGCGTGGACGGAACTGGACACCAACCCAAGCAAACACCCTGCCAAAAAGCACCATCACGGCAATAGCAAATCGCAGCATTAAACGGCATTAATAAGGCTGAAATCAACAGTCATAGCCTGCATACCGATTATGCAAGTCATGACACTGCCAGCCAGCCAGACACAAAGGGCGCAATAAAGCTTTATCGGCTGAGTTGCAGCTTACGGCATTTCTACTTATTGCCATTCTACGAAGCCGCTGGGCCGGCATCCGATTCATCAGGTACCGGCCCAGCGCATATATTTTCCCGAGGTGCCGCCAGTATTTGGGCAACAGGCAATACCTCTGCTGACGGGGCGCTATGATATCTACCACATCGACATAGCGGCGTGGCCTGCCACAAACGGTCCGACGTAAGCCGAACGTCATCACCATGCGGGCGTACACCATACGACGCAGGTCACCGACAATCCTTATCAACCCGAAGAGACAAGAGGAATGATGGTGTCACCAACGCCTTTACAGGCATTCAGCGCGGTGCCGAAAGCACCGAAAACAAGCAAACAGACTCTCGTTGATGGAGAGAAGATGACCGGCGCGCAGGCGCTGATCCGCACGCTGGAAGATCTGGGCGTGCAGGACGTTTTCGGCATTCCGGGCGGCGCGATTCTGCCGGTTTATCACCAGATTCACGATGACACCAAGTTCCGTTTCGTGCTGATGCGCCATGAGCAGGGCGCAGGGCACGCGGCCGAGGGATATGCCGTGGCCACAGGGCGCGTGGGCGTGTGCATCGTCACCTCCGGACCGGGGGCGACGAATATGGTCACGCCGATCGCCGACGCGAATATGGATTCGGTGCCGCTTGTCGTCATTTCCGGTCAGGTCGGCGTGGACTCGATCGGTACCGACGCCTTCCAGGAAGCCGATACCGTCGGTATTACATACCCAGTGGTCAAACATTCCTACCTCGTCACCGACGCGCAGGATATTCCGCGCGTGCTCGCCGAAGCGCACTATATCGCACGTACCGGTCGCCCCGGCCCTGTCGTGGTTGACATCACCAAAACCGCACAGGTCGGCGATATGTATTACTCATGGCCGCAGAAACTGCTGCTTCCCGGCTACAATCCGACCACCAAACCGCATGGCCACGTGCTTCGCGAAGCCGTGAAGCTCTTCGAGCAGTCCTATCGTCCGGTGCTATACGTCGGTGGCGGTGCTGTGCGTTCCAACGCCGGAGCGCAGGTCAAGGAATTGGCCGACCTGACCGATTCCCCCATCGTCACCACGCTCCCAGCCCGCGGCATCGTGCCGGATTCCGACCCGAAGGTCTTGGGAATGCTGGGTATGCACGGGACTTTGGCAGCCACGGCGGCGGCACAGAAATGCGATCTGCTGGTGGCCATCGGCGCACGTTTCGACGATCGAGTGACCGGCAAGATGGAGGCTTTCGCCCCTGCGGCCCGTGTTGTCCATATCGATATCGACCCGGCCGAAATCGGCAAGCGCCGCCAGCCCGACGTGCCGATCGTCGGTGATGTGGCCGAAGTGCTCAACGCACTGAACGCCGAAATCAAGCGCGGACAGGCCATCCATGGCAAGCCGAGTCTTAAGCCTTGGTGGAATCTCATCAACTCGTGGCGCGAAAAATATCCGATGAAGTACGACGAAACGACGCCGGACGGCACCCTCTCGCCTCAGTGGGTCGTGGAGGAACTCTCTCGTCAGGCTTCGCCTTCCACCATTTGGGTTTCCGGCGTGGGCCAGCATCAGATGTGGGCCTCGCAGCTTATCGATTTCGAGAATCCGCATTCCTGGATTTCTTCGGGAGGCCTTGGAACGATGGGCTTCGGGCTGCCTGCTGCCATCGGGGCACGCGTGGGTTCCGCCCGCGATTTCGGCGGCAAGAAGCCGGTTTGGTTGATCGATGGCGACGGCAGTTTCCAGATGACCTCTGAAGAACTGGCGGCCGCGTTCGTCGACAACGCACCGGTGAAAATCGCGATTCTCAATAATTCCGTTTACGGCATGGTCCGTCAGTGGCAGACGCTCTTCTACGACAAGCATTATTCGCAGACCAGCATCCAGGACGGCGAGAACACCGAGGACATCATCAACGTCCCCGATTTCGTCAAACTGGCCGACGCGTATGGCTGCGTGGGTATTCGCGCGACAACGCAGGACGAGGCGAAGGCCGCCATCAAGCGAGCCAACGAAATCAACGACCGGCCGGTATTGATCGACTTCCGCGTTTACAAGGACGCGATGGTCTGGCCCATGGTCGCCGCCGGGCAATCCAACGACACCGTGACCTACATGCCGGGCGTGCAGCCGCTGTTGCATCATGATTCGACAGATCATATCGCCGATGATGATCAGCCTCAAGATGATAACGGCAGTGAAGCCAAAGCCGACAACACCGCAACCGCGGAAAACTAAGGACAAGGCGAAAGGAATATCATGGCAATTTATCCCGCATCCACTCCGCATAGCGAGCGTCACACCCTGTCCGTTCTGGTCGAGAACCGCCCCGGCGTATTGGCGCGTATAGCAGGCCTTTTCGCCCGCCGTGCCTTCAACATCAACTCGCTTTCCGTCTCCCCCACCGAACGCCCCGACATCTCGCGCGTCACCGTGACCGCCGACGTCGAGCAGGTGCCGTTGGAGCAAATCATCAAGCAGCTCAACAAACTGCTCCACGTCCTGAAGATCGTCGACCTCGACAACACCGACGCCGTTCAGCGCGAGCTGGTGCTCATCAAGGTCGCCGCCAACGAGACGAACCGTTCCGACGTCTTGGAAATCGTGCGCCTCTTCCGCGTCCGCGTGGTCGACGTGCACCCCGAGTCCCTGACCATCGAGGCCACCGGCGACGAGGGCAAGATCGACGCGCTGCTCGGCCTGCTGGACGACTTCGGCGTCATCGAACTGGTCCGTTCCGGCGCCGTCGCGGTGACCCGCGGCCCGCATGCCTTGAGTGAAAAGGTGGTCGGCAGCGAGATCACCGGCAGGTGACGGAATAACTATCGCTAATCAACTAGGACGGATATAGCCGTAAGGCCGTACCCGTCCTTTTATTTTGTGAATTCTCCTTTTGTGCTCTTTTGACAGTATGCTAGCATTTTGCTATCATATTATTAATCAACAGGAACAAGGAGGCATAATGAAGACGCTAGTAATTCACGACATCCCAACTGACCAGTTGGAAAAACTGAAATCTGTGGCTCAAGCTAATCACCGATCTGTTGAAACACAAGTAAGGCTAATCATTGAAGATGCCGTCGCGAAGAATGATCACTCTTTAACTTCAGCAGAATTATTCGCGAAATGCCATGCTTTGCTAGGAGACAGGGGACTTGAAGCCAATGAGGAATTAGTCCCGCCACGCGAAAAGGACAATATGCGCCCAGTCAACTTCGATTGATGATCCAATCGATATCACTTCACGTTACATGTCTTTTAATACAAAAAATAAATAAAGGAGAAACCCATGGCCACTCTCACTATCAGAAAAGTCGATGACGAAACAGTCGACAAGTTGAAGACCATCGCTAAAGAAAACAACCGATCAACAGAAGCTGAAGTGCGTTCTATTGTAGAAGATTTCACAGCAGGCCTGTTAGTACGCAAAGAAGTCGAAGAGACCAACTTCTACGATGACCTGCGAAATTACATGGAGCAAGAAGGCATTAAGGGAATTAACGATTTCCATTTACCTTCCCGCGACCAGACCGCCGAGCCTATGACATTCGAGTAATCATGATTATCTTAGACACCAATGTGGTTAGCGAAATGTTTAAGGAAGATCCCGATAGTCACGTTGCACAATGGTTCAAGGATCAGAAGCAGAGTTCTCTTCGACTTTGTTCAATAACCGTCGGAGAATTGCTATATGGACTTCGTCTTATGCCTGATGGACACAAAAAACGTGATTTGTCGGACTTGATTACTCGAACGTTGATGAAATATAACGGCCGAATACTCTCTCTTAACGCCACAGCTGCGAATAGATATGCAGCAATAGCTTCAAGACGCAAACAAGCCGGACACAATGTGGGCATATTTGACACTCAAATCGCCGGGATTGCAGCGGCTAACCATTGTTCCATTGCTACCAGAAATACCAAAGACTTCGAGGATTCAGGAATAGAGATCATCAACCCTTGGGAGTACGAAGGATAACAGATTGATCTATTCAACCTGTTCGGAGAGATCCATCCACTCGGACTCCAGAGACTCGGACTCGGCGGAGTTGGCGGAGAGCTGTTCGTTGAGCTTGCCCAGGCCTACGTAATCGGCCGGGTCGTGAGCGGCCATTTTTTGCTCGATCTTGGACTTTTCGGTTTCGAGTTTGGCTAGTTTGCGTTCAATGGCTGAGAGACGACGAGTGGCGTCGTGGAAGGCCTTGCCGGTCAGCTTCGGTTCGCCGGATTGCGAATCGGCATCGTCACTGTTGCCGTTATCGCTTGCGTTTGCATTTGACGATTGGGATGCAGACGTGCTGCTTGAGGAAGAGCCCCTGCCTGACGACTTACCACCACGGTTGCCGCCGATAACCTCATCAAGCGTTTCGCCGTTCTCGATTTTACGAACCATTTCAAGATAGTCATCCACGCCGCCGGGAAGGTGACGGACCTTGCCGCCAATCAGCGCGAACTGTTCATCGGTCACACGTTCAAGCAGGTAGCGGTCATGGGAAACCACAATCAGCGTGCCCGGCCAGGAATCGAGCAAATCCTCCATTACGGCCAACATATCGGTATCGAGGTCGTTGCCCGGCTCATCGAGAATCAAGACATTGGGCTCATCCAGCAGAATCAGCAACAGCTGCATGCGGCGCTTCTGACCGCCGGAAAGGTCGGCGATCGGTGTCATCAGCTGAGCGGCCGAGAAGCCGAGCCGTTCCATCAGCTGACTGGTCGAAACCTCTTTGCCGTCGACTTCGTAAGTCGGCTTGTAGCGGCTCAGCACTTCCTTGATCTTGTATTTGCCAAGCTTCTCCAGCTCGTCCAGCCGTTGCGAAAGCACCGCGAACTTGACGGTCTTGCCGATTTTGACGTGCCCGACCGTCGGCGTCAAGGTGCCGTCGATAATCTTCAGCAAGGTCGACTTGCCGGCACCGTTTGCGCCGACAATGCCGAATCGATCGCCAGGACCAATAAGCCATGTAACGTCATCAAGAATCTTGCGCCCGCTGACCGTCACCCGCTGAGCCGATGATGTGACAGCGGGTTTATCCTCGCCATCGGATTCATCGGTATTGGCTGCGTTGTCTTTCTCGCCAACAGAAACATCAGAAATATCGGCATCATTCGTTTCATCAGAGAGCTGCACGACTGTATCGGTTTCCGCCGTAGTCTGCTTTTCTCTGGCTTCGGAATTTTCAGCCTTCGCGTCAACCAACCGGTCATCATCCAAGTCGTCAACAGCCAATTCGACGGAACCCATGACTCTTGGCTCCTCGTACAAAGCCGGAACCACATCAACACGCGAAGCGGAATCATTACTGGCATTACTGGAATCGTCAACCGAAACATCAGATTCATCACCTGATGATTCGCCTTGAAGATGTTCGAAAATCTGGGTCACATCGTTTAAGTCGACGACCTGCTTGCCAAGTCTCGAAGTCGCCATCTGTTTGAGCTGTAACGTATTACGCATCGGCGGCACGTCAGCAATGAGTTCGTTGGCTTGCTTGACATGGAACTTCTGCTTGGTGGCACGGGCGCGAGCGCCGCGAGTCAGCCACGCCAACTCTTTGCGGGCCAAGTTGCGACGACGTTCCTCACGGATATCGGCCTGACGATCACGTTCGACGCGTTGGAGCATGTAGGCGCTGTAGCCGCCTTCGAACGGGTCAATCACCCCGTCATGTACCTCCCACATCGATTCGCAGACCTCGTCGAGGAACCAGCGGTCGTGGGTGACCAGCAGCAGCGCGCCCTGCCCGTTGGCCCAACGGTTCTTCAGATGTTCCGCAAGCCAGTGAATGGTGACGATATCCAAATGGTTCGTGGGCTCGTCAAGCGCCAGAATGTCCCAATCCTTCAAAAGCAGCCGTGTCAAATCGGCGCGTCGACGTTGCCCGCCGGAAAGCGAACCGACCTTGGCGTCGAGACTTAAACCTCCCAGCAGTGCCTCAACGATTTCGCGTGAACGCGTGTCGGACGCCCACTGGTAATCCTCGCGCCCCTCAAGCGCGGCCTGCCGCACTGTGGCGTTGTCATCAAGCGGATCGCGTTGATCCAACATGCCAAAAGTCAGTCCATTACGAGTGGTCACACGCCCGGAATCGGGCTGCTGCGTACCTGCAAGTAAGTGCAGAAGTGTTGATTTCCCATCGCCGTTCTTGCCGACGATGCCGATGCGGTCGCCCTCGAAGACGCCCTGCGTTACATCGGTGAAAATGGTTTTAGTTGCGAAATCAAGCGAAACGTGTTCAAGTCCCAAGTCATAAGTCGGCATAGTGATTCGATGCTACCGCCTGCTGCCAACACCCTTGAGCCCACAACCGAAGCAGATATCGAGTCGCCCGCCATGTCCATTCAAAGCGCTGCGAAAGAAAAGCACCAACTGACCGCCAAAATGATGCTTTTCCCACTGATTCATCCCGAAACCAGTGCGAAAAGCACCATTTTGGCCCTGTTTTAGTGCTTTTCCCACGGATTCAGTCCAAAGTTGAGGCCAAAAGCACCATTTAGGGCACGATTTAGTGCTTTTCTCACGGATTCAGGCCGCACCGCAAGCACGAACCGACGGGGTAGTCACTCACCTGGTGCGCGAGCGTGAATCAGCGCATCTGATACTCGTTCAACGCCCGAGTAGCTATTCGCCCATCGCGCGGGCGCTGGCGGCGCAACGCACGGCGAACGCAGAGAAAACCTGCTCGGCGAGCGGCTGCAGCTCGACGTCGTAGCGTTTGAAGTCCTCGCGAATCTTGGAAATCTGGCTCTTCTTCATGCCCTTGACCATGGAAGGCTCGCTGAGCCATTCGTCCAGCAGAGTCGGGGTGACCTCAAGATGAAATTGCAGTCCGAGCGCGCTTTTATAGCAGAACGCCTGGTTTTCGGTATATTTCGATGATGCGAGAAGCTGGCCACCCTCGGGAACGGAAACGACGTCGTTGTGCCAGTTGAGCACGTTCATTTGCGGCGTCCACATCGGAAACCAATCGTTCTTGGCGACGCGCTTGATGGGCGCGAACCCGATTTCGGAACATTTGCCGCTTTGCAGCTTGGCCCCGAGTGCCGTGGCGATGATTTGATGCCCGAGGCAGATGCCGAGTACCGGCTTGCCGGCCTTTACCGCCTTGCGCACCAGCTTGGCTTCGGTTTTGAGCCCCGGATATTCCTTGTAATCCTGCGCCCCCATCGGCCCGCCCATCACCACAAGCCCTGCGATCTCCTCGCTTTTCGGTACGTCAGGGTTAGACTCACTGGCAATGCTCAACGTTTGGCTGGCCATGCCGAGATCATCAAGATTGTCGAGAATCCGTCCCGGTTTTTCGCAGGAAACATGTTGTAAAATAAGCACTTTCGGCATCGTCATGATTCCATTGTGACATTTCGCCACCCCAATTTTATAGCGATTGACTTCAAGCGAACGGCACTTAGACATTTTTGTCGGCGAACGCCAATATTCTTGGATGTATGGAAAACGCCACGAAACCGCAGAATTCCAACCTTTCTGAATCGAACCAGCCGAAGGCTCTCGCCGATGCTGCCACAAAGCTGAAACTTTATAACACGGCCACACACGAAGTGTCTGCGTTCACACCGATTGTGCCCGGCAAGGTGGGCATCTACGTCTGCGGGGCCACGGTGCAGAGTTCACCGCATATCGGCCATATCCGCGCGGCCGTCGCTTTCGATATCGTCCGTCGCTGGCTTCAAAAACTCGGTTACGACGTCACCTTCATCCGCAACGTCACGGATATCGATGACAAGATTCTCGACAAAGCCGCAGCAGCGGGCCAGCAATGGTGGGCACGAGCGTATTACTACGAGCGCGAATTCACACGCGCCTACGACACGCTCGGCGTGCTTCCCCCGACCTATGAACCCCGCGCGACCGGCCATATCGGCGATATGGTCGATCTGATCCAGCGTTTGGTCGACCGCGGTCACGCCTACGTCATTACCGACGCCGACGGCAAGCCGACCGGCAATGTGTTCTTTGACGTGGCAAGTTGGCCATATTACGGCGAGTTGACTCACCAAAAGCAAAGTGCAGAGGTCGATTCCGCTGCGGCGGTTGCCGACGAAATGGGCCCCAGCATCGACCAGTCCGGCGACGACAAATACAATCCGGCCGACCCTGCCGACTATTCCCCCGACAAGCACGACCCGCGAGATTTCGCGCTTTGGAAGGCTTCCAAGGAAAGCGATCCCGAAACCGCCCGCTGGAAGACGCCGTTCGGCACCGGCCGCCCAGGCTGGCATATCGAATGCTCGGCCATGAGCCACCGTTACCTCGACGGCATGTTCGACATCCACGGCGGCGGCCTCGACCTGCGCTTCCCCCACCACGAAAACGAAATGGCACAGACCCGTGCAGCCGGCTACGAATCCGCCAACGTGTGGATGCACTCCGCCTGGGTGACGGCAAAGGGCGAGAAAATGTCGAAGTCGCTGGGCAATGGGCTTTCCGTGCCAAGCGTGCTCGCGCATAACTCACCTTGGGTGGTGCGTTATGCGTTGGGCGGCGTGCAATACCGCTCGATGCTGGAGTGGAGCGACCAGACGCTTGCCGAAGCGAAATCCGCCTACGAGCGCATCAGTAATTTCATCGTCCGGGCAGGCCAGACGTTAGGCGCCGAAGGCCAGCCAAGCCGCGAGGACGTCGAAGCTGTTACAGCCGATCAATTACCATTCGATTTTATAGAGGCGATGAACGATGACATCAATGTTTCCGGTGCCACCGCCGCGATTTTCACAGCCATCCGTCATGGCAACTCGTTGATTTCCGAGCTTGAGGCAGGGCAGGCCAACGCCAATACCGGTTCTTTGAGCGATGCCGACATGGCAGAGCTGACAGACGAGTACCACAGGATCCTCGACGAGACCAGTGCCAGATATTCCGACATGCCCAAAGAGGCCATCCAAAACGACGCGAAGGCCAGGTTCGCTTTTGCACACGCCAACGTTCCCGCTGCAATCATCGACTCGCTTACCTCTCGGGTAGCCCTGCACGAAACCCTGCTTTCAGTGCGGGCCATGCTCGATACCTTGGGCTTGGATCCGCTGGCCGAACCTTGGAATGCAGGGAGTTCCGAAAGCGGCACCGGAGCCGAAAACGCCATCGGCAACGGCAACACCGAAGCCGAGCACAAATTGCTGGACGAGATGATGCAGTACCAGCTCGCCGCCCGCAACGCCGCACGAAAAGCGAAAAACTTCGAAAAGGCCGACAAAATCCGCAATGCGCTTGCCTCCATGGGAGTCACCATCGAGGACAAGCCCACCGGCTCCACATGGAGCCTGAAGTAGCATTCGCTGGAAGTTACGGAACATATAAAGCGGCATTCAACGGAAGTTACGGATATATAGCACACGGTAATTGCCAGCCAATAAATCGTGCACCGCGTTTTTCATAACCATATTTATCGAAAAATAATACATATCATCAAAATCGATTTGCATTTCATAAAAATTTGTCGTACAGTGACATATAGTTATCAAATTACGATAATTTCTGTTTATTTACATTTAAATGCGGAAATCACCAGATGACGAGACGAGAAGAGACAAGGGAGATTATGCAGCGCACGATAAAAACGATAATCGCAACAGCAATAGCGGCAGGGACGTTGTTCGCGCCGACCATCACGCAAGCGGCGGAACCCTCCGAATCAACCGGCGCTGCCCCACAAAACGCGACCGTTTCCACTTCCGTACCCACTACACCCGCATCTACCAAACAAGCCCAACAGAGCGATACTGCGCCAACGTCTGCCACGAATGCACTGGCACCTTCGCCAACCGCACTGACCCGTTCAGCCACGTTGGCACCGACACCCACATTATCCGCGCCAACGTCAATGCCGCAACACTCCCTCCGACTCCCGTCCGCACAATTACAAGGATTGGAACCAAGTACCCAAGGCAGCGAATGCGACGGCACCACCGGCCCCATGACCCACGGCCATTGGACGCTCGGGCCAAGCACCGAATACGGCGGCGAGTGCACGCTGACCTTCACAGCAACCGACCCCGACCACGAGAACGATTTCGAAGGTCTGGAAACCCAGCCAGGCACCGCAACACCATTCACCCACATAAAAACGACCCATAATTTCGCTTATGCCAAGCACATCGTCTTCGACGGCGTCAACAAAACACAATTACCTGAGAACTCCCGATTCCTGTTTGGAGACTGGGACCCGACTCTGTTTCATAACTACCTCAAAACCTTCAAGGGCAACGGCCTCGTAGACACCAGCCACGTAAAAAACATGGAAGGCATTTTCCAGGGAGACCGCGGAATGACCTCTTTGGATCTGAGCGGCTGGGACACCGGCAATGTCACCAGCATGCGATCGATGTTTGACGGCATTCCTCTGCCCAGCTTGGATGTCGCCAACTTCGACACCCACAACGTCACCGATATGAACCACATGTTCTATGGCGCTTGTGACATCCATACTTTGGACCTGAGCAAATGGGACACCACCAAGCTTGACCTTACGATCAAACCTAATGGCACCAGCAATACCGATGACATGTTCTGCAGGATCAACAGGCTGACCGTCGGACCCAAGACCAGGTTCTCAAGCCGGAGCTTCAGAGGCAACCGAGTGCCATCGGAAGTCCCTACAAGGCCGTCGACGCCAGGCTTGAGTTACACAGACAAATGGATCAAGGTCTCGCACCTGTCGAACGGCACAATGGGCACGACGGAACCCTTAACCAACGCCCAGGCTCAAAGCCAGGACGACTTTGTCAATACCTTGGCCACAGATCCCAACCGGGCAGGAACCTACGTCTGGCAGACCACACCGCTGCGCACGATCAACCTGCAGTCCAATCTGGCAAGTTTGCCTTCCGGCTACAGTGCAACGGCAACGGCCGACGGCTACACGGCCGACTCCAGCGGGAACCTAAGCACCACCTTGACCGACATGACCGTAGACGATGTGCCCATGCCGGAATTTGACGCCGACGGGCAGGTCACCGCTGCCGGAACTCCGGCCACAGTGGACACGCTCAATCCCAACGTGGCCCTGCCTGCCAGCAACCCGTACACCTTGACCGCACCAAGCAGCACGAGCGACACCTACACTCTGGAAGGTTGGAGCACCACCCCAACAGGTACCGTCGACCACAATCTCGGCGCGAACACGAATGTCGCCGTCGACGGCTTGACCCTCTACGCCGTCTGGCAAGTTCACCACGCACCGGCTCCGAGCCCGTCACCTTCGCCGAGCCCATCTCCTTCGCCAGCCCCAGGACCTTCGCCAAGCCCGGCACCAAGCCCGGCACCTCCGAGCTCAACCCCTTCGCCAAGCCCTGCACCCGGGCCCACACCGTCAGAGCCATCGGGAACTCCTTCCTCGACCCCCTCTGACCCAAGCGCCCCGTCAAGCCCCTCAGGCACAGGTAACACATCGACTCCAGCCTCCGGCGCAGGAACGGGCGCAGGCACAGGAACGAGTACAAGTGGCAGCAGCACGAGCGGCATAACCGTTCATCCAGCCTCGCAAGGCCCGGCCCCGGCTGCAGCCGGTTTCGTCGCAGCCCCCGCAACGTTGGCCCTTGCCCCTGCCGCCACGGCCGGCCCGGCAGCACGTCTGCTGGCCGCGCCGCGTGCCGATGCTGCGACCGCGCCCATCGCACCGGCCACCGGCGACCAGAACGCCAACGGAGCCGCGCCCGACACTTCCAACCAGACGCCAAAAGAAAAAGTCTGCAAAACCGCCTATTACGGCGAAGGCTCCGTCGCCCCTGCAGCGGTGATCTGCAAAAACGACGACAAGAAAGTCACCGTGAGCGTGGTGCCAGACCAGATCAGCAACAGGGTGCTCGCACCTGCATGGCTTTTCATGCTCGTCCTCGCCGCCGTGTCGTTCTTCGCCATGTTCCTCTACCAGCGCCGCAACGCGTTCTTCGCCGCACAGCACCGGGCCGCAGCCAGTAACTGACCATAGGATAAACACCATTGGAATCGATAGGAGGCTCCGTCTTCGGATCGAAGCCTCCTATCCGCAAATCACTCTATTTTGACCGCTATCCCAACAGCTCGATGAGGCTAACAGGGAAAATGACAACAAATAGTAATTATTAGCTATTTGTGCTTGCGCTTCGAAATAATTGCTTTACGATAAGAGTATAAAACGATTGATGATTTGAGAAACCGTTCAATCACAATATGTGTGCCGGCATCCATAGAACGATATTCATCAGCAGAGATAAATGGAGATTAAGGATGATACTTTATGCGTAAGAATCTTAAAGTGGTATGCGCGAGCGTGATTGCCGCCGCGACATTGCTTGCACCTGTTCTGGCGCAAGCTGCGGAACCTGAAACACTAGACGCCAAGCCGGCTGAACAATCGCAACAGGGCACGACCACGGCCACGGCAGCTGCGACAACTACACCCACCCCGGCAGCGTCCGCGCCACAACCAGCAGCCACAACACCTTCGCACACGACCATCGCACCAGCAAGCGCTTCCAAGGGCAAAACCACTCTGCCAAAACAAACGCCTATCCTCTCGCCGAAACAGACTCTAAAGCCAAGTGCACAAAGCGAAGAGCTCCCAATATCGCCTCTCACACGTGACGGAAACTGCAGCGACACCGGCCCCATGACTCACGGTCGCTGGACTTTGGCTCCCAGCGCCGAATACGGCGGCCAATGCACCCTAACCTTCACCGCGACCGACGCAACCCAGGAAAACGACTTTACCGGACTTGAATCCGACTTTTCTCACACGTATGGCCCATACGCCCATATGGGCACTATCCATAATTTCTCGAATGCCCAACATATCGTCTTTGACGGCGTAAACAAAACCAAGCTTCCGGAGAACGCGTCCTTCATGTTTGGCGATTGGAACTATGGATTCGAAAGTTTCGACAGCAACAATCACCTCGACACCAGCCATACCAAAAACATGCAAGGCATGTTCCAGGCATCCTACACCATGAGAGATTTGGATTTGAGCGGATGGGACACCGGCCGTCTTGAAAACATGACCTCGATGTTTGACGGCTGCGGTGTTAGCAGCCTGGACTTAAGCGGCTGGAATACAAGCTCTTTGAATACAATGAGATGGGCATTTTGGGGCATGCTACATCTCAAAGCGTTGAATCTCAGCGGCTGGGACACCGGCAATGTCGAAGACATGTATCAGATGTTCGGTTGGGACGATTTCAGCATGCTCACCATCGGCCCTAAAACAAAGCTGACGGACCTCGATGAAACCAGCTTCGATAGCGACCCGAATTATCCCGGCACTTGGCTGAAAGTAACTAAGCTCTCAGACGGAACGTCAGGCACGACACAAGCGGATACCGATTCTGCACCCGAGGAAATCTACGACTTCTCGCTAACTTTGTCCAACGACCCAGAACGCGCGGGAACGTACGTCTGGACGAACAACCGGCAACAAACACTCAGCCTCTATGCCAACCTGCCTTCGGGTTATACCGCCACAGCGGACGCAGACGGTTACACCGCCGATGAACTCGGGAACCTCCACGCCACAGCCTCTGGCACACGCGTCAGCAACGTGCCCATGCCGGAATACGATGCCGACGGACGCCTCGTCAACCACGGCACCCCGCAGACCGTCGATACCATGCAGGCTGATATCAAGCTGCCGACCAGCGATCCGTACACCTGGACCGCTCCGAGCGGAACGACCGAAACCCGCACATTACTAGGATGGAGCACCGATCCGTCGGGTTCCGTGGATCACAACTTTGGAGACACTGCGAATATCGCCAATGACAATGTAGGGTTTTACGCGGTTTGGCAAGTCGTTTCGTCGACGCCTTCGGCACCTTCGACTCCTTCGACCCCATCAACGCCATCGACGCCACCTTCAACAACACCAACGGCACCAACGGGGCCGACGTCAGGATCCTCTACACCGTCAACGCCACCCGCAGGACCTTCACAGCCATCCACAACTCCTAGCACTTCGACGCCAACCGGGCCAAGTAGTCCGTCAAGTCCAAGCGGGACTTCCGGCTCGTCCTCAACCCCTTCGAGTCCGTCAAGCCCATCAGGCAATCACGGTTCATCCTCGAATCCTGGCAGCTCATCCGGGACTTCCGGATCATCCGGGACTTCCGGCGGCCCCGGTACGTCAGGTTCGTCCACCTCAGCTTCCAGCTCAGGCACAGGAACGGGCACAAGCACGGGCAGCAGCACGAGCGGGATAACCGTTCGGCCAGTCTCGCAAGGCCCGGCCCCGGCTGCAGCCGGTTTCGTCACGGCACCTACCGCGATTACTTTGGCTCCAGCTGCCACCGCCGGGCCGGTAGCACGTCTGCTGGCTGCACCACGTGCCGGCGCTAGTGCTGCCACACCTGCAATCCCTGCCGCACCGGCCACCGGCGACCAGAACACCAACGGAGCTGCGCCCGACACTTCCAACCAGACGCCAAAAGAAAAAGTCTGCAAAACCGCTTACTACGGCGAAGGCTCCGTCGCCCCCGCAGCAGTCATTTGCAAGAACGACGACGGGAAAGCCACGGTGAGCGCGGCACCAAACCAGCCTAGCAGCAAGACACTGGCACCTGCATGGCTTTTCATGCTCGTCCTCGCCGCAGTGTCGTTCTTCGCCACGTTCCTCTACCAGCGCCGCAACGCGTTCTTCGCCGCACAGCACCGTGCCAAAGCAACCGACTGAACATAGACCAACGAATAAGTACTAAAGAAGCTCCGCCCCTCGGGTCGGGGCTTCTTTTGCAATAGATTGCTGATTTGAATCGTGACCCGAAAAGTGAAAGTGACGGATATCACAGTCGATATTCACTAATGGCAAGAATCACCGTCACCCTATCTTGCGTTTTGTAATATAACGTACTACGTTTTTAACTAGATATTAGAAATAATGCGATTATTTATCTAAATAAATTGTATCTATTATCATGCGTTATTTCTATATAAGACAGATTAAGGACGATGCGTTATGCGTAAGAATCTTAAAGTGGTATGCGGGACCGCGATTGCGGCTGCGATGCTGCTTGCGCCCGTTCTGGCACAGGCTGCAGACCCCCAGACACAGAGCTCACAAGCAACTGGGCAATCACAGCAGACCGCAGCACCGACGCCTGCGGACGCTACACCATCCCAGCAAACTACGACACCGACGCCAGCGGCCCCTGCACCATCACAGCAGACCACCAAACCAGGCGCACAAGACGAAGAGCCCTCCACGCCGCTTCCTGCCCAGGTCTGCAACGACAGAGGCAATATGAGCCACGGCTACTGGACCTTGGCGCCCAGCGCCGAATACGGCGGCGAATGCACCCTGACCTTCATGGCCACCGACCCGAACCAGGAAAACGACTTCAAAGGCATGGAGACCTACGCCGATATCGATAACGATTGGCATTCCTACTACTCCCGCCTCGCAACGTTGGATTCGGAAATTTACGGTCCGGCTCAAATCGATCACGGCGCACGGGCGGCGAAATTCTCACAGGCCAAACATATCGTCTTCAACGGCACCACCCCGGACGCCAAAACCATGCTGCCGGAGGACGCACGCTGGATGTTCGCCGAATGGGGTGACCATTACGAAATCAACTGGGATACGTGGGAATCGGTTACCACGAACGTCAATCTCAAAACGTTCAAAAGCAACGGCCATCTTGATACCAGCCACACCAAGAACATGAAGGCGATGTTCCAATATGACTGGAACATGACGGATCTGGACACGACCGGCTGGGACACCAGCCACGTCGAGGACATCAGCTCGATGTTCGACGAGGACCGCGCCTTCACCAGCCTGGACCTCAGCAACTGGGACGTCAGCTCGGTGAAAAACATGTACCAGACGTTCTGGAACATGACCGGACTCAAGACGCTGAACCTCAGCGGCTGGGACACCACCAATGTCACCAATATGGACGGTATGCTCTCATGGAACGGCCTTGAAACACTGACCGTAGGACCCAAAACCAAGTTGTCGGCCTTCAAAGACTTCGAGATGGACCATCACATCGATCCCAACGCCCCCGGAGACTCGGGATGGTGGTCGCAGGATCGTGCGTATAAGGGCAACTGGGTGAAGGTGACCGGCCTGTCGAACGGCACATCCGGCACTACCGAAGCACTCAACGATTCCAAGCCCCAGACCGCCGAAGAGGTCAACGAGACCCTGACGAATGATCCAAACCGCGCAGGCACCTACACTCGCATGGACTCACAGAGCCAAACGCCCTACCTCAACCAGAAGGCCAACCTCAACCTGAAGGCCAACCTCCCCGCAGGCTACACGGCACAGGCATCAGCCGACGGGTATACCGCCGATGCCGCCGGCAACCTGACAGCCAGCGCACAAGTCGACGGCGTGAACGCCATGAACGTGGCATTCCCGACCTTTGACGCCGCGCAACAGATTACGGGCAACGGCCAGAAACACGATATCACGCAGACGAGCACGGCAATGAACCTGCCCGCCAGCAGCCCATTCACGCTCACGAAATCGTCAGGAACCACCGACACCTACACCTTCCAAGGTTGGAGCACCACTCCGAACGCCACCGTCGCCGACTACCGTGCCGGTGACCCGGTCAACCTCACCGGTGCGGACACCACGCTCTACGCGGTCTGGAAGAAGGACGTCAAGGAGTCCAAGAAGCCTGCGCATCACGCAACATCCGCATCGGCCACTCCAGGCACGAGCACACCGTCGCATCCAAGCAGCTCAAGCCCAACGGCATCTTCCGCCTTAAAACCCAGCCATGCACATGAAACGAACAAACCGACAGCCAGTGCTTCAGACACACATCACGTCAATGACAACAAGGACAACAACAAGGGCAATGTGACCGTTCAGCCGGCCACTTCGGCCCCGTCACTCGCCGCGCCTGTGGCCACGGCCGAGTCCCCTGCTCTTGCACCCGCAGCGCTCAATCTGCCTTCGGCACAAACACTTGCCGCTCCAGCGACAGCTATGGTTGCGTTAGCTCGCAAGGCAGAAACCGCTCCGGCTTCAGCCAAGTCTGCAACACCTACGGCACCTGAATCCGCTGATCAGTCCATCGGTCAAACACCGAACAACATCGCACCGCAAGGAAAGCTGAGGTCTTGCAAGGTCGCCTATTACGTAGGAGGCTCCGTGGCCCCTGCAGCAGTCATGTGCAGTGCCGAGGGCGCCGCGATGACCCCGATTGCGTCACAAGCGAGTAGCACTGCTCCGGTATGGCTCTTCATGCTCGCCTTCGCCGCCCTGTCCATGATGGGAATGTTCATCTATCAGCACCGCCGCAAGCCCTTCATTGCACAGCACGGTTCAACGGCAACTCGCCGATTGCGGTGGAACCGCTGAACCATAGGAGTCTGCACTCCTGACAAACGGGAAGCCCCGACCAGTTACGCACTGTCGGGGCTTCCCGTTTTTCTCCCTACGAACCGCTAGAATTGAGACATTATGGCAGCATTCTCTTCTTTGACAGACAGGCTCTCCAACGCGTTCAAGCACCTGAAGAGCAAAGGCAAACTTTCCGAGGCGGACATCGACGGGACGATCCGCGAGATTCGCCGCGCCCTGTTGGACGCCGATGTGGCGCTCGACGTGGTGCGCTCCTTTACTTCCCGCGTACGCGAGCGTGCGCTGGGCGAAGAGGTCTCACAGGCGCTGAACCCTGCACAGCAGGTGGTGAAGATCGTCAACGACGAGTTGACACAGATTCTCGGCGCCGGTGTAGACCGTCCGCTGAACTTCGCCAAGAACCCGCCGACCATCATCATGTTGGCCGGTCTTCAGGGCGCAGGCAAGACGACGCTTGCAGGCAAGCTCGGCTATTGGCTGAAAGACGCCGGCCACACCCCTCTTCTGGTCGCGGCCGATTTGCAGCGTCCGAACGCCGTCACCCAGCTGCAGGTGGTCGGCGAGCGCGCGGACGTGCCGGTCTACGCTCCCGAAAAGGGCGTGCAATCCGACGGCGGCGAGGCTGTGGCAGCTCCCGGCCAAACCACCGGCGACCCGGTAAAGGTCGCACGCGACTCGATTCAGTACGCCAAAGACAAACTGTATGACACGGTCATCATCGATACCGCAGGCCGTTTGGGCGTTGACGAGGAGCTGATGAAGCAGGCCCGCGATATCCGTGATGCCGTTCACCCGAACGAAATCCTCTTCGTCATCGACGCGATGATCGGCCAGGACGCGGTGCAGACCGCTGAAGCCTTCAACAAGGGCGTAGACTTCACCGGTGTGGTGCTTTCCAAACTCGACGGCGACGCCCGAGGCGGTGCGGCGCTTTCCGTCGCATCGGTGACCGGCAAGCCGATTCTCTTCGTCTCCAACGGCGAGGGATTGAAGGACTTTGAGGTCTTCCACCCCGACCGCATGGCCTCCCGCATCCTCGATATGGGCGACATTCTCACCCTGATCGAGCAGGCGCAAAAGGAGTTCGACGAGCAGGAGGCGCTGGAGTCCGCCAAGAAAATGGCGAAAGGCACCTATGGCCTCGACGACTTCATGGAGCAGCTTGAGCAGGTGCGCAAACTCGGCTCAATGAAAAGCCTTTTGGGCATGATTCCCGGCATGGCCTCGCACCGCAAGGAGCTCGAAGCCCTCGATGAGCACGAGATCGACCGCACCGAAGCCATCATCCATTCGATGACCCCGGAAGAGCGCCGCGACCCGTCCATCATCGACGGCTCCCGTCGCGCCCGCATCGCCTACGGTTCCGGCAACACGGTTTCCTCCGTCAACGGCCTGCTGCAACGCTTTGAGCAGGCGGCCAAGATGATGAAGCGCATGACCAACAAGGTCGGCGGCGGCATCCCCGGCATGGGTGGCCCGGCCATGGGTGGCGGCTACGGCGGCAAAAAGGGTAAGAAAGGCAAAAAGAAGGGCAAGTCCAAGTCCGGCAACCCGATGAAGCGCGAGGCAGAAGAAAAAGCGCTGCGCCAAAAGCTTGCCGGCAAGAAGAATTCCGGCGGTTCGGCCTTCGCCAAGAAGCCGCAGAACCCCGCCCTTCCGGCCGGTTTGCAGGAAGCCATGGATGCTGCCGGCACCGACGAGAACGGCACCCCGAACCTTCCTCCGAACTTCGGCGGTGGCCTTTCCGGCTTGCTCGGCTGACCTGTATCCAGCAAATACCCAAACAGACTGGTTCGCGACTATGCCGAAATGACCGGAAACCAGGCGGGGTATCCAATAGGCGCGAACGGTAATGATCCTGTTGGATTAGAGGCAGGAAGTCGCTGCGCCCGCCATTTACTCGCAGTTCCAATAGAGTTAGAGGCAGGAAACCCAGTTCGTGCCCCTAGAGCTCCACGTACGATACCAGCTGCCAGGGGCTAGAGACGCAGCAATGAACGAATCCGTTCGAAACCAGAAAGGGCCGAAGTTATGAGTATTGCGTTGAGCATACTGCTGGGCCTCATCGCCCTGTGGTGGGCATTGCGCTTCCTGCCCGCGGGCGCCGATGGACATGGCCTCATGCCTTATCTCATTGCATTCGTGCGGTTCCTGTGGATACCCTCAATACTTATCCTGGCGGTGGCGCTGGTTTCCCGGCATTGGGTTGTCACCATTTTCGCTGCGATCTTGACGATACTTACCGGCATATTTGCCTCACCTTGGTACAGGAAAAAACACAGTAACCAAACAAGACGAGAGAATCCCAGCAAGCCACCGCAGAATCGGGAAATCCAGCATACCGATAATCGTTATGCTGTAATGACCCTCAACTGCCGTTACGGTCAAGCCGACCCACAGGCCATCATCGAGGCTGTGAGTCATAACGACGTATCCATATTGGCTCTGCAAGAACTTACCCCGAATCTGGTCGCCGCGCTCGGCAAAGCGGGAATGAACGCGCTGCTCCCCTACTGCCAGCTCGGCAAAGCGCAGGAAAGCGACAACGGCGGCTTCAACGGCATCTTCTCGCGTGCCCAGCCGGATACACAGGCAGGCAGCACCGTCGACATCGCCGCCGCCGACGTGCCGCACTGCACAATCAACGGGGTGTCGGTTTACAGCGCGCACCCCAAATCGCCTATGCGCGGCTGCAGGGAATGGTCCCGCGGCATCATCAACCTGGCGATGCTAGGCCCACACTCCTCCGGTGATTCAACTTCAGACACCACGTCGACCGTCAAATCGAAAACAGCCGAATCCGATGACGCGAGCGTGGTCTACGATGCCGGCATTCCACAAGACGGTACCGACGCCGAATCACAAGACGATACCGCGTCACAAACCGGCAACTCCATCAACAGCATCATCACCCAAAACGGTTCGGCAGCCAACGATATCCCGTCCGAAGCCATCATCATGGGCGACCTCAACTCCAACCTCGACCACCCCAGCTTCCGCAAGCTGCTCGATGCGGGATTTGAAGACGCCGGGCTCGCCGCCTCGCACGGTCGCGCCGCAAGTTTCCCGCAATGGCTGGTTTGGCCGCGTCTGGAACTTGACCATATTCTTACCACTTCCGGCATTCGTGCCTCGAACGTGCACACCCTCGCCATTCCCGGAAGCGACCATTTCGCGCTGCTCGCCCAGCTCGCCCGTGCATAAGTTGCATTACTTTGCTCTAAGATAAACACAAACCCCACAACGGGGAACGGTCTGGCTGCCTTCCGCTTTCAAAGTCATTCCAAAACCTAAGCGGCAACAGGCTTTTGGCGACCAAAATCCTTAATCGTGAAGAGAGTTACAAATAGATAAAATTAGTCATAAAATAACTGTCTATTGACTTTTCAAAAGAGTGTCCATATGCTGTCTTTTTGGTTGCAATGCAGACGACTTGAACCGATACTAGAGGTACGAATTCAATGTCGAATGCAAAGAAGGACATATTATGAACGACACACAAAATGCAGGCATTCAATTCACTATCCCCATCAGCAAAGAGCAACTCACGCTCATGAAGCGGGCTGCGGCCCTTGAGGAGAGACCCGTGAAGGACTGGGCGACAGACAAGTTGTTTGAGGCCGCCAGCGAAGGCGTGGAGCAGGAAGTGACACTTCAGGAGGTCAACGAGGAGTTCGACAAGATCCTTGCGACTTTCGAGGCCCCCGCAAACGTCTGACACCGGCAATCCTCCGATTCGCCTTTGGAGTTCGGACGAATTCAGGTGTCTGTTGAAGATAGTTGAATTTAGAATTTTTAAATAGAAATACGATGGGGTGGCATCTTCTCATAGGATGCCACCCCATCATTTTTTCACTGGTGCACGCGTATCCGTTAACGTATGCTTTGGTTTAACTTCCCAAGCCAAACCTTCTCAAGACAGCCGTTTTGCCGCCGATTCGATTTCGGATCTCGAGGGGCTTGTGGCAGGTCCCGAATAACATGTCGACAGCCCGCCAGCGCAGTTGGCAAGCTTCAATGCCCGGATGATGTTGTCCGATTCAAGCAACGCCGCACACAACACACCCGCATGAGCATCCCCTGCACCGTTCGTATCCACAGCGGTGACTTTAAGAGCCGGGATATGTATGACAGATGGCGCAGAAACTTCGACACCATTGAAAACATCATACTTTTCGTCGCCATGGCCGGCTTTACGCTCATTGCGGTTATCACCATCTTCAGCAGCTTTACCTTTGCGCCCATCGCAGTACCATGCGCCCAAGGCGCCGACACGCACAATTACGGGATCGCCGAAGTACTCCGCGAGCGCACGGCACTGGTCCGCATAATCCTCGGAACTGACTACCAAGCCGAAACGGGAGCAAAGAATGGCGGTCTCACGCTCGTTCATCGTCCATATCGGGTGCAGCCTGCGCAGGCTTTGCAAACAGACATCGCTGATGTCGCCAATCATGGGACTGGTGTCAAAGACGACATAGCCTTTGTTCCAGCCGGCATTTTTCGCGGCAAACCTGCGTATCGCCTCGGTGTTCTTTTTATGAGAGAATGAGTATCCGCATAAATAGACCACATCGCCGTCGACCAGCTCGATGTTTTCATACGAGTCCTCCGGCACTTGCGTTTCCGCGCCACGCGTCGAAACAAACGTACGTTCGCCGTCGGGTTCGGTCATTGCGATGCTGTAGCCGGTGTCGATATCGGGCAGTACCGCCCCACCCATGTCGACACCGATCGAAGACAATGCTTTACGGGCCACATCCGCCATCGGACCGGTGCCAATGGCACCCAGATATGACGCTCGCGCTCCCATCTGACGTGCGGCGTAAAGAACGTTGTAACCGCCGCCCGCGCTCATCGCCTGACGCGTCGCAAACACATCACCTCCACGCTCAGGCAGGTGGTCAACCGATAAGGTCAGGTCCACGCATACCTGCGCCAGGTGAATCAATTCGGGTTCACGCATGTTCGGCCTCATCGTGTTCGGCTTCGTCGTGTTTCGCGGCAACGTGTTCCACCGCGTCCTGCCCGGCTTTATCATGCTCAGCTATATTGCGTTCCGGTTCATCCTGTTCAAGTTGCGTTTCCTGCTTCTTGACTTGCGGCAAACCGAAAATCGCATACAGCACACCCGCGAGCAGCAACGACACCAGCCAGGCCAAGCCGTTCTGGCCGATCGGTGTGTTGGCCAGAGGACCGGAGAACCAGACCACCTTATCGGAAACGCGGGCCGTGACGAACAGGAATCCGACCACCAGGCCGATCAGCCAGCTAAGCGTGGCCGGAACATTGATGCCATGCCAATACCAATAGCGGGAATCTTTGCCCAAATCGAGCAGAGCGGCGGAATCGTAACGCTTTCGTTCGATCAAATCGACCAGGAACACACCGACCCAAGCGGTCAGCGGCACCGCCAGCAGGGAGATGAACGTGACGAACGGACCGTAGAAACCGTCCGAACCAAGCATGAAGTACATGGCGCCGAGCGTGGTGACCACGATATCAAGGGATACCGCGTAGACGCGTGGAATGCGGATACCGAGCGTAATAGTCGTCAGACCCGCAGAATAGACGGACAGGTTGTTGGACATCAGCAGTCCTGCGAATGCCGCGATGAGATATGGGACCGAGACCCAGACCGGCAGGGCGCTGCGCACCGCGGCCACTGGGTCGGAAGCGGAGGCGAGGCCCGAACCGCCGGCGGTAAGAATGGAGCCCACGCCGATGACGATGGTCAACGGGATACCGGCTCCCGCGGCGGCAGTAAGAACCAGGGAGCCGCTTTTGACGCTGGTCTTCTGATACCGCGCCATGTCGGCCCCGGAATTGACCCAGCCGATGCCGGTGCCCGACGCAATCGTGCCGATGGCGATGATAAAGGCGCTGACGGAACCGGTTTTGCTGGAAAGCAGTGTGTTCCAATTGACCGTCGAAACCAGATAAATCGCGACAAACAGTGTCAGGGCGCCGAAAATCCACGTGGACCACTTCTGAACCTTCAGGATGAAGGAATGCCCGGCCACTGAAATCACGGCCGTCAAAGCCACGAAGATGACCACGCAGGCGAACGTGAGTAGCGGAATGTCCTTGTAGCCGGCGGGCGTGTGGAACATGATCACGCACAACGACAAGAGGGCCGATGCGCCGGTGATGGTGTTGACAGTTTCCCAGCCAAGGCGGGAAATCAAGGCGACCAAGGTCGGGCCGACATTGCCTCGGACGCCGAAAATCGCACGGGACAGCGTCAGCGACGGCGCGCCTCCGCGGCGACCGGCAATGGACACCAGGCCGACCAAGGCAAAGGAACCGAAGGAGCCGATGATCGTGGCCAGCACCGCCTGCCAGACATTCAGGCCAAGCGCAATGATGGTGGCACCCAGCGGAATGCCCAGAATCGAGATATTGGCCGCGAACCAGACCCAGAACAGCTCGCCCGGCGAACCGTTGCGCTGGTCCTCCGGCACCGGTTCGATACCTCGTTGTTCGACGCGGGAAAGAATCCTGCCTTGCTTTGATGCCGACATATGACGCACCTTTCTTCTACTTCATTGTTGATTGATGGCTAAAGGCTGTTGATTGCTGACTGCTGGTTATCGGATGTTGTTACGGATTACGGATTACGGATTATCGACCATCGTCTGCCAGCTATGGATTATCGGGTATCGACTGTTTTGAAAATCAATCCTCGTTTTCCGTTACGCGGATTTCAACCAACGGTTCGACCGATTCCGGAAGATTGAGATGCGAAACGGCAACGACCTGCGAAGTCAACTCCCGCGGAAACGCGTCCGCTCCGAGCGCGGCACCGATCATGGCCCCGGCGATGGCACCGATCGTGTCGGTATCCCCGCCGATATTGGCCGCCGCAAGCAACGCCCTCAACGGTTCATCCGCATATCGATACGCCAACGCGAATGCCACGGCCACCGACTCATTGGATTCAACCGAAGTCCCGAACGTATCACGCAAATACTCGATAAAGGCGTCTTCACCGGCACCCCTGTTGGCAACACCATCAGCAGCACCACCGCCGCCAACACCATGCGCAACACCATCCCCGACGCCACGCGAGACACCGTCGGCAATACCTTCATCAGCAGCTTCGACAACTCTCTGTGCTGCCCTGATAGCCAATTCAGCCCGCGCGACAACGCTCGCCTTCGGGCTCCAAGCGGCACGTTCATAGGACGCATTTTGGGCCAGTTTCAGGGCGAGGTCCAACGACGTTCGCAACGGTTCTCCGGAAACGCCGAAACTGACCGCGGCGGCAACCAGCAGCGCGCTTTGGAAACCAGGAACGGTATTGTGGGTCACACGGCAGGATTCATAGACGTAATCGGCGAAGGACGAATGACGGGCATCATGGGCGATACCGACGGGCGCCACACGCATCGCAGCCCCGTTCGTCGTTCCTGTGCGCCCAGTTTTGGTGATATCCGCACCGTTCCTGACTTGCTCCAACGCCAGTTTCGTGGAGGGGCCGAGCAGATCCAAAGAACCCCTGCGCTTCATATCGTCCTCCCAAGCCAGCAATGACGCCGCCAGACGCTGCGGGTCGATATGGCCGTCGCCCTCCGCGATCAGTCCGGCGACCAAAAGCGCCTGCTCGGTATCGTCGGTGACCGAACCCGCAGCCATATCGGGAGCAATCGGCTGGTCGTCCACCGCATCCACCAGCCCGTTCACTTTCCCGTATGCGGATTCGATCCATTCGTGGCTCATGCTTTGCGTTGGCATGCCAAGGGCGTCGCCCAAAGAAAGTCCCCGCAACACGCCAATCGCACGATTGTGCATCGTGTTCTTATCGATCTCCATGCTTACCGACCTTCTACAAGCTGTTATGACCTTGTTATAGTCATATCGACTATAACTATAGCCATAGAATTTCATTGATTCCGTATTCATCCGAACTATAGATTGTCCACCGCTATTGCGGTTCCAGAAATGCCGCTTTGCAACAAAACCGGCAAGTCCTTGGATTCGACTCACCAACACACCCGTCATCAGCCTCGATGTTTGCAAGCAGGCAAATGCTTCTTTGCGTAGCTGCTGCCCTTGTAAACCAACCTTTATCGCCAAGGTCTGTCCATCGTTTTGGCAACGGCAGACAGACCCATATCAACAAGCTTGGTTAATGGCTTAAAAGCTCATAACCCATGCCGATCGCGCTACTAACGCTATGGCTATGCAACCTTTCAGCCTTGTTTCTTGCTGTCGCGGGCCAGCGCCTCAAGCAGCTGGTCATCGCGGGACTGAATGGTTTGGGCGGCCTGCTCGCCTTGCCAATCATAGAAGCCTTTGCCGCTTTTCGAGCCCAGTTCGCCGGCTTCGACCTTCGCTTTGAGAACAGTGTCCTCGCCTGTTTCGCAGGCCAAATCGTCATAGAGATACTTGGAGATGTTGTCGAAAACGTCAAGTCCGCCGAGATCGGCGCTGGCAATCGGGCCGAGAATAGCCCACCGACGGCCGAGACTGTATTTGACGATGTCATCGACGGCTTCGGGCGTGGCGATACCGCGGTTGACGATGTTCAGGCATTCGCGGATGACCGCCAGCTGGATGCGGTTGCCGACGAATCCCAGCGATTCGGTTTTGAGCGGGACCGCGTGCTTACCTATATGGTTCATCAGTTCCACGGTTACGTCCACAGTCTCCTGATCGGTCTTTTCGCCTGGCACCACCTCGACCAGCGGCATGAGCTGAGCCGGATTCCAGAAGTGCGCAACCACGAAGCGGCCGGGATGCTGCAAGCCGGAAGCGATGGCGGACGGACTCAGGCCCGAGGTGTTGGTCGCCAGAATAGTCTGGTCTGAGACGATGCCTTCGACCTTCTTCCAAACATCGTGCTTGACCTCAAGATTCTCAAGCACCGATTCAATGATGAAATCGACGTCGGCAAGCGCCTCATAGTCGGTAGTCATCGAAATACGGCTAAGTACCGCATCCCGATCTTCGGCTTTGACCATGCCGGATTTGATGAACGTGTCGAGGTCGCGCTCGATGAGCTTGCGGCCACGGTCCAGCGCCGGTTGGGCCGTATCGACCACAGTCACGTCGTAACCGCTCATCGCGAATTGCAGTGCGGTGGCATGTCCCATCGTTCCTGCGCCGAGATTGCCGATTTTCTTGATATCCATCATTTTCATAGCTGTATCTCCTCAAAGCAACATCACAGTGAAGCTTTATTGCCAAGGATAGACCGAAACCGGAATCTATCCAGCGGGCGAGCTATAGTTGAAAAGTTATTCACGGGTGCGGGGCCCTCTCAATCCCGCAGGCCGTGAGGGACAACGCGGATTCGCGCAAGTATGCCCCACATACAAGCTCGAAACCGCAATGATACCTACAAGGAGAGCCACAATGGCTACCAAGATTCGTCTGAAGCGCATGGGCAAGAAGTTCTATGCCTTCTACCGCATTGTCGTCATGGATGAGCGCAAGAAGCGCGACGGCAAGTCGATCGAGGAGATCGGCCTGTATGATCCGAACCAACAGCCTTCGATGATCAAGATCGATTCCGATCGTGCTCAGTACTGGCTTGGCGTCGGCGCACAGCCGAGCGACCCGGTGCGCAATCTTTTGAAGATCACCGGCGACTGGCAGAAGTTCAAGGGTCTGCCGGGTGCCGAAGGCACGCTGAAGACCGCCTCAGCGGCTCCGGATGCCGCTGCTCGCGTCGAAGCCGCTGAGGCCGACGCCCAGAAGCTCAAGGCCAAGCAGTCCGAAGCCAAGGCGAAGGCCGAGGCCGAGAAGGCTGCGGAAGCCACCAAGGCCGACGAAGCCAAGGCAGATGAGGCTGGGGCCGAAGAGGCCAAGGCCGAGGCTGCTGAAACCGCTGAGACCGAGAAGGCTGAGTAATCATGCTCGCGCAAGCTGTGGAACATCTCATTTCCAATATCGTCGACTTTCCCGATGATGTGTCGGTGAAGTCCCACGAAAACGCCCGCGGCGAGCTGTTGCGGGTGCGTGTGAACCCTGAAGACATCGGGCGCGTGATCGGCCGTTCCGGTCGCACTGCCAATGCGATCCGTACCGTGGTGCAGGCGTTGTCCGACCACAAGGTGCGCGTCGACATCATGGATGTTCGCAAGTGAATCGCGACGAAAACATTTCGCAGCAGGCAGACCCTCAGCAGCGTGAACTGTTGAGGGTCTGTCGTATCGGGCGTGCGCAGGGGCTCAAGGGCGAGGTCAACGTCCGCTCGTTTACCGACGAACCAGAATTGCGGTTTGCTCCTGGGTCTGTTTTGTATACCAAAGACGGCTCGCATACTTACACCGTCGCTCATTCCCGCACATTCAAAGACCGCTGGATTCTGCATTTCAAGGGCGTTGACAATCGTGACGCTTCCGAGGCTTTGAATGGCACGGAGCTTTACGTTGAAGCCGACGACCCCGAGGAAATGGCCGAAGAGGACGCCTGGTATCCTAAGGATCTTATCGGGCTTGAGGCTCGCGTTGCGCAAAATCCCTCCAACGGAACCGACGCTAGCAAGTCCGGTAGCGTCATCGGCAAGGTCCTGGACGTCATCGACGGCCCCGCGCAATCCCTGCTGAAGATTCGTCTGGCCACGCCGGTTATCGAGCAAAAGGACGGCAGCTTCGTTGCTGCCTCTGCTGCTGGGACCGACAATGGCAACGACAGTTCCGCCAATTCCGAAAACACTGATAAACCCAATGTTTCCAAGGAATCCAAAAACAAATCAGGCAAAAACGATGCCGCTAAAGTCGTCAAAACGGCACTCGTCCCATTCGTCGACGAGCTCGTTCCGGATATTGATTTGGACGAACGCTACCTCACGCTCGACCCGCCGGTCGGTTTAGTTCCCGGACTCTAACCGTTCATTCTCGGCATGATATTTCAATAATTTTTCATCGCCGCGTCAATCATCGTATTGTTGCCCTTCTTGGCGCGCCAAGAACTACCAAAATCGAAAAATTGAATATCAATCTTTCATTTTCAGGGCTCTTGGCGCGCCAAGAGCATCACCATACCAACATTTGGATGTTGCTGAACGATACACGCCTTGGAACGCAATCCTTAATCCCCGTATTTATCTGTCGGATGGGGTCACGATATGGTTGAAACCATGAAGATCGATATCGTGTCCGTGTTCCCTGAGTATTTCGAAGCCCTCAACGTTGGCCTCTTCGGCAAGGCTATCGAGCACGGGCTGCTGGACGTAAAAACGCACGATCTACGCGACTGGACCCACGACGTGCACCATTCCGTCGACGATACGCCAGTCGGCGGCGGTGCCGGCATGGTGATGAAACCTGAGGTCTGGGCCGAGTGCCTTGATGACTTGCTTGGTCTAGAACCCGTCGAAATCACTGACAACAACGACGCCCAACCCTCTGAGACAATAGCTTCGAACACCGGTATCAGTATTATTGACGATTCTCATTCGTTTGACAAGCCAAATTCGACTCCAAATGATGTAATGGCAAAAAATGCCTCAGAACGCGAATCCTCTTCTTCCCAAACCGTCAATAGAACTTCCGACGGTGTGCAAGACGATTCAGAAGACAAACCGACTACTTCCATAACAACGAGCCAAACTGCCGCCAAACCTGTCCTGATTTTCCCGAACCCTTCGGCACCGCTGTTTACGCAGCGCGACGCAACCGAGCTTTCACACGCCAGCCACCTTCTCTTCGGCTGCGGGCGCTACGAAGGTTACGACGCGCGTATCCCCCGCTATTACCGTGCGCAAGGCGTTGACGTACGCGAATACTCCATCGGCGACTACGTTTTGAACGGCGGCGAAGTGGCTGTCTCGGTGATGCTCGAGGCCATCACCCGCCTGATACCCGGCTTCATGGGCAATCCCGACTCCATCGTGGAGGAATCCTACACCGGCCAGAACGCGCTTCTGGAGCACTATCAGTACACGAAACCGGCCGTCTGGCGTGGCATGGGCGTCCCCGACGTGCTAACCAGCGGCGACCACGGTAAGGTCGACCGTTTCCGCCGCGACGAAGCCATCGCCCACACCGATCAGCTCCGCCCCGACCTCATCGAACAGCTCGACTGCAAAACCCTCGACAAAGCCGACCGCAAAACCCTGATGTCCTTAGGCTGGGAAGTCTCCGGCCCCCACCCTCGCAAGTTGGACGATTAATATCGCTCATCCAGCCAAGTTGACTTGTTATGTTATTTATAAATAACATAACTGCCCTATTTACCCCTCTATGTTATTTATAAATAACATAAGTAGCAGTTTTAGGGTATTATGTTATTTATAAATAACATACGTAAAGCGAGCAGCGCACCCAGAGGTAATCGACATGACTATTTCAAAAGCACAAAACTACATCCTGCGCCCCGACCTGCTCAAGCATCTCGAATTGTTCCGCAACACTCCAGATGTCAAAGTCCTCATCGGCGTCAGAAGATGCGGAAAATCAACAGTTCTGGAGATGTTTGCAGATTCCTTGCGAGCCGAAAACGTTCCCGAAGCCAACCTCTTCTATCGCCGTTTCGACAGCTTTGATACCCCAATTGATTATGACGCAGCAACGCTCTATAGCGAACTGAAAGAAGCGATGAGCAAAGCCGACGGGAATTACCCGATGACGGTGATGCTCGACGAAATCCAAGACGTCGAGGGTTGGGAAAAAATCGTCCGGCGCCTGCACACACGGGAAAACACCGACGTATATATCACCGGTTCGAATGCCAACCTGCTTTCCAGCGATCTGGCCACATATCTAACGGGGCGGTATGTGGAAATTCCCGTTTATCCGCTCTCTTTTAAGGAATATTGCGATTTTTCTAAAGCTGAAAACAAACAGCATACACACGGCAAACGAGCAAAAGAAACGGCCTCGGATCCCAAAACCGCTCCTTCGCGAAATGCCCCCAACGAACAACAGTTCAATGAATTCCTACGTTTCGGCGGAATGCCAGGTCTCTTCGCCCTAAGGACGAAAAATACGACGACTGTCGGCACCGAACTTCAGTCCATCTATGATTCGATAGTTTTCAAGGACGTCGCACAACACAACAACATACGCAATCTCGGCGTGCTCGAAAAAGTAAGCCGCTTCCTTTTCGCCACTTCCGGGTCGCTCTTCTCTACCAGGAAAGTGGTCAATACTCTCAAAAGTGCAGGCGAAAGCATCAGCAGCACTTCCCTGAACAGCTATGTCGAAGGTCTCGAAAAGGCTTTTCTGGTCTACCGGGCCGAACAGACAGACCTTCAGGGCAAGGCCATGCTGCGGCCGATGAGCAAGTTCTATCCTGTGGACGTCGGGTTCAGGAATCTGACCACCGATTTTTCGAAACGCGACCTGGGCGCGCGGCTGGAATGCGTGGTGTATATGGAATTGCGTCGGCGCGGCTACAACGTTTCCATCGGAACCGGCGACGACACCGAAATCGACTTCATCGCCACCAAAAACGACCTCGTCAAATCAGAAAAATTGTATATTCAGGTCACTGCAAGCATGCTGGAAGAGACGACCAGCCAGCGGGAACTCGCGCCGCTGCTCAATCTGACGGACGCTTTCCCGAGAATCATCATCACGCTGGATTCCTATTCTGCCGGTACGACGCCCGAAGGCATTAACATTATCAATGCAGTAGATTGGCTTTTACAATAAGGAAAGGCGCGGATCTGGCAACACGACAGCTTTATAATACAGCAACATGTGCTGTACTAGAAAAATCAGAATCACCCATTGACGCCGCCTATTTACTAACGCTTAAGCAGGTGGACTACTTACCATTCCATATCCGCGCGTTCTTCATACTGTCGTTTCTTGAAACAGTTCATTACGCATAATCTTATAAAAGCAATTCACTCACTCCACCCATCACAGCCTTCTGCTTGCTGAGTCGTTGTTGGTTACTGTTCGACCTTCGTACCAATATGCAGGAATTTCTTCATCACAGTCTCCTGCTTACTAGGTTGTTGTTGGCTACCGAGCAGCTATTCATGGTCGATGTAGTAGACCTCAGTTTCACCGTAGTGACGTCGGTCGAAGACTTGCCATTCTGCAGGCATGGTAAGCGGGTCGGAACGCGTTGAGCGTTCGAAAACCAGCACTGTTTGTTCGTCTGCGGCCGGAGACGCGACCAAGTCGGCGATAAGTTGGTTGCATTCTTCGGTAGTGAGCGCATAAGGCGGATCGGCAAAAATCACATCGAAAGCGGGGCCATCGTAACCGGAGGCGATGCGCTCGGCGCGTTTGCGCATCACGCGGACCTTCATCCGGCTCGAATCCCAGGACCGATTGCGTTTGAGATTGCCCAGCTCCTTGTCGATCAACGTGGCGGCAGGCCCGGCCGATTCGACGGCGACGAGCTCATCGGCACCGCGAGAAAGGGCTTCGATGCCCAACGCTCCGGTTCCGGCGAACAAATCAAGTATGCGAGCGCCATCCAACATCCCCCAAGCCTCAAGCTTGGAAAAAATGGCCTCTTTCGTCCGGTCTGTGGTCGGCCGCGTACCGGGCTTGGCTTTCGCCAGCTCGAACCCTTTGAATCGTCCCGCAATCACACGCATATTCGCCATCGTAGCGTCTGGTCGAAACCGATAGTCCACCCAACGCCATCAGCATACCGCACAAACACAGCGGGCGTACGTAACGGATACAGGTAGTAGCAATGCCAACTGTCACTTTTACATACTTGCTGGAACAGCCTAAGTAAAAGGCACATTCAGCGTCTCTATTGGTGTCTTTTTACTTAGCTATCTCAAACGAGCAAGTAAAAGGTACAAGTAACGCCAAATGACGGGCACGCATTCACTCGGCTACAAATCCAAGGGATTCCATGAAGCTTTGCGTCTGTTCCTTGCGCTTGAACACGGCGGTGTTGCCGAGAATCCGCTCGCATACGCTACCCAGCTCATCGCGCACCGCCGCCTTGATGGCAGCCTTGTCGCGATTGCCACCGAGCGCAGCGCTAATTTCGTCCCATTGCGGCTTGAACGCGCTTTCCGAGGCAAGCAGGGAAGTACCTTGTGCCAACGCGTCCTCGATTTCGCCGAGCTGTCCAATCAGACGCCCCGGCAACACAAACAACCCTTGAGCCTCAATCAGACCAATTGGCTCCTGTTTAATCGCCCAGAACTCGGGATGAGCATGGAATATGCCCTCTGGATACTGCTCACTCACGCCGTTGTTGCGGAGGATGAGATTCATCTCGTAGCCGCGATTGGTGATGACAACACTCGGCGAAACCGCGGAACGCCGCCCATCGTCGCCCTCGGAGATGATATTCAAATCCGGATTGTTGTAACGAATCCAACCCAGACGAATCCGGTCGGCGATCTCCACAATGCTTTCGCGCGAACGCGAGACCACACGCACCGCGGTACCCGGCCAATCGAGAATCTCGATAACGGCATCGTCAAAGCCGTCAAGCTTCAGCCGCGCCCACGGCTTGGCCTTGTGCATCGGCATGAGTTCGCCGCCGCCCTGATAGTGGTCGTGCGCGAGCACCGAACCACCGATACGTGGCAAAGCCGCGTTGCACCCGAGGAAATAGCCAGGAAAAACGTCAACGAAATCCAGCAGGTTGACGAATGTATCACAATCAACATGCATCGGTGTGTGCTGCTTATTGACACAGATGCCATGCTGCTTGAAATAGCCATAAGGTGAGAACTGCCAGAAGAACTCCTGACCGCCGAGCGTGACGGGAATCGTGCGCAACGTGCGTTTATCACGGCCCGCAAATCCTTCGTTTTCGTGGCAAATCGTGCATTTCGGATAGCCACCCGCGACGCTGTTGCCGGAAGCCGCCTTTTTCATATTCTTGAATTCCGGTTTGGCCAAGTTGATGGTAATAATCAGACCGTGAGACTCGAAACGCGGGTTTTGCGCCAGTTTGGCGCGTTTGACGTAGGTATTGTCGCCGCAATAATCATAAAACCAGCGCATGGCCTCCATACCACCGTCACGACGCTGAATTGCAGCGAAACGGTCTTGCAAGGCGGAAGGACGCTGGGAAAGCAGCCCCATCACCGTGTCTTCAATTCCGGGGATATCGTCGGCCTCGCACAACCCAGCTGCCAACAAAGCGTCATCGAAAGGTTTGAGCACAGCGTCTGGATCAGCGGCAGCGCCTGTTTCTTTTGCTGTCCCATTTTTGCAATCGCTTTTGGCATCCGTCAATCCTCGAGAATCAGCAGCGGAACCATTGCCGAATTCGCCGGATACGGATGCCGACGCGACTGAGAGAGACGAGGACGAAGACGCGGACGCAGAGTCATCCGAAGATCCGTACGATGCAGGAGTAGGCGCGGAATCAGTGTCGGAAGCTGAATCCACACCATACGAATCAAGTGAGAAAATCGCAAGAATCGAGTTGCGCGCCCAGTCCAGATCTCGCGAATCCAAGCCAAGATGTGCCATCGCATAATCAGTCAAGTGATCCAAAGCGGCATAGACAGCGTCAAGCCCGCGAGAATCGCTTTTACCGGCGTTACGAATTTCGCTCACTGCCATATCTTCTGCAACTTTCACAGTGCATCAGCCTTCCCGAAGCTTGTCGTTTTCATATCTCTGACATATTCACAGCACAACTACTTACCGTCGGTGACCTTTCCGACGCATTCACAGCGCATCGCCTTTAGCGTTTTCTGCTGTCTCCGCACTCCCCGACTCCATCACGGCCTCAACAATCGCGTCCATTCGCCCCTCACTGGCCTCCATCTCCTGAACCAGCTTGATTTGCGTATGGCAACGCACCAGATTGTGCTCCGGATAGTCAGTGGCGAAATAGGTGTCGCCGGAAAGATAATCGGCCAGGAAACGCATTCCACATTCCAGCGTCATCATTTTCGCACCCAACGGCAGCAGCTGAGCCTCCCGCGCAGTGATGCTTTGGCGCAGCTCACCGACGAATCCCTCGGTATATGCGCGGAACAGTTCGGTGCTGAAATGCACCTTGTCGAGGTCGCACTCGTCCTCCAGGGCCGTAGAAGCGCCAAAACGTATGGAATCGCCGAAATCAAAGAGCATCGACCCCGGCATGATGGTGTCCAGATCGATAATCGCACGGGCCTTGTGCGTGGTCGCATCCATAAGAATATTGTTGAGTTTGGTGTCATTATGGGTCACGCGCAACGGCAACGAACCGTCTTTGAGCCCGTCCATAATGATCGGATAGACATCGGCGTGCGCATAATAAAAGTCTATTTCAGGCTTGCAGGAAGCTGCCCGACCAAGTTCGTCCTTTTGTACGGCGGCTTTGAAATCGGCGAAACGATGCGGGGTGTCGTGGAAATGGGCGATGGTCTCGGTCAGCTGCGAGGCATCGAATCGCGCGAGTTCATTCTGGAAATCACCAAAAGCCGCACCCGCGTCGCGGAAAACGGAAGCATTGGGCACCAGATTGTAGGAAATCGTATGCTCAATGAACGCGTAGACCCGCCAAGCTCCAGCGGAATCCTCAAGATATGTGGCTCCGTCATTGGAACGAATGATATCGAGCGTCTCTTTGCCTTGAGATTTGAGGAAACCGGTCACCAACTCTATATTGCGCATCAGGCTTTTCGTATCCGGGAAAACGTCGGTGTTCATCCGCTGAAGAATGTACCTGCGTTGGTCGGTGGTGATCAGATAGGTGTCGTTGATATGTCCATCACCGTAGGGGCTGATGCTTTGCACGGCTCCTTCCAATTGGAAGCGAGAAGCAATCAACGCTAGCTCGGTGTCAACCCTTGACATAGATACCTTCTTTCAAAGTCGCCTCATTACGCAAATGGTGTCCAATCAGCAGAAACCGAGAGCAAAACCACTAATTGTTAATATTAGATGCATAATTAAAAATACGCAATATTCGCGTTTTACAGCACTCATTGATAGTTCTATCTATATAAGTAAAGAGTGTATTCATCATCTTCTGCATGTTGAGATATATTGGTGCTATCAGCGACAGAAAGACGGAGTGACGATGCCCCAACAGCAATATGCAAATTCCCTGGTCTTGAAAACACCCGGAACAAGCGTCAAGGCAAGTCCATCGGATGTCCGCAGAAACAACCGTTCCTTGATTTTCGGGTTGCTCTTTCCTGATTCGCAGTATTCACGCGCCGAACTCGGGCGCAAAACCGGACTTTCCCGTGTTGCGGTTTCCGACGTGGTAAGCGATATGCTCGACGAAGGCCTCATCTATGAAAACGGCTATGAGACAAAAGCCAGAGGAAAAGGCAAACGCGGCACCCTACTTGGCGTCGACCCGACCAGACTTCGGGTTATTACCGTCGACCTCTCCCAAAACCACCTCATTGAGGGCGCAGTGACCGATTTGCTCGGCACTCCACTACAACGCAATGAACTCGCACTCAGCGCCACTGACCATGTCGATGAGCATACGATCTGCGAACTCATCAAGAAGCTGATGGTGGGCATGGAAAATGTCATCGGCATCAGCGTAGCTGCGACAGGCGTGGTGCAGGATGGCATCATTCGCCAGTCCACCGTATTTGGTTGGCATGATTTCGACTTGAAAACACCGATCGAAAATCGATTCGGCTTGCCGGTCATCGTCGCCAATGACGTGGTCTGTTCAATGCTCGCCGAACGCTTTTTCGGTTCTGCCGGCCCCAACATGCTCTTTGTCAAACTCGATCGAGGCATCGGCGCCGCAACACTGATTAACGACACGGCCATCATCGGCGAAAACCATGCAAGCGGGGAAATCGGGCATATCTCCATGGATCCCGATGGCCCGAAATGCCCATGTGGGAAACGAGGATGCCTGGAAATGCTTGTTTCGGCACCCCTACTGCGTCAACAGATGTACGGGGCTCCAGCCGAAAAGCAGGTAAAGATCCTGCAAGAAGCCGGTCAGCGCGTGGCTTCGGCGCTGGCCATGCCCATAGGCCTGCTGGATATGGATGATATCTGCATCTACGGGCCTGCCGACATCATCAACACGGCATTTTTATCTTCCGCACAGGATCAGCTTGACCGTACCACCACCTCGATGTTCCGTAAGCACGCCACCATCCGACGCTGCGAATGCGGGCCGAACGCCACCATGCGCGGCGCAGCCATCACGATGGTGCGAGACTTCGTCGACAGGTAAAACGACACTCGAAACTTGCATGAGAAAGCCGGCCGACCCACGGAGTAGAGGCCGTCCGGCTTTCTACAGATTATTTATCGGTTCAATCGGTATCTGCAGGATTCATAGCCGATCCGCAAACTTTACAACCGAACCGGCAGATTCACAGCCGATTCCACACGATGCCGTTCGGCTCGATATCGAAATGCACCGGGTTGCTTTGAGGCACACGGACATCCGTGGACTGCGGTTCGTCGGTATTGTTGACAACACAATACCAGCCGGTTTCTGGGAATCTGGCGACCTCGCATTGCGGATTGGACGAGCTGTAAGCCTCATATTCCGCTTCTTTATGGCTTCCCCAGAACAACGCACGCTCCAAAAGACGGGCGTTCGCGGCCGAATAAGGAAGCCCGGAAATATAGACGCCACGTCCCTTGCCATAGTCGTTGGCTGCGAGCTGGACTTGGCCGCCCTCGGCCTTGAGCAAGGTCACCTGTTCGTTGACGGGATAGGTATTGACGATCGGTTCACCGAAATCGACAGTTTCGCCGGCCGGCACGTCTGCGGTGATGAAGTGGCGAGCCGCCACCTCCGGGAAGTATTTGTCGACCGAGAGGGTCTGGAAGCGTTCTTCGTCGATGCCAAGCACGTCGGCCAACTGGAAGAATCGGCCTTGCCACCAAAGGCTTGAAGGCTCCCCCACCCCGACAAAGGCGCCGCCTTCTCGCACCCAGGAACGCATGGTTTCGATGAGACGGTCATCCTTCCATACGTCTCCTCCGGTGAAGGAGGTATTGACCGAGCCGGCATTGATGATCACGTCGATGTCCGGGTCGATGCCGCAGGCCAGCACGTCATTGAAACTGATGAAGCGCACATTGACCCGCATGCCGGAAAGCGCCTCAAGGATGCCGTAAAACGAATACGTCTGCTTGATGGGCAGCGAGTGCGCGACGGTATAAGCCATCCACGAACGCATCTTGCCCCACGAGTTGAGGATGGCGACATTGAGGTCGCCGACGGCCGGTTTGCCTTGGGTCTTGTCGCTCAGATCGCGGAACTGGTTAGCGATATGCGTCACCGCGTCCACAAACTTCGGGAATTTTGCGGCCAACGAGAGGTAGCCGCCATAGCCCATGCGATCGAGCGGGCTGCGCAGGATGGCGCGGCGGGCCTTACGCCAGTTGCTCCACGCCTCGATGCTCGGGTCGTTGCCTTCATAGAACGTATCGGGGAAGAAGTACGGCAGGAAGCGCCCTTCGGTATATTTGACACCTTTGATGTCGGAGATCATGCGGGTGGTGGTGCCGTCGCCGACAGAACCGACCACGGCATCGAGCCCCAAATCGCCGAAACCATCCATATACGGCTCCGTGCCGATCCATTGGTCGCCCAGAAACATCATGGCTTCCTTGCCGGCCTCGTGGGTCATGGAAACGAGTTTCTTGACATTGCGACGCACGAAGCGGGAGAGGAAATCAAGCCAATCGCGTTGCGCTTTTCTCGGGATGCGGAAGGATGAGTCGTAGCAGCCTTCGTCCACGAAATCCTCAGGACGCAGCCGATAACCATACTGGACGGCGAAGTCCTCCAAGGCCTGCGGCGAGACGGTGCAGGCGCTACCGAACCAGTCGACGACTTTCTCCCGATGATGCTGATCGAAGAGGAGCGTGAACTGATAGAAGAAGGTGGTGAAGCGCACGACATCCACCTCGGGATTGTCCTTCAACCACTGATTAAACGTGTCGAAAACAAACTTTCTTGTCGCGGGATGATAGATATCGAAAGGAATCTCGTGTTCTTTGTCGCCCCAATCGTTGGTCAGATGGTTGTACATCTCCACAGGATCCCAGATAATGTAAGCCAAAAACGAGACGGTGTACTCATGCATCGGCACGGCATGGCGGATGACCGCTACGTTCTCTTCGGGTTTGAGGCTCCAATCCTTGGGCGGTATCACCTGGCCTGTCGTGCGATCGATGACCTCCCAATACTTGGATGGGTCCGCATCGTAATTCGGCTTCAACTGCTCGGAGAAGAAGGTGTCCATGAAGGGAATATGGACCGTGCCGGAAGTCGCCAACACACGCTGGCTCAAGAGATAGACCTGCGGGGTCTCGTCCATGTGCAGGGTGATCCATTCGTTGTGGGCACGACAAGGGAAATACGCGCTGTAGACCTTCTTGCCCAAAGCCACAACCTCATCGTCCAAATGAGTGCCGTCCGAGTTCCGGATGGCGTCCGCACCCCACAGATTCGCCAGTTCTATGGTTTTCTTCGCGAAATGTTCCTGCGTGGGAATTGTGAATCGCCCTGTTGATGCCATATACAATCGTCCTCTAAAATTCCTATATTTATCTAGTTCTCAGGCCTGTTATTTTTAAGGTCTTGTTGTACTTTTGCCCTTTATCCCATAAAAGATGAGCCAGCGGACCGGCAATCCCCAATGTTCAATCAGGCAAACTTGGTTCTGACGGCAAACACATAACCGCCAGAGCCAAGTCGCCTGATTGAAGCGAAAGCCTCTCAGCCCTTGACCGAACCGGCTGCCAGGCCTGCCTGCCAGTAGCGCTGCAAAGCCAGGAAGAGCACGATGACCGGCAGCACGCCGAGCAGCGCGCCCATCATCAACGCTCCACGGTCGGTGAACACCGGCAGCGAAACCAAGCCATAAAGACCCAGCGTGACAGGCTTCAGACTGTCGCTGGAAACCATCATCAACGGCAACATGAAGTTGTTCCACGTGGAGACGAACAGGAAGAGGAAAATCGTGACCATGGCCGGCGCCAGAAGGCGAAGCACGATGGTGAAGAAGATCCTTGCCTCTCCCGCCCCGTCGATACGCGCCGCCTCAAGCAGCTCATCGGGCACGGAGCTCTGCGCGTAGACACGGCCGAGGAAGAAGCCGAACGGCGAGACGCAGCACGGAATGATGATGGAAAGCATCGTGTTGGTCAGGTGCAGCGTGTGGAAGATGGAGTAAAGCGGGATGGTCAACAGCGTGGCGGGCATGAGCATGCACGCCATCACCACTCCCATGATGATGCCCTTGCCACGGAAGTTGAACTTCGCTGTGGCGTATCCGGCCATCACGGAGATGATAGTGCCGATTACCGCCGACACCGTGGAGTAGAGCAGCGAGTTAAAAACCCAACGCCAGAAGTAGCTGCGGGTCCAGCCCAGCAAGAGGCTGTAGTTGGCGGCTATAGCGGCGGGCAATTTATTGAGCGGCACCGAGAACCACAGGCCATTGCTGCCGCTCATCTGGGCGGGCGTCTTGCTGGAAGCGATCGCAGCCCAGTAAATCGGGAACAGGAAGTAGATCAGAGCCACCACCAGCACCAGAACGGTGATGATCTTCACCTGTGGTGAGGGACGCATGGAGCGAGGCAGGTCGTTGGCTGCCTTGTCACGCAGTTTGTCGGCTTTACGACGCGCGCGGCTTGCTTGCATATCTTCGGAATTCATTGCTCATTCACCTTGCTTTCAGCAAAGGCATAGCCTATAGCGAGCACACCGGCAATCAATGCCATCACGATCGCTATGGCTGATGCCGGCCCATCGCCGCCAGGGGTCAGAGAACCCTGTGAAGTGTTGAGTGCCATCATCATCGGCGTATACGATTTGGAAATCCCCTGATCCATGGTCTGCATGATCTGAGGTTCGTTGAAGAGCTGAATGCTGCCTACAATCGAGAGAAGCACGGCGAGAAGGGCTGCGCCTCGAACATTGGGCAGTTTGATTTTCATGGCTATCTGGAAATTGTTGGCACCATCGATGCGCGCGGCCTCGTAAAGATCGTGCGGAATGGCTTGCAAAGCCGCCAGGAAGATCAGCATATTGTAGCCGGTGAACGTCCAAGTGGTGATGTTGGCCATGGAAACGATACGCATACCCGGAGCGAAGAAGTTGACAGGAATGCCAATTGCCTTGAGCCCTTTGACAATCGGAGAGATCTGATCGTTGTAGAGGAACACCCAGATGATGGATGCCACAGCGCCCGGAATCGCGTAGGGAAGGAAGTAGCTCAGACGGAAGCCCACGACGTGCTTGACAATGAAGGAATCAAGAACCATCGCCAGCGCAAGTGCTATACCCATCATCACCGGCACCTGAATGATGGTATAGATCAGGACCCTTCCGCATCCCATCCAGAAGTTTCTGGATGTGAAGACATATTGGAAGTTCGTCAGCCCCACGAATTTGTTGACCAGTGTGCCTCCGCCGTAGGCTCCGCCGCCGGTCGAGACCTGACGGAAGAAACTCGAATAGATTGCCCAAACGATGGGAAGAATGAACACCAACGAAAAGAGAATGACGAAGGGCAGCATAAACACCCATGCCCGTCGGTTCTCACGCTTCGCAGCCGAAGAACGTTTCGGCTTTTTCTTACTGTCCGTCTCCCCCTCTTTGACCGGCGGCGCCGTCGTCGTGGTTATTGCAGTCATGTCGCATCAACCTTTCCTCTACGATTGCCTTTTGAAGCCAGACCCTCGCATTTGCGCGTATCTGAATTCCCTCATATTGCGGAAATGGCTGGCCGGGAGGCGTCACACAGACGCACCGACCAGCCAAAACCGTTACAACACTTTCGATTGGAGACCGCTTATTCCTTTACCGGCAGGTTGTAATTCTTCAACGTGTCGATCGAGGTCTTCTGCGCGGAAGTGAAGACATCCTTCATCTTCACAGAGCCGTCGGGCACCTTGGCCGTCTTCTCAACGATGTCGGAATTGACAGCGGAGAAGCCAGGAATGTAGGTGAAGCTGCTCATGTTGTCGTTCGCCGTGGCGAATTCCTTCATGAGGTCCTCGCCGCCATAGAACTTGGACCAAGTATCGGGGGTCTTCGCCTTTTCGGTGGTTGCAGCCACGATCAAGCCCTGGCTGGTCAAGTCGGCGACCTGGGTGTTGAACCAGTTGAGGAACTTCATGGCCTCGGCCGGGTGCTTGCTGCCCTTGAGGACCGCGACACCGGAACCGCCGTTGGGGCCCGTCTTCGTGCCGTTGCCGAACCAGTCACCCATCTGGGCCATACGCCAATCGCCCACACCGTGCTCACCGGCGGAGCCCATGATCAACGGAGCTTCCCAAGCGCCGCCCACGGTACCGATAATGGTGTTGTTCTGAATATCGGAATCGAACGTCGGCGACCAGCGATCGATGTAAAGGGCAGCCTTGGCGTCAACAAGCTTCTGGAAGGTATCCGCCGTGGCCTGGGAGCCCTTGGTATCGGTATTGACAACCCACTTGCCGTCTTCGACCTTGTACCAAGGTCCTGAGGCACCGGCCATGCCAGACAGCCAGTTGCCGTCGGCCTGAAGGGTCATCATGTATTTACCTGCTGCGGCGGTCTTCTGCGAATCGGCAACCAACTCATCAGCTGTCTTGGGCAGCTCGGTGATTCCCAGCTTGTCCAATTCGGCCTTGTTGTAGAAGTACAGCATCGGGCCGGTGTCCTGGGGAAGGCCATAGTACTTGCCGTTCACCTGCATCAGATTGAACGGGCCCTTGGCGAAATTGCCCTCATACTTCTTGGCTTCGCTGGTGACATCCTGCAGCAGACCCTTGGTGAATACCTCAGGGACTTCGGCGTAACCAAGCTGAGCCAAATCAGGCCCGTTGTCGGCCTTGACGTCGGTCTCAAGCTTCTTGATCATCTCAGCGGACTTGCCATCGAACTTCGTGGCCTTCACCTGAATGTTCGGGTTTTTCTCGTTCCACTTCTTGACGATGTCATTGACCTGCGTCATGCCTTTGGAATCCGGCAGACGGTGCATATAGGTCAGCGTGACCTTTTCGCCTTTCTTTGAATCGGCACTGCTGTTCCCGCCACCAGAACCGCAGCCCGCCAAGCCCATAGCCAAGGCCGAAATCGCGGCGATCGAAGCCAAAATCCTCTTTTTAGCTACCATTTCCACTCCTCTTCGAGCAACGTAGCCACCACGACACCGTGACGACTACTACCTAATATAACGACAATCTTTTATTTATTTATTTCCTTGACAACGCAAAGTTTCTGAACTTGATTACCTCCTCAGATCCGAGTAGGGAACAACCCTTCCGGGCTCTTCTCCTTTGAATAAAACCTTCGTGTATCTCTGCACGTACTTTCAATGTACACTATGTTTCCTAAAAAGAAAAATCGTAAAATATTCAGCGTTTCACAATTAAAAACATAATGTAATGGTGCAGAAAATTTGGTTATTGGGATTTATGTAAATGTCATTATCATTAATATAAATATATATAATGCTCAGATTATTATTTGTCTGTATGCGCGAACGCGAGAGACGTCACAGATGACGACAACGCCGAGAGGACAAGACGGAGTCAGTCCCGTTTTATGCGGATTTTCAGTTGCTCAGAATCTCGGATTCGCCGCCACGGGTGAAATCGAGGACCGCACCGACCAGCTGGGGTTGATCGGCCAATGTCGGGTCGCGCTTGAGCAAGGCTTCGGCCTGTTCGCGGGCATCGGCGATGATCTTGGCATCCTTGACCACGCGTAGCAGCTTCAAGCCGGACTTGCCGCCGGACTGAGCGTCGCCCAAGACGTCACCGGCGCCGCGCAGCTCGAGGTCGGCCTGCGCGATTTCGGCACCGTCGAGCGAACCTTCGATGACCTTCAAGCGCTGTTCCGCGATGCTGCCCGGTTCGGCGCGCGAGACGAGGAACGCCCAGGAATCGGCGCCGCCACGGCCCACGCGGCCACGTAGCTGATGCAGCTGGGCGAGGCCATAACGATCGGCATCGAAAATAGTAATACAACTTGCCTTCGGAACGTCAACACCGACTTCGATAACCGTGGTGGCCACCAGAATCGGGGTTTTGCCGGATTCAAAGTCCGCCATCACCTGCCGCTTGGTTTCGTCGTCGTCACGACCGGTCAACGTCGCGAATTTGATACCTGCGAACTGTGGCAATGACGAAAGCCTGTGGGCAATTTCGTCGACGGCATGCAGGGGCGGCTTGGGCTCACGGGGCGCGCCATCGTCATTCTCGTCGCCATAATCGTCGACCTCCACGAACCCGCTTTCGACATCGTCGCTGCCCAACCCGGCGGCGGAAGTCCCGTTTCTGCCGCGGCCGCCTGCACTTGCGCTCATCGAAGCGCTCACGCCCGCTTTGCCACCTGCCCCGGCCAAAGCTTCGGCATCGGCCTCATCCGCGTCAATTCTCGGGCAAACCACATACGCCCGCTCCCCCGCGTTGATACGCCGGCGAATATGCACGAACATCTGCGCCATCATATTGCCGTCGGCCTCGGGCACGATGAACGTGCGAATCGGCTTACGGCCGCCAGGCAGCTCGGTCAGCCAGGAAATGTCGAGGTCGCCGAACCATGTCATCGCCGCGGTGCGTGGAATCGGTGTCGCCGTCATCACCAGCAGGTGCGGGGTTTTCTCACCTTTCGAACGCAAAATCTCGCGTTGCTCAACGCCGAAGCGATGCTGCTCGTCGATGACTACCAATGCCAGATTCGGCGCCTGAAACATCTTGGAAAACGCCGCGTGCGTGGCGATGATGATGCCAGGTTCGCCGCTTGCCGCCGTCGCGAGCGCCTTACGCCGAGCCGCCAGTTTCATTCCGCCGGTCAGCAGCGTCACCGGAATGGTCGCGTGATTCGCGGATTCGCCGGTCTTGCCGATTTTGGAAACCTTGGCATTTGCGGCATTGGTCTTGGAAACCTTGGAAGCCTTATAAGTCTTGGCACTCGCCGAATCGGCCTCACGACCTGTCACTATGTTTTCCGCATGGCTGTTCGCCTCATCGGCGGCATCTTCCAACAAATCAGGCACCGCACCATCTGCGTTGTCGTTCACCTGTGCAAATCCGCCTGTCGACACAGCGCTGCTGTCGGTTTTGCCGGCTTTGGGATTCTGACCGCCGGCCGTCAATGCTTCTCCGGCCCCGGCAACGGAAACACCGGCCGCCGACGCCTTGATTGGGCCGGCATTTGCGGCATCGTCGCCAACGATCTTGGCCACCATACCGCTGATGGTCTCGAAATGCTGTTCGGCGAGCACCTGCGTCGGTGCCACCAAAACAGCCTGATTGCCGGACCCTACGGCCTCAAGCATGGCCGCGAGCGCCACCACGGTCTTGCCACTTCCGACCTCGCCCTGCAGCAGACGTTGCATCGGATAGTTGCGGCCCATGTCCTCACAGATGGTGTCGATAACGTCCTGCTGGCCTTTGGTGAGTTCAAACGGCAATGAATCGACAAACCGCTCTCGCAGCCCGGAATCCTTGCACTCGAAAGTCTCGGCCTTTCGTGAGTTCTCGCGTTCCTGCAACACCGAAACCTGGGAGACGAACGCTTCCTCATAGCGCAACGTCGCCAAAGCAGCGTGAAACGCTTTGGTTGATTGCGGGTCGTGGATCGCCGCGAACGCATCTGCACGGTGCATCAAATGTTTGGATTCAATCACTTCCTGCGGCAGTACGTCGGGAATTGCGGCGCGTAAAGCAAGTACGTTTGCCTTGTCATCAGCGCTATTATTAGCATCAATAGCATCAGCGACGATATTGCCGATACCATTACCTTCACTATCACTTTCCGATAATCTACTATCTTTGGCGACAGAACTGTTATCCGCGAGGCTTGCACCGGTTTCATTGCTGATTTCATCGCTATTCTTCTGCGATGATTCGGCAGGAAAACCGTTAGCGGCATCAACGCTCTTTGTCAGCACCGCTTCCCCGCTCGCACGCAGCGCGTCGAGCATCGCGACGATGGATTCGTGGATGTGTTCGGTGGAAATACGAGAAGTGGCATGGTAGACCGGACGCGGGCGGCAGACGTGTTGGAGCGCCTCGTAAGCGGTTGAGGCGTCGAATTTCAGGGCATTGAAGACCTGCGACTGCTGGGAATGCGAAGCGGGGACACCAAGCGCGGGGGCTGCACCACCTTGTGAGGAAGACTGTGCATTGGCCTGGCTGGAAATGGTATCTAAAGAAAGCTCGCCGGCACTTGCAGAACCCGACGCTGTTGCCGGATTCGCAAAAACGTTGGCACCTTGCGGCATCACTGTAAGCACTTCGGGATGCGTGAACTGCAGCTGGCCGTTGAATTCCGTGGGAGTTCCGGCGAGAACGACGTCCGCGCCCGAATGCAGCCGCCCGCTCATCCAGTCCATATACTGCTTTTTGTGCGAGAAAAAGACCAGCCTGCAATTCGCGCCCGTCACCTGGCGGCTCGCGGCAAACGCGGCATCGTCAACGACGGCTTCCAGCCGGTACCCGCGTCGGCCACCCATCGGAATGACCCGCGCAAAACGCACCACCGCGGCGAATGCCATCGGCATGCCCACCTTCGCCTCGCGAATCGCCCGCAGCGGCACGGGCTCGGTGACACGGAACGGATAGTAGGTCAGGGCGTCGCCGACACTCACCATACCAAGCCCCTTGAGCGCGCTGACCCGTCGTTTGTTGGCGATCAGCGCGGAAATCGGGGTGGTCAAAGTGACGGTATTGCTCATATTCCTATTCTATTGAGGGCCGGCGAACGAGAAATCCCGCACAAGTCGATAGATAGGATTTCAGGAATGGCCATATTCAGCCAATCTCAAAAACCTATTTACCGACTTGTGCGGGACTTTCCCGGCAAATAACCCGGGAACCGCCTAACTCAACCCATCAGCGCTTGGAGGCGTCGTCCGTCGAAGTCTGCTTCGAGAGACCGAAGGAGATGATGAACGCAACGATGGCGAGCACCAGCGCGAAGGTGAAGCCCCAGCGCGAACCGGTGACGAAGGCCATGGCCTTGCCGCCGGAGTGGGAAGCCGCCTGGCCGGCACCGAGCAGAATCGTGGCGACTGCGGTGATGACCGCGCCGAGGACCTGCTGCATCGTGTTCAGGATGGTGGAGCCGTCGGTCGAAAGATGCTGCGGCAACGAGGCAAGCGCCGAGGACTGGGCCGGGCTCATGGCCATCGGAATGCCGATCATCAGGATGACGTGTGCGCAGATGATGTAGCCCACGGAAGTCGACGGGCCTGCCAGCATCAGCAGGACGACGCCGATCATGGAGAGCACCAATCCGCCGCGCACGAGCCATTTCGCGCCGACGATGTCGTAGAGACGGCCGGCGAACATGGAAACCACCGCGTTGACCACGCCGCCGGGCAGCATCACCAGTCCGGTCAGCGCGACCTTGATGCCGAGACCGTTCTGCAGCTCCTGCGGCATCAGATACATGGTCGCAAGCGTGATGCCGAAGTTCATCATCACGATCAACGCACCTACGGTGAACTGGCGAATGCCGAGCGCATGGAGGTCGATGACCGGGTTGTTCATGTGCAGCTGACGATAGCTGTAGACGGCGATCGCGATGATACCTACCAGCAGAATCACCACAACCGGCAGAGAGAAGCCCATGTCGCTGATAAGGCTGACACCGAGCACGAACCCGCCGAAACCGACAATCGAGGTGATGCAGGAAAGCGCATCGATATGCGGCTTGGTGAGCTTATAAGCATTGACCATCCAGATCGAAGCGACAATGAACGCCACCAGCGCTATGACGGCGAAGAAGAAGAAAATCGCACGCCAGGAGAAAGCACCGATCAGGCCGCCGGCAAGGGTCGGGCCGATAGCCGGGGCGAACATGACCACGAGACCGGCCATGCCCATAGCGGCACCGATCTTGTTCAACGGGAAGACCTCGAGAATGACCGAGAACATCATCGGCAGCACCAGGCCGGTCGAAATGCCCTGGATCATACGGCCCGCAAGCAGCACACCGAACGAGGTACCAGGCGCGAAGCCGGAAACCAGCGAGCCCACGAAGAACATCGCCAGCGCGAACAACAGCAGCGGCTTGGACGGAATCCACTTCAACAGCAAACTGGTGAAGGGCAGCACAATGCCGATGACGAGCATGTAGCCCACCACCATCCACTGCGCGGTGCCGGAGCCGATGTGGAAGCTGACCATCAAATCGGGCAGCGCGATGTTCATGGCTGTCTCGCTGAGCATGCCAAGGAACGCACCGAGATAAAGCCCGAGCATCGTCAGATTCGGGTGCTTCACATCCACGCGAGCCTTCAGCGGCTTGTGGGACCCCACGGTAGCCGAGTCGGTGGAAGCAGCATTTTGCTTATGCGATTGCTTCGTCATGTCGCCCTGCGCAGGCAATGACGTTTCCGCACCGCTTCGCAACGACAACTCATCTGCCGTAAGCGGCTTCACAGCGGTGTCTTTCTGCGCCGATTGCGCCAACCCGCCAGTAATCGACAATGGCGTTTCCCGCTTCCTTACAGACGTCGAAGCGCTGTTCCTCTTGCTTGCCGACGCTTCCGCACTCCCGTTTTGCTGCAACGTTCCGTTTTCAGGCGCAATTGACCTAGACATGGCAGAGCCCATGTTTTCTTTCTCCATTTCATTCCCACGTCTTATCGCCGTTTACGTCTCGCGCAGGACATTCGTGCATCGCGCCTTCAAGCGCGCTTCCTTTGTGCAAGGGTGGCGCAGACGCGCCCACTTTATTTGACAGGAACCCCTCAATTCCAAAAGCGAGACCTTATTATTAGCAGCTCGCTGGACAAATCAGACCATAGAGGCAGATCCGATAGGTGTTCAGCATGCGCTCGCGCCTCTAACCCTATTGGAATAGTCGGTTCCACCGGTTTTAGAGGCACAAATGGACCCGGGATTACCGCTCATGCTTGCCGCAGGCATGAAAAAAACCTCCGACGCCGAACGACGTACGAAGGTTTTCAAATTGCTATTCGCTACTAGCGATTCACGCAACCACGCGCTGAACCTTGCCGGCCTTGAGGCACTTGGCGCACACACGAACGCGAACGTTCTGTCCGTCGATAGTGGTGCGAACCGACTGGAGGTTCGGGCTGAAGGTGCGCTTATTGCGGATATGTGAATGCGAAACGCTGTAACCGGTCTGCGGTCCCTTGCCGCACACTGCGCAACGAGCTGCCATAATGGACTCCCTATACTTTTTGACTTGCAAGTCTTGATGCCGTCATCCTGCGTTTTGGCGCACAACAGCGACACACAACTTATCAAGTATACAACCGGTACCGACCAAGAGCAAGACAACCGACGATGCAGTCTGCTCGACAAGGCCGAACAATCGGCTCACACTAACTCATGGTTACCAAAAGAAAGATAGAAATATGTACAGTATCTTTTAGTACCCATGGCTTGGTGTGAGCGTCGAGCGGGCATCAGCACATCGAATGACGTTGCGACAATATTCAATCACGCATTGCATAGACCAAACGGAAAATGCCGTCGGCAATGGCACAAATCACCGCTCCCACAGGCCATGACAGCCAGAACGGGAACCCCAGAAAGCCTGGACCCATGCGGGTCGGCTCGCCCAGAAACAGCATCAGCAGACCGACGAGAGTGGCCACCAGCATGATGAGTCCGCATACAGTGCCGCTGAGACGCTTATAGAACTTCTCTGAATGACCGGAGTCCGACGATGACTCCATATCCGAGCTTTGCGAACCATATCGCAGATCCGTAAAATCGTGATTGCCCTTCCCCCGCGAATCCTCACGCCGTTCGCAACGCCGGTTGTAATGATCGATTTTCAGCATGGAACGACTCTTCGCCCCGTAGATGAAGCATCCCACGGCCACAGCGAACAACAACATCATCACCGTGTCCGGCCAGCCGCCGTCGCCATCGCCGACTCCGAAAAGCGAGTAGCCGATCTGGTTGACGACAATGCCCAGACTCGCTGCGGCGAGGCCACCGACCAGGAACGCTATGAAGACGATATTGCCGCGGGCTCGATCATCGTCCGTATAGAAATCCTCTATATAAGGGTGTCTTTTCATGAAATCGCGACGAGAGTATTTGGCCAAAAGGACAAGCACGATTCCCACAACCGCACCGCAGGAAATGAACAGGAAGGAAAGCGCGTCAGTCAACGGCGTGCTGGGATCGGGGAAGTATACGGCGAACGCAATACCCGCAATCATCGCGCCCACACCGAGAGCCAGCTTCCATGCATAACTTTTCATTTGGGCATCGTAACCGGTGACGTCTTTGGCAACCGCACTGTTTGCATCTTCGCCATTAGACAAGGGCGAGGTGGCGTTGAAAACATTGGCCTTTGCCACTTGGTAGACGCCGCCCGCACCATTTGCGTTACCCGGATTATTCATGTCGTCCGCATTGCCAGCGTTACCGACGTTGCCAGCGTCGCCGACGTTGTCCGCATTGCCAGCGTTGCCGGCGGCACTCGGGCTGCCTGCATTTTGCGAGCCGTCTGCGGCAAACGGTTGGCTCTGCAAATCGGGTAGTGCTTCAGCTCTCCGACCCGACCCTTCAGAGGAAGACAAAGCCGGATTCGATTGCAAGGTGTTTGCGTTGCCTCCGCCTGCCATGGCCTGGCCCGGCCGACGCACGTCGCCCAAAACCAAATCGTCGAGCGTGCAGCCGAAAAGGTCGCAGATCATCAGGAGCTTGTCCATCTCGGGATAGGCCTTTTCAGACTCCCATTTGGAAATCGCCTGGCGTGTGACGCCGAGCAACATGGCCAGTTGTTCCTGGGTCATGTTGCGTTTCGAGCGAAGATATTGAAGATTGTTCCGAAAGCTCATCGCAACCCTTTCTCGTAGGTTTCGCCCTAAGTATGCGGCCAAACGTCGTTCCCCCGCTATCAGCTTACGGTTGCATCTCGAAAACGCAACCGAAAAAAGATAGCAACTTATGGTTGCATCCCTTACTTTCCAACGATTTGACATACAGATTTTATCGATGGCATCGCAGGAAACGATGGGTGGGAAAATGCCGATTATGCCGTACTCACGATTTTGAGAACCAGACCGACAGGTGTGCAACGTGCCGGGCAAGAATCATATGCACCAGCGAGGCACGAACTATCAAGTTACACAATATGTCAGTTGAAAGCAGACCTGGCACGAACCCAGCTCCCGCGGTCTTGAAATGAAGATGAGCGGCCAGAAGAAGGCGACGAAAATGTCTCCAACGAAGAGAATGACCTCAATTCTCAGAATTTTTGCTCGTAGCAAAGATTACTTGGAAAAAAATTGAAATTTATCTGTCCAATTTCTCAATTCTTATTCGCATAATATACGGATAGATGATTTTTATTCTATTAAAGCCATCCGCTTTTATGCCTCAAATATACAATCAAAAATCAAACTGACGCATAGCTTGATTTATACAACCCGACCGCCCGTCCAAACGCCCGACAGCAACGACATGATTGGGCAAGTACACGACGAGACCAGAAAAAATCCATGCCCACCATGTTCATTTAACCGCTCATCCCTGATATATCAATGCCTCGCAAAGTTTTAACGTTCATGATTACGTCAACAGACAAGAGCCTGATTATGTCAAAAAGCAGATAAAGCGATTGCTCTTTGACATATTGAGATATCCACGCCCGCATCTGCGGTCAGAACCGGCGAGGTTCAATAAGCCTCAACAATTCAGGAGTATTCATAAAAACCGTCTGGCACCTGCCCAATTATCGCCTTTCGAAATCATGCATTTTCCGCACGAACTTAATCTTAGATTCCGGTCAAAGGCAGCACAACGGTCGGAGAACCTGCCGGATAGTCGCCAAGATGCACCGGCTCGCCGTCATCTGCGGCACGGAAGAGACTCAGGTTGTCGCTGATCTCGTTGGCTACAATCAGGATATTGCCGACAGCCTTGATATGACGCGGACGCTTGCCACCGCTGGATACGCCACGGCCTTTCCAACCGTTTTCATCCTCTTTGGCCAGGCGACTCAGCTTGCTGCCGTCCCAATACAACGTCACTATACGTTCGGAACCCCGCAGCCCCACATAGACGTGACCTCGCGAGAACGGTGAGACCAAGTTTCCTTGGTTTTCCGCAGGGTCAGCAAGGCAAAGGGCATCGGGCACGAACGCCAAGGAAGCAGCCTGATCGGGGTGCTGGCCTTTATCACCACCAAGGCTCACGGTCTGCGCAACCCAGAATTCCTCGGCCGCTTCCTTATCTTTGCCGTCCTCGCCCCCGGATTCTTTGGTTCTGCCGATTCCACCCCCGTCCGGATCGACGGGCTCCAGAATGGTCACCGTGCAACCCCATTCATCGACGACGGCGATCCGCCAATCTCCACCTTCTCCGAACTCGCCGGACGGCCCTGGCAGGACGTGTATGTCTCGCGGACCGGTGCCGGGAGCCAGGGAAACAAAGCCCGTACGGACCAGACGCGAACCAACCCAACGATGGATATAGATGCGATCGGCACCCAAATCGGTAGTCAGCACCCGGCCGTCGGCCAATGGAAGAATCCAGTGGGTGTGCGGCCGCCCCTCTTGCGCCGGCAACGGCCCGTGGTGCTCCGGGTCGCCTTGCAGCACCTGAGCCACAGGCCCCAACACGTCGCCGGCGCCAATCGGCAAAACGCAAACCGTTCCGTCGGCATAATCGGCGGTAATCAGGTGGCGACCAAGCTGAGGGTCAACAGCGATTGCGGCATGGGTGGGCTCGGACTTGGCAGGCAATTTCACACGGGATATCTCCTCAAGTGTCACCTCACGGTTTTTAAGAGAATCCCCGCCGGACTTATCACTTCCAACGACGTCCCTGTATACCATACGTAACGAAGCCACTTCGTCGGTATCTTCAAGAACCGCGAAAACCGTGTCGCCCTCACGCAAAAGCCACGAGGGGGACGGCACATCCGAGGCGATACCCGCAGGCCTGATTGTTGGCAGCCTCACAGACATATCATCTTTGGTTATATTTTCTTCCGTCTTGACTACAGACTCTTCTTTTGAAGTCCTTTTTACGTCAAACGTTTTCTTGTCTACGGAATTGGGCAACATCAATAAATAGCGCTCGACACCTTTGCTCTGTTCGTGATGAATTACACCAAACCCGCCAACCAATAACCGATAAGCTTGAATGTCCATATTGTCAATCTATCGCGCTTTGGATGTTCACCTTATATTTAAATGCGAATTTTTAATTAATGTGATTTACATCACATTATAATTTATAATATTGCAATGTTGCGCATAAAGAAATAGATTTTATAAATATTTTTATCTAGTTTAATATGCACAAGTCTGTGTATAATGAAAAGTCAAAATGTTTTCTCTACGCGATAATCGTAATTTAACGAAAATCGTCAACCGTTATCCTTTAGAATCAGTACAGAAATTCTTCACATAGAATTTTCTCAATCATCAGGAGGCATCACAATGTCTAGACCCCGACAAGACTCAAATCAATTGCCGGCTACGACGCGCATGGAGAATGCGTTCTGGAAGTTGCTTGAGGAACGGGATTATCCCAAAATCACCGTCACTGACATTGTCAATCTGGCGGGTGTCAACCGTAACTCTTTCTACTACCATTACTGCAAACTCAACAATCTCGCCGAAACAGCGATTCAGCACGCCGTAGAAGGTATCAACAGGGCACTGCCCGAGTTCACCATCGACCCAGCCAAGGCTTGGAACGGTATCGTCATGCAGCTCGTGGGCGTGCCGGCCAACCGAGTCTATCTCGATCGTCTTTCACTGACGGTGGGCAAGCACGGTTCCCCATTTCTGCTCTACACCGTGCACGACGCGATTCGCGACGGCTTCATCTCTTGGCAGCATCTTGACCGCGACATGACCATCACCCAGAAGTGCCTGTTGGAGTTCTCTGTGGGCGGTCTGCTGGCGATTTCCGGCATGTGGCCCAAGCTCTCCAAGGAGACGACGGTCGAGCAGTGGAGCAATCTCGACGCGGCAGTGGTCGCTCGTACGCTCTATATGGCGGTTTCCGGCGACAGCATGCCTGGTTTCTGGGTGCAAATGTTCCGCAGCGCTCTGGAAAAGGGTGACAGCTCACTGCTCAAGAACATCGCGGAGGCCGAAAGCCAAGACAAGGATTTCAAGCATGAAGTTGATGCTTTGCTTGAAGACCTTCATACGATGCAGCATCAACATGCCGACGGCTTCAGGGGAAACGCCGCGCTCATGGGTGGCATCAGCCACACCGCTTGATTTTTCGTTTTCAGCCGGTTCAGCGGGTGGAAGCCTACGGGGGTAAGCTAAAGCCTTATGGAAACATTGCTGGACTGGCTTAGGGCGCACGATAGTCGCATCGCTTTTCTGGTTATCGTGCTTGTGGTCGCCTTTGTGGCTACAAAAGCCGTTTCGCGGTGGCTCAAAAAACTGCTTAATCATTCCGGCATTCCCAACGCGTCGATTTTCGTCAATCTTTCGTTGGTTGCGATTTGGACCATTGCCGTGGCCATGGTGCTTCAGCCTGTTTTCGGCATCAATCCGACCACCATCGTCACGGCGCTTGGCGTAGGCGGTGTCGCGATCTCGCTGGGTCTGAAAGATACCATCGCCAACATCATCTCCGGTTTCGGACTGATGATCGGCCATGTCATTCACCCCGGCGACCATGTGCGCATCCAAAACATCACCGGCACCGTTGAGGACATCACCTGGCGGCAGACGGTGGTGCGCGAGCGCAACGGCAATCAGCTCATCATTCCCAACTCGGTGCTCAACACCTCTTCGCTGGAACGCCTTACCCGAGAGGGCGAGGCGTGCGTCAGCGTGGCTTTCGCGGTGAAACCCGGTACCGATATCAAAATGGCCGCCAAACGCATTTCAAGCGTGCTTAAAACGGCGACATCCGGCATCACCGACCGCCGGAATCCGCCGCAAGTCAATTTCACCGGCTTCTCTCCCGATGGTGTACAAGGCGAAGCGTTGCTGTTCGCCAATGCCGGCATCAATCAGGACCGCGTGCGCGATTGCGCCGTTCGCGCGTTGGCCAAGGAAGATTTCATTATCTGAATCGGGCTGAAGCGTCCATCCCTTGCTTTTTTGACTTGCATCTGCGACCAAAAGCACTTTTTCAGGCTCATTTTCGTGCTTTTCGTCGCAGTAACGTTGGCGGCGACACCCGTCACACGTTGAACAATGCGGCAATCATCAAAAGCACGGACAGCACGATGAAAATGATGACTCCGGGGTTGGCAAGCACCGTCTTGACCCGCGTGCCTGCCGGCAATTCCTCAGGCGCCTTGTAGAACACGAGTTTCTTGCGTTCGAGAATGGCGACCACGATGCCGACAATGAACATCACGCCGTCGAATACCAGATAAATCAGGAGCGGCGTGACTTCGGCGCCATGACCTGCGGCGAACGCCTTCCTCACGCCACCGAACGTATCCATGTCCACGGCACTTCTGACGGATTTGCTCATCGGCAGGAAAGCGACTTGCGGCAGGAATCCGCCAAAGAAATTGAACGTCATGTGCATGGCGATGGTATAACGCAGCTTGCCGGTGCGCACGTAGGCGTAGGCCAGCAGCAGGCCGAAAGCGAAGGCGTAGAAGAACTGGAAGAGATTGCCGTGGAAAAGGCCGAAGGCGAAGGCGGAAACCAGAATCGCGGTCTTTTCGCCGTATTGCTGCATGCGGTCGATCAGCAAGCGACGGAAAAGCCATTCCTCGAAAATCGGGCCGATGATCACGGTGAACAGTAGGAGGCTTATCGGGTCAAGGCCTTCGATGAGCTCGTTGATGCTGCTTTGCGCCTGGTCATTGGAAAGCAGGCCGGAGAGAATATTGCCGATGAAATTGCCGATATCCGCCAGCGGGAACGATATCGCCATCAGCACCAGGAACATGCCCACGCCCATATCGCTCGTTTTGCGTTTCACCTTGGGTATTGTGCGGAAAATCAGCAGCGAAAGCGGAATCGCGACCACGTAGAGCGGGCCATTGCTCATCAGCAATTCCGCCCACATGGGCAGTTTTGCGGGGTTGACGAACAATCTCGCGACTTCGCTTATGATCACATTAAGCGAATACCACACCAGAATAACAAGATCCAGGGCGTAACCGATGTTTGAGAACCGTTTGCGCACGCCTTGAAGCCACCGGGACATCGCGGCCTGCCATGCGGGATTGGGCTGGTAGAAGTAGCGGTTGGAGGCCGGACGCGCAAATTGCGAGGATGGCTGCGCTGCGTACTGAGGCTGGGAGGGGTATTGATAGCCGGGCTGGAATTGAGACTGATACTGAGGTGAAGCCTGATACTGCTGATATTGAGGTTGGGATTGCGGCTGCGGTTGCATTCCGAGCGACTGCGCCGGATAAGACGGATAGGACGGGTATTGATATCCCTGATACTGCTGCTGCGAGTACTGCTGCTGATATTGCTGCGACGGATATTGGCCAGGCTGCTGGGATTGCTGGAATTGAGACTGCGAATACTGTTGATACTGGGATTGCTGGTTACCAGCTGGGGACTGATAGGGCTGATACGTTTGCGGCTGAGCTGATTGCGTCTGAGCCGATTGCGGCTGCTGGTACGTCTGGCTCTGAGGACTGTATGGCTGGCCTTGATATTGAGACTGGTACGTCTTGGATACCTGAGGTTGGCCATAATCCTGCTGGGATTGATACTGCTGCCCGGACGAATGCGCCGGCAAATATTGCTGAGTCTGAGACCCTGATTGTGACTCGTGAGGCTGAGAATAAGGCTGGGACTGGGACTGCACCGACGAAGGTTGCCATTGCGGCTGGGTCAGTGATTTCAAGGTCCGATAAGCCGATTGCGGTTCATATTGAGACTCGGACTCGGCTTGACTTGACTGGCTTGCTTGGCTTGCTTGGCTTAGCTGATTTGGCTGACTTGAATGATTTGGCTGATTTGGCTGACTTGACTGGCTTGGCTCACTTGATAGGCTTAGCTGATTTGGCTGGCTCGCTTGACTTGGCTGACTCGATGAGCTTGATGTACTTGGCTGGCTCGCTTGACTTGACTGGCTTAGTTGATTTGGCTGACTAGCTTGACTTAATGGGCTTGCTTGACTTGACAGGTTTTGCGATTGAGTCTGACTTTGAAATTCAGAGGAATAATCCAGTTGATCGGGTTGCCCAATTTCCTGAGGTTGCTGCTCCGTCTGCACCTTGGCATGCAACGGATGATAAGCGAATCGAGGCTGATACTGCGCTTGTTGCGACGAACCGGATTCGTCGTGCTTTCCCGACTGCAAATCCTGTTCTTCAGGACGATTATCGTCGTTCATGTTGCGACACATACCCTCTCGAATTATTGATCAATCAACTATATTTTTCCATCGTACTAATGGTAATAATAATTGATATATTTTGTGATTTATCTCAATCCAATCAAATTTATTAAAATATGATATCTAGGTTTACCTTAACACACCCTCGATAAGCTTGGTAATCAATTCCGTATAGCTCACCCCGGTAGCTTCCCAAGCCTTCGGATACATCGAAATCGGTGTGAAGCCCGGCATAGTGTTGATTTCATTGACCATCACCTCGCCGCGCTTCGTCACGAACGTATCGACGCGCGAAAGTCCGGCACAGTCAACGGCTTTGAACGCACGGACCGCAACCTCCTGCGCACGTTTCAGCGTCTCTTGAGGCAAATCTGCCGGCACTTCAACGTGCGAGGCGTCGGAATCGGTGTACTTGCTGTCGAAATCATAGAACTGATCGTCGCCCTCGGCACGCAGGTCAAGCACGATCTCGCCGGGCAACGCCGACTTCGGTTCCTCGTCTGCCGACGGATCGAGGACGGCGCACTCAATCTCATGGCCGTCGATGCCCTGCTCCACCAATACCTTCCAGTCGTGGTGCGAAGCCTCGAAAAGCGCCGAAGCCAGTTCCTCAGTATCACCCTGACGTTCCAGTTTGGTGACGCCGAAACTCGATCCGGCACGGGACGGCTTGACGAAAAGCGGATAGCGCAACCTGGCCGCTTTGATACTTTTCATCGCTTCTTGAGCATCATTCTTGAATTCGTCGGACGCGTTGAAATCGCGGCTATCAAACGTCACCCCGGGAGCAACCGGAATGCCGGCTTCACTCAGAATGATCTTGGTGAAAGCCTTGTCCATGCACGCGGCCGAAGCAAAGACACCACAACCGACGTAAGGTACGCCCATCATATCGAGCAGGCCCTGGACGGTGCCGTCCTCACCGTACGGGCCATGCAACGCGGGAAATACCGCGTCCACATAGCCAAGCGAAGTCAGCTTCCCGTTCGCCTCGCGAGCGTAGAAACCGTTGTTGCCACGGGACATGTCGAGCACGACCGGTTTGACGGCGTCATTGGCATCGGAAGCATCGACCGTGGGCATCGCGCCATCCGCGGTATTGAAATCACGAGGATCGGTGCCGCCCATCACCCACTCTCCGGCCTTGGTGATACCGATGGGGATCGGCTCGAAGCGCTCGGTATCCATGGCCTTCATGATCCCTGCAGCAGAAAGGCAGGAAATCGAATGTTCGTCCGACCTGCCACCATACAAAACCACCACGCGATGCTTACGCATATTCCCTCGCTTTACTTCGACCGAAACCAAGTCTGAACCCCAAGCCTACACGGCTCGCAAGCGACACTCCGAAGCCCGCCACTCTCATTCACAAAGCCGATGCACGCCACCCCGTCCCAAGCGTGTTGGCCCGTCAGAAAAGTATGCCTAGCCGGATGGTAGAATTAGTATGCCAGTTGCGGCAGGACGAATCATCAGGATTTGGTGGCCTTTAAAGCTTTTATCTGATGAGGCCGCAATCGATAAGGGACATTCTATGAGTTCCTTCTTTTTATGCCACAGGCCCCGGCGCTTTTGCAACTAAGCACCGGGGCCGAGGTTTATCTAGCGGCAACTTCACACGCCAGCATACTGAGCGTTACTCTTCGGTGATATCGCCTTTGACCAATTCATGAAGCATCTGTTCGCAGGTCAGGCCGTGCGTGAGCACGTCGTTCATAGCGCTGGCAAGCGGGGTCGGCACACCGAGCTGCGCGCCCATGCGCACCACGGCTTCCGTCGTGGGGACGCCTTCGGCCACGCCATTGCTGACCTTCGTCGCTTCTTCGATGCTCATGCCGCGGCCAAGATTCGCGCCGAATGTGTAGTTGCGACTTAGGGGCGAACCGCAGGTCGCAATCAGGTCGCCAACCCCCGCAAGTCCTTGGAAAGTCTTGGATTCGGCGTGCGCGGCCTTGCCTAGTGCGGCAAGCTCCGCAAGTCCTCGCGTCTCGATCATCGCGGCCGTGTTCTCGCCATAACCTGCGCCCCGCGCCATACCCACCGCGAGCGCCACCACGTTCTTGAGCGAGCCGCACATCTCCACGCCGATGACGTCGGTGGTGACGAATGCCTTGAAATATGGGGTTCTGCAGGCTTGTGCCACGATTTTTGCGTTGTCGATATCGACGCTGGCCACCACCGTGGCGCTTGGCTGGCGGTCTGCGACCTCCTTGCTGAGGTTTGGCCCGGAAATCGCCACGAACCGCCCGGCAGGCAAGCCTCCCAGCGCTTCACGCACCACCTGATCCATGCGCTCGCCAGTGGTCCGTTCGATTCCCTTCATCAGCGAAACCACGATGGATTCCGAGCCAATCAATGGCGCGAACAGTTCCAGCGCCTCACGCGCATGTTGGGCAGCGATGGCGACCACAACGATTCGCGCTTGACTTACTGCTTCGGCCCGATCGCCAGTGGCAGTCATATTGTTTGGAAGGTGTTTGACGCTGGGAAGCCGCACAGCGTTGTAATGGTGGTCGCGTATGCCTTCGACGATTTTCGGCTCGCGCGCCCACATCGTCACCTCGTTGCCCGCGTCCGCAAGCACCTGGCCGAACGCCGTTCCCCAAGCGCCTGCCCCGAGTACCGTCACCTTCATAATCTGCTCCTTTGCATCGCCGGTCTCTTCCATAATAGTTACGATTATCGTGTTCTGTCATGGATTTGTCCAACACATGCCCCGTCGTCAAGAACTTATCCATTGTGCCGCAGCACCTGCAGCTTCGTCAATTTCGCGGCTAGTTCCCACACTTCGCGCACCAAGAATACCGAAACCGAAATCAGCGACGCGGCTTGCGGCTCATCGTGCGGAAATCCCAATAGCCTTCGGCCGGCGGCTTCTCGCCGCGAATCTCGGCCATAATGACCTCCATGCGTTCACGGATGCGAGTGGTAAGCTCCGTTACCAGCTCCATCGGCGGCTCGACGCCCCACGAATCCATGTCTTTAAGCAGATCGCCGTAATCCAGCACGTCGTCGTAGCACATCACCACGTTCTTGCGCGGCCACGGCCACCAATGGTTGATGCTCGCCGCACCCCACGTCACCGAGCAATAGAGCGGTATCTGATAGCCAAGCCGGCGCGAGGCTTCAAGCGCGATGATGCCGACCCCATCCTTAAGGCTCATCGGCCATTTGAGCGGATCGCGCGAAAGCGTGCCTTCCGGCCAGACGGTCAGCGGACGGCCGGAGGTGAGAATATCGATGGATTCCTTCTCGATTTCGACGGCCTTGCCACTGCGGCGCGGCACCGGCTGCATGCCTACCAGCATGAACCACTTACCGATGATCGGCCAGTGCGACATCTCGGCCTTGGCCATATAGCGCGGGCGGCGACCCATGTGAAACAGTGCATCCATCGGAATAAAGACGTCATACATTGTCACATGCGTGGCGGCCGTGATGAACGGGCCTGTTTCAGGAACATGCTCAAGCCCCCAAGCGTAGTTCTTGCTGTGCATGCGGAGAATCGCGGAAACGGCGTCAAGCAACCGCTTGGTGCCCTTCGGGTTCTGCGCCTCGATCTCGGCAGTGTTCGCCTTGCGCGGGCCGGTGGGGAAATATTGCGTCGGATCGACCAAGTGATGACGCTTGCCCAGAAGCTCCACTTGCGCATCGCTCAAGGGTTTGACAGCCGAGCGCGGCGACGGTTTTCCTTTGGAAGTCATGCTCCCTATTGTGCCTCGGGGCTGCGAACTAAAGAATGCGGCCTGTCAGCCAAAAACAGAATTCCACTTCATATCAGCTTTAGGTTGACGTTGACAGAATTTATGAATAACCGCGGAAATAAAGAAACGGCTGGAATATAGAGAAACATTGGATAAAAGCGACACGCCTACTCAATACCGACCGTCGGTATGTATAATGATGGCAACAGGATTTGATTGGTTCCGATAGAACGCAATACATTCACTTATGCGCTTACTGACATATCGACCATCACAAATCCGACGACACTTTGTGAAGGAGGCACCGCATGGCACGCAACGCACATCCGGAGGTGACCAGGCGCCGCATACTCGACGCGGCGCAGAAACTGTTCGCCGCCAAAGGCTACGAAAACACCTCGATCCAAGACATTCTCGACGAACTCGGCGACCTCTCCAAAGGCGCGATATACCACCATTTCAAGTCCAAACTCGACATTCTCGAAGCCATCAGCGACGAAGACAACAAGAAATCCTACGCCCAATACGACGCCCTTCTTCAACGTAAAGACCTTAACGGCCTGCAGAAAATCCGCGAACTTTTCCTAGGCACCATGACCGACCCGGAGCACGTCGAGCGCTTGAAAGGTGCGCTCTCCACGGCCAATGATCCGCAAAACCTTGCCGAAAGCATCGGGATGTGGACGCATACGCTGCCAAGCGGCCTGCGCAGACTCATTGATTGCGGTGTCGTCGACGGTTCCATCATCACGGACTATCCGCAGGAAGCCGCCGAACTGCTCACCCTACTGATGAACATGTGGTTCATGCCGAATTTCTACCCCGGCACCCGCAGCGAGTTGCGACACCGTGCACAATGCCTGGCCACCATCTGCGTCTCCATCGGGGTGCCTGCGATTACCCACGACATGATCGACCGGCTTGCCGATTTCTATTCGCAGATTCAGATTCCGGATTCAAAAGACGATGCCTCAAAGAGGCGGAAACAGCACTAAAACCGGCAATAAACACGTTCAACGATAACGTTTCTGACGACGAAATCGAGGCCACAGCCCAAAGATAAAGAAACCTGCAGGCGGTATTTCCTGCAATTATTTGTTTACGCGTTTCAAAAGCTATCAGACTTCACCATAGAAGGCTATATGACATCAACAATTATTCTTTTACATACCGTCAGTCGGTATGTAAATTTGGAAACTCTTCCGGAGAAACCATGAACGACCCCAACAATATCAACACCCAAAAAGTCGTAAGCGGGAACGAACCCGAAAACCTCACTCCCGCCGAAAGGTCCACACAAGCGCGGCCACAGCGAACCGACGATGCAAAAGACTGCAACGAATCCGGGCAAATGCGCAAACAGGCCGCCTCGCCGTTGCGTTCCGGCAATTTCATCCTGCTCATCGCCGGCCAGGGGCTCTCGCTTTTCGGCAACACGATGCTGCGCTTCGCCATGTCGATGTGGGTGCTCGACAAAACAGGTTCGGCCACCATTTTCGCTACGTTGCTTTCCCTCTCGATCGTCCCGACCATCCTGCTCATGCCGTTCGGCGGGGTCGTCGCCGACCGCGTCAACCGCCGGACCATGATGGTCGCGCTCGATGCCGTCAGCGGATGCGTGGTGCTTGCCGCAACCCTCGCTTTCGGCTTCATGCAAACCCATACCATCGTTTCAATCGCGGTGCTGCTTATCGCCCTTTCGGCGCTCAACGCACTCGAATCCCCGACCGTCAGCGCCGCCATCCCCCAGATGCTCGGCCGAAAAGACATCGTGCTGCTGCGTCGCGCGCAAGCGATTTCCAGCCAGGTCAACTCCATCATGCAAATCATCCCGACCTTCGCCGGCGGCGCGCTTTACGCGCTCATCGGTATCCGCACCATGATGGGTTCCACCACCATCTGCTTCTTCGCTACTGCGGGCTTGGAATGCTTCATCAAACTTGGCAGCGTCCGCCATTACAAAGCAATAAACGAAAACATGTCCAAATCGCCATCAGACAAACCAACCAAAGCCCACCACAAAACAACGATGCGAACGGCCGCAGAAAACACGACCAACGTAAAAGATATTTGCCAAGAACCCACAGCATTCTCCGTCACAGCAGCCACAGGCGATTCGGAATTGTCAGAATCTCAAACCGACATTCCGGTTGCCCATACCAGTATCCTCAAGCTTTTTCTTGCCGACGTCCGCGACGCCGCGGCATTCCTCAAAACAAACCCGACACTGCTGGAACTCGTTGCCGTCACCGCTGCGCTGAATTTCTTTCTCAACGGCGTCTCGTCCGTCGGCTCGCCGTATATCATCCGCACAACGCTCAATTTCGGGGCCGACGTCTACGGCTATTCCGACGGGATTATGAGCGTCGTTTCGCTGCTCGACACCCTTCTGACCACTGCTTTGGCCGCGAAACTGTTCATGCATCATCTGCCGGCGACCATCTATTCCGCCGCCCTCTGCTTCGCGCCAATCGCCGTGATCTTCGCGCTGCCGGTAAGCAGGTGGGCGAAATTGGTCACGTTCATCGCCGCGTTCTGCTTGGTCACGCTTTCTATCGATTTCACCAACATCATCGCCACCCCTACGTTTATGACGCTTATCCCCGACGAGCTGATGGGCAAGATCGGCGCGTTCATCTCCGCCGTCAGCCTTTGCGCGGCACCGCTGGGCCAGATGACTTACGGTCTGCTTTTCGACCGCATCGCGGTTACGCCGATCATGGCCGGCACCGGAATTTGCCTCGCTCTCGGAGCATTCGTCCTTACGCCAATGTGCAAAAGGTTCGGGAAAACTGACACACAACACGAAGACCAACAAATACCAGTCTTTTAAAACCCACGCAATTACTCCTGCGGCGGGGCCGGCGGCGCGCCTACCAAACCGAGCCTGGTCAACGGGGATGCGGTCAATTGGCGCATGGCAAGCGTAAGCCCGAACATCAGGCAACCCACTCCGAGGATGGCGGCCATGGTCAATGCGCATGCACCGTTCTTGGCCCACACGGCCATCATCTCAAGCCCGGGATAAATCTGCCAAAGCATATAACCGGCATAAGCGCAGGAGACGACGCCGAAAGTAATCATGATGCTGCCGATAATCTGTATGCCGGCCGACGACATACGGCTGCCGGGGCTGTCCATGCCGGATTTGCGCGTGAACACGAGCGCAAGCAGCATCAGGCCACCGCCGATCAGCAGCGACATCAATACGTCGGACGGACGATGCCAACGACCGACAATCACCGACGCGGCGACAAGGATGCTATACGCTGAACCAAGCAACGCGACCAACGCGCGCCAGACGCGCGGAACCGCAACCAGCAGCACCAGTACCGACCCAACCGCAAGCAAGGTATGCCCTGAGGGAGCGCTGTTTTCGTGGGAGGAAAGGACACGGATGATCATCGGCCTCGGCAAAAGGCGTTTGAGCCATGCAGCGCCGTAAGCGACTGCGCCAAACACAGCCATCTGGCCAACCAGCCACCAACGTTTACGAACCGCCGCGATGATGAAGGCGAGAACGGCAATCGTCAGGCTGACTACCACTATCACCACACCACGGTTGAACACATGTGAAACCGCAATAATCCAGCTAGGAGCGCTCGTTTTGAAGCTTTGCCATACGATTTCGTCAAAGCTCTGCCCCTCCAGAGTGTGCACGCCGAACCAATAAATCGCGGCGGCCGATGCGAAGCAGAGCAGGGCAAGCACCAAGGCGAGAACACAGCTGGATATACGCGGATGGACGGTCAACGGGTCGATCTGGGCGAGCCCCTTTTCGATTTCGTCATCAGCCTTCGAATCGCCTCCGTTCGAGACCGAACCGGCAAACTCGATATCGGACTTCCCGGAATTTGCATCGGCCACGAAAGCATTCTCTTCCGAAACATTGCCGTCATCGTCGAACGTGGCGTTTTCAGTGCCGAAAGCAACGAAATTCACCGGCTCACCCTGGCTTGGCGGTGTGGCAAACTGATTGGCGGCAGGCTGAGCCTGAGGCGAACGGGCTGGCTGAGCCTGGTCCTGGTTTATCGGGCTATTCAACGGTTCATTGGCTGGCGCGGTTATTGGATTGCCGGCCGATTGACCTTCTGCAGAGGCCCCCGTTTGTGCGGCACTTTGAGCCGGACCGGAACTTTCGGGACGCGCCGGGGTTTCGGGCTGCACCCGAGGAGGTACGGAAATCTCGACTCTGGCCTTGTTCTTCGCTGCGACTTCGTCGGAATTGCCTGCATTGCCGGAGGTGCCGGAGTTGCCGGAGTTGCCGGCCGGTGCGGCTTGTGGAACCTGTCCAGTGGAATCGTCAGTCATGGTTTTCAGTTTAGATGGCACAGACTACGAACGTGCATCCTTGCAAATCTCAAGCCGGAATATCCACAAGTCGGCCAAGCATACCGGGCCTATATGCCTATAACCCTATAACGCCGAGGCCTGAGACAGCGCTTACGAACGATCCGCCACGAGTAAAACTTCCCCGAACGTAAAAAGAGACCCGCCGAAGCGGGTCTCCTACAAGTCCAATCTGAAGGCAGATATCTTCACAACTCCATCGTCGTAACGGTAAGCTTTATCATCGGCCCGTTCAACGTAATAGTCATCGAGACCTTGTCTTTTTGTGGATCTGCCCTGTTCAGTTGTTCTTGTAGTTCATATTATGTATCATCTGCCCGGCCAATACAAATCAAAACCGACGTTTGTGCACTAATGGTAATTAACGTTTTCTTCTTCCCTGTAATGCACATAAAATGTTACGTTTTGGAATGTTCAACGAGCAGATTGTGCATTTTTGTCATTTCACTATTCCTGCAGCGTAACTATTGGAAATACATAAAACAAACGTCATAATAAAGCGCTCTGTTTATGCACATTTAGAGCAAATCACGGTGTACGGAAAATCAGTTATCCACAATATGACGAATTCTGCGTTTCTTGGCTTCAATAGCTCTATGGCAATGCTTAGAGTAGGGATATGGCACAGATTTTTGACGCACCCTCGAAGGCGTTGCTCCGCAGCCAGATTGCCGAGCATATCGCCGAAACCGAGAAGACCGACAAGCGCAAGGCGCTGCCGGAGGAGCAGCCGCTGCCCGCAGACCGTTACTTTGATCGCGAGCTGAGTTGGCTCAAATTCAACAAACGCGTGCTCGAGATGGCGGAGGATCCTGAGGTTCCGCTGCTGGAACGCGCCAATTTTGCGGGTATTTTCGCCTCGAACCTCGACGAGTACTTCATGGTGCGCGTCGCCGGGCTCAAGCGCCGTATCGACACCGGCATCGCCGTGACGTCGGCTTCCGGGTTGAGCCCGCGCCAACAGCTGCGTTCAATCAGCGAGACGGCTCACGAGCTGCAGGCCGAGCACGCCAACGAGGCTATCAAGCACATTCTGCCGGAACTGGCCAAGGAACACATCGTTTTGCTGAGCTGGGACAAGCTCACGAGCGCCGAACAGGAACGTCTTTCGCGCTATTATCGCCAGCAGGTCTTCCCTGTGCTGACGCCGCTCGCTTTCGACCCGGCGCACCCCTTCCCGTACATTTCCGGCGGCTCGCTCAATCTCGCCGTCTTGGTGGAGAACCCGAACAGCGGCAAAACGCATTTCGCCCGCGTCAAGGTGCCGGACAACCTGAACCGTCTGGTTCCCGTCGACGACCTGACCGACGAGGAAAGCCGCGAGGAACGCTATGGCTTCATCACCATGGAGAACCTCATCATCGCCCACCTCGAATCGCTCTTCCCCGGCATGATCATCAAGGAGGCGCGTTCGTTCCGCGTCACCCGTAACGAGGACATCGATGTCGAAGAGGACGATGCAGAGAACCTACTGAACGCAATGGAGAAGGAACTGCTGCGCCGTCGCTTCGGACCACCGATCCGCCTCGAAATCAGCGACACCACCAGCCCGTTCCTTTCCCAGCTGTTGGCTCGACGCCTGCGCGTCAATGAGGAGGAAATCTACCGTCTGCCAGCGCCGCTGGATATGAAACTCATGTTCGAGCTGCAAAACATCGACAGGCCGGACCTCAAGAACAAACCGTTTATCCCGACCACCAACCGCCAGATCGCAACCGTTGAATCAAGCCGTGCGCAAGACATCTTCGCCGCCATCCGCGAGCGCGATATTTTGCTGCACCACCCTTATGATTCGTTCTCCACTTCGGTGCAGGCCTTCTTGGCCCAAGCCGCGGCCGATCCGAAAGTGCTGGCTATCAAGCAGACCCTTTACCGCACCTCCAGCAATTCGCCGATCATCGACGCGCTGGTCGATGCGGCGCACGCCGGCAAGCAGGTCTTGGCGCTGGTCGAGATCAAAGCACGTTTCGACGAGGACGCGAACATCGCCTGGGCGCGAAAGCTCGAACGTGCGGGTGTGCACGTCGTCTATGGCATTGTGGGTCTCAAAACCCACTGCAAGCTTTCTCTGGTCGTGCGCCAGGAGTCGGAAGGGCTACGCCGCTACTGCCACGTCGGCACCGGCAATTACAACCCGAAGACCGCCCGTCAGTACACCGACCTCGGTTTGCTGACCTGCGACCCGGTGGTCGGGCAGGATTTGACGCGCCTGTTCAACCAGCTTTCCGGCTATGCCCCACGTTCCAGCTTCCACAGGCTCTTGGTCGCCCCGCGTACCGCCCGCAGCGGCCTCATCCAGCGCATTCGCCGCGAAGAGGACGCCGCACGTGCCGGCCATGAATCCTGGATCAAGATCAAGGTCAACTCCATCGTCGACGAAAAGACCATCGACGCTCTCTACCGTGCCAGCCAAGCCGGCGTAAAGGTCGATATCGTGGTTCGCGGTATCTGTGGGCTGAAACCAGGAGTTCCGGGTTTGAGCGAGAACATTCGCGTGCATTCCATCCTCGGTCGCTTCCTCGAACACAGCCGTATTTACGCCTTCGCGAACTCCGCAGGCCCGCAGATCGGCGAAGGACCAGCCGCCGGACCGGAAGTCTGGATCGGCTCGGCCGACCTGATGCACCGCAACCTCGACCGTCGTGTGGAGGCGCTGGTACGTATCACCGACCCCGAGGAAATCACCTCGCTCATTGATTATGTCGATTTGCAAATGGCCGATACCACCTCGTCCTGGCATATGCAGCCGGACGGCACCTATATCCGCCATTCGCACGATAAGGACGGCAAGCCTCTGGTCGATTGCCAGGAACTGTTGATCAAGACCCATCAACGTGGTCGAAAGTAACAATCAAGAAGCGGGCGGTAGATGACCTCTGAGATCAAACCATCACATGTCGTTGAATCGGCAGGGGGCATACCCTACCGCTGGATTGCCGGCGGCATTGCCACCAGCGTTGACGCGCGAGCGGAAAAAGCGAGCAAATTCGCCGAAGCCCGCGCGTCCCACAACTCCAGCAAACGCAAACGGCAGAAGCACAAGCTGCCATTGACGCAAGCCGAGATCCACTTCCGCGCCATCATCACGCAGCTGGAAGTCTGCCTTGTGCATCGCCCGAAATACGACGATTGGAGTTGGCCGAAAGGCAAGCTCGAGGAGCACGAATCCAGTCGTCACGCCGCGATACGTGAGATGGAAGAGGAAACCGGCGTATCGGTGGCGTTGGGTCCGAGTATCGGTGAAGTCGAATATCCGCTTAACAACGAAGGCAAGAATTCGAAGCACTCCAAAACCGGGAGCAAAACCGGGACGATTTACACCAAGCATGTCGTCTATTGGATGGCGCATCCGATTGCACCGGAAATAGCAAAAAGCCGGGAGCAGGCCGTCGGCACCATCAAGCCCGCAAAAACCAGCGAAATTGACGAAGTACGATGGCTGACCATTCCACAAGCTCGCAAGCTGCTTTCCCACCCGCTTGACCGCGATATCCTCGATCAGTTCGTCGACCGTATCCAAGAGGGTGCACTCAAAGCGCAAAAGCTGATTATCGTCCGTCACAGCAAGGCTGTCGCTCGCAAACGCTGGAACGGCACCGACGCGAACCGTCCCATCATTCCCCGTGGTGCGGCAGCAAGTTTCGCGTTGAATCAGGAACTGGGTTGCTACGCGCCCCAGAATCTCGCATCCTCGCCTTGGTTGCGTTGTATGGAAACGTTGGAACCCTATGCTTGGCATACGGGACTTGGAATCACGCAATTGCCGGCGCTGACCGAAGATGCCTTCGCGGCGGATCCCGATGCAGCATGGCAATGCGTCAGTGATATCATCGGCGATCTGTTCACTGAAACCGAGGGAACGTCCGTGGCGAAATGTGCGGTGCGCGCCGCGACGAAGGCCGTGGTCAAGATCAGCGACCGTGCCGAGCAAACGGCAGATGCGCAGTCCGGCAAATCCGAAAACGATAATGCCGACGCCGCAAATGCAAAAGACGACGTAAAGGGTAGTGCCAAAGGCAAGGCCGAAAACGCCCGAATAGCGGCGAAAAAGGCTGTTGCCGAATCGGTTGGTGCGGATGAGAAGGCGGCGGATACTTCGGTTCCCGGCCATCAAGCCAACGATACTGCCCAATCAAGTACGCCGCCTGCACCACCCGCCATGCCAAAACAATACAGCCGGGCTACGGCCATCTGCATGCACCGGCCCGTGATCGGCGGTATTTTCGAGCATCTGCGTGCCATGTGCGCCTCGAAATCGCTGGCCAAACAGCTTATCGCCAAATCGCCTTATATGCCGACAGGTAATGCGGTAGCATTGTTCATCGTGAAAGACGCGGAAGGCCCGCGCATCATCGATATTCAAAGAATGGCTCCAGTTGTCTACTAACCCAGTGCATTACAGTTCAGGTTCCGTCAATTCCGCCCATCCGGGCTTTGCTCCCGCTCGTACCGGCTCCTCGCGTCCGGCTCGTCCTGCCCAGCTCGACCCTGCACTAACCGAAAAAATGGCCGGCGGCATGGACCCCGAGGAAATCAACGAAATGAGCCACGCTTCGGCCCAGGCCATGCTCGACCGCGTGCATCATACCCAAGATCCGCAAATCGTTGAGCGTGTGCTGACGCTGGTCGACCGCGAAGGTGTCGATATCATCGCGGAGCTCTGGAGCAGGTCGGAACCGGATTCCCTGCCCGGCATTCTTTGGCGGCTTTACCTGCTGCGCACCTGGATGCGCAAGAACCAACGGTCGCTGGCGAGTCTGTACCGTATCGCCGAACCTGAGGATACAGCGGCTTCAGCCATCGCAGGCGTCGACACTCCCCCGACCGCCGAAGATATCGTGCATACCGCGGATTCAATACTTTCCGGGGCCTTTACCGGCGATTTTGCCGTCGCGTTGGAACGAGCCTCGGCCTTCATCGATGTGATAGCCCGAGGTCTTGCGATCCGTGCGAAAATGCTGACCAGACAGGCACGCAAAGTTGAGGCGGCAGAAACGGCCCGTCGCGAAGCGCATATGCGCGACCTCCAGCACGAAGTCGAGGCTGCCGAAGCGGCCCAAGCTGCACAACGGGTTGCCGACGAGGCCGCCGATGGCAATAATGCCGACCGTCACAATCACGACCATGATGGCAACAATGCAGCAGCCAATCGATACAACTCGGCCTTGAGCGATGCAGACGCACGTTATCGTGCTGGCAAGGGCCCCGCAAGCTCGGCAGGCCCCGCATCCAACGACCCGCGTACCGTAGCCGCGCGTTTGCTGCACACTGGCAGCAATCTTATGACGACTTCCACGGATTTCCGCCACGGAGCAAGTCTCTGGCGTCAAGGGAAACTCGAGTAACCCGGCGCTTTACAACCAGCCATCTGCACACTTTACGCGCTCGGCGTGTAAACGCAGGACGACCAGTTATACTTGAGTACGCGCTGGACCGTGCTTAAGCCCCGGGCTTCATTTTTTGCCGCTGCGAGCGGCGTTCGCGCCGACAGGCGCTTTCACGGTTCAGCGTTTTACTTTATTTTGCGCGCAATGTTGCGGGTCGGTTACAGATTTCATTTTCGATTTTCAAAAAACCACGGCTGGGCATATCCTAGAAGTATGCAACTTCAAGTTTTGGACCACCCGCTGGTCGAGCATAAACTCACCGTTTTGCGGGATAAAAATACTCCTTCCAACATCTTCCGCGAACTCGTCAGCGAGCTCGTCACCCTCGAAGCCTATGAAGCGACTCGTAACCTCGACGTCGTCGACAAGGAAATCGAGACCCCGATCTGCAAGATGACCGGCAAGCACCTCGCCTCCCCGCGTCCGATGGTGGTGCCGATCCTGCGCGCCGGCCTCGGCATGCTCGACGGCATGACCAAGCTCCTGCCCACCGCCGAGGTCGGCTTCCTCGGCATGCGCCGTGACGAAGACACACTCGACATCATCACCTACGCGAACCGCCTTCCCGAGGATTTGACCGGTCGCCAGGTCTTCCTTTTGGACCCGATGCTCGCCACCGGCGGCACCACCATCGCTGCCACGCACTACCTCATCGAGCGCGGCGCCAAGGACATCACTTCCATCAATATCATCGCCGCTCCCGAAGGTTTGAAGCGCGTCGAAGATACGCTCGACCCCAGCATCAATCTCAAGGTCGTGGTCTGCGGCGTCGATGAGAAACTCAATGAGCACGGCTACATCGTCCCCGGCCTCGGCGACGCCGGCGACCGCCTCTACGGCCTGATTGACTGAGCCGGATCTGACAACCTCCATTTAAATAACATGAGGTTCTTTCCAATTACGTTTGGAAAGAACCTCTTTTGTTGCCAAAGCCATTCACTGCCATAATAATATCTGCAAAATTTTATAAATTAAGTCCGGTTGAATTGTGGATTATATGGTTCAACCCATCGTAAAAATCGTAAGTTGAGCAGCATAATCCACAACTTGCCTCTAAAATGCCAAGTTATTCATTACGACATTTAATCCCTAATCCGATTGAGGCTATTTGCCTTTGGCGGCTTTCTTGGCTTTGCGGCCCTTGAAGTAGATGTCGAAGACGATCCAGACGCTCAGGATGAAGGCGATGACGTAGCCCATGAAGCCGACCACGGGGATGCCGAAAACGATGGGCTTCATACCGGCGTAATACACGATGGACGAGCCGACGAACAAGCCGACCACAATCAGCGCCATCGTCAGGCGATTGGTCATATCGGAAACCTGCTTCAGCGGTTCCTCGCTGCCGACGATCTCCAAGTTCATACGCAACTGGCCACGAGTCAGCATGCGCATGGCGATCTTGCTCTCGGCCAGCGCGTCGAGCGAACCGTGCAGCGCCTTGTTGCCTTCAATGCTCAATGTTTTGGCCTCATCGACCGCGACCTCGTCGAGGCGTTTGCTTCTGGCGGCATGGTTGGTGATGATCTGAATCATGTTGACGTCGGGAATGAACTCGTCCAGCGTGCCTTCGAGCGTGACCATCGCGCGGCTCATCGTGGTGATGGTCGAGGGCACCTCGATGCCGTGCCGCTGGGCGAGATTGGTCAGCGCCATCGCGAATTCGGCGACATTGAGGTCGGCCAGATCGACTTTTCCATATTCCTCCACGATGACGTCAAGATCGCTGAGCAGTTGCGGATAGTCCTCGGAATCAGGCTGAACATCAGCGAACCGCAGCAAGCCATCGGCAAGCGCCGGCGAATCCTGCGCGCCGACGGCGAAAATCATCTGTCGCAACAAACGGCGGGTCTTTCGGTCGAGGCGACCTATCATGCCCAAATCGATCAGGACGATCTTGCCGCCGGAAATGATGACATTGCCCGGGTGCGGATCGGCGTGGAAGAAGCCGTTGTCGAGGATTTGCGCGGCATAATTGTCAACCAGCTTGGTGCCGATCTCTTTCAAGTCGTAGCCCTCGGCGATGAGTTTGTCGGTATGGTTGAGCGAGATGCCCTCGATATAATCCATCACGACGACGTGCTGGGTGCAGAGGTCCATATACGGCTTCGGGCAGTCCATATAGCGGTATTGGTCGCAGAAACGCTTGAATTCGGCGAGATGTTGGGCCTCCTTCAGGAAATCGGTCTCGTCCTCGAACGTGTCCCAAAGTTCCTCGACCACGCCGCCCAGATCGACCACCTGCATGCTGGAACCCATGAATTTCGTAGCGGCTTTGGCCACGGAACGCATGATGGAGACATCCTGCGCCATCGTCTGCCGCACGCCCGGCCGTTGAACTTTGACGGCAACGTCCTCGCCGGTAACCAAGGTGGCGCGATGGACCTGGGCCAGGGAGGCGGAACCGAGCGGTTTGGGGTTGATATCGGTAAAAATCTCGTCCACAGGTCGCCCGTATTCCTGCTCCAACGTTTCGACAACGGTCTGATACGGCATCGGGTCGGCGTCGGCGCGCAGCTTCGCCAGTTCGTCGCAATATTGCTGGGGCAGAATCTCGGAACGCATCGAAAGCATCTGACCGACCTTGACGAAAGTGGGGCCGAGCGCTTCCAGCATCAGCCGCATCTTGCGGGGCGTCAGACCTTTGGTGATGTCGAACTGGCTCATGATACGCAGAATCTGACCAAGGCGCTTGGCCTTTCCGCGCCGAGTCAGATGGTAACGTTGCGCAAACGATTCTCGACGTCGCCCGAACAGGCTGATTTCATCGGTTTCGTCAGTGGTCTTAGGAGTGTTTCCAGAATTCCCAGCGCTTCCATCATTTTCCGTACTGTCGCTTTGCTGGGCGTTTCCGCCTTCTGTAGCGTTATCGCCGCCGGAAGCATTATTCCTGTCAGAATCATTATCATCACTGGGCGTGTTATCGTCTTTAGAAACGTCATCGGACACACTTGCTTTTGAATCGCCATCAGACGGCGACGAGGCTGATTTTGATTCTAGTTGCGTTCTCTCTAATTGCGAAGCGTTATTCGAACCTTTGGTACCCGAGGAGGCTTTCTGCGTTTTCTGCCCCAAAGCGGCTTCAGCAGTATCAGACTTCATAGCTTGGTTCTCAAAGTCGGATTCAGCCGTATCGTCTCCATCTGTCGTCTCATTTTGGGCATAGTTACCTTTCAAAGCGGCATTGCGCACTGTATCGGCCATTGTCACCTGAAATCAAATATCAATGTCGGCATGGCCCGTCCTGTTTTGTGCCGTTGAACCTTTTGGCGCAAAACACCAACAGACGATACCGGTGCCAAAATCACTCGGCTTTGTTGTCGCTTTCATCGGACTTGTCGGTAGCAGGCTTGTCGGCCACCGTCTCATCCTTGGCATTCTCCGACTTCTCCGCCTTCATGTCGTCCTTGACTTCCTGGGCCTTGTGCTTAAGCTCGGTGTTGAGGGTCCTGCCCTGCTCCACCGTCAGCTCGCCTTTCTTGACTAGTCCATCAATGATTTCCTGCCCTTTTTCTGCGGTGGTCGCCATTGCACCGATACCTGCCAGAAATATGGTGCGAAGTCCGTCACCCAGTTTGTAATCAGCCATGATTCCTCTTTCGTTAGCGGTGATAACACGTACTACTATTTTAAGCCTTTACAGTAGAAATAGCCAAGAGACGAATACCAAGCAAAAGAATAACCATGGAAGGGCAAACCATCACTCCCAACAGATAAATCTTGCCATGATTGAATCTAACGACGCGAGCTTATTCCGTATCTTTAACGACAGCAATGGTATCCCGCATCATAAAAATGGGACGTACCGAGGAATGCGGTTCTTCAAGATGATTTCCACGCATCAGCGCCAACATCTTACGGGCAGCCAAACGTGCCATTTCAACAGGATTCTGATGAATCGTCGTCAAGCCGACGATGGGCGCCAATTCATTATCGTCGAATCCGACAACCGACATGTCTTCAGGAACGCGAACACCAAAACGCCTCAGCTGACCTATCAGAGGAACGGCGAAATCATCGGTTTCCACACAAATCGCGGTGGGTTTGGGATGCAACGCAAGCAATCGAGCCACCACGGCTTCAAGCGCATCGTCTTTGGACCGATAATCAGTGGTCTTCCCGACCTCGAAATTATGTACCTCATTCTCCGAGAATCCCTGTTCCAGTGCGGTTTTTATAAACGAGTCCGCACGCATTTGTGCGCTAAGCTGCAAATCACCCGGGGTAGGACAGCCGACGAACGCAATATTGCGATGCCCCATATTTTTCAGAAGACTGACAGCATCGCTCATGGCCTGTCCGTCGTCGATAAGAACCGAAGCGTCAAATCCGTCGACCGTTCGGGAATCCAAACCGACGGAAGGGATGGAAAGCTGTCGAAGAATATCGGACTGGCTGGCGTTGAGATCAATCGAGCAGACCATGATGCCATCGACGTTGACATCCGAAGGCAATCTGTCGAAGAAACCGGAAAGGCGTTGAGAAGTACCGGCAACGACCGGTACCACATCGTAGCCTGCAGGGGAAAGAATTTCGTAGGCACCTTCCAGCACGGAGGAGTCGAACCAGGTATTGACGGCATCGGCCAGCAATAACGAGACACGCATCGTCTTGCCGCTCGCCAGCGAGGACGCGTTCCTGGAGAATTGAAAATGCAAGCGCTTTGATGCCTCTTTCACCCTGAGTCTTGTGGAATCATCAACACGATCTAACCCGCGTAAGGCACGCGATACCGTCGAATCGGAAACACCTGCCTCAAGTGCCACATCATGCATGGTGACTCTGCTCAATTTCCCTCCTAAAACCGCCAAAATTCTTTATTGAGTACGTTTATCCCATTTATCTTACAACCGAAACCTTTCTTTGCAGTATAAAGTCACGAACGGCAAACGCTGTTCCCATATGTGCCATAACGTTTCGAAATATTGCAGGAAACCGCTAAATCGCGAATTAATGATCAATTTGACAAGAGTAGTGCAAGCGCTATTATTAAAAATGTTGGCTTTCTAAAAAGGAATTCAATATAACTATTTATATAAAGTAAACGCGCTTTTATTTAAGTAGTGGTATCGAGCAGAGCAGCGCCTTTTGAAAAATACCGACATCAGTAAATCTAGAGAGAACACAGCACAGGGAGGTCGCATGTCAGGCAATACATTCAATCTTGCTTTTGACAAACATGTACCAAAGATAAATATGCCGGTTTCCGAGTAACGCAAGAAATGGTTCATGGAGTTCATGAAGCCATTCATCATCAGCGTCCTGCTCTATAGCTTCATGTATTTCGTGCGCGATGATTTCAAAGCGGCGCAGCCGTTGCTGAAAACCCAGTTGCACATGACAACCACCGATCTGGGATTGATCGGCACGGCTTTTTCACTGGCCTATGGCATCGGAAAGATCTTTGTCGGCTATCTCGTCACCAACAAAGACAACAAAAAGGCCGCTTCCATCATGCTCATGGCGGCCTCGATAATTGTCGCCTGCTTCGGATTCCTGCTGACCTTCAACAACATACCGCTCGGCTGGCTTCTGGCGTTCTGGGCCATTAACGGCCTACTGCAATGCGGAGCCGGACCTTGCTGTGCGGGTGTTATCATGAACTGGACCACCAAGAAGAACTACGGTCGTTATTACGGTATCTGGAGCGCTTCCCACAACATCGGCGGCGGTCTAGCCGGTATCTTCGCCCTGTGGTGCGCCAACACATTCTTCCACGGCAGCGTAGCTGGCATGTTCATTGCTCCGGCAGTCGTCGCCTTCATCATGGGCGTCATCTGCTTCACCGCCGGCAAGAACCGTCCTGAAGACCTCGGTTGGGAATCCGTCGAAACGATTTTCAACGAGCCTCCGAAGGAAGAGGACGTCTCTTCCGAAGGCGAGTCCACCTGGACCATCTTTAGCAAGTATCTTATCAAGAACCCGCTGGTATGGCTCCTTTGCTTCTCGGACGTCTTCGCCTACCTTATGCGTACCGGCGTCGACAACTGGTCTTCCCTGCGTCTTACCGAGCAGCTTGGTTTCAGCACGGACGTCGGCGCCCAGGCCATTTTCTACTTCGGTGTCGGTTCGATGATCGGCTGCATCTCCTGGGGAGCCATCTCTGACGCCCTCAAGGGACGCCCCGCTTTGGTATCGGTAATCTGCCTCGCTACTTTGAACATCCCGATGGTCTTCTACCAGCGCGGCACCACGCCGACAGCGGTTTTGGTAGCCATCTTCTTCGTCGGCTTCTTCGCTTTCGGCCCGCAGGTCCTTATCGGCATCTCCATGCTCAACCAAGTGCCTAAAAAGGCCGCAGCACTCGCAGGCGGTTGGATCGGCGCATTCGCCTATCTGCTTGGTGACTCCACAGCCAAGACCCTATTGGCCAAGATCGCCGATTCCGCAGCCAGCGGCGTCAATATCTTCGGTCACGTTCTGCACGGCTGGAACGATACGTTCATGGTCATTTACATCGCCATCGGCTGCGCGTTGGTCATTCAAATCATCGTCGCAATCGCCGAAGAGAAGAAGATTCGCGCGGCACGCAAGCCCGAGGTTCAGGCACAATGAGCGAGACCAACAACACAGAACCGGTGACCATCTACCTGGCCCGTCACACGAAAACCACTTCCAACGCCATGGGCCGTATGCAGGGTTGGTCGGATTTCCCGGTGACGCGCGAAGGGCGAGAAATCATCCACTGTTTCGGACGCGGGCTGAAAGGCATCACCTTCAAAGCCGCATGGTGCGGCACCTTGCAGCGCCATTACGAAACAGCGCGCGGCGCACTTGACTACTCCGGCAACGAATCCGTGTCCATCACCCGCGACGCGGACCTTCGCGAGGCCAATTTCGGCAGCTTCGAAGGACGCGACATTAACACATCCGTGCAAGCTGCGATGGAAGAGCTCGGATACGCCTCACTGCAAGCAGCCCTGGATACCATCGGCACCAAGGCCAACCTGGATCTGCAGGACGGCCTGCACGCCCTCGATCAGCGCAATGTGCTCGACACCGACCTTGATGACGAGGACCGCGCGGAAAGCTCGAAGCAGATTCAGGACCGCATGTTCGCGGCCATGACCCGCATCGGGCAATCTGCGCTTGCACAGGGCGGCGGCAACATCCTGGTTGTCAGCTCGGGCCTGAGCTTGCGCGAGTTCCTCTTCCGTATCGATTCGGAAGTCGACCTCTCCGACCAAGGCAACACCGCGACCACCAAGTTGCGCTATGCTAACGGACGCTTCACTATCATCGGCCCTGTAGGTTCAACGCAATATTATGAACGCGGCCGCGAATAATAGCAAATAATAGTTGACAAAATATAATGATGGTTGGTTGCGAATGTTGGTTTCGACGTAACCAACCATCCCATGTGCGGGCTCATATTCCACCATGGACCCTACCTCCGGAATACGGGCTCACACATGGTCACGGACCATCGAATAACCGAGAAACACGAAAACAAAATAAGGAGCAGAATGTCATCCGTCAGCCAGAAGGCAAAAGCCGCATCCGATTCCACAGACATTTCGGAAAACCTTTGGTGGAAGCAGGCGGTAGTCTATCAGATCTATCCCAGAAGCTTCAAGGATTCAACCGGTTCGGGCCTGGGCGACCTCAAAGGCATTACCGGCAAAATGGGCTATCTGAAAGCCCTTGGCGTCGACGCGGTGTGGCTTTCGCCCTTCTATCCCTCCGAACTGGCCGACGGCGGCTACGACGTTGAGGATTACCGCAATGTCGACCCGCGTCTGGGCACCATGGATGATTTCGACGCAATGGTCGCCGCAGCGCACAAAGCCGGTATCAAGATAGTCGTCGACATCGTCCCGAACCATTCCTCCCGTCTGCACCAGTGGTTCCAGGAAGCGCTGAAATCCGAGCCCGGCTCCCCCGCCCGCAACCGCTATATCTTCCGCGATGGCAAGGGCCCCAATGGCGACGAGCCACCGACCAAGTGGATTGCCAACTTTGGCGGCTCGGCATGGACCCGCGTGCCTGACGGTCAGTGGTATCTGCATCTTTTCGCCAAGGAACAGCCCGACTTCAACTGGGACAACCGCGAGGTCCGCGACGACTTTTTGAAGACGCTGAAATTCTGGTGCGATCACGGCACCGATGGCTTCCGCGTGGATGTGGCCGAAGGCCTTGCCAAGGATCTCGACCGCGATGACCTCGACAATTATGACGTCGACGCCATGCACATCACCATCGAGGACGGCAGCCACCCGGTCTACGACCGCGACGAGGTTCACGAAATCTTCCGCGAATGGCGCCACGAGGTCTTCGACAAGTACACGCCCGCCCGCTTTGCCGTTGCCGAGGCCTGGGTGCCGGCTTCGCGTCAGTATCTCTACGCCCGCCCGGACGAGCTCGGCCAAGTCTTCAACTTCAAGTTCGCCGAATGCAACTGGCTGCGCGACGAAATGCACGAGGCCATCGAGGACGGCATCGCCTCGGCGGAACGCACCAACGGTTCCACCTCCACCTGGGTGATGGGCAACCACGACGTGCCCCGCAGCGCTTCACGTTATGCGCTGCCGCAGATCAAGACCGACAACGGCCTCTACCATGCCGTGGCCAACGACTGGCTGCTGCGCAACGGCACCACCTACCACGAAAACCGTGAGTTGGGCACCAAGCGCGCCCGCGCCGCGGTGATGCTAGAAATGGCGCTGCCGGGCTCGGCATACGTGTATCAGGGCGAGGAACTCGGGCTTTTCGAAGTTGCCGACATCCCGTGGGACGAGCTCGAGGACCCGTGGGCCTTCGGCACCCGTCGAGACCTCACCAAGAAGGGCCGCGACGGTTGCCGCGTGCCGCTTCCGTGGCAGTCCGACGGCAAGGACGATTCCTTTGGTTTCTCACCGGCCAAGCAAGCCGACGGCAGCAATGCCGAGAAGCCACATCTGCCGCAGCCAGCATGGTTCTCGGACTATGCGGTGGACGGCGAAGAGGCCAATGACGATTCCATGCTCTCGCATTATCGCCGCGTGCTGAAGCTGCGCCACGAACTGCAGACGCCGGACACTTCCCTGAACTGGCTCGACGACTATGACCACCAGACCGACGCCCACGACGGTGCCGACGGCAATCTCGGCGGTTCCATCGCCTACAGGCGCGCCAACGGCTGGGCGAATATCACCAATTTCAGCGCCACGCCGATGGCTCTGCCCCAAGGCGAAGTGCTGCTGAGCTCCAGCCCGCTGACCGCAGACGGCAAGCTGCCGCAAGACACTTCGGTGTGGATGAAACTTTAAATAATCCCGTCTTTATCAAAGCTCGCACCGACTGCCCTTTGCCTCCCTGCCCTTTGCCTCCCTGCCCTTTGCCTCCCTGCACCTTGGTATCCGCTATCCGTACCAACCAAAATCACCCCTGCGTATAGCCTTGAAGTAGTAGGCAGCGAAGGAAGAGCAAAGGGCAATGAAACCGACAATCATCTATCTGGCCAGGCATACCGAAACGACTTCAAACACCATGGGACTCATGCAGGGTTGGTCGGATTTCCCGGTGACGGAGCACGGACGGGAAATCATCAAGTGCTTCGGACTCGGTCTCAAAGGCATCACATTCAATGCTGCCTATTCCGGTTCCCTGCCACGCCACTACCAGACCGCTCAGGGCGCGCTTGATTACTCTGGCAACGGAAACGTCAAGCTCGTCCGTGACCCCGACCTGCGCGAGGACAATTTCGGCAGCTTTGAGGGACGGTCTGGCAAAGAGACAAATCTGGCCGGAGCCAATTATCTAGGCTATCCGACGCTCGAAGCCGGCCTTGCCGATCGCGGCACCACAATCAATCTGGACATCCAAGATGCCTGGCACGACTTGGACGCAAAGAACGTGCTCCATACCAACCTTGACGCCAGTGTTCGTGCGGAAAGTTCGGCTGACGTGCGCAAGCGCATGAAGCGCGCGATGACCAAAATCGGCGAGGCGGAAGCAAAGCGCGGCGGCGGCAACGTATTGGTCATCAGCTCCGGGCTGAGCATCCGCCAGTTCCTCTTCACGCTCGACCAGACGCTTGATTTCACCGGCCCGAACAACACGGCGACCACCAAATTACAATACGAAAACGGGACTTTCAGCATCGTCGGCCCGGTCGCCTCGATGGAATACTACCAGCGCGGCAAAGCCAGCCTTTCGGATTGATGCAATCATCCCAACAATCGAATACGGCAAGATTGATTATTATATAATAATATAAAATATTAGTATAGATAATTTGGCTATCTTGGGGAGGCCACGATGCCGTATTCGGACAACCTGCGCGCCGATATAGGACGCACGGATCGACACATCTCCGACTTGTCGGATCAACTCAATGCCACCAAGAAGAACCTCGACCGCCTACGCGAACTGCTCTCTTATATCAACGCCAAGCAGAACAACTTTCTAAACGAACAGGGAAGGCGCCAAAGCAGCTTCAACAAAATCTGGCAGAACTGCGCCAACTGCTACTCCGCGGTCGGCTACAGCAATGTTATGGGCGACATCCTATTCGGCAACGCACCCAACAATGTGGCGGGAGCGTATTCCGAAGGTATACAGAGCGTGAAGCAGTGTTTTTGACAACCTCGTGTCAGAAGCAATTACATTTTTCCAACAGGCACTTGACGACTACGTGAAAGCGGACGAAGATAACGCCAAGTCCATTGAGAACTCACTGGACCGCTCACCGGTCCCGGCACCCAAACAAAACAAATAAGGTTCTAAAGCAAGGCAGCGAAAACCATGACAAAACGAGACTTCACGGATGCGGCCAAAGAAAGGCTGCTGGGAATAGTCAATGAGGTTGCAGGGCAAGACAACTATCCCGGAGGGCAGTTTGGGGACTGGGTGGCCGACAGGTGGTACGGGTTGGAACACTATCTCAATGGCTTTGATATGGGTTCGACCCTTGCTTCCGAAAACACGTATTACCGCAAAGTCATCGACATGAACAACATGTCGGCGCAGAAAATCAACCAAATCTGGGCTAATGTCAACGACGTCAATATCCAACACAGCTCGCGCCTTGCTGCGATTCTTTCCTCATTGGAGGACCTGACCCAGCAGACGAGGAATCTCACCGACACCATCAATCCTTCAACCGGCAAATTCAACACCTCTTACATCAACTCCAAGCTCAAAGACGGCATCAACGACTACACGGCGGAAGCTGCACTGCTGAAGAAACTCGTTGAAAAAGGGCTCACCGAAAAAGACCTTCACGGGAAATCACCGGAAGAACTCGCTAAATGGCTCGGACCTTTCGCCCGCGCATTCGCAAAAATCGCGCCAGGTGTGTCAATCGGTCAAGACAGATACATTCCTATTGGGAAAAACATAGGTATAATCATCGGCAACAGCACAAGTACCAGCGGAAAAGGCCCGCTTCACATTGACTTCACCGGTACCATCAAAGGCAACAGCTCGGAAATCGAACTCATGGCATTCGCTGATCTCGAGCATGATGGATGGGAATACAAACAATCATTTTCTGGCCAAAAAATCGAATATTCCTGGTCTAAAAAGAATGGTAATCACTCCGATAAAATCACCGTGAAAACCGATCGATTCGGGAAATCACTTGATATTGATTATGAGTCTGGAACCGAGATTGAAAATGAAGGAAGTGTGGCTACACATGTGGGATTGAACATTCTTAAGCACAACGATTGGAAACCACTCAATCCTCATCCCGTAGAACCACAAAAACCGCCCATTGCCACTATCAGAAAAGGATGGAACAAAATACCCAAGCCAATACGGGTAATAGCGAAATCAATACTTGAAATTGGCAAGAAATACTTAGAAAAAAGATTTCACATACCTTCAAAGATTCCTAAAATGCAGAAAGCGGCCTGAAATGCGAAAGTTGAAAAAAATACCAACCTTCGTTATTCCATTGATTTGTCTATTGATCATCTTCGCAACAACAGGATGCACACAAACTCATCCCAAACCTGTCCTAAAGCCGGCGACACAGAAAATCATTTACCCTGTTAACTTCGTAAAAAATTTCACAGGCAACGATGAAACCTCAAAGCATTATGCGAACAGTATGAAACAACGACTAGTGCCTAAAGACTATATGGATGTCTATGCCGAAAAGAACGGCGACATCGTCATCGTGGTCACCAAGAAACAGCTCAATAAGCTCATCAAGGAAAACGACGACTATATCAAACACAGCCTCGACGAGTTCCACCGCGAGGAACCGGAATACAAGCAGGAGGCCTCCGCCGACGGCCGGGAACAAACCATCTGGCTCGACCGCAACATCCATCCCCTCGTCGAATCCAATATCGCCACCACCATGCCCCAATGTTACGGACTCAACTACTACCTCAAAGGCGGCACCGGCGACTGGGACATGCAGATCACCTTCCGCAACTGCCACACCAACCAGCTCATCCACCAATACATGTGGTCGCAAGGATGGGACGGCTACACCACCGACATTTTCGGCTACTGAAACACTGAATCAGACACAAGGAGAACCATTGCGCGCCGAGACCTTATTTAACGACACTTTCTCAGTAGAACTCCCTGACGAATTCACCGCTAAAATCGTCGGAACACAAGATAACGAAAACGACTCATCCAACGACGAAAGCATTGTCCCTGCACATCCGTTTTTCAGCGTGCCAGAGGACGAAGACACCTCCATCGAATTCGTTCCGGGAGAAGAGATATGGGATGACGACACTCTAACTGAACGATTGGGCGGGTATGCAGAGACAATCGACCGGACCCACGCCGGAGTCGACAACCTTGAATTCGCAATACGAGAAGGCCGGCCTCAAACCCAAAACCATCCATTAGGGCTCATCACATACACCTACAAAACATTGGATGCCAACTATTCCGCAATCTTCGTGCTTGCTCCTTTAAACGGAAAAGATCTCTGCATTTTCATGGACTGCACCTATGACAACGCCTTCGTTCGCTCCGACCAGTTCATGGACATCGCCGAATCCATCACCATTAACAAGGAAACCGACACAGACACAACAAACAGGAATGAAAACCGAATATGAGCCAATTAGTTAATATCTTCGATAACGCTGCAACCATGGAGATACCGGACGATTTCAAGTGCATTCCACCACTAAAGACACCAATCAGGAAAAGAAGCGACATCCGCCAGATCAAAAAGAAACCACAAATGTGGCGCAGGCTGTTCCACGTAACATACAACGATTCTCCCCGCACTTACTTTTATAATCCGAGCAAACCCGACACACGCATTGTTTGCTCGGATTCGACCAGCACTCCATGGTCTTCTGATTTAGCTCAAACCGCTAAAATCTTAGAAAACGCAGTATACACAACCTATAAAAACCCATCCGCTGTCAAAGCCGTCATTCACCACGACAAAAACGGCGAACCACTGGCTGCCATAACCTATAGTCTGGCGGTTGAGACCGGAATATGGTATGTCTTGGCGATCAGCTTGCCGATTCGCGGACACATGGACGGCATAACAATGAAATGCACAGCCGAAGATGCTGAAATCAGGTGGAACCAGTTTCTGGCAGTCGCGGACTCCATCACGATTCTCGAACCTTGATACTGGCTCGTTGCAGCCACGTTCTTATGGCTTTGCGGTTGCTGCCATGAGTAGTTTTCTTATATCCGATATTGACTCACTTATACCAGCATTCAGCCGATGTGTCACGCTTTTATATTTGACTTATTAAATTGGCAGAGCCAAAGAAGACTCTACCAATACGCCGAAAGCAGAAATAAGTGAGTTATTCAGATATTTCTCCCAATCGTATTTTTAATATCAAATTTTCAGCTTACGTATCGAACTCAATCTGTTCGTTGAGCATGGAGCTTTCATGAGTTTACATTGCTCTTATAAATGTTTTTACATGTTGTTACATATTGCCGCAAATTCGTATTGTCTATGATTCTTTAACCATGCTTCCAACGAAGCGAACGATGATACATTTATAGACATCGAACGTACCGCTTATGAAGGGAGAACCGATGAATAAGGCAACAACAAGCCCAGCACCATACGATTGGCGTAAAACCCGTAAAGCCATTCTTGACAGGTCTCATCGTAAGTTCGTCCCCATTTCCCACGCCTTCATTCAAGCCCCAAAGGGCAGTAAGTCCAGGAAAGGCCCACTCGCGTCTTTGGTATCTAGCGGAAATGTGAGGCTACTCAATGCCTACCTGCTTATCGTAGCCATCACCAGCCACGTTGACCCAAACGGAGAATGGACAACCGCTCTCCCATTGCAAACCTGGGCACGTATATTCGGACTAAACATGGTCAAAGATCCAGCCTCAGAATCAGGTGGCAGACAAGCCGTAACCGTGGAATCAGGGAAAACCGCCACAACTCGCATTTTCCGCAGGCTGAAGGAACTGAAACTTATCGAGACCGAACGCATCGGCAAAGGACAAAACCGAGCTGTTAAGATACGGCTGCTGCGTGAAGATGGTTCCGGCGCCCCCTACACCCGACCGGAAAGGAGCTACATCCGTCTTTCTTATGCATTGTGGCCGAATGATGGTAAAAGCAATCAGACAGGCACACAACAAACGCAGAACGTCATCGAAAACATTAAGATGCCAGGACTGGCGATGTTGCTGGTTTTTTTAAAGGAAAAGCAACCGTGCCAACTACCCATCGAACACATGCCCGAGTGGTATGGCTGGTCATCAGACACAGCGCAACGCGGCATCAATGAACTCATCCATCTCGGCATACTCGGAAAAACACAGAAAATCATTGAAAGACCATTGAGCCCCACAGGGTATACGAAAGTCAATGAGTACACCATTTTGCCGCCATTCGACAAGCCATCGATTGATAAGGCTCAATCATCCAACGCCAAGGAGAAGCATCATGTGCAATAAGCATTATGCATGGGGAGATGAAAGCGTTCGCGTCCAAGGTCCCGGCTCTTCGCAATACCTCATCGGCGTGTGTCTCTGCGACAAAAGCGAGTCGGACATACGCGCGGCCTTCAAAGATGCCCACCTTATTCAAGGCCCCAAGGTTCATTGGCGCGATATGAATGTAAGCGAACGGAAACGTTCAATCAAACTCATCAACAGCATGCATTTTACAAATCTGGTTGTTTCCGCGGGACCTATTACAGGCGCAATGAGGCCAGAACGCGCGCGGAGAAAATGCTTGGAAAAACTTATTCCTGCACTTGAGCACGACTACGGCATCACTCATCTCCGCATGGAAGCGAGGTCCAGCAAACAGGACATGGAAGAGATGGCGTTTATGCAGCATTTGCATGAGCGTGGTTTTCTGGACACGCTAAGATACAAATTACTTCCCGGATCGCAGGATGCACGTCTTTGGATACCCGACCAAATCCTAGGCGCGATTGGTGGCATTGACGCCGGAATTACCATGCCAATTGAAAACGTCAAACGGGATTCAATAGAGCTATAATGCATTTTCTCTATTGCAGAAAAAGAAATTTTCTTCTATACTTTATGTATAGCCTACCCTTAAGGGGGCAAGGAAGTGGAAGCCGGATTCCCTGTGTTTCATGGGGCCCGGCTTCCGCGCTTTTCAGCTTTGCTGGCTCTATCCCAAATAAAACGACAGCCTCTGCCCACATTATCTTGTAGCTAAATCCCCCTACTCTACATGCACGCGGCATACGCTTTAACTTCTATATCTGTGCAAAAACGCACAGATGCTTCCCTTACCGTGGCCTTGATGAGGCGACGCGACGGGCGTTGGCGGCCAGGGCATCGATGTGGGCGAGCTCGGCTTTTTGCGACTCGCTTTGCTGCGGCTGGAAATCGCCGTAGCGATGGGTTGCGGCGGCACGGATAAGGAAGTCAGAAACCTCGGGGTTCTTGGGCAGGAGCGGGCCGTGCATATAGGTGCCGATGACGTTGTGCACTCGAGCGCCTTCCGTCATGTCTTTGCCGTTGTTGCCCCAGCCCTCGTGGTCGACGTGGCCGAACGGCTGCACGCCTTCGCGCAGGAAGGTTTGGCCGGAATGGTTCTCGTAGCCGATGACGTCGCCGAACCGGTCGGAATGTTCGAGCAAGTTGCCGATCATGCGGGTTTCGCGCCCTTCGGTATAGACGCCGAAAATGCCGATACCTTCAAGTTTCGTGCCGTCGATGGTCTCGAAATACTCGCCGAACAGTTGGTACATGCCGCAGATCATGAGCATCGGCACGTCCTCTTCGGCCAGTTTTCGCAGGATATCCGCCCGCTTGAAGAAATCTTCGGAAATCTTCTTCTGGCCGTTGTCCTGCCCGCCGCCGCCGAGAATCATGTCGACATGTTCCGGCCATGGGTCGCCCTGATTGTAGGTGTGGATGACCGGCTCGTAGCCGTAGAGCGCAAGCCGACGCTTGACCGTCAAGACGTTGCCCCAGTCGCCGTAGATGTTCATATCCTTTGGATAAATGGACATGACATCGATCGGGCGAGCGGTCGAAGAAGATCGCACATCATCCTGATTGGTCTGAGATACATCTGCTGTTACGCCAGCGCCAACGGACATGGTATCCATATCATCACTCATGCCAATCTCCCCTCAGATAATGCCAGCGCCATCATTTTTCTTTGGATAAGTATCTGCTTACGAAATTTCGTTGACCGGTTGTCACACCCGCAAGCAGATATATTCGTTGCAGCCATCAGTGCCATCGTCTTCTACTTCCCCACCCCGGCGTCGGCGACTTTGGCGTATTTGCCAAGCTCCGAACGTACCTTGAGCATTGCGGTATACGTGCAATAGATATGTTTCGGCGTGCCGGGATTAGCCGTGACGAACGAACGCACGGCCTCCTCGATGTCCGTGTCCGTTTGCACGACTTTGACGCCTTCGTATTCAAGCCTTAACGCCATATCCCAAGCGCGAACGCCCGAAACCATCTTCACACCCGTGCCACGCAGCGAAGTGAAATCGACATCCCACAGCCAGCTCATATCACGCCCGTCGGCATATTCATCATTAATGACAATCATCGTATCGTGACCAGCAGGCGCGAAACTCGCCAGCGACATTCTGAAGCCCATCGGATTCTTCACCAAAAGCAGCTCGACCGGTGCCTCGTCAACAGTGATGACCTCGCCGCGACCGAACGCCGGAGTTACGTGCGAAAGCGCGCGCATCAACCGTTCATCGCGCGCCCTTGGCAACGTCGTGTCGACGTTCTCAATCTGCTCGCTGGCCGCACGAACCACCGCGAGCGCCGCAGCCGCGTTGAACAGGTTGTAGGCCCCCTCAAGCTGAACCTTGGTCTCGAATTCGGCATCGTCCATCACGAATTCCGCCTCATGGTCGCCCACACGGTTCAGCACCACGTCCGCGAGCCGCCGCGATGCCAATGAATCAGTCATCGCCGAGGAAGCAGAGACGGTCTCCCGCGCATCGAGCTTGGGGATGATCCTGTCGCCTGCGGAATCGAATACATCATGCGAAGTCGTCGTATCGACTTGCGAGTCAGACCCGGCGACGGCGGGCGCGACGGCGCTGGCCAAGGCCGTGTTCACGCCTTCCACTTTCGCGGCGGCTTTTTCGGCAGCCGACAAATCCCCGGCATGCATGTCATCATCGGATGGGAACAGCTTGCGTAATTCGTCGGAAAGCCCGAAATACCTTACCTGCGTACCCTGCGGCACGACGTTCGCAAGCGCCGCAATGCGACGGTCCTCGCGGTTCAAAACAACAGTTCCGGTCGTAGCCTGCGCAACATGGCTCAGCAAGCGAGCGGTGTTGTCGATTTCGCCGAAACGGTCGAGCTGGTCGCGCATGACGTTCAGAAGCAAGGAATAACGTGGCTTGACCTGGTGGACGAAATGCACCGCGTAGGCCTCGTCAAGCTCCAGCACCGCAATATCGGCGTCGAGCTTGCCGGAAGCCGAAACTTCGGTGAGCAACGCCGAGACGACGCCGCGTGTGAAGTTGGAACCGGTGGGGTTGGTGAATACCTTGAGATTGAGGTCTTCCAAAATCGACGCAACCATGCGCGTGGTCGTGGTCTTGCCGTTGGTGCCGGAAACCAAGACGACCCCATAGCGCAACTGGCCGAGCGTGCGCGCCAAAAAGCCGGGGTCAATCATCTCGACCACCTTGCCTGGGAACGCGCTACCGCCGTGATGCAGCAGGCGGGAAAGGCCTCGGACCGCTTTGCCGATAGTCGGCGTAGCGAAGGCGTTCCACGGCTTGCGCGGTGAAGAAGTCTTGTCCGTCATGTCGCGTTCCTTATCGCCGGCACTGTCGGCCGTGCTGATGTTGTCGGTATTTGGAGTGTTCATCATTCACCGATCTTGCATAAACGCTGATCTAATAATTCCTTGAAGACGCATGGCGATGTATCCTGCATCAGACCCCCTGGTTGGGATCCTGCGGCATATCGCGGAAACGGGAATACTCACCTTGGAAGGCAAGCGGGAACGTACCGGTTTTGCCGTTGCGGTGCTTGGCGAGGATGATATCAGCTTCGCCCGGCCGGTCCTCTTCATTGTAGAAATCGGGACGGTGGACGAGGAAGACCACGTCGGCGTCCTGCTCGATGGAACCGGATTCACGCAGATCGGCGAGCTGCGGCTTCTTGTCGTTACGCATTTCGGGTCCGCGGTTGAGCTGGGAAAGCGCGACCACGGGCACCTCAAGTTCCTTGGCCAGAAGCTTCAGCGCACGCGAGAAGCCGGAAACCTCCTGCTGACGGCTTTCCTCCTGCTTGCCGGAACTCATGAGCTGCAGGTAGTCGATGATGACCAGTTTGAGGTCGTTGGTCTGCTTCAGGCGGCGGCACTTCGCACGGATTTCCATCAGGCTCATGTTCGGGCTGTCGTCCAGGAAGAGCGGCGCATTCTGCATGGCCGTCCAGAAATCATTGAGCGTGTTCCAACGCTCCGGGGTCAGGCTGTCGTTGTCCGCGCGACGCAAGGCGACCAGCGGGATACCGGTTTCGGCGGAGATGATACGTTGCGCGAGCTCGGTTTTGCTCATCTCGAGCGAGAAGATGACGGTGGTCAGATTGTTGTGCAACGCGGCCGAACGCGCGAAATCCACGCCGAGCGTGGACTTACCCATCGCCGGTCGGCCCGCGACCACGATCATCTGGCCAGGCTGCAGACCCTGCGTCTCGTCGTCAATGCCTTTGAAACCTGTGGGCACGCCTTTTTCGATGGTACCGTTCTGCAGGGCGTCAAGCTGATCAAGCGCGTCGTGGACCACCGGGCCGATGGCCTCATAATCCTGCCGTACCTTGCCGACACTCATCTCGTAGACCTCGGACTGGGCCAGGTTCACCACGTCCTCGGCCTGCGAGCCTTCCGCAGAGTAGCCGAGCTGTGCGATTTTCGTTCCGGCGGCGATGACATTTCGGAGGATAGCGCGCTGATGGACGATTTCGGCGTAATACGTAGCGTTTGCAGCCGTGGGCACGGAGGCCACAAGGCTGTGCAGGTAATCGGCACCGCCCACTTTTTCGAGGTTGCCGTCTTTCAGGAGCGCGTTGGCGACGAGCACCGCATCAACGGGCTCTGAGGCAGAGAACAGCGTGATGATAGCCTCATAGATGGTCTGGTGTTTGGGCTGGTAGAAATCCGAGACGTCAATGAGCTGCGAGACCTCGCCGATGGCATCCTTACTCATCAGCATGCCGCCCAAAACGGCCATTTCCGCGTCATCGTCGTGGGGTGGGATCCGGTCAAACAACGTTGCGTTGTTCGCCGAAGTGTCAGCGCTGAAGTTCCCTGAATTGTAATCGCTGCCCGTACGCGTTGAGTCCCAAGATTTTCCGTCTGCCATGCCGTCAAGCTTAACCAAATCACCGTAAAAAATCAGCGTTTTGCGCAGGCTTCCTCCGAAAGCTCTACAACATAACAACGAAAATGTTCATTTTATTTTCGACCTCACATGACGACACGCACGGGGTTTTATCTGTGGATAAGAAAATTTGTTATCCACATTTTGGGCGTGTCATTGGGGACAATGCACAAAGTTATCCACACCATGGGGATAACTCTGTGCACAACGTGGGGATAGCGGCTTCTCTACGCATTTGCGATTTGCATAATATTTTATCTTGTGATAGTCCATCTATCTTTTGAAAAACTGATTATTGAACATTTCCTGATATCGATTTAGAGACAATAAAATATGAATTTGTCTCAAAATTGCTGTCGAAATAAAATAATATTGATCATTAGAGATGTCATTCGTTTCCAGTCAAACGAATTTTCATAGCGCCAAACAACCGATATCCCGCCTCCGTTCTTTGACCTATGCAGCAAAGACAAAAGAACGGACATAATCGGGCAGAACGGCCAGATATTTATGTTTTTGAATCAGCAGAGATACAAAAATCTCCCCACCAAAATTTCAGTGGGGAGATTGTAAACAGCTAGGAAAGGCGGGAAACCTTAGTCGAAATCGGCACCAAGGGCGGCAAGCTTGCCACGGAAGTCGGCATAGCCGCGATCGATCAGGCTGATGCCCTGCACGTTCGACGGGCCGTTGGCCGCGAGCGCCGCGATGAGATGGCTGAAGCCGCCACGCAGGTCCGGCACATCGATGTCGCGCCCTTCGAGTGGTGTGGGCCCGAAGATGACGGCGGAATGCTTGTAGTTGCGCTGCTGGAAACGGCAAGGCAGGCTGCCGAGGCATTCGCGGTAGAGCTGAATAGTCGCGCCCATCTTGATCAGCGGCTTGGTGAAGCCGAAGCGATTCTCGTAAACGGTCTCGTGCACGATCGAGAGGCCATTGGCCTGCGTCAACGCGACGACAAGCGGCTGCTGCCAGTCGGTCATGAAGCCGGGATGCACATCGGTTTCGATGGCCACGGGCTTCAAGTCCCCGCCCGGGTGCCAGAAACGGATGCCCTCGTCGGTGACGTCGAACTCGCCGCCGATCTTGCGATAAACGTTGAGGAACGTCATCATCTCGGGCTGCGTGGCGCCTTTGACGAAGATGTCACCGTGCGTGGCGAGCGCGGCCGAAGCCCAGGAAGCGGCCTCGATGCGATCGGTCAGCGCGGTGTGGGTGAAGCCCTTGAGCGTCTTGACGCCTTCGATGCGGAACGTGCGGTCGACATCGACGGAAATGATCGCGCCCATCTTCTGCAGAACGGCGACCAAGTCCATGATTTCAGGCTCGGTGGCGGCACCGGAAAGCTCGGTCTTGCCTTCGGCCTGGACCGCGGCCAGAAGCGTCTGCTCGGTCGCGCCTACCGACGGGTAGGGAAGGTGAATCTTCGCGCCGTGCAGACCGTTGGGAGCGGTGATATGAATGCCGTCGCGGTGTTCCTTGTCCACGTTGGCGCCGAGCTTGCGCAGGGTCTCCAAATGGAAATCGATCGGACGGCCGCCGATGTTGCACCCGCCAAGCTGCGGAATGAAGGCCTCGCCCAAACGGTGCAGCAACGGGCCGGAGAAGAGGATCGGGATGCGCGAGGAACCGGAAAGCGTGTCCACATCGGCCACGTCGGCGAGACGGACGTTGGTTGCGTCAATGCGCAGCGTGCCCTTGGCGTCATCCCAATCGACGGTCGCGCCGTGCAGACGCAGCAGGTCGGAAACAACGTGGACGTCGCGGATCTCGGGGACATTCTTGAGCAGGGAGACCCCGGGCGCGAGCAGGGCGGCCACCATGGCCTTGCTTACGAAATTCTTGGCGCCGCGCACCTTGATGGTGCCGTTAAGCGGTTTGCCGCCTTCGACGTGCAGGACGTCTTCTGTAGTATCTGCCAAAATCAACCTCTTTCGTCGGCCCTCTATATAAGCGAGCTTACTACTACATAGTGTGCCACAATGGTTGTGGTGGCTCGGTGAAGCCATGCCCAAAATGCGCCCGAGGCCGAACGGACTTGTCTAGTTTGTATGGTTTTGACTTACGAAACGGCTTGAAAGCGCCGTTTTTAAGTGATATTCAGACATTATTATTACGGTCTCGTTTTTGACGATACGTTTCGCGGCAAATAACAACTTGCGCGGTCTCGCCGAAATGACGGAACCGCGCAAATTAAACCAAGTTTGAATAGGAACTACCCTACGCTCCTAAGGGTCCGGTCCACGACGAGTCATCAACCGGACGGGCGGACTTGACGGGCTGTTCAGGGGCGTGCTTGGCGGGGAGGGTCTTGGGCTTGAAGGGGAAACGCTGGGCGCGCATCTTTTCGTAGTCGGCGATGGCGTCCTCGTGCTGCAGCGTCAAGTCGATGTCGTCGTAGCCGTTCATCAGGCGCCAACGTGTGTAATCGTTGACTTCGAAGGGCAGGGTGACGTCGCCGCAGGTCACGGTGCGTTCCTTCAGATCGACGGTCATGTCACGGCCGGGTTCTTCCTCTAACAACTTCCAGAGCAGCTCGACGCTTTCCTGTGGCATGATGGCGGCCAGCACGCCGTTTTTGGCGGTGTTGCCGTAGAAGATGTCCGCGAAGCGCGGGCTGATGATGACACGGAATCCGTAATCGCGCAGAGCCCACACGGCGTGCTCGCGCGACGAGCCGATGCCGAAATCGGGTCCGGCGACCAGAATCTTGCCCTTGTTCTGGTATTCCGGCTTGTTCAGAATAAAGTCGGGGTCACGTCGCCACGCGTAGAACAGCGCGTCCTCGAAGCCCGTCTTGGTGACGCGCTTCAAAAAGACGGCCGGAATGATCTGGTCGGTGTCGACGTTCGAACGCCGAAGCGGGACGCCAACGCCGGTGACCTGCGTAAGTTTCTCCATGATGTTTCTTCCTTATATACCTAATGTCTTCAATATCCGAGTTGAATCGATGAAACCGTTCAACGTGTCTATCTGCTACTTTTACCAGCTCGTCAGCAATAAGTACATGGCTTACTGCATTTGAGCTTGCTCACTTACCGTTTTCGCATGATTGCCTTGGCCAAGCGCATAGAAGCAGCAGACGTCGATTACAGGTCGGCGGGGCTGGAAATCGTGCCGCGGATGGCGGTGGCGGCGGCGACTAGCGGCGAGGCCAGATGCGTGCGTCCGCCCTTGCCCTGACGGCCTTCGAAGTTGCGGTTCGAGGTCGAGATCGAACGTTCGCCGGGCACGAGCTTGTCCGGATTCATCCCGAGGCACATTGAGCAGCCGGCATTGCGCCATTCCGCACCGAAGTCCTTGAATATCTTGTCAAGCCCTTCGTCTTCGGCTTGCAGGCGGGCTCGGGACGAGGCCGGCACGACCAGCACGCGATGGATGGAATCGGCCTTGTGACGGCCCTTCATCACCGATGCGGCGGCACGCAGGTCCTCGATGCGTCCGTTGGTGCAGGAGCCGATGAAGACGGTGTCCACCGGAATCGACTTGATCGGCGTTCCCGGCTTCAAGCCCATATACTCGAGCGCGGACTGTGTAGCTTGGCGCTGCTCGGCATCGGCGATATCGGCCGGATCCGGCACGTCGGCAGTGATCGGCGCTCCCTGGCCGGGGTTTGTGCCCCAAGTGACGTACGGCGCAAGGTCGGCCGCGTTGATGGTGACCTCTTTATCGAACGTCGCATCGTCGTCGGTCTTGAGCGTCTTCCAATAGGCCACAGCCTTGTCCCACATCTCCCCGGTCGGAGCGTAGGGGCGGCCCTTCAAGTACTCGAAGGTGGTCTCGTCGGGAGCAATCATGCCCGCGCGGGCACCGGCCTCGATGGACATGTTGCAAATAGTCATGCGCGCGTCCATGGAAAGCGAGCGAATCGCGGAACCACGGTATTCGATGACGTGGCCCTGCCCGCCGCCGATCCCGATCTTGGCGATGATGGCCAGGATGATGTCTTTGGCGGTCACACCTTTCGGCAGTTCGCCTTCGACGTTGACGGCCATGGTCTTAAACGGCTTCAACGACAAGGTCTGCGTGGCCATGACGTGCTCGACCTCGGAGGTGCCGATGCCGAACGCAAGCGCCCCGAACGCGCCGTGCGTGGAGGTATGCGAATCGCCGCAGACGATGGTCATGCCCGGCTGTGTCAGGCCGAGGTTCGGCGCGAAGGCATGGACGATGCCCTGATCGGCGTCACCCAACGGATGCAGCAACACCCCGAATTCCTTGCAGTTCTTCTCCAACGTGCTCAGCTGCTTGGCAGAGGTCTTGTCGGGATTGGGCTTGTCGATGTCGACCGTAGGCGTGTTGTGGTCTTCGGTGGCGATCAGCAGGTCGGTGTGGCGCGGCTTGCGCCCGGCCAGTCGCAGGCCCTCGAACGCCTGTGGACTGGTGACCTCGTGCATGAGCATGAGGTCGATATAGATCAGGTCCGGGGCACCGTCTTTGCCCTGGTACACCAGGTGATCGGCCCAGACTTTTTCAGCCAATGTGCTTGCCATACGACCTCCTATCGTCGGTTTTGGAGCCGCAACCCCGTCAATATTTCGGCCACGCGGATTTTGTGGTTTTGTTTAATTCCGAGTATCGGTGTTTGTCAACATTATGGACATCTTTGGTTCATATCGTGAGATGAATGAAATGATAGGCCCCACTGTATAATATTCATGTATGGACTCATTATCAAAGGATCCCCAAGCGGCGCGGGCCTCACGCGCGCCCCAAGCAACAGGCAATGCTGCCCAAAATTCGAATCACGCCCCTATTCACGACGAGATTCATTCCGGGGTCGGGGTTCTCGATAAGACGGTCAAGATTCTCGAGGCCCTTGAAAGCGGGCCTTCCACGTTAGGGCAATTGGTCGCCGCCACTGGGCTAGCGCGTCCCACCGCACACCGTTTGGCCATTGCGCTGGAACGGCATCGTTTTGTGCTTCGCGACCAGCACGGCCGCTTCATTCTGGGTTCACGTTTCGCCGAACTGGCCACCGCCGCCGGCGAAGACCGTTTGCTGACGGCCGCCGGACCAATCCTGCAAACGCTTCTGGATCGCACCGGCGAATCCGCGCAAATCTATCGCCGTCAAGGCGACCAGCGCGTCTGCATCGCCGCCGTCGAGCGCGCGAGCGGACTTCACGATTCCATTCCCGTGGGTGCCATGCTTTCGATGCAGGCTGGCAGCGCTGCGCAGATTCTCGTCGCCTGGGAGGATTCCGAGCGACTGCACCAGGGTCTGCGCCACGCCAAATTCACGACTTCAACGCTGGCGACCGTACGTCGCCGCGGCTGGGCCGATTCCGTCAACGAACGTGAGGAAGGCGTCTGCTCGGTCTCCGCGCCGATCCGCAACTCCTCCGGCCAAGTCATCGCCGCCATTTCGATTTCCGGTCCCTCCGGTCGCATGGGCCCCTCCCCGGGCCGTCGTTACGCCCCGTACGTCATGGCCGGCGGCAAATACCTGACCGACGCCCTGATGAAGGCCAGCGCCGGAAGATAAACGCCTCCACCAATTTATGCAATAAAAATCCGGATACCCCTACAAGTGGACACCCGGATTTTTTCAAAGACGTACCGGCGAATACACATTTCTATCGATTCCCTCAAAATTATCTTGTATGAGTTCATTGATTGAATCGATACGCTTCAAGTAATAAATCCTGATTATTTATATCCGAATTTGCCCGTAATCTCCGGTTAAATTTACCATAATTTACGGTTGGGGAATACCATGACTTCCTATTAGGATTTACCATAAACCTTAAGTAGAAAAACCATAGTCTACAAGTAGGATCTGCCATAATCCATAAGTAGACAACGCAACGGCGCTCGAAAATAATGAAATATCAACGAAAACAGGACGCCATAGCCGCCTACTTCTTCAAGTGCATCTTGCGCAGGATCTGCGCGATAAGGCGCGGACGACGCAGGAGGTTCGTGCCTTCCTTGGCAGCATCGGGAGCACCGTTGAGCGCGTAGGTGTAGGGCTTGTTGGAGCTTGATTTGCCGACCAAATCGCCGAACTCCAAGAGCTGGGTGCGCGGCTCGTAAGGGTGACGGATGTCGAATTCCAGAAGACGCGCGGCACGCTGGGCCGGCGCCGGACCATAGGAGCCGAAGCCACAGGTCGGGGTGGCGAAAAGCCTCAACCCCTCGGTGGTACCGACGAAACGATTGCGGTGATCATGGCCTGCCAGCAACGCGAAATAGCCGTCGGTCGACTTCAGGATGTCGAACTCGCCAGTGTCGGTGTCGGGGCAGCTGATACCCTCTCCAAGGAAACTGCCGGGCAGGGTCTTGGACTCGTCGATGACGTAATTATGGCCAGCGAACGTGCGATATCCCTCCACGGCGTGTGCGGCAGTGGTCGGGACTTCCTTGAGTAAATTGTAATACTGCGGTACCGGAATGTGCTGGAAGACTATCGACTTGGCGCCAACCAGCTTCGGTGCCACCTTCAGGAAATCAAGCGCGCGCTGGCTCGGAGCGCCGTAGCCGCCGAGCTTGCCGTAATCGCCGGAATTGAAAATCACCAAGCCGAGCACGCTGTCGCTTTTGTGGTCTTCGCTGACCGGCAGCACGAACGTGCCCGCCTCGCAGGGATAAATGTATTGGTTTGGTAAGCCGCTGCCGGGCTGCTTGCGGGGGCGATCGGAGCGCTTGATGGGAGGCTCCGGATTGAGGCACCCGGGGAATTCGCGATAGATCTCATCAAGTTCGGCATTGGAGAGGCCACACTGGAAATCATGGTTGCCATAGGTAACGGCCCACGGAACGTGACGCTCGATCAGTGGGGCAAGGAACTGCGAAATCTCCTGCCGCACCAACTCGCGGGTATGCTCAAGCTCGCTGTCGCGCTGGTTGGTCGCCGACGATCCCACCGACCATTTCTGCGGCGTCCAAGTGCGCTTACGGAACGTCTTGGCATACGCCTTGTCGTAGCCGGCGATCTGGTTGCCCGAAAAAATGACGATGTCGGGGCGGGAACTGTCGAGGGCCGCCTCGATGAGTTTGACGGTGTCTTTGTTGACCTTGGGACCATCCTGAATATCCGCCAATACCAAGACGCGGAACTTGCCGGAATCGTGGAACTGCAGGCGGCCGAGACGCACCGAGACGGAAACGGGCCGGGTGTCGCCCTCCTGCACGGGTTGAATCCTGGGTTTTGACGAAAGATCATGCGTTCCGTGTGTTTGATCAGTCATGATTTCCCTTCGCGTCGTTGACAATTCCAATAGTACCGTCAATACCATCAAACGATTACCGCACTCATTATCCCACGAAAATAAAAGGCCTCGCAACTAAAAAGCTGCGAGGCTTTTGCATCTTTGCTGGGGTACCTGGACTCGAACCAAGAACAACTGAACCAGAATCAGCCGTGTTGCCAATTACACCATACCCCAATTGGCTTGGTGCCGTAGCCATTAAGCAACTATAGCACTTCGTACCTCCAACCGGATTTGAACCGGTGTTGGCGCCGTGAGAGGGCGTAGTCCTAGACCGCTAGACGATGGAGGCTAACTTATCTGCTGCCCTTCCCAAGGCAACAAACTAGTAGTCTATAGGAAAGCCCGAATAACCGCAACCCGGCGTGTTGACTTCGCCTGAAGCCGAACGCCGATATCTTTCACACCAAGTCCGGCATACCTTAACCTTCATCATTCCGAGACCTAAGCTTGTTGCTGGTAAACGGCACATAAACACGCATAAAAGTCCGTCCACCTGCACCAACACGCGTACAACACAGATTCGTGCTGGAAAACAGCACCATAAACACAGTAAGAGTCCGTTTACCAGCACTGATAAGTAACCAATGTTGGCAAACGGACTCTTACGCGGATGGCTTTTACGACAATCGCAAGCAAACCGGCTTTACAGGTGCTCGCGCAAACCCTTGAGACGGGCAAGGGTCAGCGGCTTGCCGATAATCTCCATGGACTCGAAAAGCGGCGGGGAGACGCGGCGGCCGGACATGGCCACACGCACCGGGCCGAACGCCAGACGCGGCTTGAAACCGCCATCCTCGACCAGCGCCTTGTTGAGAGTCTCATGCAGGTTGTCGGTCTTCCAATCAGTCTCGGCGACGCCGCTCAACGCAGCAATGGCCTTGTCGAGCACCTCGGGTGCGGAATCCTTGAGCGTCTTGCGGGCGTCGTCCTCGGGCTCGATGTATTCGTCCTCGCTCAAAAGGCTTCCGGCCATGCCGGCGACCTCGCCAAGCAGGCGCACACGCGGCTGCACCAGCGGCGCGGAATCGGTGAGAATTCGGCGTTCTCGGTCGGTCAGCTTGTCCCACGAATCGGCGGAGACCACGCCGTCACGGTGCAGATACGGCACGGAACGGTTGAGGAAGTCCTGCGGCTCCAGCATGCGGATATGCTCGGCGTTGATGGAGATGGCCTTGTCGATGTCGAAGTGGGCCGGGTTGGCCTTGACGTCGCGGATGTCGAACTTCTCGACCATTTCGTCCATGCTGAAGACATCGCGGTCGGGCGCGATCGACCAGCCGAGCAGGGCCAGATAGTTCAGGAGACCTTCGGGAATGAAGCCGTGCTCGCGGTGCAGGAAGAGGTTGGACTCGGGGTCGCGCTTGGAAAGCTTCTTCTTGCCCTTGCCCATGACGTAAGGCATGTGGCCGAAAAGCGGCATTTCTTTGGCGATGCCGAGCTTGATCAGATAACGGTAGAGCACGACCTGACGAGGCGTGGAGCTTAAGAGGTCCTCACCGCGCAGCACGACGTTGATGCGCATGAGCGCGTCGTCTACCGGGTTGGTGAGCGTGTAGAGCGGGTCGCCGTTCGGGCGCACGATGACGTAATCAGGCACTGAACCGGCCTTGAACTCGATACGGCCGCGGATGAGATCGTCGAAGGCGATATCCTCATCGGGCATCTTGATGCGCAGCGCAGGCTTGCGACCCTCGGCTTTGAACGCGGCCTTCTGCTCGTCGGTCAGATTGCGGTCATAGCCGTCATAACCGAACGCCTTCGGGCGACCGGCGGCGACGTTACGCGCTTCAACCTCTTCAGCGGTGGAATAGGACTCGTAGGCATAGCCAGCGTCGAGCAGCTTCTTGGCCACGTCGCGGTAGATGTCGCCACGCTCGGACTGACGGTACGGTCCGTCGGGGCCGCCGACGTTGATGCCCTCGTCCCAGTCAATATGAAGCCAGTTCAGGGCATCGATGATCTGGTTATAGCTTTCCTCGGAATCGCGCTCGTTGTCCGTGTCTTCGATGCGGAAGACGAAGGTGCCGTGCGTGTGCCGCGCCTCGGCCCAGTTGAACAGGGCGGTGCGTACCATGCCGACGTGCGGCGTTCCGGTCGGCGACGGGCAGAAGCGCACGCGCACGTCTTTGGGCAGTTCAGGTCTAGAATCAGTTGAATTTTCAGTCATAATCCCATTATGCCGCGCGTGATTGACGGGGACGGATTTCGCCATATATTTTTAAACGTTGGCACATGGTATTTTTCATTGAACGAAAAAAATGCCTGCTTTTTCAAGCCGGAGTGCCAAACCTTTTGTTGCCGATGCATCTTTTGCACACGGATTCTGCCTAGATTCGAGCGTCAACAAACAACACTGCGGCATGGCAGACATAAAGAACAAATATTATTGAACACCTATCAAGTCAGACGGCAAAGCGACGGTTCTGACAACGTGATGGCCCGATTCAAGTGGGGGCAGGAGCCAGGAATTAGACAGACAGCGCACGCCGGCAATATATCTGGGTTGTTTGATTTGTTCGGCACCGCATGGTTTGCGATCGACCAGCACCATTCCCATCGAGCCATCGGCGAGAGACGGCAAGACGACCAGCGCACTGCAATCTGGCGGCACATCGATATCCAATTGCAAACATCCATCCGACACATTCCCTTGTTGAGAAGATTGGACATCATTCACACCGCAACTTTTCGCCGACGGACCTGCAAAATCAGATGTGAATGCCGTAACGGCTGCATTGTTTGAAGAGGAATCCGCCGAATCCATCGCCGTTGGAATTATGCCGCTGTCTACTTTTCGACAGCGGACCGTTATGGTTCCGGTGCGAACGGGAACGCTTACCTTAGCCTCACTGACCTCGCCAGGCTGCGGCATGACGAGGAACGTGCGGTAGCCGGGTTCGATCGGGCGAATACCGAGCAAGCCTTCCGGCAGAAGATAGACCGGTGAGGCCGCCCATGGGTGGGAATAGGTGAGATTCGGCTTAAGGCTCGAATCCCAGGCTTCCATGGTGCCGCCGCCCTGCGCCCGAAGCATGTTGCCCCAGGTTCTTCGGCCTTCAGGAGCGGCAATGAGCGGATTGGCATCCGCGCCGTAACCGGCCCGGTACAGCCCGTCAAGATAGACCGCCGCCGTGTAGACGCTGCAAGCCATCCCCCGCGAGCGCAGATAATCCGTCACTTTCGGCAGCCTGTCTTCCGGGACTTGCCCGAACTCGAGCACAAACGCGGAGGCGTGCAGCGAGCAATGGCCAATGCGCAGGCCCCTGATTGCTTGGCCCAATTCGCAATCATCACGGTCTACAGCAATGGTCGAATCGGCAGGGTTATGGAGTCGTCGATTTTCTGTTTCAATTCCATCGCCGGTCGCTTCGGAGGCATTCGACAAAGAATTTCCCGGTTTTGGACGATGCGGGGTTGCTGATTTGCCGTTTATCTGCCGAGGTACGTCGACAAGGCCGTCGCAATAAGCGCCCTGTGATTCGTCGTAAAGCCACGTATTGATACCCTTGCGGATACGTTTTGAACGGTTGTCGAATAATTCGGCATCGTCATCCTCACCGGTAATTTGCGCCAAAACCGTCATATCGGCATACGCCTGCGATGCCAGGGCATTAATGACGGTATTGACGCGCCCGAAGACGAAACCGTCGCGTTCGCTTTGCGGCCAGTCAACGAGATCGCCGTCAGTATGGCTCGATTCGCCGGGGTCTTTGACAATCAGGCCGAATCGATTGTCCCAGAATCGTTGCGGCAACAGGATTTTGAGATGCTCATACTGGGCACGAATCTGCGATTCCTCGCCCGTGCGCATCCACCAATCGTAGACCGCCAGAATCAGGTACATCGGCCATTCGGTGGGCCACGTTCGGTTGGCGATCAGATAATCGACGGTATAGCGAGCCAGCGTCGGGGCATCATCAAGCGCAAGATGGCACTGCTGCTGGATCCACGCATCCGCCTCATAGGGGGCACGTTCGCGCGTCCAGGAATCGGCGTAGATATTGCCGTTGCAGGCATCGATGGTCCGGGCGCAAAGCGACCAGACGTCGTTCAGCGTCGGGTTCGAAGAGCGGAAATTCGCGTCCCCTGTCGTCTTGGGGTAGATCAACGACGCAACTTCAATTTCAAGCTCTCCCGAATCGATGAGTTCGGTTACGTTTAACCAAGAATCATTTGCGCCGTGGAATCCAGCCACGTCTGTACCATCTTGATCCTCTGAACGACAGAAGGTGTGAGCTTGTGCCCCACCTTGCATGGTTTGGCCATTTTGTGCAGCAGAATCATCATTACCACAAGAGTCAGGGTTATAGAGCTCGTTGCCGTCTACGGCATGAAGCTCTACATAGCGGAAAACGCGCATTCCCCACGTTTCCAGCGCTTTGTCAGCCTCCTTGTCGCTTTCACCACTGTCATCCGTTGGCCTGATATGCCAGCGATCCTCATAGACGTTGGAGGTGTCGAGACGGTACTTCACCGAGCCGTCGGCATTGCACACCTCGCCATATCGAATGTCCAATTCCAACGATTCCGGGCAATGCGAACGCACCCGCACACCACCAATCTGCACACCGCCGAAATCGAGCACCGCTCCCCTGTCTGGCAGGCGGGAAATAACAACCGGGCGGCAATAACGCAGCCGCAACTTGTCGGTTGGCGTCGGTTCAAGCCTTGCAAATCGAGGCTTTGCAACTGCGGCACTCCACAAAGAATCGTCAAAACCCGGTTCATCAAAACCGAATGGATAATGTTGCGAATCAATGTTTTCGGCAGGTGCCTGAAAATACTGTGTGCCTATCGAAGCGCTGTCCGGGTAGACGCCAGCTCCTGGCATGGCCTTCCAGCTTGAACCAGTACCGTAATGACGCACTTCGCCGTCAATAAATTCGACATCGAGCTGAGCGGCAAAACGCTGGTCTTCAAGCGTGTACGCAACCACACCCAGGGCGTTGGCTCCCGAATGCAGCAAAGCCGTGACATCATAGCCATCCACACGGGCTTCATCGCCAATCGGAAACACCGGACCGCAGCCGACAAACGAGCCATTGGTCCACATCCGATAGACGAATTGCCGGGCCGGGCGCGTGGAAGATCCAGTCGCATACAATGTCGCCCACAATATGGGTTTATTAGGCAGCGTGAATTCGTTGCGCAGAAAAGCCCAGCCCCGCGAGTTTCCGACATTTTCAGGAATGCCCGAAACATCAGCCCAAATCGGCGTCGCCTGCCATTGCGGTCCCGGCCACGTACCGAAAGTAGCTGGTGCGGCCCATCCGGATGCTCCATTAGCTTCAGTGTCGAATTTATCGGCACTTTCTTCACCTTCGGCATCCTTGCCTGTACAAACCACCCTGCTCGCTTTAGAAGAGACATCATCGAAAACCGTCTTGTTCTCAACGATTCGAGACGTATTGACCGCACCTGCTTTCGCGGGTTTTGCGTGATCACGCCACAAACGAACCGATGCCCAATAACGTTTCCCCGGTTCAAGCGGTGTCCCAGCCAACGCAACGCCTTCGAAACCGTTATCGAGCACCTTGCCGCTATCCCAGATATCGCCAACGCCAGCCGTGGCCTTTGCAAGGGTGCTTGCGACAATTACCCGATAAGCCACAACATCAGTGATTTCGGCTCCAGCACCGCTTTCCCGCCATCGAAGCACAGGATTGGAACCGCAAGTCAGATCGACGGGAGCGATCCTATCGTCTATCAAAATTTGTATCACAAATAATCACGCTACCTTGTGCATCTTACGAAATTCACGCCAAATCCCACAATAATAAGGAAAACCGCCTTATATTCCGGAACCTTGCCGTCGCTATCGGAGCACGGCACCGGCGCCAAGCCGCTTATTGCCGGTAATCGCTCATCGACGAGAAGAGGCCGGACATGCCACCGCCACCACCCGCGGGCTTTTCGCTGTCGCCGGTGTAGAGCTCAATCAGCTTCTTGTCGCCGGACTCACGCGCCAGCGCCTCGAAGAGCACGTCGGCCTGCCAACGCGCCGAAGCCCAGACGATATACCAGATGATGCCGGTGAACAGCAGCCCGGTGATGATCGGCGAGCTTGCCATGCCCCAGAAATAGCCGAAGACGGCAAGTCCGCTGATCACGACCATATAGATTCGCCTGGCCGAAAGCAGCACGCCGTTTTTGACGACCGCATACCATTTCGCGTTCGGGTATTCCACGACGAGCACCAGCGAGACCAGCAGCGATTGGATGAGAAAGATGATGCAAATGGAAAGGATCGGGACCATCACGGCGCCGAAACCGAGTTTCACCATAATCTGCATGGAATAGGAGAACGTGAAGATGAAGAACCCGTAAATCGCACCCTGCACGATCGCACGGGGAAGCAGACGGATAAAAGCACGGAAATACGGGCGAATGCAGGCCGCGGTATCGTCCGGCGCGACGTAAGGACCGGCAATCCAGTCGGGAGGCCGATAGCCTTCGTCAAGCATGCGGGCCCGACGTTTGCTCGCGCGCCCAAAGAGTGTCGGCTGGTCACGGAAAAGCGCGAAGCCGGCCGCGATGCCGGGCGAACTCAAGACAAGGGCCAGCGTAAGGGCCGGGTAATAGTCCAGATTCTGCACCACCACCCAGATGGCGATCAGGGGAATGATGCCGACAAACATGCACCAACCCGCCATCAGCAGGACGTAGACGCTGCCCGCTATCAGGCCGAAAGCCTCACCGAGGTTATGGTTCTTGCCATTGGACGTTGCCGCCATCACGCACTTCCTTCCGCCTTGAGCTTTGACCCGTTCCAGAATGCATATCCGACATCGTAAAGTTTATCGCTTTGTGTTGTTGCCTATCACAATAGAGACAATGGTACGAAAATCCGATGTATGCGACGCAATGAAATCACTGCAAGTAGCACACATCGGATTCTCGCCTTTCATGGAATTCAGCTATATCAGCCCTTCATACCGGAGGTTGCGATGCCTTCGATGAACTGCTTCTGGCCGATGAGGAAGACGATGATGATCGGGAGCACCGAGATGACGGAGCCAGTCATGATCATCGCGTAATCCGCGTTGTACTGGGAGATGAACTGCTTCAAGCCGATCTGAATGGTCCACAGGTTTGCGGAACGCAAGTAGATCAACGGGCCCATGTAGTCATTCCACGTGTTGGTGAAGGTGATGATCGCCAACGCCGCGATCGACGGGCCGGAAAGCGGGAGCACGATCTTCCAGTAGATGCCGAACTCGCTCAGGCCGTCGAGTCTTGCCGCCTCCGACAAATCCTCGGGTATCGTGTCGTAGAACTGTTTCATCATGAACACGCCGAACGCGCCGAACGCCTGCAGCAAAATGATGGACCAACGGGTGTCGGAGAGGCCGACGGCCGCGATCATCTTGAACTGCGGAATCATGTAGGCCTGCCACGGCACGGCCATCGTCGCGATGTAGACGAGGAACAGGGCGTTGTGGCCGCGGAACGGAATCTTCGAGAAGCCGTACGCAGCGAACGAACCGGTGAATACCTGCAAGGCCGTGACGATAATCGCGAAGAACAAGGTGTTCAGAATCCACGTGGTCATGTTGGACTTCGTCCAAATAGCCGCGTAATTATGCCATTGCCATACCGAAGGGAACCACTTGATCGGAACGGTATAGACTTCGTTGTTCGGCTTCAGGGACGAAAGAACCATCCAGAAGAACGGCAGCAAAGTGAACGCGGCCACCACGATCATGGCAAGATAACCGACAACCTTGCCGATGATCTTGAGCGGGGATACGGGCTTTTTGTTGAAGGGGACCTCGGGTGACACGGCACCGGCCTCAGCCAATTGAGGAGCTACAGCTTGTGCAGACATATTAGTCCTCCTTCGAATTGTTGTACCAGAACTGAATCAGCGTGACCACCATGCAGATGAACAGCAGCACCAAAGACACTGCCGAAGCATAGCCGTAATCGCCGTTGTCGAAGGCCACCGAGTAGATGTACTGGGCCAGCACTTCTGTGGTCGTTCCAGGCCCGCCATCTGTCATGATCAATGTCAAATCCAAGATCTTGAACGAGCCTATCGTCAATGTGACCATCACGAAGAACAGTGTCGGACGCATGCACGGCACGGTGACATGCCAGAAACGCTTCCATCCGTTCGCGCCGTCCAGCTCCGCCGCCTCGTACAATTCGCTGGGAATCGTCTGCAGGCCAGCCAGCAGAAGAATCATGTAGTAGCCGACCTCGCGCCACGTGCCGACGATGATGACCGCGGGCATTGCCCACTTGGTCGAACCGAGCCAGCCGGGCACATTGCCGTCGCCCACGAAAAGCTTCAGGAACTGGTTGATCGGGCCGGACTTCGGGTCGAAAAGCATGGCCCAGACCTGCGCCGCAGCCACCATCGAAGTGACATAGGGCATAAAGGCGACCGTGCGGAAGAACCCACGTCCCTTGAGCTTGGAGTTCAGCAACACCGCAAGACCGAAGGCAATCGCCAACGTCAGCGGAATATGAACCAGCGAATAGTAGAACGTGTGCCAAACGGTCTGCCAGAAGATGCGGTCGTGAACCAGACGCACCCAGTTCACCAGCCCGTTGAACACCGGCATGCCGAACGCCGACCACTTGGTGAAGGCGATGTAGAAGAGCGAAAGCACCGGAACCAGCGTCAACAGGATGAAGCCGATGAAGTTCGGTGAAATGAAGATCAGGCCGTTGCGAAGATTGCGATGCGAAATCGCCTTTGCATCCAGCTTTCCGCTTTTTTGTCGTTGCGGTTCCGGCGGTTTGTTGCGTGCCTCGACGGCGCCCGCCTCCCCTACCGCGGCGAGATCGGCGCCCACCTCGGCAACATCCGAACTAGAAGAATCTGACATCGCTGCCTCCTCCTTGAATATGCAGCCAATGCACACAAGCCACCAACCACTTCGTCCACAACGGCTTGTTGCATCTTGTCAATTTTTATTACATTAAAACAATTATTGCCTCGGCAATATAAAGACCGACCAGCCCTTATCCGGTAATCAAAGCTGCCAACCCGATACGGACTTGCCGGTCTCCCGTCTATTTGTCGCGACCGTTGCGGCTGTGGCGAACGGCCACGACAAACACAAATGATTCAGACGGTTTCACTTGGCTCAGTCAACGTTGCTGAGCACGCCCTGGTTCTTGACATCCTCCTGGCACTGCTTGATTGCAGCATCAGGCTTCGTGGTGCCAGTGAGAATCGAGGAGTTCATGGTCTTGAGAAGAGTCTGGACCGTATCGGTGGCATCGCTGACAGGAGCCTCAAGCTTCATGTCGAACTTGGACCAGGCATCCTTGGATTCCTGATCGGTGGCCATACCGTCGGCCGCAAAGAAGTCCTTGGTGACCTTGTCGTTGATGTAGGCAGGAGTCGTGGTGAGCTTGGCAAGCGTATCGGCGCCGCCTTCGCCAACGGCCCATTCAACGAACTTCTTGGCGGCTGCGGCCTTCTGGCCGGTGGACTTGGCCGAAACCATCAGGCCGGTCGGGCTGCCGAAAGTGACTGGAGAAGCAGGAATCTTCTTGCTCGGGTTCTGCGGAATCGGAGCCATGCCCCAATCGAATTTCTGGGCGTCGCCGGTCTTCTGCTGGCTCAGGAACGAAGCGGCATACCAGGTGCCCATCGGCATCATGGCCGCCTTCTGCGTACCGAACTGCGCCTGATACTGCACCTTGTTGGTGAAGGAGGTGTTGTAGTCGATGGTCAACTTCTCGTTCTGCCACTTCAAAGCACGCTGATAATAAGGCTTCATGTAGCCGAAGTCACCCTTGAGATAGGTCTTCTCGGCGGGCTGGCCGTTCTGGGCGAGCGCGAAGGACTGGGTCAGGGACTGCCAGTTGTGCTGATACATCGGATAGACGGAATTGGCGTCATATCCGGCGGCGGGCAGCTTCTTCTTCAGCTCTTCGCCGGCCTTGGTGTAGTCGTTCCAGGTCCAAGTGGCATCGGGCGTCTTGACACCGGTCTTCTTGAACATGTCCTTGTTATAGAAGAGAACCCAGTGATCGGCGCGGTACGGCAGGGCAAAGTACTTGCCATCCTTGGTCTTGTACATCGAATCGTCGAAGCTCTTGTGGCTGGCGTACTCCTTGGCGATATCACTGATATCGGCCAGACCACCGGACTTGGCATAAGTATTGTATTTGACGGTGTTCTTCAGCGGGAATACATCGGGCTGCGCGCCAGCGGAGATATCGGCGGTGAGCTGCTTGTCGTAGTCGTCTGCGCTGTATTCCTTGAGCTTGATGGTGACGTTCGGATATTCCGCTTCAAAACCATCGACGAGCTTTTGGAATTCCGGGGTCATCTTCAGCGACCACCCACCCATGGTGATTTCGGTTTTCGCGTTCTTATCGAACGCATTGGCATCCGATGCGCCGCTCTTCTGCGCGCCACCGCCGCCACAACCCGCGAGAAGCATTGCGAGCGCGGAGACCGCCGCTAAGGCACCTACTGGACGTGAGACTTTCATATTCAAATCCTTTCTTCAAGGCTTCTTCGCCTATTACAAAGGACTAACGCGCTACGTTTATGTAGCCCGTCGCATCCTTTATTTTTTCAGAGTACACAAATGGCAACAAGGAAATAGTCTGTTGCCATTATTTGTCAAATTGGACTAAACATTATCACAGAAGATTTATCGTAAAAAGTCTGGAAAACAGCCAATCAGCAGCGTTTACGCTTTGAGCAGGCACAGCTTTTCTCTCCATACAGACGCCGTGCGCTGGTAGGCTCAGAGGCATGGGATGGCAACAGAATTCGTGCGTGGCTCCACGAAATCGTATTTCGTCCAAACCGATAATTTCTCCCTTTCAAACGGGACGGAATGAAGCGTCGGACAGATAGCAAAGGAGTATCAGCCCATGACTACAGCAAGCAACAACCAGGAATCGTCGAAAAAAATCGCCGGCGGCTTTGCGTCTTCGGTCAGCGTTGCACCGGAGCAATTGTGGACAGCAACAAGCGGAGACCTAAGTCAACGGCGAAAGCGCCTTGACCCGCCCGCTCCTACGGCCCAACCAGAAGATGCAACCACCGTGGTCATCGATCCGACGCGACAGTACCAGCTTTGGGAAGGAGCCGGCGCGGCCGTCACCGATTCCAGCGCCTCACTTCTGATGCACAGCATGAACGCCGAACAACGCCACGCCATCCTCGAAGAAATGTTCAGCCCGGACCAGGGCGGTTTTTCATCGGTGCGCATTTCCATCGGTTCTTGCGATTTCGTCAGCCAGAAATATTACAGCTATGACGATCTGCCTAAGGGCATCGGCACGGACCCGAATCTCGAGTACTTCTCCATCGGCAAGGGTGCCCCCGGCGCTCCGGACGCCACCAAGGACCTGAAAAACATCATCCCCGTGCTGCAGGAGATCATGGCCATCAACCCGGCCGTCAAGGTGATGGCCTCGCCGTGGAGCCCACCGGCCTGGATGAAGGTCGGAGGCAAGTTCGAAGGCGACGGAAAACTCCGGCTCGGCGATTACGTCGGCAACGGCTACCGTCGGCAGGACACGGTTGATTACGTCTACGCGCAGTATTTCGTCAAATTCATCGCCGCCTACGCCAGCTACGGTATCCCCATCACATCGGTGACCATGCAGAACGAACCAGGCAATTCCCCGCAATGGCCCATGGCCATCTGGACGCCGGAGGAACTGACGAAGTGGGGCAGCGAATACCTGCGACCCTGCCTCGACGCGTCGTTCCCCGACGTCGAAATCTACTTCGGCGACGACGGGCTGCGCTTCTTCCAGCGCCCGGTGAGCGACTACATGACCCCGGCCCAAGCCCAGTGCTTCGCCGGCGTCGCCTTCCATACATACTCCGGCCTGCCCAAGTGGGTGCTCAACGGCACCCGTCAGTTCCCGGGGTGGAAGGCCTGCATGAGCGAGCGCCGCTGCATGCTCGACGAGACGGTGGACGAGGCCAGCCACGTGATGTTCGGCGAGATCGGCACCGGCCTGGTACGCAACAATGTGGGGCTCATCAACCTGTGGAACCTCGCGTTGGACGAGCAGGGCTTCCCGAGCTACGCCAAAACGCGCGGCCGCCGCGGGGTCATCACCATCGATTCGACCACCGGCAAGGTCAAGCGCAACCTCGAATACTTCATGCTGCGCAACTTCGGCCAGGACGTGCGCCCCGGCTCGCGGCGCGTGGCCTCCACCAACCACACCCCCGACGGACGGCACGGCGGCTTGGGCTCGGTCGCGTTCATCGAACCGGACGGACGTGGCTATGCCGGCTTCCTCTACAACCCGACCGACAAGCCCATTGATGCGGCCGTCACTTTCGCCGGTGAGGGTGCAGCCTGGCGCCATGTCACCGTCCCGCCCTATGGCACCGTGAGCTTCCACCTGTCGTATTCGCCGATCAACGTAAGCGTTGCGCCTGCGGACGATGATTTCAAAATCACCTACACCCCGCACCCCGCCGATGACCACGACGAGCGCATTTTCTGACCACCGACTTTACACAAACGCGAAGCGCCGCCTCCCGATTCAAAGGGAGGCGGCGCTTCGTTTGTTTCGTTGGAACAATGTTTATTAGTAAGATATATAAAGTACTTGTACTTTATATATAGTTTACTAGTTTGTCAAATAATCAGTGTGTTGACAACATAATCTTGTTTATATACGTTTTTAGTAGCAATTGATAAAGTACTTGTACTTTATCAATACAATAAACGTTTGTCAAATTACCGCGTGTGGGCTAGTATTGAAGAATGGTTGCGCAATACGTTTTTTATAAAAGGAAAAGCCGCAAGGAAATATCCGACGCGGTAAGAGAAGAAAGCGCTGTCTTCAATAACGTATTGAGCGCTTCCGCAGTCAAGAAAATCTACGATAATCTTCAAGAGCGCCAGTTTCTTCTGCAAAAGGTATTTTTGTCCGGCTTTAGAAATTATCTGGTCTCCCCCGAAGCGAATCTGTTCAAGGAATTACGGATATCCAAGAAAGGCAAAGAAAAGGATCTCATCAGGCTAATCCCCAGAAACGAACCGGTTTCCCCTTATGCCGTAGCGCTTTCACTTTCCGGCCGCACTTATATTTCACATTACTCAGCGCTGTATCTCAATGATTTGACCTTGAATATTCCTAAACCCATCTATGTCAAAAAGAAAAGGACGAAAGCGAAACCGTCGGAACGAAACGAGGAATTGTCTCAAGCCCAAATCGACCAAGCCTTTGCTGCTCCTGCAAGAATGACCAACAACATATACACATTCAACTATGACGGCAGACCATATGAAGTCTACTTGCTGGATCAATCTGCAACCATAGATAAAGGCATTACCGAGATGCAGGTGTCAAACGCCCCGTCAGGGATATCCGTAAGCGGCATTGAAAAAACGCTTATCGAATGCACCGTGAAACCAGAGTATTCAGGCGGGGCACAAAACGTGTTGGAAGCATTCGCAAGAGCCAAAGGCGAGCTAAAAGTGCTCAGAATGATGCAATTGCTTGATAACGGCGAATACTGGTACCCGTACGGAAAGAACATCCTGTTTTACATGGACAGAGCCGGCTACTCCGAGAAACAGAAAAATCTTGTTGTTGAAAGGCTGAATCCCAACAAACAAAAATTCAACATGTATCTGCAAAAGAACATGCATGACAAGTTGTTTGACCCGGACATTGGAATCTATTATCCAAAAGGATTAGGTGCCCTATGAAGGCTGAGGAACTGACCAACCAGGAAATCATTGCGAAAGCCTTGTCCGCCCTGTTCTCGATAGACGAATTTGCCGGCAGAATCGCCCTGCATGGCGGTCAGGCGCTGATTGCACACAATATCAGTCATCGCGCGTCTCAGGACATAGACCTTTACGTTAAAGAAAATTCGATTACGGAACAGGAAAGAGTGCTCATAGAAGAGGCGCTGAAGGAACAATTCAATGACTCCAGTATGGAAGTCAGAAGCACCAAACTGGACCATCTACCTAGTAAGACAGAGCCGAAAAGACTCGCGAGAATCGTTGTCAGAGTAGCTGACAGAAACAACTCAACTAACAAAAACCGGCGGACACCCGTCCGTCATTTCGGGGACACGAAAAGTCTCAAGATTGAGATTTCCCTCAACAATAGAATGTTTTGCCTGGACAAAATCAACTCTGACGGCGTTGAGATAGCGGTCTCGTCTTTAATCAGAATTATTTACGAAAAAATGCTGTCATTGTGCCAGAACGCTCCAAGCTATCTGAAAATAAACCCGCGTAAAAGCAATACCGGAAAAGGGTTAAGGGCCAAAGACCTGTTTGACATGGCTTCGATTTTCCACTCGAAGCCCGAGACAAGAACCGAGATAATCCAGACCGATCAAATCATCTTTCTTAAAACGATGATGGAAGATATCGATGTGGCCAAAGCTGATTTTCTGGCGTTAAAGCAGAATCTCGATGATTACAGCGACCAGTACAACGAGGAATACGACAGTGTGAGCAGAGACCAAGTCCCGCTTGACGAGCGTATTGACTTCACAGACGCAAAAGAAAGCGTGCTCGAAGCGCTCACTGCGATACTCGAAGCAATTTAATTGCCATCAGTCAACGTGAAGCGCCGTCTTCCTGCTAATCGGGAAGCAGCGCTTCGTATATTCGCTTCAAAAAGCAGATCAGTCAGAGTGCTGGGGACAACATATGCGTTGCTCGACCGTAAAGACTCGGCCTGAGCAAAATCTATAGATTTTGCCTTCGCGCTCGTGCATCGCGCTCACTGAACCTACAACAGCCCACTGGGCTGTCTGCTTTACGGTTCAGCCCAGGAGCGTGTCGAGCAATGTATATGTCGTCCCCATCGCGGCAGTAACTAAGAAAAATCACCACTCGTGCATAGTGCCGTCGAGCAGGCGATCGACCGGCAGCGGGGCGGGCTGGTAAGGGTACTTCGCGGCGAGCTTCTCGTCGAAGTCGACACCGAGGCCCGGCTTGTTGCCCGGATGCAGGTAGCCGTCCTTGAAGGTGTAGGAGGTATGGAACACTTCAAGCGTTTCGTCGCTGTGCTTCATGTACTCCTGGATGCCGAAGTTCGGAATCGCCAAGTCAAGGTGCAGGTTCGCGGCCATCCCGACCGGCGAAACGTCGGTGGGGCCATGGAAGCCGGACTTCACGCCGAAAAGCTCGGCGAAGGCCATGAGCTTCTTCATGTGGGTCAGACCACCGGTGTGGGTGACGGCCGAACGTACATAGTCGATGAGCTGCTCCTCAATCAGGGTGATGTAGTCGGTCCAGGAGTTGATGATCTCGCCGATGGCGATCGGGGTGGTGGTGTGCTCGCGCACCAGGCGCAGGAACTGCTGGTTGTCCTCCGCCGGCGTGGTGTCCTCCATCCAGAAGAGGTCGTAAGGCTCAAGCGCCTTGCCGAAGCGGGCGGCCTCGATCGGGCGCAGACGATGGTGGGAATCGTGCAGCAGGATCAGGTCCTTGCCATACTTGTTGCGCACTTCCTCGAACACTCCGGGGATGGTGTTGAGATACGTGCGCGCATCCCAAACCTCCTCGACCGGAACGCTGGTGCGGCGGGCGGGCTCGTAGTCATAACGCATGCCCTTCTCACCCTTGCCGGCCTGTGCGTTGGCCGAAGCCGCAACACCGTAGGTCGAAGGAATACCGGGCAGCGCGTACTGGATACGCGTGGCCTTGAAGCCCATGTCGCGATACATATCGATCGAATCGAACAGGCTCGGCAGATCGGTGCCGGAGGCGTGCGCGTAGGCCAAAATACCCTTGCGCGATGCGCCGCCGAGCAAATCGTAGACCGGAACACCGAGCTTCTTGCCCTTGATATCCCACAGCGCCACGTCGACGGCGGAAATGGCGGCCATGGTCACCGGCCCGCGCTTCCAATAGGCACCCTTGTAGAGGTATTGCCACATGTCCTCGATGTTGTCCTCGTTCTTGCCGATCAGGGCAGGAGCGATGGTTTTGAGATATTCGGCGGCAACCAGTTCGCGCCCGTTGAGCGTCGCGTCGCCAAGTCCTACGATGCCATCCGTCGTCGTAAGCTTGAGGACGACGAAATTACGCCCTGGACTCGTGACAAAAACCTCGGCCTTTTCGATAGCCATATCGATTCCTTTCTGTTTGCAACCTGCAGCATCCGTAGCCGCGCGTTGCTGTTTACTGCGTTCTTAAAATTCCGGTAACTAAAATTATTAAATTTCGATTATTAAGCCTGTTCTCAAATTCCGGCCCAAAACGCTGGCCGGAAAACCTAATCCGAGCCAATCACGATGCCAAATGCGCCGACGCCGCTTTGCTCACCTCGTTCATCTGATTGACCACCTCATCGACGAACGCCGAAGAGGCGCCAAGACAACGGTCAAGATAGGAAACCACATATTTCACGGCTCCCCGTTCAACGTTCCCGTCGGCCGTCTTGCAGGCATTTGCACATGCGACGACCTTGTCTTTGTTGACATCGGCCAGTCGATCGCTGAAGCGGATAAGGAAAAGTATCCACGCGGCAATAGCTCGGGCCGCGGGAACAATTGGCATCCCGTCATTCAAAGCCTTTCTGGCTGCGGGAACGATACGAACGGGCAGTTTCTCGCTTCCATCCGAGGCGATTTGCATCAACAAATGACGGATATTCGGATTTTCGAAACGTTCCAATAACTGCTTGCGATATTCATCGGTAGGCACGCTGATATAGCGCCCGGCCAAATCCCACCACTCATTGATCCAGGAACGCAATGTCGGATCGGCGACGGCATCGGCGACGGTCTCGTAGCCAAACAGCGAGCCGCAATAGGCCAGCGTCGAGTGCGAGCCGTTGAGCATCCACAATTTGCGTTCCTCATACGGTGTGACGTCATCGGTGATCACGGCGCCGGCTTCGTCCCAAGCAGGACGTCCTGCCGGAAAGTCCCCGGCAATAACCCATTCGTGGAACGGCTCTGTACGAACCGGTGCCGCATCATGCCAATCCTTTACGCGTTCGACAAGCTCGATATCGTCAAGCGTTGTGGCCGGAGTGATACGGTCGACCATCGACGTCGCCCAAGCGACATTAAGACGCGTCCAATCAAGCAATGATGGGTCGACCTCGGCGACAGCCTGCTCAACCACCTTGCGGAACGCGGCACCGTTGCCCGCAAGATTGTCGCACGGCAAAACGGTAATCGGGCCAGCACCGGCACTTCTGCGGGCCAGGAAACCGGCGACCATGCGTACCGGAACGGTTTTGAGGCCGTCGGCTTGCGGGTTGGCTTTCAACGCCTTCAAATCAGAGATAACATCGGCGTTGGAAACATCCAGATCGCCGCTCTGGTTGCGCATATATCCGGCTTCGGTGACGGTGGAGGTGACGATGGAAATCTGCGGATCTGCGAAACGGGCCCGAAGCGCCGCCGTATCCACACCGCTATGCATGGAGGAAAGCGAAGAAATGACCTCGAATCGGTCACCCTGCTTGCCGGAAGTAATGAGGGTGTAGACGCAATCCTGCCCGGTCAGCAAATCTCGCATGCGTGGCCCGCGACCGGTGAAACCGGCGATGCCCCATTGCTGCGCATCGGGCGCGTGCTCCGTGTACCAAGCCTGGTGCGCACGCGTGAAATTGCCTATCCCCAGATGGACGATTCTCTCGGGCGCGGCCGGGCGACCATCCTTTTCACGGCTGATTTGAGGAATTGAAACGCTATCTGCTGACATTGCTGCCCCTCTCTTGACATGAGGTCATATCCTACGTTATTTTTTATCCATTTAGAACAATCGGTTTATTCGGCACCATCGATCTTGAACACCAGCTTTGGCTGGGTGGAGACTTGAGCGTGCATGATGGCAAGACCCTCGTCCATGGAAATGCGCCGGTCGCAGACTAACGAGGAAACGAAACTTGCGGTGACCCTACGGTTCATGTCGTGACGCGAGGGAATCGAGCAAATCGCACGGGTATCGTCGATAAACCCGGAAAGTTTGGCGAAACCGGCATACGGGACGACGGCGTGGAAATAGCGCGAAATCGAGTCCGGGGAGTCGATGAACCACCAGGGAGCACCGATATAGAAGGAGGGATAGAAGCCGGCGAGCGGCGCCAGTTCGCGCGAATACACGGTTTCGTCATCGGTGAATGCCACGAAATGGAAACCGGCATTGTTGCCGTACTCGTTAAGCAGAGGACGCAACGCCTGCACGAACTCCGCACGGGCCGGGATATCACCGCCAATATCCGCACCATAATTGGCGAAGGCCGCAGCATCGTAGTTGCGAGCGATAGCGGGATGCACGGTCATCACCAGACCGTCCTCCTGAGCGAACCTGGCCTGATCATTGAACAGATGCGCTCGCAGACGAACGGCGTCGCTGGCCTCGATACGCCCCGCATAGGCTTCTGCGAACAACATGCGCACCTCGCCGTCCGAAAGCCGTTCGGAGTTGAGGTCGGCATGGGAATGATCGCTTAACACCGCTCCGTGATCCTTGAAATATCGCCTTCTGCGACGCATCGCTTCGCTGAAACCGACGTATGAGGAGGCATCGATACCGGCGCTGGCACCCAAGGCGCGCACCAGTTTCGGCCAATCGGCACGGGACGGCTCAAGGTATTTGTCCGGGCGGAACGCAGGGGCGACGAACGGCTTGAATTGGGGATCCGCATTGACCTGATCATGCAGTTTCAGGTCGCTGACCGGATCGTCGGTGGTCGAGACGAATTCCATATTGAAACGGTTGGCGAGCGCCCGGGTGCCGAATTCCGGGGTCTTGAGCATTTCGTCAAGTTCGTCGTAAATCGCGCCGGCAGAATCGGGTCCGAACTTCTTGTCGACGCCAAAAACGCGAACCAGCGAATCCTCGAACCAGTAACGCATCGGCGTGCCGGCGAAGGCGAACCAATACTTGCCAAAGAGCAAAAACGCGTCACGCGCCTGCGCGTCGGTGAAATCGGTCTGACCGACCCCCAGTGCACTCAACGGCACACCCTGACCATGTAAAATTCGAGTCACATAATGGTCCGGCGTGATGAACAGATCGGTAGGATTGGCAAAATGCTTGTCTTCGGCAAACCATTCGACCGGGATATGGCCATGCGGCGAAACGATGGGAAGATTCTTCACCGATTCATAAAGTTCCCTGGCCACGCGCAGCGGCAATCCTTCTGCGGGCAGCAAACGATCAGGAGACAAAACAGGTTCCGCTATATCCGTCTGGCCAATCATGGCACCATCCTCACAATCCGCGATGAACCAGTGATTCACCACGATGTCAAAATCCCTATCGTTTTTTAAGTGTACGTGAGGCGCTTTGGTGCTGTATTCTGTTGCCATTACTTGCCAAAGACCAGCTATACTTACATCGCAAAGGAGCGTGGCGAAAATGACAGCAGACAACAACAACCAAGCCGGGTCAACCCCCGCAGCAACAGGCACGCCCGTAAAAATCACCATCAGGGACGTCGCCAAGGCTGCAGACGTTGCGCCCTCAACGGTTTCAAGGGCTTTCGCAAGACCGGGACGAGTCAACGAAGCCACGGCCCAACGCATCTACGACGTGGCCGACAAAATCGGCTATCGCGCCACCGCCATCAGGGCGCACAGCAACGACGACCATCTCAACGGCATGCTCGGCATCGTGGTCGCCGACCTCAGCAACCCCGTTTTTGCCGAGTACACACGCGCCGCCCAGCACGAATGTCTTTCCAACGGCTTCGGGCTTTTGGTGCTTGATTCCGAGGAAAACGCGGTCATCGAGCGAACCTCCATCCACGCCGCCATCCAGCACATCGACGGCCTCATCCTTTCTTCCTCGCGCCTCTCCGACGCAGGGATACGCAAGCTCGCCCAGACCAAACCGCTGGTCACGATGAACCGCTCAATCCGAGGCATTCAATCGGTCATCGGCGACGTGCAGATCGGGTTGACGCAAGCCGTTGAGCACCTCGCCTCCCTCGGGCACCGCAATTTCACCTACCTGAGCGGGCCTGAATCCTCGTGGCAAGACGGCGTTCGTTGGCGAACGCTTTCGTCGATCTGCCAACGCAAACATCTGAAACTGCGCCGTATTCCCTCCAACGCGCCGACATTCAGCGGTGGTTTCCGCACGGGCGAGGTGTTTCTGAACAATCCGACCAGCGCGGTCATCGCCTACAACGACATCATGGCCATCGGGTTCATCGCAGCTCTGCATTCGCGCAATATCGGTGTTCCCGGCGAGGTTTCGGTGGTTGGTATCGACGATGTGCAGTTCAGCTCGCTCGTCTCCCCCGCGCTTTCGACCGTCCGACTGCCCCGAAAAGAGCTGGGTTCGAAGGCCACGGATGAAGTGCTGAACCTCATCCACCACACCAAGCAAGTCAACGACAGAAAACCGATCATGTTGCAATCCTCGTACGTCGTGCGCGCGAGCACCGGCAAGGCCAATCCTTCACCGATATCGGCAATCCGCATCTGATAGTCCGCGTTTATTCTGGGAGTCCGCGTTTATATTACGCAATCCATATACGGCAATATGCGGCAATCCCCGTTCCGACATTCAGCGAACCATTTCCGATAACCTATAATCAATATCCAAGAATAATTATTCCATAACGTCGATTCCGCGATATTTCCAACCTCGAAAACGAAATATTGCCAGATTTTGCCATGAGATTTCAAAATAAAACGACGCTCAAATCAGCGGCGCGCGGTATTTAGTGTCGACTCCATCCTCCCCGCCCTTGCAAAAGACCAACCGGGCGACAGACCATACGTTATGTAAAGAAACCTATATAGAAAAGCTTTTGCCAAGCAACCTGTAGGCGATTGCCGGAAAGAAGCAACGAAGCCTGATGAAAACGAAGCCGTTCAATGAAAACGTCGCGACAAACCCGTTGCGCACAAAAGCCGATTGCTCGGCTGCGCTGGTCGATATCCTCACGCCGGCCATGAAACTGGTTGAGAGCGGCGGACGATACGGCCGGTTCCGTATGAGCGACAGCGGAGCCGTCTACAGCCAGGACCGCACTTCAATCGAGGGCTTCTGCCGGCTCCTTTGGGGGCTGGGCCCGCTTTTCACCAACCGCGGCAACATCGCTCGCTTCCCGCGTTGGTGGCAGCTTGCGTGCGCCGGCATCGTTCACGGTACCACGCCCGGCGACCCCGATTTCTGGGGCAACCCACTGGACGATTACGACCAGCTTTTCGTGGAAATGGGCGCAATCACTGCGTTCCTTTTCGAGACGAGACAGGATTTTTGGGACCATTTAAGCGGCACGCAACAGAACAACATCCTCATCTGGCTCGACCAAATCAACGTGCACGAGCTGCCGAAGACCAACTGGCTTTGGTTCCGGCAGATGGTCAACACCTGGTTCGTGCATACCGGGCATCCCGAGTACGACGCCTTGGTACAAGCCGATTTCGACGTCACCGCCTCGCATTATCTCGGCCATGGATGGTCGTACGACGGCTACAAAAACCAGATTGACAACTACATCCCGTTCGCCTACCAGTTCTTCACTTTGATGACCGCCGGACTTGCCGAGCGGGACTACGAACTGAGCCGACCCATCCCGACTGGCGCGAATACCAATAACGAATCCGCAAGTGCCGGCTATTCCCATAAGCCATACTCCGCGCCGGATCCCAATACCGGAAAAATTGATTGCCCCCATGCCAGCTATTCAGGAAAATCCGCGAATTTTCCGGTATCCAACAAACCCAATCAAGTTGACAGGCAACGCACATTGAACGATGCCGGGAGCAGGAAGAAAAGCAATGCGGACAACGTTTCTGGATACCTCTCAAGAGATGGCAGACCCGGCACCGCCGAAGCGAAGCGTTATACGCTGCTCAGGCAACGCGCGACCGCTTTCGTACCGAGCTATGCCAACTGGTTTGCGGCCGACGGCGCCTGCCTGCCGTTCGGGCGCAGCCTCGATTACCGATTCGCACAGGCGGCATTCTGGAGTGCGGCGGCCTTTGCGGGGATTGATCTGCCGGATGGCTGGACGCTCGGCGATGTGAAGCACCTGTTGTTGGGCAACCTGCGATGGTGGTTCAAGCAGAATATTTTCCAGTCTGACGGGCTGATTCCCATCGGTTACGCCTATCCGAATATGAACATGGCCGAGGGCTACAACGGGCCGGCTTCGGCCTATTGGGCGCTCAAAACCTTTATTTTCCTGTGTATTCCCGAAACCGATACCTTCTGGACCGTGCGCGAAAGTGACGATTTCAAATTCGAGGCGCTCAAGCTCCAACCTGAACCGCGCATGCTGGTGGCGCACAGTCGCACCGGGCTGGAAGCGCAGGCCTTCACCGCCGGCCAGCATGCCCCGGAGCACAACCACACCGACGCGAAATACGAGAAATACGTCTATTCCACCAGTTTCGGCTTTTCGACGCCGAAAGCCGCGACCGTGCTGAAACAGCTTGCCTGCGACAATACCCTGGCGGTTTGCGAATCCGAATACCACTGGCGCACGGCCTTTGGTTACGCCGATTACGCAGTGCACGGCGACTACGTCTACTCGCGCTGGGAGCCGTGGGATGACGTGACGATCCGCAATTTCATCGTGCCGCTGATGCCGTGGCACATCCGCGTCCATGTCATCGACTCGGCGCGCGCGTTGCACCTGGCCGAGGGCGGGTTCTCGATGCCGGACTTCGGGCAGGAGCTGGCCGGACCCAACATCAACGCGGTCGGCGGCCTCGCCACTGCGTCAAGCCAGCACTCTACCGACGGTTCGTTCGCTTCCGGTTGGGATTCAAATTCCGTCGGGAAAAACAACAGCCAAAACCAACGTTTCGAAACCGGAAATCCAAGTATCCTGGCCGAAACCGGAGATTCAAACATCCCGGACGAAACCAGCAAATCGGCAAATACCGGTACCCAAGCCACCGATTATCGCTCGAAAAATGAATCAGACAATATTTCCGGTGAAATCGCAGAAAAATCGGTTGCGCATTCAACAGCGACATTCGCGCTGCCGCAACAATCCTTGTTCTATCGCACCGAAGTCGGGCTCACCGGGCTGATCGCCGCAGAAGGCTTCTCGCTGGAACTGGCGGCTCCTGAGCCGAACACGAATCTGCTCTACCCCAAAACGCGCATACCGATACAGATGCGCACCATCGAACCTGGTCACTATGCATTCGTTTCTGCTTACCTCGGCGACCGCGAGTTGGAAAGCGTCGACGCTGACGACTCGATCGCCATGCCGGGCGCGGCGCTGGTCGGAGACGAGTTGCATATCAGCTATCACGGTGAAACACGAACCGTAACACTGACGGAGCTAAAGAACAACTGGCGATAGCTGAGCTACGCACAAACCTGCGGCCCACGTATCACAAAAATACCTGACGTATGTCGTGTCTTTACCTTTATCGAAATGCGCTATCAATCATGGAATGATGGCATAAATCTAAATCAGATATCAGAATGATGCAATTCAAGCTCGTCAACCACCACTACCGCCAGCCCGGCTTTCCGATACTTAATAGGTAAGACTATTTGAGCGCCTTACCGGCCGAACCCAACTCGACGCAGGCCTCAACCACGCGCTTGGCCATCGCGTCCTCGGCCGTGCGGCCCCACGAACGCGGGTCGTAGTAACGTTTCTCACCCACCTCACCGTCGACCTTGAGCACGGAATCGTAGTGCTCGAACATGTGGCCGGCGACCGCGCGGGTGAAGGCATATTGGGTGTCGGTGTCGATATTCATTTTCACCACGCCATAATGCACCGCGGCGGTGATGTCACCTTTCGTCGAACCCGAACCGCCGTGGAAAACGAGCATGAATGGTTTATTATCATGCAAATCGGCGTCGGTATATGGACGGTTTGTCTGGGATATTGCGGATGACAAAGCGGTTATACGCAAATCAGAATCATCCGAGCTGCCGGATTCCGATATACCGGAATCCCGGGAAACCTTGGTATCAGAAGACTTTAAGCCCACATTTACACTGCTGCATAATTTCCCGGCCTTCGCGGCCGCCGCAACTTCGCGCTGGATCTCGCCAAGCAATTCCGGGCGCAACTTCACGACTCCCGGCTTATAGGCACCGTGCACATTGCCAAACGTGAACGCCGCCATATAGGTGCCGCGCTCCCCCAGGCCAAGCCTGCGCGCGACTTCTATGCCATCGGCCGGCGTCGAATAAAGTTTTTCGTCGATGTCGGCGCGATGGCCGTCCTCTTCGCCACCTACCGCGCCGATTTCAATTTCCAAGACCGTGTGAGCTTTGGCGGAAAGATCCAACAGCTCTTCGGCAACATCGAGGTTTTCCTTAAGCGGCACCGTCGACCCATCCCACATGTGGGACTGGAAGGTCGGCTCATGGCCGTGCGCCACCTCGTCGGCCTCGCGAGCCAGCAACGGCCGCACCCAGCCGTCGAGATAGGGCTCGGCACAATGGTCGGTATGAAGCGCAATTGATATGTTCGGATACTTCGCGGCCACCTCATGCGCAAACGCGGCAAACGCAAGCGAACCGGTGACGCGGTCATTGACGCTCTGCCCGGAAAAATAGGACGCACCGCCCACCGAAACCTGGATGATGCCATCGGATTGCGCCTCGGCAAACCCTTGCAACGCCGCGTTAAGCGTCTGGGTGCTGGTCACGTTGATGGCAGGGTAGGCATAGCCGTCGCGCCGCGCGGTTTCCAGCATTTCGCGATATCGTTCAGGGGTTGCAATGGTCATACCTCCATTATTGCCGCGAGCCTCGCCATTGGCGTTCGCGGCACGCATCCAATCATTCGGAATCCCGAAAATTGAAGAACCGAAATAAACGTAAAATCCCAAAACTACCGACATTCATGAAGTCGCTGACGAAATACCGACCGAAAAATATGTGCTATAGTAAGCAAGTCGTTGCGATTATCATTTGATGATGCGCGATTCCGGGGGATTAACTCAATGGTAGAGCCCGCCGCAAGGCGGAGATGCACGGTTCGATTCCTGCCTCCTCCACTTTCGCTTTATTTTATTTTTATTCCAGATTTTTCCTTATCATTTGCCCGCACTTTAACTTCATCGAGGGATATAGGCCAGAATATTCCCCAGGCACACCTACCACCAACGAATTGCATTCTTTATTCCTGGCCTATAACCCTATTAGTTAGGCTTGCCTTGAGAAGGTATGGAAGTGGAAGCCGGATGTCCCTGCGTTGGCGCGGGGCACGGCTTCCGCGCTTTTCAAATCTTCCGCCAAAAAATATGCCGGCTATTTGAAGCCTGAAACCTTGATGGTAAGCAACACTTCTGTGCTCTATAGCCCTGGCTTCAGAGGTTTCCCTTTCGTTCCCAGACACGTCCTTCGAATGGTCTGATTTCGGCACTTTGGAAGCCGTCTTCGGCCTCCTGCGCCCATTGATCCACCATGTCATCGGTGATGACAGTGCCGTTGTCGGCCATATATTTCTGGCTTTTCTGGCTCATGACCACCCTTTCCTTATCTCGTCAATGAAGCCCTTAGCAGCATGGTTCGCATGAATAGCCTGCTTGCCATCTTGGAGTTTTCAAAGGAAATTCACGTTCTAAGACGTCTTTATTTGCAACGGCTTTCGGGAATTGAACAAGAGAGCGGATGACGGGAGTCGAACCCGCCTCTGAAGCTTGGGAAGCTTCCATTCTACCGATGAACTACATCCGCAGTGACGCACGCGATGCCGCGCGCACACAAAAAGCGAGTTTAGCACAGAGCCGCGAAACCGTATGCCGAAAAGTGTTCGAAAGTCCCGCTGGCCCACTTGGGGATGGCTCATAGCCCTCATGGAGCACACTGAACTCGAATACACTCGAATCCTTACGCCGCAATGGCTTCGGCCCTATACGGGACACGTTTTTTGGCCGACCTAAATTCACTGCCTACCCGATTCGAACACTCACCAAAGCACACCTGTCAAAACGACGAAACGGCCCCGCGCAACTCAAAACAGATACACTTCCTGCATATCTGCGACAGATTGCTTGTCAACTCAGTACGCAACCTGCGCCGAACCGTCGAAGCCCAAGCGATTGAAACGTGGGCCTCTGTTCGGGCCTGCTCCAACGCCCTGCATCTCCTGCGCCATCTGCATCAGGCGGTTGATGCGCTCCTGGGTCGGTGGATGTGTGGAGAAGAGGCGACTGAAACCCTCTTCGGAGAAGGGGTTGGCGATCATCATCGCGGCGGCAGACTGGGTGCCCGCAGTCTGCGGCATCGGGTTGGCCTGCGCGCCGGAAGTGATCTTGCTCAACGCCGAAGCGAGCGCAGCCGGGTCGCCGGTGAGCTTGCTGCCGTCCTCGTCGGCATCGTATTCGCGGGTGCGGGAAATCGCCAACTGAATCAGCGAGGCACCAATCGGCGCGAGAATCGAGCTCAAGGCGACACCAATCAGCCCGAAAATGCCGGAATCGCGGTCATCGTTGTCTCGCCCGCCGCCGAAGAACATCAGCATATAGCCCAGGTAGGTGATGACCGTCGCCATCGCACTGGCCACAGCCGAAGTGAGGATGTCGTGGTTGTAGACGTGCATCAGTTCGTGTCCAAGCACCCCGCGCAACTCGCGCTCGTTCAAAATCTGCAGAATTCCCTGTGTGCAGCAGACGGCGGCGTGGCGCTCGTTGCGGCCGGTGGCGAACGCGTTCGGGCTCATCGTCGGCGCGATGTAAATGCGCGGCATCGGTTTGCCGGCACGGGCGGAAAGTTCGCGGACGATGCGGTAGAGTTCGGGCGCTTCGGCCTCGGAGACCTGCCGCGCACCCATCGAGGCGATCGAGATGCGGTCCGAGAACCAATAGGAAAAGAAAGTCGTGGCAAGGCCGATGAGAATGTAGTAAATAAGCGTGTCGCGGCTGGCGCCGGTGAGCCACCAAATGAGCATGATAATAGCCCACATCACGCCGAAAAGCAGTGTGGTCTTGAGGCCGTTCAAATGGCCATGCACTTTGATCTTGCCGTCCATATATCAAAGCCTAACGGCAGTGCCTGTGCTTTTGCTGAACGTCGGCTGTAAGATGCAAGTATTTGGGAGGTATTGGCGCTTTTCTCCTCAGCGTAGACCACTTTCCGTGAGAAAAGCACTATTTTGGCCCATTTTTGGTGCTTTTCTCCTCAGTATCGACCGATTCCAGTGGAAAAAGCACCATTTTGAGGCGATTTTGGTGCTTTTCCCACTGAGACTGGCCTACATTGCGGAGAAAAGCACCCTCAGCGCGGGCATTTTGTCACAACGCTGATCTCCTCAGCATGCCATCCAGTAAACGCGACGAAAAGCACGAAAAAACGAGGGGAAACATGCTTTTGGTCGCAGGGAATCATTGGACGCGGCGAAAAGCACGAAAAAGGGTGCTTTCTGTCGCGACAACAGAAAGCACCCGCAGCGTGGATTCAGCGCCGCTATGTCGATTCAAGCGTCAGCCTCTCCCAGCCCACGCTGCCAATCGACCCGCTATCTTAAGCACCACTCAGCCCAACATGAGAACACGCAGCTACTCGGCAAATCATCTTTCCAGCGAATCCATGCCGACTACTCAGCCCAACGCGAGCGAACGCAGCTGGTCGGGGTCGATGACCTTTTTGTGCTCGCGGCCTTCCTTTGCACCCTCGGCACGCTCGTAGGTGTCGACCTTCTTCCAACCGGCGAAATCGATGGGCTTGACGCCGCGCGATGCCAGCAGGCGGTCGATGGACTCGGGGTCGCGATCGGTAGCGATGCAGCCTTTGCCGTTGCCGTCAGCATTCTCATCCTTGGAAAGATCCTCGAGCATATTGCCGACAATCAGGAGGGCGTCGGACTTGGTGGAACCGATCAGGCCAACCGGACCACGCTTAGCCCAGCCGGTCGCGTAGAGACGCGGACGAACGGTACTCTTGCCGGTTTCAGCGGTAAGTGCCGGCTCGGCGAGGATGCGGCCTTCCTCATTGGCCAATACATCGCGCTGCTCGTCGTAGGCCACCCCCGGAACGCTCGCCGGCTTGTAGCCGATGGCATGATAGACGGCCCCGACCGAATAATCGGTGAATTCGCCGGTGTGACGCATCACTCCATCCGCACCGGTTTCGGTGCGCTCAACGTGCAGGCCGATGACCTTGCCGCCCTCACCCAGAACTTCAGTCGGTGCGGAGTTGAAGTGCATGTAATACTTCTTGGTGGCGGGGTTGCCTTCGAAATCGACACCACCGTCATCTTCCATATCCTCGGCCATGTCGCGGATGGCATAAAGCTCCTCGACCATCTGGCGGGTCAGCTTGTCTTTGCCGGCCTGTTCGACGGTGGCATCGTCGAGGTCGAAATCATCCTCGTTAATCACGATCTGCACGCCCGGCAGCTTCTCGAGCTCGCGCAGCTCCTGGACGCTGAACTTGGCCTGGGCCACGCCGCGGCGAATGAAGAGGTGCAGTTCTTTCGCCTTGTTTTCCTTGATGCCTTCGTAGACATTGTCGGGAATATCGGTGCGGGCCTTGAGATCGTCGGCGTTGCGCATCAGTTCGCGCGACACGTCCATCGCCACATTGCCACCGCCGATGACGGCCACTTTTTCGGCATCGAGCGGCCACGTGCGAGCGCCGGTCGGATAACCGTCGTACCACTCCACGAACCGTGCGGCACCATGCACGCCGTCGAGGTCGGCTCCCGGAATGGTCAAAGGCCGATCGGCCACAGCACCGGTGGCAAACAGCACCGCGTCGTAACGCGGCATCAAATCGTCAAGCGTCAGATCGCGGCCGAATTCCACATCACAATACAAATGAATGTCGGGATTATCCAACGTCTTCTCGAGCGCGTCGGCGATGAACTTGATGGCCGGATGGTCGGGCGCGACGCCGTAGCGCACAAGGCCGAACGGCACCGGCAGCTTTTCGAACAGGTCGATACGCGCGTTGGTCGGCAGGCCAAGCGATTCGCCCTGTTTCTTCAGCTCGCGCAGGAAGATGTCGGATGAATAGACTCCCGCAGGACCGGCACCAACGACGGCAATGCGGAGTGTGTTGTTATTTTCGCTCATAGTCCTAGGTTAACGCAACCGGCGGTACCGCGAAAGCCCAAACCGTAAGAGATTTCTTACACTTCGGCGGCAAACGCTGGGTCATAGCCCGCCAAAACCATATATTTGTGGCCCCTGATGCCTATACTTGAAAGTTGTTCGCGCGGTTGGTGGCAGCAGCTGCGCCAAGACGATTTAACAACGCAAAAAGTTTGGAAATAGAGACTTTGCGGTGGCATCGGCTGGCCCAAACCCAGAGATAACCGCAAAATCGGTCGGCATAAACCGATCGGCACAGATCAGTTCCCAAGCTCGATGCACCGGTTTGATTCGTCGCGCGGACTCCTCACCTTTCCGCATGCGTCGCCTCAGGCCGCAGAACAGACAAGGTGATTCACAGTGAGCATCAAGACACGGTTTTCGCGGATTTTCAGCGGCAAATGGGATGAAATACGTACACATACTGCGAGCAACAAGACAATCCCGCTAGTTTTCGTACATTCTGAGCCTCAAAAACGTACGTTTTCTAGCAGGATTGACCGGTTACTCGCAGGAAAAGCCGGATCGAACCTCGCTTCCCACCGTTTAACCGGCTGGAAGCGGGACACAAAGCGGCTGGCCACGAAGACGATGGCGGTACTTGGTACAGCAGCGCTGGGGTTTTCCTTGGCAGCATGCGGCAATAGTTCCAATAGCGGCACCGCAACCGGCGCCGACGGCAAGCCGACACTGACCTTCATGCTCGACTGGACGCCGAACACCAACCACGTCGGCCTCTACGTCGCCCAGCAGCTGGGCTATTTCAAGGACGCCGGCGTCAACGTGAAAATCCTGCCGACCGCGCAGGCCGGCGCCGAAACCAGCGTGGAGAACGGCGTGGCCAATATCGGCTTTTCCAAACTGACCGACCTCGCCAACGCCGATGCGCACGGCGCCGACCTGAAACTCGTCTTCGACCTGACGCAGAAGCCCATCGCGCGCTGGTGCAGCCTGAAAAGCCGCACCGATATCAAGACGCCGAAAGACTTCGCAGGCAAGACCTTCGTCACCTTCGGATCGGCCGAGCAGAGCGCTTCGGTGCGCCAGATGATCCGTGACGCCGGTGGCGACGGTGACTTCAAAACCGCTACGGCCGGTACCAACACTTTCCGCACGTTGACCAGCGGCAAAGGCGATTTCGCGGGCTTCTACGCCAACTGGGAGGAAGTCGAATCACAGCTCAACGGGCCGGCGCTCAACTGCTTCGCCGCCGACAAGTGGGGCGTGCCCGGCAATCCCGACCAGCTCGGTTTCGCGGTGAAGAACTCGTGGCTTAAAAACCCGCAGAACGTCGCCAATCTCAAGAAGTTCCTGAAAGCCGCACGACGCGGATACGACTACGCGCTGGCCAATCCCGACAAGGCCGCCGACATTCTGGTCAGCCAGACCAAAACTTCTCACCTTGACCCGAAACTCGCCCGCGCCTCGATGGAAAAAGTCGTGAAAGAAGGCTATTGGAGCGGCAATGGGATGAATGACGAGACGACCGATGGCAAGCCCGACCAGAAACTCACCGCCACCGTCAACACCGAAGACGGCCAGAAGTACTTGGACTTCCAGTACAATGCCGGCACCTACACGGATTCGCACAAGAAGAAGCTCGCCCACGCGCCCCAAGCAGCCGAGCTTTCGACCAACAAATATGTGGAATAAGGCATGTCTCAACAACATTCGATAGATAAAAAGCGACATCAGAGCTGGTGGCACAAGGCGTTGCCACCGGCCGTCACCATCGGTGCGGTGCTGCTTGTCTGGCAGGTGGCGGCGAGCGCGCATCTTGTTTCCGAAACCACGCTCGCCTCCCCCGCCGCCATCGTCTCGTCGATGATCGCGACCTGGCCCGACCTCATGGCCGCAACTGCCGTTACCACCGGCGAGGCATTGGCTGGGTTCGTAATTGCCGTTATCGCCGGCATCGCCATCGGCATCGGTCTTTACGTTTCGAAAACCGCCAACCGAGCCATCTACCCGTTGCTGGTAGCTGCACAGACCATCCCCATCATCACCATTGCGCCGCTGTTCATGATCTGGTTCGGCTTCAACCCGGCCGGCAAAATCACGCTGGTCGCCATTTTCGGCCTGTTCTCCATCGCCGTCGACACTTCGCGCGGCTTGGCCGCCGTACCAAGCTTCTATCAGGACGTGGCGCTGACCTGCGGAGCGACGAAGCCGTGGACACTGTTCCACGTGAAACTTCGCGTCGCCGCCCGCCAGATCTTCTCCGGCATCCGCATCAGCGCCGCCTACGTTTTCGGCACCGCCGTCACCGCCGAATACTTAGGAGCCACCAACGGCCTCGGCGTGTGGCTGCAGGGCGCTTTCAACTCGTTCCAGACGGCGATGATCTTCTCCGCCGCCATCGTCGTGGTGGCGCTGACCGGCATCCTGCTTGGCCTGGTCTCGCTGACCGAACGCCTGCTGCTCGGAGCGGCGGATAAGGATGACGCGTTATCACTTGATGATAGCGAACTTTGACAATTCAGCCCTAAATGCTCAAAACCGTTGAAAATATTACAGATCATTCGAACAATATTTTATCCTAAGTTGCTGGCTCTCGGCATTATCCGCTAAACTAAAAGCAAGATGTGAGGTCGTATCTTCAAGCTGTATCCGGACGATGTGGGTATTCAACGATTATCGCGATATGCATAGAACAAGGAGCAGATCAACGAAAGGAAATCGATGAACGACACCAACCCTCAACCGAACGAGGATTACAACAATCCCGGGAACAGCCCATACACCAATGAAGGCGCATCCGGAGCCTCAGACAATCCCGCTGACACGTCGTCATCGAGTGCACCGCAGAACTTTGTTATTCCGGATATTCCCCCGCTCCCCGGCTCGGCATCGCAATACCCGGCCTCGCCGGTCAGCACGCCGCAATATGAAGCCCCGCAGGCAACGCCACAGCAAACGTCACAGCACGGCGCACCGCAGGCAACGCCACAGCACGACGCCCCACAACAAACGTCACAGCACGACGCCCCACAACAAACGTCACAGTCCACGGCTCAGCAATCGGCGCCACAATACGCGACACCGCAACAAACGCCCCAGTACGAAGCGCAGCAGCCAGCTCCTCAATATGACGCACAACAGGCAGCACCGCAATACAACTCCGACCAGCAGACTCCGCAATATGACAGTGCTCAACAAGCCCCGAACAACGTGCCTCCCCAATATGCCGCGAACCAGCCCATGAACGGTCAAGGCGGGGCGCCTGTATACCCCGGTAACGCACCCGGCCAGCCTTACGGCAACCCGAATCCCAATAATTTCGCGCCTTCAATGGCCGTTCCGCTGAACCTTCCGTATTATGGATGCCCGCCAATAGAAGCCGTCAAGCGTTTCTTCTTGAAGTACGTCAAGTTCTCCGGCCGCGCCAGCCGCAGCGAATACTGGTGGGTGCAACTGTTCCTCCTCATCGTTTACTTCGTGCTCTTTTTCCTCGACGGACTGCTGTTCAAAAGAGCCGCCGGCTTCATCAATTTCATCGTGGAACTTGCGTTTTTCATCCCGAGCCTCTCCATCGCAGTCCGTCGCCTGCACGATTCCAACAAGTCAGGCTGGTGGTGGCTGCTGCCCTATGGCCTGGTTATCGCGGGCGCAATGATCACGGTGATATCGGTTGTAGAAGGCATCGGCGGAATGGCCATCTCCTACTCATCCTACTCATCCAAATCACTTTTCGAGGCCGCCGGTGCCGGCATGATGATAGCGCTGATCATAGCCTTCCTTTGCATGCTGGTTGGCTTCATCTTGGAAATCGTGCTGATGGTACTTGGCCCCAAACCGGAAGGCGCTCGTTTCGATGAGGCTTTGCCTCCGGAAAGCCTTGTCAATGGCCAATACATGCCGCCGGCAAATCAGGGAAATCCGCCAGCCGCTCAATATGGCCAGTATGCCCAGCCGATGCAGCAGCAGAATGCGTTCGGCGAGCAATATCCGCAGGCTCCGAATCAGCCGACCGATGTGAGCAACCCCTACGTCCAACCGGCAAATCCGCAAAACCCCGCCGATGCTCAATACAATCAGCCGGCAAACCAGGCGACGAGCTCTGCGACCAATGCGTATACGCAAACGGAAAACCCGCAGGCATTTACGCCCGGTGAGCCGCAATCTGCACCGCAGGCCGCGGCTCCGAGCAAAGAACCGGACCAGGGCCAGGATTCCTTCGGACAGCAAAGCCCACAAGGACTGCAATGACAACAAGGCCAGCGATCTAACGGGCCTGTCGCAAGAAAACAGCCGCAAAGGCAAAAGCAACGGTTCCGTCAGTAAAACGCGGTATCGACGCTAATGAAGTTATCGCAAAGCCCTTTGTGTCCATCTGTCTCTATCCGACAGGTAAATGCAGAGGGCTTTGCGGATTTGCAGTCAAGCCGTTTCGTGGTTATCCGGTAATGACAATAAATGCATACCGATATTCCTGCGCTCGAACCTTGCCGGCTAATCGACTCGGCCTATATGATCAATGACACGAAATTCAAAAATCTGGAACTTTCCATACGTACATCGAATACACTACTATAATGAGTCATTGAAGGCAGATATGTACGTCCAGCACTTGTTGGGAGCCAAATCGGCGCACCGCGACGTGCGTGGCCGACCAGAAGGGAAAGCATGATGAACACAGCTGATTCAACGAATGGCACAAAGAATACAAACCTCAAAGAGCCACCGTTCGACGCGAATACACGACCCGGCGGTGGCCATGACGGCAAGACGAAGCTGCCAGGTTCTGGCGGCGAACCGGCACAGGGATATATGGGACCCACCGATATGAATCCCGACAGTGCAAATTCGAGCAAGAACCAAAAGTAATAGCACTTATATAAAACGTGCGCCACCGGCAACATTGCGGCGGCGCACGTTTCGTATCTACAGGTAATATAGGCGGCCAGCACCGGCCCTATCGCCCCTTAGATTCAGAGACATTCAACAGACGGCGGGCATATCCTTCACAATCCGAATATGCCCGCTCTATATATGCCCGCTCTGGATATATCTGCCGTAAAACCTTACAGCTCCACCGGCGGCTTATCCTTGTCCTCGGGAATGTCCTTGAACTTCTCGGCCAGCTTGGCCTTCTTGATTTTCTCTTCCTTTTCCTTCTCGGCCTTAGCGACCGCGACCGGATCGTAAATGACGTCGTTGTGGTGCTTCTCCCACTCGGTCTTGGCCAGCGGCGCGACGAACCTGGCCACCGCGTCCAGAGCGCCATCACCATCGCCGGAACCGGCTGCTTCACGGTATTTGACAACCAGATCCTTGAACTGCTGACTGGTCAGATACATACGTGGAATCGACATGCGCTCGCACAATTCGTTGATATAGAGCATGATCGGAGATGCGTTGCGAGCCGCAATATCGGTGTCGCCATCACTTGAAGCATCAGCGTTGTCGACTAAACCGAACAGCCCATCGATGGCGGCCAAAACCACCGCGAGACGCTGGGCCACGCTTTCAACGTCCGGATCGTGCGGCGTGGAATCATCATCGGAGCCCTCGCCTTGCCCGTCTTCACCCGATACGGCGCTGGCACCAGCAACCTGCTCGATCTCCTCAAGTGCCGCGGCAATGGCCTTCACGGTTTTTTCGTCCCAACCGACGTCAAGATCGCCGGCACCCGCCATCACGAGCGAGGTATCGCCGTTACGCGAGTAATCTTCCATCTGCTCGTAGGCATCGTTGACGTCGATCAGCGCGTCGACCATCGACTGCGGGCGGCCAGGAATATCGACCGCACCTTCGTATACAAACTCGGCATCGGCCATCGGAATTTCCTGCCCGGTAATGACCTCGGCCACCGCCCTGCACACCAGAACCTGCAGGTCCTCGGCATATTTCGCATCATTGCTCAGCTCCTGTGCGGTGTCCAACGGCCAAAGCGCGATAAGAGAAACACCAGCCTGCGCCGCATCCCGCACCTCGGGCATCAAAGCCAGACGAGCCAATTCACCGTCTTTGACGATCCCGCCTTCAATATCAACCGCCATATTCGCTCCTTTGCCTTAACTGCCAAATTGCCGGTTTCCTCACTCTATCGTAATCCATACACGGCTATGACAACGCCGGGGCGTCCATCACAGCACGGCACAACGGCACCAGCTCTCTTTCCCAAAACCACGAATCCACTCAGCTATCAAGGCTGAATTCATATCAGCACACGCAACGGCTCGCCCATCCGGCGCGTACCGGCACAATATGTGAATACAGAATCACCGGACTCAGCACGATGCAGTGCGCATATATCAAGAAAAAGAAACATCCTTAACACCAAACTTCAACGCCAAGCTTCGGATGCTGTTCCCTTCCTTCTCCAAGTTCTTCGTTGCTACTTCACGTCCTTGGCCGGATCGACGTAGGCGATGTGCAGCATCTTGCCCGTTTTGCTGTCATAGGTAATCGAGGTAATCGAGGCGAGCGCCGTGTGCCGCAACAGCATGTTGTGCTCGGGATGACCGGTTTCCAGCATGTGCCGATAGCTGAAGATCGGAGATTCGTGACTGACGATGATGACCTGCGCCCCGGGATGGTTGCGCACGGCCTCCTGCGCGAAATCGCTGACGCGCGCCGCGATGTGCTGGTAGCTTTCCCCCCAGCTCGGACGCCAAAGATTGCGCACCAGCTTGAGATTCTTCGGCCGCCACAGCGCGCCCTGACCATAGCCGATGCGCAAGCCGCGGAATTCGTTGCCCGCTTCGATAAGCCGTGGGTCAGTTTCAATGGAAAGTTCCGTTTCTCCCCGGGCGACACGCACCGGATTAAGCTCGGCCATAATCGCCTGCGCCGTCTCACACGTGCGATCCAGAGGTGAGGAATAGAGAGCCACGGCCTGGTTCATCTGCGCATCCGAGGCGATGTAACGTCCGCTCGCCTGGGCCATGCGCAATCCCAAGGCCGAAAGATGGAAACCGGGAAGCCGCTCGTAAAGCAGATGACCGGGGTTCTCGACCTTGCCGTGACGGACGAAATGCAACGTGGTCTGCAACGCGATGGACGACATGAACGGCCTTTCGTGATTTTATGAATGACTTGTGCCGGACACCGCCGATAACGGCGCCCTTTTACCAAATAACAGGGTACCAGCGGCCGGGCACGTAAGGCATTTCCCGCAGGTAACCGGAGGCTCGAAACGACCCGATGAATACGTTTGCAAAAGATTTACGTTTTATTCTTCGTTTACCGCGCAATCTACCGCGTGTCGGGGTGCATCACCGCTAAAGTAGCGAGGCTGAGAGTAGAGAAAAAGGATACTTCTTATCCGTCTGGGGCACAAACCGACTCCCACGAACAATCCGCACGAACCGCTCACGAACGGCCCGGTTTCCCTGCTCGCACACCAACCACAACATTCCCACAACACATCCTGAAAGGAATCCTTAAAGCCATGCGCTTTATACCCGTCTCCGGCATCAAAGACGCCTCCCACCGCCTATTTGGAGGCTATGCCGAACTCTTGCGTATGCCGCACACCGCGCGCTTCGCCGTCGGCTCAGTCATCGCGTGCATGCCCTTCCCCATGGTCGGTATGACCATCACCATTTCCGTGCAGCATTATTACGGCAACTACACGCTTGCGGGCGCGCTGAGCGCGGTGCAGGCCATCGCACTGGCCATCATGAGCCCGGTGCTCGGCAAGCTGGTCGACAAGTTCGGGCAGCGACAGGTCTCGATTCCCACCATCATCGTGTGGGTTGTGGCGGCCACGGCGCTGGTTTCGTGTATTACAGCTCAGGTTCCTTCGTGGATCCTGTTCATTATCGTGCCGTTCATGTCGGCCATTCCGCCGTGGGGCGCGATGGCCCGCGGACGCTGGACGCATTTGCTGCACGGCGACCGCGTGCGCACCGACCGGGCGCTTTCGCTTTCCGGCGTTTTCGATGAGGCGATGTGGGTCATCGGCAATCCGCTGGCCTCAACTTTGGCTGTGATTTCCGGCGTACTCGCGTTTTCGGTGACCGGCATGTGCGTCATCGTCGGCGCGCTGATGTTCCTGACCGAGCTTTCCACCGAACCGCCCTCGCAGACCGACCTCGCCCGCAAAGCCGGGATCTCCCGCAAGGAATATCGCGAGCGCGAAGCGCTTAAGGCCGCCAAGTTGCGCGGACGCGCGGAAGCCGCCGAAGAGAAGGCAGGTCTGCTGAAATCGGGCCAGTCTATCTGGGGACCGGGCCTGATCGCGATGTGCGTCACGTGGTTCGGCCTCGGCGCCTTCCAGTCGGCCGCGAATATTTCCATCATCTCGTTCGCCACCGAGCAAAACATGAAGCAGTACACAGGCTTCGTTTTCGCCTGCTTCTCGCTCTCGTCGATGATCGGCGCGATTTTCTACGGCGCGAAGAACTGGACGATTCCGCTGTGGAAGCGTTTCTATTTCTGCCTGATAGTCGTCAACCTCGGCATCGCCTCGTTCATGTTCGCCCACAATATCTGGACCATCATGATCATCTACCTGATCATCGGCGTCTGCCAGGCCCCGACCTGGATCAACGGCAACCAGCTGATGCTTCACCTCGTGCCGCCGACCCGCTTCACCGAAGGCATGGCGTGGATGAGCGCGATGAACTCCATCGGCGGCTCCGCAGGTTCGGCCATCGCCGGCGCGTTCATCGACCACATGGGTTCGCACGGCGGCTTCCTTGTCGTCACCGTCCTTGCGCTCGTCTCGCTGGCCCTCTCCTTCCTCGGTTTCAAGCAAATCAAGGAAAGCACCGAAACCCCGATGCTCACCCAGGTCGAGGTGTGAAATGAACTAAATGAATTTCGCAGCTCAACTAACGTCGGGGTGTGAAATTCGAAATATGAAATGGCCTCAGCTTTCATTTGGGAAAGTCCGAGGCCATTTCATAATTATCTGAAAATACTCTAAAACCGCTTATTGCCAGCCCTTTGGGGTGTGGGCTATCGACCACTCACCAAGCTTTTGGGCGAAGGTCTTGCGCTTGGGATCGGAGGTCGGAGATACGGAACCTGGAGTGTTGCCGTTCTGTTTGGAATGATCGTCGAGCAGCCATTTTCGGATCACGAAATTCCAGACTGCCACGACCACGGTGGCCACGATCTTGCCGATATTCGTGCGCAAGATATACATCGCATGCTGCGCAACAGCCGCGTTGGCAACCATTCCCAACGTGCTCATCCAAATGATCAGGTCATTGATACCGAGTCCGACCACTGCTGCGGCAAGGAAAATCGAGCCTTCCATCCAGCGGGCCATGTCGGCGCGACGTTTGAACACGTATTTCATGCTCGCCCAGTAATTGAACGCCAGCGAGACCAGGAACGATATCGTGCTTGCGATCACGTTGTTCATGTGAAAAGCGGCGACCAAAAGATTGAGAACGCCGAAATCAATCACGGCCGCGATAACACCTACAATGCCGAATTTCACAAGTTGTTCAATAAGCTTTTTCACAAAAGACCATTTAACTACCCGCGCCTGTCAAGTATCTGCGAGAATGCATAATTACCACTGATTTATCGCATGGAATCGCATAAACAGTCTTCACTGCAACAAAAGCGAATACCATTAATCGAACTCAACGACGAAAAGTTCCCGAAACTTCCTGTATCGAAAATTCCGTAATACTTTTAAGCCTTTAGAGGGTAATCCAACATCGATATGAACGGTTACGCCTCGAAACGCACACCAGAGCCCGGACGATGCACACTGATCTCGCAACCCGGAAGACGGTTCCGCAGCTTGTCAGCCACCTCTTCGGCATCACGACCATCGGTAAGTACCTTGACATTCGGTCCGGCATCCATCGTCGACCACGCGCCCAAGCCGGTTTCACGGATGGAAGCGACGGCGTTCAGCGCGGCCACAGTCTGCGGAAGCCAGTAGAAAACGGCGGGACGCGAGGCCATCATGGCCGCGTGCATACCCAATGCGTTGGCTTCGGTGATTTCGCCCAAACGTTGGACGTCCCCTACTTGAATCGCAGCGAGCGCATCATCCAAATCTCTGCTGCAGGAATCAATCCAAGCATCATAAAGCGGTGAGGTGGCGATGGTGCGGCGCATCGCTTCACGGCTGGAAATCGGCTTCTTTGCACTGGTTATGAGCACCACGATAATGGCCAGATCCATATTGCCGGAATCCACAGGCTCCGCGTATGAAGTTTCATCATCATGTCCGGCATTCCATTTCACCAGTCCACCGAAAACCGAACGGCAAGCGGAACCCGAACCCCGCCGCGCCAAGCGAGACAGGTCGCGCGGGCTCAACTCGAGTCCCGCGGCCTTGGAAGCCGCAGCCGCAAGCGCCGCAAAGGCCGATGCCGAGCTGGCCAAACCGGCTCCGAACGGTACGGTATTAGCGGAAGTTACGCGCGCAGGCAGGTCAAGCCCAGACTCATCACGCACAATATCAAGGAATTTCGAGACACGGGTCAATGCCGGGCCCTCTTGCATCTTGCCGTCGATGGTCAAGGAATCAGTCAAAGGCTGAGTATCGAAAGTATACGGCTCGCCAAATTCGACCGTGGTGCGCGTGGAAAGTCCATTAAGAGTCAACGAAAGGCTGGAAGCCCGCGGAATAATCAAACTCTCATCGGCTTTGCCCCAGTACTTGATCAGCGCGATATTGGCGCTGGCAACGGCAGTGGCCTTCTTCACCGCAATCTGTTTTGCTGCTTCCCTACACGAAACGGAACGCGTCTGCTTCTGCAGCTGCTGCGTTCCTGCCATATCCGATACACTGACCTTCACAATTCCAAGATTCTAACGCGCCCACATATACCACATTGCGAAAACCGCTGACTATCCACTAAACCCGCAGAATCGGCAACTATTCATTGCGTTTGCGACGCAAAACCTGTCTACTGCGTCGCAACCGCAACAAAAAATTGCAGATGAGACGCAAAAAGTGCGGTTAGCGTCACAAACGCAAGGAAAGGATGCAAATGAGACGGAAAAACTGCAATCACCGTCGCAAACGCAACCAACCATTATAAATGGGACGCGACGTTGCATATGAGACGCAAAACAGACGATTAGCGTCGCAAACGCAATGAGAAGTTAATCCGTTTACGCCATTTACGACGCTAGCATCTGCGCAGAGACGCCGTTCAGCGAGATAAGACCAGCCGGATAAGATCAGCGGGATAAGACCCGAGCTCGGCCACTGCCAACATGCGAATCCGCATGCGATACATTTGCAGCATGCACGGATGACGCTGCGTCGAAACAGCCAGCATCACTTAAGTCATCAGGCAAGCCAAGACTTGATTCATCGGATGATTCAACGGCGGACAGTGAGTGAATCCAGACCTCGCGAGCGCCTTCACGCAGTAATGTGCGCTTGACGTTTTTGGCGATTTGTTCGTCGGCAGCCAGCGCAATCAGGCAACCACCCAACCCACCGCCGGTCATTTTCGCTCCGGTGGCGCCGGCCACACGCGCAGCCTCCACCAGATGGTTGACCAGAGGGTGACTGACATTGAGCTCGTTGAGCAATCCGTGCGCGCGGTTCATGCGCTCGCCCAGCATGCACACCGTGCCCAGCTCGAGATCGGTTTCGGAGGCGCGGGCCAACTCACCGAGCTCGTCCATGATGGACTTGACATGCGCGTGGTCCTGCTCGTCCTCTTTGTGGACGTTGCCGACGGCCTCACGTGTGCTTCCGGCGATACCGGAATCGGCAATCACCAGGTAAGCGGGCATATCGACGCGCATTTTCTCGATATCTCCGGACTCGAAGGCGACCAGATCACGCGAGCACGTCGTCGCCGCGTCGAGACCGGAAGGATTGCCGTGCGTGATGACCTCGGCTTCGTTGGTAAGCTTCAAAATCTGCTGCTCGCTCGTCTTGACATCGCAGGCGTCGAGAATCGCACGAATCACCGCGCCTGCGCTGGCCGCCGACGAGCCCATGCCACGGCCCGCGGGGAAGGAACTGTCTGTGACCACGTCGAACGCGAGGCCCGGATAACCGGCGAATTCGGTGGCGACCTTCACCGCACGTTCCAGCCCACCGAATCGGCTTCCAGCATCGGAAAGCGACCCCTCGTAATTCAACGCTTTCAGCGTGCCGACCGGCGCTTGAGAAGAGACGGATTGAGAAAGCGCCAACTTAGAAGACGAAGACAAATTGTCGACAGAATGGCGGAAATCGCTGATAACGCTGTGCTGAGCCTGACCAATGGCGACGTCGACATGCTCCTGCTTGGAATCGCAGAAATTATCGATATCAGGTTGTGAAGTCCGTGAAAGTCGCGAAAGCCGTGAACCCGCGACATCCTGCTCCGAGATCTTTGCATCGCTGTAAATGGCTTCAGCGTTATTTTGGGACGATGCAACCGGCGTGACCCAAGCCCGCATCTTCAACGAGAGCAACGGTGCAGCGACTGCAGGATACCCATAAACCACGGAATGCTCGCCCATGAGAATGACCTTCGCCCAGGTCTCGCCGTATCCCATGTGCACCATCTGCAGCCATCACCTTTCAAAAAACTAAAATGGCCATCAATGCTTCGACATTTTCAGACGACGATAAAACGCGTTTCAAGCCCAAAGCGGACTTGGCGATCGACAGATATAACGTATTACATACCTACGCATCGCATATCGAGTGTCACGCATAACGTATTACGAATCAATCGACCATCACGGTTTTACCATCACCAACATCGGCATTGACTGCCTACTGATTCCCGAGTCTAGAAATCGATTTGTGAACTGTGCGCAAACGAGCGTGAAGATAATGGAAAGACGACGGCAGAATTACGAAGAAAAAATCACACGCCAGGAATCAGGGCTCGCCAAATCGGCGGAACGGTAGGCTTGCGCGAGCGAATCCCAATGCCGCACCAACGATGTGGCGATTCGGTAACATTCACGCAGGTTGCGCCGATAAAGCTTGCTGTCACGTTTCAGCCACGCGGCACCGTTGCCATCCGAGGTGGTGACCAAAGCCGAGCTGACACCGTCGAACGACGGCCAGACCGCATCTTTCGACTTCATTCCCACTTGAGGCGCGGCATCACGGGTGCCGTCCTGCCGCGAAAGCACGGCCTTCATGACTTCCGTCGCCGCGGTTTTGGCGAGCTCACCGCCAGACAACGCCGGACGTCGGTTGTCGAACGTTGCCACAGGGACAGGGAACGTTTCGACATCCTGAGAAACTTCGCTGTCGCTGAATCCTTCACGCGCCGCACGCACTTCCGGCAGCTTGGTCGAAAGCGTATCGACGAGATAGCCTGGCCCGCGCATCACGTCGCGCAAGGCCATGTGGTGAAGCTTCATGCCCGAATACATCAGTTTGACGCCGAGGTGGGCGTCCTCGTACATCATGCGAAACACGTAACGTTTCCCGGCGTTCGGGAAGTGAAGCAGCGCGCAAATCCAACGGTTGCGCTGAGCGTAGTACTCCTCCCAAGTGCGCGAAATGTCCTTGTCGTGCCAGCCTTGGTGCCACACGGCCACTCCCGGAAGCCCAATCGTCGGATAGCCGTGTTCGCGGGCGCGCAAGCCATATTCCACGTCATCGTATTTGATGAACAGTGGCAGTGACAGACCAATCTCGCGGATGACCGAGTTGGGGATGAGGCACATCCACCAACCGCTGTAATCGCAATCGAAACGGGCATGCAGCTCGGGCGAATCACGTAGCGGCGAGACGGCGAAATCGTGATTATAACTGGCTCCAGCCGGAGGGCACGGTTTCAAGCTATTGCGGTCGAAACGCTCCCCCTGCACGTGCAGCATCGTGCGGTCGTCGAGATGGAACATGCCGCCGCCCACCAACACGGGGTGTTTGGCGTAGTCCTCGAACTGAATCGAGCGCAGCAATGATTCCGGCTCCATGATGGCGTCGTCGTCCAGCAGAATCGTGTAGGCACTTTTGCCCGCATCGATTGACTCGAGCATGCCGCGCGAAAATCCGCCGGAACCGCCGATATTGGCCTGCTGGATGTAAGCAAGTTGACTGCCCAAATCCGCAGAAACCTCGTCGAATCCCTTCTGTTCGCAGACTTTATCGCTGCCCTGATCGATGCAGTAGACCGTGTCGAGCCTTTTGCGCAGTTCGCTTTCGCCCGCGACGGCCTTCAGCTGACGCAGGCAATACGGGGTGCGGTTGTAAGTCGTGATGGCTATGGAACAAGTGGGACGATGGCGATTAGCACCGACATATGTATCACTTTCGCCATAACGATGTCCGCCGTTATCTTCTGTGGCACCAGCCGAACCGGATTGGGCACTTTGATTATTCCCGCCGTTTACATCACGGTGCACACAATCGGCTACCGGAACCTGCCAACTCGCATTACGAATCGTCAAAGCATCAGAGCCGACTTTGTCGCCGTCCACACTCGGATGGCAGTATGCATCGAACCAGAAATACCCGCCGTCCAGCAAGCCGGAAAGCGGAATCTCGACGGCTATCTGCGTCCAGCCGTCGCCGCAAACCTCAAGCGTCTTGACCGTCGAGAACAGACCTCGCGCAGTCGATTTGAACACGCTGATTTCACCTTCGCCACGCACTTGCATTGTGAGCCGGACGCAACGGACGTTCGTCCAACGCTGCCAATACGAGGCCGGGAAAGCATTGAAATAGGTGCAGAAAGAAATATGTGCACCGGGCTCAAGACGCGCGGAACGTCGCGAAAGCACCGTGAAATCCGAAAGTTCGTCGCGCGCGGCGCCGGCATCGGCGGTAGCCTCGCGCAACGTCCCGTCAAAACCAACCGGATTCAATGCGCCCACATCGGCACGCTGCAACTGCGAAACGCTGTCGAACACCGACTCCGGAACATGGGGACGCGTCCATCGCACCGCATAGAGCGGCATGACGGACTCCTGATCGTCGACCGGGAACACCACCCGGTTGACCGTCTCCCATTGCGTTTGCGCAGAACTTGCTTGAGCCATAGTCTTCAGTATAACTTCGCGGGGGCAGAATATGCGATAACTGCGTAAACCTTATGCAAAACTGCTCGTTTTCAGAGCATAATCCCATAGTCATTGCTAAACTAAGACGTTTGTGAAGACATTAGTGAAAAAACTCGAGAATAGATACCACTATTCGTGGGTCGTTCTCAAAGAGCTGGTCAAAACCGACTTCAAACTGCGATACCAAGGTTCTTTCCTCGGCATCGCCTGGTCGGTCATCAAACCGCTCATGCTGTTCGGCATCATGTATATGGTCTTCGTGCGCTTCCTGCACTTCACCGACGGCACCCCCCAATATCCGGTCGTACTGCTGATGGGCAACTGCCTGTGGCAATTCTTCTCCGAGGCGACCGGCACCGGCCTACGCTCCATCGTCGATCGCGGCGACATCTTACGAAAAATCCATTTTCCCAATTACATCATCGTCGTTTCCGCAACCTGCGGGGCACTCATCAGCCTGGGAATCAACCTCGTCGTCATTTTGGTATTCGCCATCGTCAATGGCGCACATTTCACCTGGCGCGTGGTGCTTCTGCCGCTAAACCTCATCGAGCTTTATATCTTCGCACTTGGTTGCGCCCTGCTGCTCGCCACGATGTACGTTCATTTCCGCGACATACAGCATATCTGGGAAGTCGTCAGCCAGGTCGTCTTTTACGCAACGCCTATCATCTATCCGCTTTCCATGGTCGAGCACAATTACCCGATCATCGCCAAGCTCATGCTGATGAGCCCGATAGCCCAGACTTTCCAGGACGCCCGGCACAACCTCATCGACCCACAGAACGTGCAAATCATCTGGAGCGAAATTCACAATCCGCTTATCTGCCTGATTCCGTATATTCTTTCGTTCGTATTCCTGGTTCTCGGCGTGTACGTCTTCCGCAAGTACAGCCGCAAATTCGCGGAAATCATGTAGTGAGCGAGGCATGATGACTTCTTCAAAATCAATGGTTTCCAAAACCGATTCATCGGATTCCGCCAAGAATTCGTCCCTTATCGATTCTTTGGGCAAGACCAAAGAAAGCGGCGAGGTGGTGCTTTCAGTCGACCACGTCGGCAAATACTTCAAGCTGCCCACCGAACAGGCGACGGGCCTCAAACAGGCGTTCATCAACTGGACCAAAGGCATCAAAGGCTACAAAAAGCAGCAGGTGCTCAACGACATCACCTTCGACGTGCATCGCGGGGATTTCTTCGGCATCGTCGGCCGCAACGGGTCCGGAAAATCCACACTACTCAAAATCATCTCCGGCATCTACGTGCCCGACGGAGGCACGGTGAAAGTCAAGGGCAAACTGGTGCCGTTCATCGAACTCGGCGTCGGCTTCAACCCCGAACTGACCGGTCGCGAAAACGTCTTCCTCAACGGTGCCCTGCTCGGATTCACCCGCGAAGAAATCGAAGGCATGTATGACGACATCGTCGATTTCGCGGAACTCGGCGACTTCATGGACCAGAAACTCAAGAACTACTCCAGCGGTATGCAGGTGCGTCTGGCGTTCTCCGTGGCCATCAAGGCCCAAGGCGACATCCTCGTGCTTGACGAGGTGCTCGCCGTCGGCGACGAAGCGTTCCAGCAGAAGTGCGACGACTACTTCACCGAAGTGAAAAAAGACCCGAACAAGACGGTCATCCTGGTCACTCACTCCATGGATTCGGTCAAGAAGTATTGCAACAAGGCCATCCTCATCAAAGACGGCGACATCATCGTCAACGGCAACAAAGAGGAAGCGGCCAACCAGTACACACTTGAGAACCTTCAGGCGGAAAAGAAGGAAATCGAGCAGAAAAACGGCCAATATGCCGACGGCCTCAACAGCCGCTGCCCAGTGCTCAAGGTGAAGCCGCTTTCCGGCCAGATCTGCAAGAGTTCCGACACGTTCCGCTTTGAGGTGGAATACGATTTCAACGAGCCCGAGGACTTCTACCTCGCCATTGCGCTGCACGACCTGCGCCGCGGCGGCGTCGCATTCGATACCGGATCGGAAACGCTCAAATACACGGAACACGGGCATCGTACCGTCGAGTTCAAGATGCCACTCAATTTGTTCAACAACGGCGATTTCAGATTGGTCGCTTCGCTGCGTACGCTCTCCAAGAAGAATCCCGACACCACGGATATGGTGGCATTCACGAATGACGCCAATTCCTGCGCATTCGCCATTAGGGATTCCGAGAACAGGGATTACGCGCTGATCAACGACAGGGTCATGCAGATTACCCAGGTCGGTTCGCCGCGCTAAATTGCCGGCAAACTACTCTGTGTCTAACCGTGCCTGCCACATCAGGAGCGATTCCACAAGCATAGTTACACACGAAATACGACCAGATGATACTGGATTCCGGCCACGACCAATTATGGACAAATAAGGCGAGTTCATAGTTCGGACATATCAATTAACTACCGAATATAAGAATGGTTCTGGAATCCTTGGAGATTTCAGAACCATTCTTTTTTTAACGCCGGTAATTTCGGCCAGTATTTCAAGCCAGTAATCAACGGCTCGGCATGTTATGCCGACTTCACGTTACTACGAGAAAACGGACCTACCGTTTGACAGGAACCTGCGGATAATCGACCTGCGGGTTGAAGCCCCAAGCCTCGCGGAGCTTCTTGTAGACCCGCTTCTGCAAGGGCTTTGCCACATGCCCCCGATGCATGTTGTTCCTCACCATCGCAACGAAGCGCGCGTATTGATAAACGCCTTCGTGGTGCAAGTGGAAAGAGCCCTCGTTGCGAGCGCCATACTCGAATTTCCAGATGTTCTTGTCATCGATCATCGAATAGTTGACACCTTTGTTGGAGCCCATATCGTGCAGCACGACACTGTCCATCACCTGGATGCCAGGGCACGCCTTGGTGATGCGCATGGTGTATTCCGCGTCGTCGAACCAGATGAAATATTCCTTGTACGGCAGGCCATAATCCTCCATGACCCAGCGCGGGATAAGCACGGAGACGAAGGAGCAGCGACTAACCAGCGCGATGTTGAGCCCTTGAGCCATAAGCCTACCCCAGTCCCACGTGGTAACCGGATTGTTCATCTCGGAAATCGTACCGTCAATAAACTTGACCAATGAACACGCGAAAGGAATATCAGTACCCATTTTCTCGGAGGCCGCGTCGTAACCGTCCACCAGCTTTTCCAAAGCGTCCGGCTGCGGATAGCCGTCGTCGTCAAAAATCCACGCGAAATCGGCGCCGAGCTCGTATGAACGTCGCATACCAGCCGAAAAACCGCCGGCGCCGCCGACGTTTTCCGGCAAGGTGACGATATCAAGCTGAATCTTGTCGCCAAGCTTGAAATCTTTCTGATACTTTTCCAGATACTTGTCAGTACCATCGGTCGCCGCATTGTTCACGATGATGAGCTGGTCGGGCAGACGGGTCTGCGTCTCCAAGCAATGAAGCACGGTCTTGAGTTTGTCGAGGCGATTGAAAGTCACTACGACCGCGGCTATTTTTCGTTTATCTTCAGCCATCTTACTTGTTCCATCCCTTAAGCATTCGTGCGAACAGGTCATCCGCCGATTCGAGCTGCGAGAACTTCTCCAGCCTGTTCTCTTCAGCCACCCATAGCTGTTTCCGATTGTCTTCGCTGTCGGCCAGATGCGTCAACGCGGATTGGGCATCATGCACCATCTTTGATGTCATACGCCGCAAAAGCCCCTGCTTGGGGACCAGCGTCGACTGCGAACCTACATCGGCGGAAATCACAGGGATACCGGCGGAAAGCGCCTCGATGGTCGTAAGTGTTATGCCTTCGTTGATCGAAGAAACCAACAGCACGTCGGCATCCTCATAGGTCTTTGCCACAGGAGTTGCCATCGAACGCCGTTCCAGAACCTTGCCGAGATTGTAGCGTTTGATTAGGGTATCGGCGAAAATATCCATATCCCCGTTGCCCTGCATGATGAACCGAAACTTGCCAGGACGCGCTTGCTGCAAGGCATGGGCAGTAAGGATAAACGCCTCAGGGCGCTTCTGGCGCACCATGCGGCCGACGAACGCGACAGTCAGGGGCTTGCTCACATCTCTGGGCTTGAATGTCGCCTTTTCGGCATCTGCGGTCAATCCGACGAGAGGGGCCACGACGACCTTCTTGCCATCGAGATGGTGGATATCAACCAGCCAGTGCCGCAACTGCGGCGAAATCACATGGTGAAGATCGATCCATTGGTCGCGTATGGCCGATTCGTGCGGATAACCGCCTCGGAAGAAGTACTCCACGATGTGAAGCGAATCGACAATTTTCGTTTGCGGGAAGTATTTCTTGACCCACCACGCTCTGTCATACATCCACTGGCAATGATGAATCAAAATGCCCCTGATGTCGAAATGCTCGAAAAGCGCACGCAGCAACGGGGCGTCGCCAGGACGTTCCTGCAAAGGTGCGGTAAGCGGAAGCAGCAGCGCGTCATCAAATTCCGGTCTGGTAATCCAAGGCTGGTGGCCGTCTCGGTCGGTAATGACAATCGGGTAGAAACCGGCTTGTTTGACCAGCTTCACGGTTTCCAAGGCCCAGCGTTCCGCGCCACCTGCCTGGAACCAATGCATCGCGATGATGACGGCCTTTCTGGAACCTGCAGGAGCCTTGCCCGGTTTGATCTCCACGACCGGATGATGATGCCCGGACCAAGCGTTCTCCCTTTCCACGGTTCGAGGAATCCATGGCTTGACAGGCTTCCTGCCAAGATATTCGCGGATGCTGCGCTTGGTATCGCGGAAGACGTCGAACTGCGTAGGGAAGGACAGCTCAAGAGCATTGTAAAGCTTGGCCCTAGGACCGTCATTCGGATGCTTGCTTTCCACATCCTTGTCAGTCGCATCATCCGGAGTCAGCAACAAATAGCGAACGCCCGTGTCAATGACCTGCTGATCCTGATCAAAATATTGCGGAGGATATGCGGATCCGGGCTCAACGGTCGAGGTCATGGACAATTCCTCAAAAGGTTTAAGCCCCGCTTCACGGGTGAGTAGACCATTAAGTGTGGTCAGATCCGTCAGCCTAGGATACTGCCACTTCTCCCCCATATACAGCTTGAAAACAAGCGTCCTACCGGGCTGAATCAGCGCGTTGTAGTTCATCGCCCCTACGACAAGACGCCGCAATCTCTTGCTGAGCGAGTCAAGTTTGGCTTGATCGCCGGCGGAAATCCTAAAAAAATCACACATAATGACCAATGATACTCGAAGACGTTTAAAAACGTTCGTTCGCCGGATATAGGTACCAATACTTTGCACTATCCAGATGCAAAACGACAAAATGAGCATTTTGCGCTATGCTGAAACCAATAAGCGAAAGAGGAATGGAAACAACGATGCGTCTAGTCACCAATATGAAACAACGTCTATTGCCCCCCTCCTCGCGCTCGTTCCATGCTTTCGAAACCAGCGCCAACCGGCGAATCGACGGCCTTGAAGCGCAGGTACGCAACCTTGAAGCGCAGACGCAAAATCTTGCCAACCAAAACGAACGGCTCATCTCTTTGGTCGAGAATTTGCAGGAGGCCTCCCAGCAGGAGCATTCCTACGAGCAGGACCGCGACATGATGCTTTACTGGCAGATGTTCCGTCGTGACGGCGAAAGCATCGAGCAAGCACAACTGCGTTTCTTCCGAGGGCTGCCCAAACCGACCGGTATCCACAAACTCTTCCAGGATGCAGAAGCGGCTCTGTTCTCGCAATTCGATGCCCTCTGCCGGCAGCACGACATCCTCTATTGGGGCAGCAGCGGCACCATTCTGGGAGCCTATCGCCATCAGGACTTCATTCCCTGGGACGACGATATCGACGTTTACATCACCCGTGACCAATTGCGCAAGCTAGAACAGGTCACGCGCGAAGACAAGCGTTTCCGGGTCACCGTCCTCTGGGATTGGTACGTTGCCTGCAAACAGATACGTTTCCGTTCCACCGACGAGGACAACCCCTGCTTCATCGACCTCTTCACCCTTGACTGGGCCAAAGGCGACCCTCAGCAGGTCTGGGACGCAGGCACAGAGCAGAGGAAAAGCTTCGTCGCTGAGATTCGCCGGAATTTCAGCGATACCGCATGGCCACAAACCCCGTATCTTCCGAGTTCGGACTCTCTGGCCCCCCGGCTCGAAGCGACGCTCGATGCGCAATTGGACGATCTCAAGGCGACCTGCGACATCCTACCGGAGCAGACAGGGGCCACGTGCCTGGTCGGAGGGCCAGAAAACATCGACGACGCGCATCCGTCCGGGCCTTATCCAATCGAAAAATGGCTGCCGGCTGATCATCTGCCCTTCAGAAACCTCGAAATTCCCGTGCCGAACGGTTGGAAACAATATCTTTCGAGGCTTTACGGCGACTACATGGCCATCCCGAAGGACATCAATTCCCACGAGCACGTCGCCGACGACTATATCCAGTCGCCACAGAGCGTCGCAGCGATGCACCGGCTCATTGACGAAGCCTGAGAATGGGCGCATTTATACTTATCTCTAGATATTCTGTCAAGTATCAAATACGCAATAATGTCGGCTGATCAAGCATTGAGGAATCTTGGAAAAAACTAAACAGACACGCAATCTGAACGTCGAGGTGCTTCGCATTTTCGCCATGCTGCTGATTGTCGCTTGCCACGGGATGCTCCACATTACGTGGATGCTCAATGCAGACCATCAATCCATCTACAAACCAGGATGGAAATCCTCCTTGTTTTATCTGGTTGTGCAATATGGGCAGGTAGGCGTGTCCATTTTTTTCATCATCTCTGGGTTTTTCCTTGTCAATAAGAAATTCAATTGGACAAGAATATTCAAAACATGGTTCCAGATGTTCATCTATGGTGTATTGGTTCTCGCAGGGGTTGTCGCCGCTTCTTTTGCGGTTGACCTCCCTGCGGACATCAGTACTTCGTTCCATGGCGAGGATTTGATTCGCACTGTGTGCGCTACAATAGTCCCGTTTTTCTATGGAACCTATTGGTTTATCACGGCCTATATTTGCATGCTATTGCTTCTGCCATTCCTCAATACCCTATTTGAAAACCTTTCGGAATGTTATATAAATGCTTTCATCGGGATTCTCGCTGTCTTCGGAATCTGGGTCATTTTCTTTGGACGCGCCGGAGCATGGAACGATGTCACATACGCCGTACTTGGTTATATGGTGGGCGGCTGGATACGTAAATATGCCCCTTCACATGGACAATTGCTGAAGACCCGATACCTTTGGATAGCCATTATTGCTACTACGGTTTTCTTGGTTCTGTTTAATCATGTACTTATGAGCGATTCCCAAGTAGTAACGTTGCTTGGCTGGCGTAATCAGGCACGACCAGGAATTCAGTTTCTGCCTATGATTATCGGCGCAGCGATTTTCATTCTGGTCAATAAAGTTGACATGACCCATGTTCCGCACCCATTAGCAATCTTTACGCTCAAACTCGCTGCTTCTACATTCGGCGTTTACCTCCTGCATGAGAATATGTTCCTTTATCACCTCATTTGGCCTGCCGTGACAGGCATATTTCCAGTGCCGCATTCCAATCTGTCGAAGATTTTAATCTTTGCCGCAAGCGTGCTAATCGTCTACGCTGTAGCATCCTTGGTCACATTTGTGCTCGACACGCTTATCGTCCATCCGTTGGAACGCAAAATCCTTGCCTTGAAACACTAAGTCGAACATTCTGCAATCTACATCGCCGGCAGTTTTACGGATTGGGGCAAAGACACATGAATCATGTCTTAACCGGAATCACAGAAGGACGAAGCCCACTATTACTTGAAGGTGAATAATCTGCCAACCACCGGAATTTTTGCGCCCCAATGTGAAACGAAGACGCAAACCACATAAATCAGCAAAACCAGCACCACATTCCAGAACGGCATCAGCCAGCCCGGAAGCACGTTGCCCATCATAAAACCATGATGCTGAAGCTTGCCGATAATCACCAATATCGGCACATGCAGCATATAGACGCCGAATGTGCTGGAACCCAGTATGGTGACGAGTCTTTGGCTCCAATGTGGCACCTGCACGGGTAGCAGGAGTGCAAAAACAAGCAACGCGGCAATGCAGGTGGTCAGCATCAGATAACCATTGGGGTATCCCAAAGCCTCGTATTGTGTGCCTTTGACAGAACGGCCAAATCTATTAATGCCATAATCCAGGCCGAAGCATACCAGAAGCGTCACAACCGCCACAGGAACTATCAGACGGTTCCCCATACGTCCTTTGACATGTTCCAGCTTCTGCTTTGTCGATTGATTCGAGAACATGCCTCCAACCATAAAATAGAAAAGTGTGTACCCATATTTGCCGAAAATGTTGTAGTCATCAATCCCGCTGAATAGTGAGCTGACATCATGATTTGTCATTACGGTCAATATGTTTAACAAATAGGCAAGCGACGGAACGATGATATAGAAGAGCCCGAGAACCACAGTCACCCATTTAAAAGCCGAACCGTAAGAAGAATCATATGCACGTTTTATGAGAGGGTATACCAAATAAACAGCAATCAACGCATTGATAAACCAGAAATGCCCAGTAGGATTGGTGCCTAAGGTTCCACCAAGCATATAGCCCACGAATTCTTTGGCCGTAAACGGGTGCGGACGACTTGCCCATACAAAGAACAAAGCGACCAGCAGCTTCCACAATTCCATGATCACCACCATAACGACCAGCTTGTGGACATGCTTTTTCATATTCAACGGTCTCGGCAGCAGCAATGCACCATTCACCGCAAAAAACAGAGGAATACAGATGCCATCAGGAGCGAGGAGTAAGTCTCCGGCAGCATTATTCGGCCATTCATATGTATAGAAAGAAAGGTGCAAAAGGATGACAAGAATCATTGACAGCGCTTTGGCCAGATCATATCCTGCTATACGTTGTTTGCGTTTCAAAATGTTTCTTCCCACCTTGGTTGAAGACCTTCTGAATGCTCATATTCTATATAATCGCCGATACAGTTTGATGATGGCATCCGCATTCGCCGATAAACCGGTCTATTATTTCTATCCCGATTACCCCTTCTGCCGAACTATTGGTCCGGTCGGCTCTCACCGATATCTTCCATATCTTTCGCCATTTCAGTCGTCTCTGTCGACTGATCCGAACACAAAAAGGGTATCGCCATGGTCAGGAATACTGTGAACAGCAACCCAAGCGTATAGCGATTCTGGTACGCAGGTACCATAACTTGAACCAAAACTTGCATAAGAACGGGAGCAAAGTACATCAGCGACTTCCAACGCTTACGGACGACGACCAGCGCCAAGGCCAACAACGGAACCCAGACTACATAAAGCACCTCTGCTCCAAGAAGAGAAAACGGTGGGATGCGATTCATGACATTGACGAAAGGCTTGCCGAGATGCTCCTGCTGTTTAGAAAGCGTGCAGGTCTTGAACTCAGGCAGCACCTTCACATTGTTCGTTCCGGCTCCGTCCCATCCGCATTTGACAGGTCCGGTCTGATAATATGTTTCACCTAGAACGAAGGGATTACGGACGTACGATATCGCATTGATATAAGAACCGGGATATCGAAACGCCAAAGCAACCCACAATTTGTTGAATGCCGACCTGTCCACTTTGCTCGATGAAGGCTTATAGCCATAATGCTTGGCAAAATCGGCGCTCAACGGGTTCCAATTTTTCTTTGCTTCCTTGATATCGAGAACCTTCGATATGGTATGTAAATCTTTCCGGGAAAGTTGGTCCTGATGATCAATCAGCACCTTGGTGACTTGCTGAATTGGCATAGACAACGATTCCTGAGGACCACCAGGTGCAATATGCAGCGCTGGGAACAATAAGCCTGGAATCAACACCAAGCATATTCCTGCCGGCACCAGCGTAGCGACCAAAGTCTTGAGACGACCACTCATGAAAATCAGCACGATAAACGTGGCACCGGTGGTGATGTAAATCGACGGTTTCTTGCTCAGCCCGGCAAAAATAGCCAAGACTACAAACAGGGTGATGAATTTCCAGCTTACCGGTTTTTCCGACTGCTTACGGTAGATGAATTCCGCAAAGGCGATCGCCCACAAAAGGAAGAGAGGAGCCCAAGTGCTGTCTTTGACGATGACGGTGGAAACCGTGGAGAACGTGGGGACGAGAATAACGAACGCAACACCGCAAACCTGAACCAACGCAGGTATGTTCTTCACTCGGCTGAAGCACCAGGCGAGGCTCAGCACAACTGCAAAGGCCGTAATAATGGCTTGCAAAACGATGAGAATCTGCAAACCCACGACTTCATGGCCCAAAAGCAGCCCCAAGCGATCAAAACCAACATAAATCAGAGTATCGAAAACGGGGTGATGATCCTGAAGTACGTAGCCGTCCAGCCACTGCATCGTCATCGGGTCCCAAATCCTCGAACCTTTGCCTTGGATAAGCTGAAGCACCGTATCGATATTCACGATTACCGGGCCATTTATATATAGAATCGGCAACCAGCAGATCGTCACCAACACGGTGTAAATCGCGACACTGCGTGCATTCAGCCTCAGAGAAGGCACATATCGCTTCAACGTTTTGATGAAGCCTGAAGCTTTGCTCTCTTGATTTTCGTTGGAATACTGAAGTGCATTAATCCCATTGCTGCGCCTATGTTCAAGCGCATCGGTAATCAATGCCCATGCCATCAGCAGTAATGAGCCGACGGCAATCAGCCGAATAACAAAGAAGAACGAAAACGAAGGTCTGTCGAATGGATACGTCCCGCTGGAATACCAAGGAAAACCTGTATGCTCCCCATCCAATGTGGCCCAAGTTCCTGTGAAGCAGACCGTGGCCGATAACAGCAACGCAACTACGGTAAATATGCAACTTTCCCGCAACGAACGTCGCGATATCGCTTGCGAACCTTTCCAATAGAGCATAAAGAAGACAAGCCAGGCCGCAAATGAAGCAAGGGCACCTGCAGATGCAACACCGTTGATGGCGTTGTTCAATATGGCGTGCAAACCTACAGCCTGTTCTACTTCTCCAAGTCCAGGAACTACAAAAATCAGTACCAGCGTTGCCATTAATAAAGATATGACAATACCTAGCAACCCAAAACCCTTACTGTCTCTCCTAGGATGTTCATTGGCTGCTGTCTGCTCCATAACGGCCTCATTATCAAACATAAAATACAAAACTGTTTTTAAAGGTTTATCGTTGAAAACCCATCATCCTGTAAAACTAGCATAAAACATAGAATTCCCATGTCCTCGGGATACCTATTCAGTATAGTGGTTACTATGCTGAATACTCCTCAGACTATCGCCGTGCTACTGCCTTGCTATAACGAGGAAGTCACCATCGGAAAAGTCGTACATGACTTCAAAGAGTCGTTACCTAACGCCGACATCTATGTTTACGACAATAATTCCACTGATAAAACCGCTGAAATCGCCAAAACAGCCGGAGCAATTGTCCGTAAGGAACCGCGGCAAGGCAAAGGCAATGTCATTCGTGCGATGTTTGAAGACATCGATGCCGACATTTACGTGATGGCTGATGGGGACGATACATATCCTGCAGAAGCCGCGCCAGATATGATTTCCAAAATCTCCGAGGGCTACGACATGGTCATTGGTGACCGACTGAGTTCCACATATTTCGAGGAAAACAAGCGTCCTTTCCACAATTTCGGCAATCGACTAGTAAGGGGCTCAATCAATTTTCTCTTTGGTGCATATGTCCATGACATCATGACCGGGTATCGAGCGTTTTCCTTCACCTTTGTAAAAACCTATCCAGTGCTTTCATGCGGTTTCGAAATCGAAACCGAGATGACGATTCACAGTCTTAATAACAACTTACGTATTTACGAGATGCCGATTCAGTATCGCGATCGACCCGAAGGCTCCGTCAGCAAGCTCGACACAGTCGGCGACGGTATCAAAGTTCTTAACACCATATTCCAGATGATTCGGGAGTACAAGCCACTGCCATTTTTCGGAGGCCTCGGTAGTGTGGTCACACTTGTGGGTTTGGGATTCATGTTGAGCGTGATGTTTGACTTCTGGAGGACAGGAATGGTCGCTCGCTTCCCAACGCTTATCGGCGCAGTCATGCTAGTCATTGCGGGGCTGCTATTAATCATCACTGGCATCATTCTTGATGTCATCGCCAAAAACGAGCGAAAGACCTCTATCCTGGATTCCAACAAATTCTCGATGCTTCACCGTATGAGCAAGAGACTTTAAAAATCGGCTTATCAACAAAATCCTATGGACTTGGTAAGTTCACACAAAAGTCTGATATATGAATGCTTAAGAATGTAACGTTCTGGCTTCCTGAATTTTATTTCAGGAAGCCAGAACGATTTACCCATCGATTCTGTGCAGTGGGCATTCACTCATCAGTCGGTTCAAGATAGGTGACAATCACTGCAATGCATACCAACGTTGCGCATAAGTATCGTTACTGTAATAAAGCTGTACAACCGCACCGTTGGCTGTAGAACCTCCATTCACATCAAGGACCAGATTCGTATCAATGGCCGAAACGAATTTATAAGCGTTGCCGTCTCGAACAGCAATCCACTTCTGCGCACGAGTATGATTAGATTGGTATTGCTGCAGACCGACACCTGCCTGATCCGCTCCTCCAGGAACGTCCAAAACTTTCCCGGACTGAGTGTTAGTCAGTGTCACATATCCGGTGGAGTCGTGGCTTATCCGCCAACTCTGAGCACCCGTCCAGTTACGACCATATAGCTGTACACGAGCAGAGTTGCCAAGCGATCCGCCGGAAACGTCAAGCACCTGGGACGATTTGTTTTTCGAACCAAAGCTGTAGACCCCGTCTGAAATTTCCGAACGATGCGCGGCAGCAAGATCATCTGTATACTGCCAGCTCGTCTTTACCGGAGTTAGCCACCACTTCTGAGCAGCAGTGCCGTTACCGTCGTAAATTTGCAAAGCTGCACCGTTTTTGGCCCAACCTCCAGGAACGTCAATTGCCTTGTCTGCAGCACATCCCGAATAGAACGAATACCGTCCAACACCTTGCTGACGAACAAGCCAATGCTGCGAACAAGAATTATTCCGGGAGTACTGCTGGATTGCAGTACCATTGTTTGTAGAACCCCAAGTCAAGTCAACAGCTTTACCCGAATGGGCATTGATGATTTCATAGACGGCATTACCGACCTGACGGAACGTAAACTTTTGCGCATCAGTATCGTTCGACGTATAGGTCTGTATATGTGCACCGTCGGCTTGAGATCCCCACGGAACATCCATCACCATGCTGCCATTGGCGGTAGAAGTGATACGCACATATCCGCTTGGCAAATCAACAACAGTGCTGAACAGAAATTGCTGAGCTCGGGTGAAATTCGGCTCCCATAGCTGCAACCGAGTACCATTCCACGTTTGAGCAGAAGGAAGATCTAGTACAAAGTTCCCTAGCTTCGATTGAATATACATGCCACCCTGACCTGTATTGCGTAGATACCATCGCTGCGCATTACTATCATTTGAATCATATTGCTGAACCGGGGCACCAGGGTATGCATTCCCATTAGGAATATCCAATACTTTACCTGAATCAACATTCCGGATTTCATACGTGCCATCATCGCCATGGCGAGTCAGCTTATACTGCTGCGCCGCTGACTGGTTTGCATCGTACAACTGAATCTTGGCACCAGCATTGTTCGAGCCACCCGGGATATCGAGACCTGCCGAGTCCCTGAGCGATGAGCTGATAAAATATGTATCGTTGGGAAGCGATGAAGCCTGATACGCAGCAATGTTGGGCGCACTGGATACATAATTCAGGTTGCCGAAGGCATTGTGGTCGACGTTGCCGATGCCGTCAATCCAACCGTCGTCGGAATACTGCCAACCGCGATCATTAGAGGAAAAGCCAAAGCCAGTGCGAGCTCCGTAACTCGCCACCCAACGCGTATTAGAGCGTACATCAGGTGTGTTCAAAGCCGTATTCAGATAATACGTATAGGAATAAACTGACAGGTTGTTATAACCGCCCTGCAGCAAGGCGTTCCACCACGTCTTTACAATGCCGTCGTATACCCAAGGATTGGTGGGCGGCGTGTGACCTGTCCAAGACCACTTCTCAAGGTCGTAGAAGACGGGATAGCTCAAATCGCCGGGATTCACCCCCGCTGCACGAAGCTTGTTGACCGTATCATTGCCTTCAGCCTGAGCCGAATTATTATCATATGCATATGAATATAGGTAAATGCCAAAGGGAATGCCTAAACGCTTGCACTCGCTGATGTTGCGCAAAGCCTGGTAATCGTAACGATTGTTCCAGCCGTAAGCGATACGGATGATGGCGCCTTCGACACCCGCATTTTTAGCTGCTTGCCAGTCAATCGTGCCCTGATGTTCGGAAACATCGACTACTCCCTTGGCCTGTTGGGCAAAGAGATTGCCTCCCCGCTCGAAGAATGCCGGAGTGTTGTTGTACCAACCCCAATAGGCACCGTATTGGTTGTTCTGCAAAGCAACGTTGCGCACATTGCCGCCTGTCGTGTGCTTCCCGGTCTTGACGCCCGAGGCGACGCTGGACGTCTGCTTGTTGGTTTCGACGTCTACGGCACCACGCACCTTGGCGGACGCCGAAGAGGAATCGGCGCTATTGCTACCGTTGCTGCTGTTACTGCTACTATTACTTTCGTTGTTAGTGTTACTGCCGCTATTACTGCCATTCGTCGCGTCTGCATCGCCGCCGTTCTTTTCAACGGCTTTCTTGACTTTATTGGCCTCGACCGGAATAAACCGCTTGCCGTCGGTCTTGGCCAGCGGATCAGGCTGCTGATCCGCAGTACCTACCAGCTTCGGGTCCGTCACGGGCTTGCCGGTCTCAACGTTTTTGACCTGGCCATCTGTGGTCACGGCCAGATTCTTGGAAACCACCGTCGCATCGTCCGGCACGGCAGCGCTGACCTTGTCCGGCAGCTTCTGGCTCGGGTTGTCTGGCATCACGTCTTTCGGCGCATTGGCAGCTGGAGAGACCTTTTGATTGCCAATGGTCTGGGTGCTAAATCCACTCTGCTGCCCACCGTTGAGCGTGCTAGACGCCGCCGAACCGATACCGGCCTGGTCGAAACCGCTCAGGTTCGTATCGCTCGCCGCCTGCGCCGGAACCGCAGTCAACGCCAGCCCCAACGCTGGAGCCGCCAACACGGCCGCCAGCTTGGTAGCCGTCTCCACTAACCTGTTCTTCATCTTCCCGTCCTTCGAATAGGTCGACGTCAATCGAGAATCCAACTTGCCCGCACCTGCTTCACTTGCATCACGCAACGACTCCCGGCTTGACATATTTGCCATCTTTTTTGCTTTCGCTTTCATTCTTTACTCGGCGGAAGAGATGCTGTTCTTCATAGCAAGAACAGACTCATCCAACATAATGTAATAGTAATGCTAATTGCGAAAAACCCAGACATACGAACGAAATATTAGCGAAATCATAACAGTTAATCACACTTGATCGAAAATCATCAGAGTGTATTCCATCCCTTTCACTAAATATATTTGACAAATACGTTTGGTCGGCCATATTTTCCACATATTTCTGCCTTATAAATTTAAAACGAACATTTTAAATGTTACCTTCAACACATTTATTCAACGTTAACCCATCAATCAGTTATATTTTGTCGGAATTGAAGCAAATAAGCACAATCGCGACAGATTCCACAAAACTCAGAACCTCGGGCCAATAGTCATGTGCTACACTAAGTGAGTCGGCACACCAAAGTGTCGGAAGGATTCGAACGAGTTGTTCTTGCGAAAGGGATGTTCACTGTAACATTCATCGAACAAAATAGCCCGTCGTCTATTGGCGAGAAAGCCGATAGGAAGGAGTGCATCATGGCAGATGACAAAACCATCGTCGTTGATCCGGCGCTGTATGGCGAGACCGCAGCCGAAAAGACCGCAGAGGCCAACAAGGTAGCCCGGAAATTCGGTATCGGAGACGACGCCCTTGCCAAAGTTGAGGATTTCAAGAAGGAACTGACCGACCATAACGCTTGGGACTTGCCGTTTATGGGCTATATTGACGAGGACGGCTACGGCTACGCCTACGTCCCCGACAAGGCCATCGCGCCACCGAACTGGGATGCGCACGCGGCCTTCAAGTCTCTGCCCTACGATGCACAGACCGCCTTCGCGATCCGCATGCTCTTCACCCACCGCGACGTCGACCGTTATGGCGCCACGATGTTCCTGCACTATGAACGCAACTTCGACATCAAGTTCAAGGAAGACTGAAAACAGTTAATCTTTACGAACGCAAAGTAACGCCATGTTCGCTGGCACTCCTTACCATTGGAGAGTTTCAGCGAACATGGCGTTATTTTGCGTTCATCAACCAATCAAGAAATCACAGAATGAGTGGTTGCACCCCTGAACTTGCACTTTGTTGACGCCAATGCCAAAAGACGCAGTTAACACCATTCATAAGGCACTTTTCGCGCATTAACGTCAGAAAAGCGCACGCTGCATTCCACAAAACGCACTTCCCACACACCACCGTCAAAAAAGTACACGTTGCGTTCCACAAAACGCACTTTTTTGACGCTGGCCCGCAATATCATCGAACCGCCACGCCGACACGAAATTGCTTGCGAAGCTCGGGGGCTCATGGTATCTTATTTAAGTTGTGTGTTGTGAGGTTTGCTTGCAAAAGTTTGCAGACCCGGCAATGTGCATGCTGGAGAATTCGCCTAGTGGTCTATGGCGCACGCTTGGAAAGCGTGTTGGTGTAACAGCCTCACGAGTTCGAATCTCGTATTCTCCGCCAGTAGCTTGAAAGAGTTGTGGTTCAGCGCATTCAAGCCGTTTACAGTGTTCATCTTCATGATGTATCAGTGTTTGGGAGGCAGCTTTTATGTCTCTTACCCTTATTGCCAAGAGTGACCAAGACCAAGAATTACACCTCAGAAAATCGACTCAAGGTCCTGAAATCAGCTTAGTCAAAGGATTCATTCATTCGCTGGAACTTCAGGATGCCAGGAAAAAGCCAAAATTGGCAAAGTTTGTTTTTTTGGAACCGGAAATCGATTCTGGATACCCCGATATCGTTGAGATCCAGATCAATACTGACTTCATCAACAACTGGGTACCCGATCGCAATAAGCTAAGAACCCAGGATTTCAGAATACTTTCCTTCCTTATTCGGTATCCGGGACGAGATGTTGGAGAAATCCACGATTCGCTTGGTTTTAAAAGAACCGACATCATCAATAGTCTGGATTTATTGGAAACTTGCCATATGGCTTACTTGCGTAGCAAAGTCTGGAGAACAGAAAATCTCCATTCCTTCTTCGGAATCCGCAAGCTCATCGCTATTGAAGCCAAGATGAGCGACAATCGAACTGCCATTCATCAGGCATTTCGCAATACACGGTTTGCCTCGCAATCTTACGTTTTACTTGGCGCGAACTCCCCATCGCCCAAAACGGTTGCGAATTCAGAACGCTTTGGGATAGGAATAATAGCCGGCGATCATTTCAAAAAGATAACTGTAGCACAAAAACGTCCCATTCCCGGCAATTACGTGACTCTTCAATTCAACGAATGGATCGGGCGTAAGATTATAGGATAATTATTACCCACGGCACAAAGGAGCGTTACAATGACTTCCACAGAGATGACACTAAAAGAATTCAAAGCACTTTTCGACTCCTTTGATGAGGTTCCGTTTACTCGCGGTGGCCAAAAAGAAGTCTACGGTGCCATTCATCCCAAATATGGCAACGTCGTAGTCAAAGTAGTTTTCCAAAGTGATGCCCGTTCGAAACGGGAAATTCAAATACTGCAGCAACACCATTTTGTCAACGTCCCCAAACTATACGATGTCGCAACGCTCAATATCGAAGGCAAAGACACGACAGTGCTCGTCGAACAGCGAATTGCAGGAAAGACATTGTTCGAAATTATCCAGTCCGGGAAACGCTACAACCTGAATGAGGCAACCGATTTTTTGGAGCAATCGCTACATTTTATAGATGAAATTGCAGCCCAAGGCATTGTCCATCGCGATATCAAACCTGCCAACATCATGCTCATTCCCTCCGGAACATACTATTTTCTCGATTTCGGTATCGCTCGTCTTGCTTCGTCAGCCTCGATAACTCCAGAAAGCCGGACAAGCCCTTTGACGCCAGGCTATTGCGCTCCGGAACAATTTATGGGAGGCCCGCACCACACAGATACCCGTGCGGATCTGTTCTCCATTGCCGTCGTTACCTACGAACTGGTCAGCGGTAAGAATCCTTTCCGAAGCGACGATGACAACGATTTCAGCGTTCTTATGAATACTGCAACCTTAACCCCAACGGACTTTCGAATCCCCGGTGACACACAATCGCAATTCATGGGGCTGCTTTCATCCATGATGAGCAAATCCGTAATCCAAAGACCACGCAACGCCCAAGAGGCACTGGATTGGTTGCATAGTGCAGAAACGACATTCGGAAAGTAGGCTCTTATGAAATTCGGTATACAGATGGGCCACAACATGAAGTCTGTTACTTCGGATTTATTCGATGCAATCGGTCCAAAACCGGTCATTCTCAGCCCTAGAAACGTTCGTGTCCCCGCTGGTCACCAAAACGCAGAAGACTATTTGGCACGCGACGCTTCACAATTACGCTACCACAGAAAAGGCTCCGAAAAGACAAATGATATCTATATTGATCCACAATTATTTTCTGTATCACGGCCATCCAAACAAATAGCAAGATTCAAATATTGGAATACCAATAATGAAGATTTAGCAACAAATTACGAAGATACGGTTGAACACTTAATAACACTGAATCAGATGTGCGGTACCTCAGGAATCATTTTGCCTGGATCAACCACAGCGCAAATCAATCAGGATTGGATGAATTTAGAACATAGAATCATTGACACAGCGCACAATAAGTCGAACAAGGAAAATCTTCAGCCCGAGAAGCCTTTATTCGCCACTGTTGCTTTGAAGGCTGACGTGATCAAAGATGCGAACGCTATAGACAATATGGTCAACGCTATTGAAGGATGGGACGTAAAAGGCATCTACCTGGTGTGTGAACATCCGAATAACGCCTATCTCACCGACCAGCCATTATGGCTGCTAAATCTGATGAATCTCGTCGCAGGTATCAAACGTGCTCATAAAACCGTATTCGTCGGTTACGCAAGCCACCAAATGCTCATTCTGGCATTGGCGAAATGCGATTACCTTTTCGCAGGAAATTTTTTGAACGTCCGCCGTTTTGATACTTCCACTTTCGAAGACAAGGATAACGATAAGCCCAGTAGGCGTTCCACATGGTATTACGCCCCTCAAACACTTTCAGAATTCAAGGTCATTACCTTGGATTTGGTTCGTCAAAGCAGTAATGCCGACAGCTTGCTTTCGTTACTTGATTCTCCTTATCCCGAAGACACTTTTATTCGCGAATTATTTGGCAAAGCAATGCCATCCGACACCGCTTATAACGAGTCAAGCTCTTTCAAACATTACCTACTTTGCCTATCCAAGCAATGCGAGGAAATGACATTAGGATCCTATAATCAAACATTCGACAGTTATAATTTGCGACTAAAAACAGCGGAAAGCGCCATATCTGGGTTAAGGGAATACGGTATCTACGATCCAGATCGGAATTATGCGTATTCATTACCTGCTACATACCAAGCTTTAGCTGCGTTCGACAAAGGAATGGGCGAAGCCATGCGATTCAGCTGGAATACCATTCACTAATTGGGTGAATAATCTGCCGTTAAGAAAATGCCCTAATAGAGAATGTCCTGCGGATTTGCCTCGAGTGGGTGACGACGAAAATGGTTTGGGGCAACATCAAAACGGCGATGATGAGCCGGGACGAAGTTGCGGCGCGAAAGTTTGACGGCGATGAGGCCGACGACGAGGACGACTAGGGCGACGAGAATGGCGATGAGCATGGGATCTCCTTTTGCATTGTTTGGATTGGGAATCGGGTGGGGAATGGACTGGCGGGTGCCGGTGATGATGAGACGCTGGGTGTTGATGGCGTAGGGGGTGCAGGTCATGAGCGTCACCAGGTCGCGCCCGGGCACCACGCGGTAAAGGTGGGTGTCTTGTGGGTCGATGACATGAATTGCGCTGACGCGGTAACCCATCGTGCGGCCGAGCGTCTGCACGTAGAAGATGTCGCCGCGTTTGAGCTCATCGAGGCGCGTAAACAACAAGGCGCTACTTAGGCCGCGATGACCGCTTAAAACTGCGTTCGTGGATGGGCCGCCGACCGGCAGGCTCGTGCCGTAAAGGTGGCCGGCACCGTGAAGCAGCGCGTCGTCGGAAGTGCCGTGGTAAATCGGCATGTTGACCGAAATCTTGGGAATGCGGATGTTGCCCATCACGCCGTCACCAACGTTCAGAAGGTTTTGGTATTCGCGGTCATTCTCGCTTTGCGTTTGCGGCTTGGTAGGCAAAGAAGCAAATGAGCCTGATAATCCAGACCGATTGGACGAACCAGACTGACCGGACAAGCCGGATCGACCGAACGCATCGGACGAACCAGGCGAACCAAATCGATTGGACAAGCCAGATTGATCAGACGAACCAGACTGACCGGACAAGCCGGATCGACCGAACGCATCGGACGAACCAGGCGAACCAGACCGATTGGACGATCCAGACTGATCAGACGAACCAGATCGACCGGACAAGCCGGATCGACCGAACGCATCGGACGAACCAGAATGATTGGACAAGCCGGATTGACCGGACAAACCAGACGAACCAGACTGACCGGACTTGTCGGATGAACCGCCGGGTCCACCAGCCGCAAACGGATCTACGAACTCCCCCAATGCCTTCTGGCCGGAAGCTGCTATACGTCGGTTATATGCCTGGGCACGATGGTATTCGTTGACAACCTTGCCCTGCGGCCAACGCTCGACACGACTCACGGAATCATCAACAAGTTTGTTCTGCCGATACGTCTGAATCGTCCAGACCGTCGGGAACCACGCGATGGCAATAACCAACGAAACGGCACAGAAAACCAGCAACACGTCGACAATGCGTATGACAATTTTGCGAAAGCGATTCGGTGGGGGTATTTCGCCACGCACAATCGCATCGAACTCGAACAATCGCAAAGTCAACCCCCAATCGCTGGTTTCGTTATGGGTGAATAGCCAAAAATAATCGACATGAAAAATCGGGAATGGAGGGTTATAGGCCAGAATGTGGTGCTTAAGATCGGGGTTTGGCCTTGTGGGAGTAAGCGTTTCATGCTGCTATTTTTTTAGCGAGGAAAAGCCAGCGGTAATCTGACCTCTTCGAAAAGATTCAAAAATGAGCATGAAAGCCAAAACTGGACGCACCGAATACCGAAAAATCGCAGAGAATCAGCATTCCTGCCTTTTCGACGATTACGACAATAAGAAGTTGGTATTCAGCACCTAAAGGCCATGGGCAAAAATATCAATTCAAAAACACCACGAAATGGCCTATAACCCAAAATGGACTGGCGGGTGCCGAAGACAATGAGGCATTGAGTATTGATGGCGCAAGGAATGGAGGTTATCCGTGCCACCGGGTCGCGGCCGTAAGCATTACGACAATTATTCCCGATAATCAAAAATTTTGCACTCGAAACGCAGCACTCAACGCACATTGACGACATTTTCGCGTTCTGTGCTGTCGATAGAAAATCGGCAGCTTTAAGAGACGTTGGAATTCCGCCAATCAAACGATGGCCGAATCGGCGAAAAAGACGAGTGCACAGCACGGAAGCAGCATTTTGTCATTGATATCGTTCCGTGCTGCGCTCTTGCATTTATGCCAATATCGCAAGCCAGAAAATCATCGGAACACGATGATTTCGGCTCAATATCAGGTTTTACTCCTCGCGCAAGCGACGACGGACGAAGATCAGCATGGCTGTGGCCACCATCAGCAGCACGATGACGAGCAGCACGAGGATGATGCCCGCACCACCGGTCATCGGGAGCTGCGAGATTGAGGTGATAGCCAAAACAACGATTGGAGTTTCGCTCGAAACCGCCTGGGTGTGTGCCGAGACCAACTGCCAAGCATCACTTTCGTTGGTATAGGCCGACTTCGCGGCATCGGTGGCGTCAGCCTCAACGTGCACCTTGAAGCTGGGCATGAAGGTGTCGGAATAGCCCGCCGGACGGTTGATTTCCTTGACCGCGTAATCACCCTCGCCCAGGCCGTCGAAGGTGAGCATGCCGTCGGCCCCGACCTCGAGATCCGAAACGAAGGCGGCATTGGTGGCGCTCTGCGCGGCGACCAACTTGTAGTGGCCGTCGCCCAGTTTGATGAACTTAAGCGCACGGTCAGCCGAAGCATCGCGAGTTGAGACACCATCGGAGGCAGACACCTCGCCGGACTTCACCCCAGTGGACCCAGCTTCGGCGGTCGCGCCAACGGCACCGGACTTGGCTTCGGAAGAAGCGGCGGAAGTACCGGCCGCAAACAGCTGATATTTCACGCCCTGCAAGCCGGCGACAGCGTCCCGCTCCTTCTCGCTTTTGGCAGCGTCCCATGCCAGCTTGGACTTGGTGATCACCGAGAACTTGCGGAAGCTCGCCACTGAAGCGGGGTTCTGCGGGCTGGTGGCGTTGGAGGCGAGAGAGCCGTTGCCTGCGCTGCCGGAGCCGCCGGAACCGCTGCCCGTGCCGTCGGAAATCACGTTGCCGGTGGCGGGGTCGATGGCGGCGACGGTCGGATCGGTCGGATTCGCAGCGCTCGGTTGTTTGTTGACATCGCTCGAATAGTTGAGCGTTGCGCCATTCTGAAGTTGGCCGCCGTCAGCGTCATCCGTGATCGACATCGTGTAGGTGATGACGATCGAGTCCCGGTAATGGAACTTCAGGATGCTCGGCGAAAGGTCGAAGACCACGTAATCGGTGGAATCGTCACCGGCAATGTCCTGGAACCGACCAGCGGGGGCGGCATGGGAAGTCACCTTGTAGTCGCCGTTTGCAGCGCTGAGCTGGGTGGCGCCAATCGTCACCTTTTCGGAACCGGCCATATAATGCAGACCGAGCTGCGCGGGGCGATCGACCATAGTGTAGATGTAACGGCGGAAACCGGTGGTCAGCGGGACGCTACCGGTCAGTTTATAATGCAGTTTGCCGCCGATGGAGACGTTGTTGCTGTAGTTGTTGGACGAATCCAGTTCCTTGCTGACCGTCGGTGCGTCGTTCTTCATATCGACCAGGCCGAGCGTCTCGCCCGTAGAGCCGATCTTGTTGTAGACCACACCGGCCGAGGTGATGCCGGTGCTCACGAGCATCGGAATGGAGTTGCCGGCGGCCTTCGGGGCTTGTGCACCCGACTTTCCGGACGCACCCGCTTCACCGGTGACGTCATCGACCATGTAGATACCCGGCAGCAGGCCGGAAATGCTCAAGGTCGTCTTGTCGCCGGAGTCGGCGTCGGCGGAAACAGCGGACTTCACCTCGGCGGCGTTCACCAAGCTCGTGAATTTGTCGGTGTAGAAAACGTTGCTGACGAACTGACGCAGCTTGCCATCCCAAGCGTTCACGGCACTGCCGCTGTTGGAAGTGGCGTCCTCGTTGGGCGTATCGCCGTTCGCCTGCGCCGGGTAGCCGAGCCATTTGGCCGCGACTTCGCCGACGGGGTTGCCTTGATATTCCGAATCTTCGGCAGATCCGCCTTTGACCGTTCGCAGCGCGTTCGAGGTCTCGTTGAGCAGTTGCGGGTCGGTGCCGACGGATACGGCGTTCAGCAATCCGGTCGTGCCGTCCCCGTTCGCGGTGCCCTTGGCGTTCACATATGTACCGATGCGTACGGCCTTGAACCGGTGGCCTTCGAGCATTGATTTGTCGCCTTGGATGGTGATGGTCTCGCCTGCGTACGAGCCCGAGACGGCGGTCGGAACGGAGATGTCGCCGTCCCCTGTTGCGTTCGCGGCACCCATCGGGGCCACTGCCAGCAGCGTGGCGGCGGCGAGCGCAGCCCCGGCCAGCTTGCGTATGGTGGTTTTGAAACTCATATACCCTGTCTTTCTTTCCTCACTTGGTACGGATATTGGTTATCGGCCCTTTTCGCCTTTGTTTTCAAAGGTTTCGTCAGGTCAAATCTTTAAATTTTGTATTACATTGGTTTGTGGATTGGCACATACGGTTTGCGCAAGAGCAAGCAAGCATTCCGACCCATCACGGCACTCAAACGGATGTTTCCGTGAAACAGAAGCCCGTTCATACGAAACCGACGACGAGACAGTGAACGCGTCGCTGGATCCGCATGAGTATTCCTGCCAAAAACACGGAATCCATCCACCCGGAACCGACAATGAAGCCGCGAACTCACCGTCTGACATGCGCCCCGTGGCGCCCTCCAACGTGCGCCCCAACCCTTTTCCTGAATCGGGTCAGGTAGACATACCCCGCAGCACCGGCGAGCGCCGCCACGGCCGTGACAACCAGCAGCCACCACTGCCGCCAACCGGTGAACGGCAGCGCGGAAACGGGTTCCGGCCCATCCAGCGAAGCGGTAACGGCATCCGACTGGTTGCCCGGCTCGTTGCCGGAAATCTCGGCGAGCGTGTTGATGTTGTAGACGAAGTCCAGCGTTCCGGCGCGATCCATCGAAGCGACGGTCAAGCGACCTGGCGGCATGAATGTCGGAACGTCGATATGCCATTTCGCGTCCTTGTCGGTGGTGGTGCTGGTTTCGCTGCCGTCCGGCCATGTCACGGTGACATGGTTGCCTTCCATTCCCTTAAGCTGGCTGACCGGCGACGGATCAAGGCCGGAGTGGGCGGTGTCGGTCACAGTCCCGTCGATACCGCTCTTACGGCTGACCGACGTGACCTGGACGGCCGTCGGGTAGGTATCGATCAGCTGGTTGAAAACCCGGCCGAACGAAAGGACGTGGGTGTCCGAGTTATCGAGCACGGCGATGATGGTGTAAAGGATTTTCTTGTCGTATATGCCCTTTCGGAATGTCGAAACCGGGAAGCTGTACGACCAATCGCCAAGCAGGAAATCGCCTTCCTGATGCAGCGAGCTGCTTAGCGAGCTGAGCGGCTCAGGGCCCTGCAACCGGCATGCATCGTCCAAACCGTTGGGACTGTCTGGGCTATCGCAAGAGCCCTTGGGAGCTTCGCCTTCGCCGACCGGGCCGGACTGCGGCACCACGTAGAGCGACATGGTGTCGCTTTCGTGCAACGCCTCAACGGAGCCCTTGATGCTCACCTTCGCATCCGCCGGCATCTCGCTTTTACCGGCCTTGTTGCGCACGGCGTGCGGCACCTTGAGCTGCTTGATTTCGGGGTTCTTGTTCGTTTCAAGCAGGAAATTGCCCTGAACGACGTTCGAGAAGAGCGAAGAGATATTGAAGTCGCTGCGCTCGGTTTGCCAGGCATGGTAGCGGATGGAGTGCTGCACGTTGGTGTCGATCTTGCGATTGTCCTGAATGGACCACTCGCCCTTGGCGTTCACGGGCACGGAACCGATTCTGATGCCGCGGGTCGCAGGATCATTGGGCTTGTTGAGGTCGATGATGTGCGACTGGTCCTCGGCGAAAACCGTGACGGTATCGCCGGGGATGCCCGTGCCCGTAATGGTGCGCGAGCTGGTCGGCACATAGCCGTCGAACGGATTGATGGTCGGGCGAGCCGGACGCGGGATGCTGTAGTCGGCAAACGCGGTGTCGATGGTCCAGCCGGTGGACATCAGCCTGTTGGTCTCTTCCTGCGACATGCCCTCCCTGACGGTCAGCGGATGGGCGGGATCGGCATTGTTGTAAAGCGGGTTGTAGGCGTCGTGGACGCTCAGCGTCTGCCCGCCGGTCGGCGTGTTCTGCACCACGCAGCCCGCGTAGGCCGCGGCGCTGTTCTGATTGCCGACCCCGGGATTGGTAGTGATCGGCCAGGTCACGAGCTTGAAGTAACCGTCAAGTTTGTCAGTCTTTTTGATGGCTCCAAAATCGATATCGCCTTTGGCGTCCTGCGCAATCTTGGGGTTTGTTCCCGCACCCGGCACCATCAGATGGTTGGGGTTGGAGTTGTGCCAGGCGTTATTCGGGCTGTTCAGTGCCGCATAGCTGTCGTTGCCGCCGTAATCGGTATAGGCCTGCTGCCCGTCGACGCGCACCGCGGTAGGGGTCAGCGACTTCACCGGCACCCAATCCTTGCCGTCCCTGAGGCCGAACCATTGGTAATAGAACGACGTATTACGAGAGCAAGGGTAAGCCGAGTTCCAGCGGGCGGCGATGTTGTACCAGAAGACGAAGAACGAGTTGGCCGGGGCCACGCCCGCGCCAGTGCCTTGGCTCGGGAAGCCGTAGTCGGTCACCAAGCCCCAGTTGGCCTGGCCGCCGCTCCAAAGGGTTGGGTGCGCGTCGAAGCCGATATGGGAGGTAGGACCGTTGCACTGCTGCACCTTTTGCGCCGCCGTGCCCGTCCCCCAATTGCACTGGTTGGCGTACATATACGCGGGCACGCCTTCGCTGATATTGGTGACATATCGCGAATCGAGAGACGAATAGTAATACGTTCTGTAGTTATTGACCGGCGTCTTGCCGCTCATCTGCCGGCCTGGCGCGGCCACCGCGTAGACGTACTGGTCGTATTCGGTGCCACCGACGTTGGTCGCGTCCAATGTCTTACCGGTATAGGAGAGGTCGCCCTCGATTGAAATGGTGAGGTAGTCGTAATCGCCGGAGACAAGGACGTTGTGGATGGTGTAGAACTCACCCTGGTTGCTCGCCCAGTTGACGGCGGCCTGCTGCGCATCCGCATCCGCCGTACGGTCGCTGTCGCCGGCGTAGGTGTTGAGATACGGGAAACTGGTCAGCTGCGTGTAGGGATTGGTTCCGGGCGCGCCGGATTGCGAGACCAGCATCTGCATGCCGCAGTCGACGTTCGGGTTCTCCCCACTGGCATATTTCGTCTTGCTCTGGCCGTTGCCGCCGTAATCGGAGGCGTTTTTGACCGCTACACAGTTGGGGTTCACCATTCCGTGCGGCATGCGCAGCACGAAGTCGATGCGCAGTTCGTCATCGACGCCGTCGCCCTGCATCTTGTTGTTGTTGGCGAGGAACTTGTAAAGCTTCGGCTTGCAGTCCACGCGCTTGTCCGCTGGAACCGCGCTGGTGGTGTCCTGAACGCACAGAGCCGGATAATCGTCGATGGTCACGTCTTCCCCGGCATCGGGAGCCTCGTTGTTGCCCGAGGCGAGATTCGCCGCTTCGTCCTGCGTTGCGGCGACGTTCTGGTTTGCCGTTGCGTCCTGCGCCGAAACGTTCTGAGTTACCGTTGCATCCTGCATTGCGACGTTCTGAGTTGTCGTTGCGTCTTGCGTTGCGACGTTCTGCGCGAAAGCGTTGATATTTCCGGAAACGGCGGCGGCGATATTCGGGTTCAGGGCGCTGCTTCCCACCAAAAGGGACACCACGATGATTACTGCCGCAAACAGGCGGCCACAGCGTGGGATCGCCAGCCGCCTTCTGGATATTTTTGTATTTATAAAATCGTTCGACTTCGTCGTCATCACCTCCCCAACATCAGATGACATCGAAATTTAAGTTTTCATATTTATTCGCTTATGCGTATAAATATCATTCTTTTCAAGTTCTATCCATCAAATTGTCGTTCCAGGCAATACGTGCGTTTACCAAATAAGTACCTCACGAAGGAAATTGACGCGTACTAGTGTGAGGGTTCCATAAGACAGGCAAGTTCAGGAAAAATTAGACATATTTATACATTGATATGATATTTGTCTCATTTATAAAAAGCAGTGAACAGCAATACAATTTATACAGAAATGTTTATTTTGTAGGTGATTTTCGATATTCTACAATCAGTATTTATACTGAATAAAATATCAATGAAACAAAAAATGTTCTGTTCTGTGCCATTTAAAATGTGATATTGCCGATAAAAGCATCAAACGTTTTATAGCTCTCAGAGATAAACAAACAGATGTCCGTTTCCATCCCGATTGTCCAGCTAATGTTCAAATTCCGCTCAAAGCATCCAGAACGATGTCCGGAAAATGTCCGGAATGTCCGCAAACTGTCCGGCTTTCACCCGAAATGTCCGGAAAATGTCCGGAATGTCCGCAAACTGTCCGGCTTTCACCCAAAATGTCCGGAAAATGTCCGGAATGTCCGGAATAATATTGATACAACAATGTCATATTGAAGCGAAGGCACAATATGGAAACTAGAGAATTTGAAAACGTGCTGTCAATCGGAGAGACTTCGACGGTTGAATTCAAAAGATGTTCCACCAAACCCAAAAACGATACATACGAAACGGTATGTTCCTTCGCCAACCATATGGGTGGCTCCATCTACTTAGGCGTTGACGATGACGGCTCGGTACCGGGGATCACCTCGCCCGATGCGGCACTCGATATCGAACGAAACATAGCCAACGCGACGCAGAACCCGCAACTGTTTTCGCCTGCGACCTTAGTGGAAACCGAGCGGTTCAATTATCACGGGAAAACCGTGATTCGCATCTGGGTTCCAGCGAGTTCTGCTGTTTGCCGCTATAAAGGACAGGTTTACGATCGCTTGGCGGATGCGGATGTCAGAATCAACGGGGATATGCAAATCGCACAGATGTATTTGCGCAAACAAAATATCTATACCGAGCAGCGCATCTACAAAGGTGTCAGTATGGATGATCTTGATGCCGATTTGCTTGCCCGCGTCCGAACGATGGCCGCGAACCGCAGACCAGGACACCCATGGCAGAAACTCGACAACAAGGAACTGTTACGAAGCGCCAGACTCTATATGAACGACCGTGGCACCGGAGAGAAAGGTATTACGCTCGCAGGAGTATTGCTGCTGGGTAAAGACGATGTTATAGCCGACGTGCTGCCCACATATAAAACCGATGCCGTGGTGAGGCGTGTAGATAAACGACGATTCGACGACCGTCTGGTGTGCCGTACCAATCTGGTCGATGCCTATACCGAGCTATCGGAATTCCTGCGGCGCGCTCTCCCCGATAATTTCGCCCTCAACGGCGACTATGCGGTAAGTCCGCGAGACATCATCATCAGAGAGCTGGTGTCTAATTCTTTGATCCACCGTGAATATCTGAGCCCAATCACCGCGCAGATTACCGTGACCGAAAAAGGCATCGAAACCAGCAATGCCAGCCGCCCAGTATTCGAAGGCCCCATCAATCTGAAAAACTTCACACCGATTCCCAAGAACCCGATCATCGCCGATTTTTTCGCTCAAATCGGGCTGGCAGACGAACTGGGCAGCGGGGTCCACAATCTCGTGCACTATACGAAGATATATTCCGGCGGCACACCAAGCCTGCAAGACGGCCTGATTTTCAAGGCTTTCGTACCGCTCGTACGCAATAACGAGAGGCGAGGCAACGGGGAACCAGACGAATCCAGTGAATCTGAGACCCCATCAGCTAATGGAAACTTCAACCAACCGGCGCAGGCAAAGCAAAACAAGAAAAATCAGGAATTAAAAGCGACAAGAAAAATTGAAACGAAAAGTCTGGCTTTCTCCAGCGTTGAGGATGCAGCACAATTCTTGTTGCAAAAGCAAGGTTGGGCAAATAGCACAGAGGTCGCGGAACTTGCCGGCGTAAACGCTCGTACAGCTCGGCGCTACTTTGCCAAGCAAATCGCCAACGGCACCCTTAAAGCCGAAGGCAAGAGCCGAGGCCGTCGATATGTGAAAACTGACCCCACTGAATACGTGGGTAGCGTGCAGGACGTAAAAGACATGATTGATGCCTTGTAACTTCGAAGTCAGCTAAAAGTTGGTTAGCCTGGTGTCCTGCATCAGGCTAACCAACTTTTGTAATTAGATCGTGCTAAATAGCGTCGACGTCGGTTTCGCCGGTGCGGACGCGGGTGACCGAATCGAGCGGAAGGACCCACACCTTGCCGTCGCCGATGTTGCCGGTACGCGCGGTCTTCACAATGATGTCGACCAACGGATCGGCATCGGCGTCGCGCACCGCCACCTCCACGCGAATCTTGGGGATGAGGTTGACCGAATAACTGGCCCCGCGATAGACCTCGGTATAACCGTGTTGTTCGCCGCAACCGTTGACTTCGCTGACCGTCATGCCTTCGACGCCGGCGACCGCAAGGGCCTCCTTGACCTCGTCGAATTTCTGCGGCTGAATAATCGCTGTTATCAGTTTCATTACTTCATCTCCTTGAGGAGAGCGGTAGCCTTACCTGCAAAATCGTACGCGCTCTCGCCTTGGTCGGCAAGGTCGACGCCGGCTATTTCCTCGCCTTCGTTGACCCGCCAACCGACGGTCTTTTGCAATACGAACGCGACGACGAACGTGACCACAGCGGAGTAGGCGACAGCCGCGATCGCGACAACCACCTGCACCGCAAGCTGACGCCAGCTGCCACCGGCGAAGAGGCCGGTGCCCTGGCCGAAGAAGCCGATAAGAATGGTGCCGGTGAGGCCGCCGACGCCGTGGACACCGACCACATCGAGGGAATCATCATAGCCGAAGCGGAACTTGAGCCCGCACGCAAGGCAGGTCAAGACGCCGACGATCGCGCCGATGACCATGGCCCAAAGCGGGGAGACCACATCGGCCGCTGGGGTGATGCCGACCAAACCGGCCACCATGCCCGAAGCCGCACCGACGGCCGTGTAGTGACCCGTGCGAATCTTTTCGGTGAAGCCCCATGTCAGCATCGCTGCAGCTGCGGAAAGCGAGGTGCTCACCCAGGCGTAGCCGGCGGTGCCGTTGGCCGCGAAAGCGGAACCTGCGTTGAAGCCGAACCAGCCGAACCAGAGCAGGAACGCGCCGAGCATCACGAACGGGACGTTGTGCGGGCGGATCGGCGCTTTGCCGAAGTCCTTGCGCTTGCCGATCAAGAGGACAATGACCAGCGCCGCGACGGCCGCGTTGATGTGGACGACGGTGCCGCCGGCGAAATCATGGACAGGCGCTCCGATGAACTTTGAGATGGGGCCATCAGGCGAAAGGATACCGCCGTTCCAGACCATGTGAGCTATGGGCGCATAATCGAGCGTGATCCAGATGGCCACGAAAATCATCCATGTGCTGTATTTGATGCGTTCCGCGAGAGCGCCGGAAATCAGGGCGACGGCGATCATTGCGAACGCCAGCTGGAAAGCGACGTCGATGCTCACCGGGTATTTGTTGCCGTTCGGCGTGAGGCCGGTGGCGGTGAAGACGCCGCCTTTGCCGGCTTTCATCGTGTCGCCGAGCAGAAAGCCGGAGGCCGGATTGCCGAAGATACCGCCAATATCCTTGCCGCCCCAGGAAATCGACCAACCCCACAAGGCCCAGATGATGGTGCTCACCGCGAGCGCCCCCGCGGAAAGCATGAGCATGTTGAGCACGGCCTTGCGGCGCACCATGCCCCCGTAGAAGAACGCCACTGCGGGCGTCATCAGAAAGACGAGCGACGCACAGACCAACATCCATGCGGCATTTCCGGTATCCATTTCGCGTTTCCCCTCTCCGGCCTGTCTCACGCGACGGGGTCCGCCGCGTCTTGAACCGTATGCGCCTATGAAACACGGAAAACGTAAGGAGAAGTTTTACGCGAGATTACGGCGATGTAAAACTCGCGTCCTTATCGAAACATGATGGTTACTTGCACCTAGAAATAGTTCAGTCGTTGCAACTGGCCCCTTCGCCATTTCTGCAGCATTTAAGCACAAAATCACAAAATACCGGCAGAACCGTGATTAACTCCGCAACCCCCAATGCCACATACAGAGATAATCACGAAACAACGTCCAAAAACGTGATTAACCTTGCAACCCCACACCACTTACAGAGATAATCACGAAATTCCGGCAAAAACGTGATTAACTCTGCATCCCCAACTCTTTTACAGAGAAAATCACACAAAACCAGACCCACAAATCTGCTTAACGACGCGTGAGACGACCGCGCGGATACGCAAGCAGCCGCACACCAACCCGTTTGGGATGATTTGCGGCCGCTGCACACTAACGATAAATCCGAGACTCAGGCGAGGATGCCGTCGACGAAACCTTCCGGGTCGAAGGGGGCGAGGTCGTCGGGGCCTTCGCCGAGGCCGACCAGCTTCACGGGCACGCCCAGCTCCTGCTGCACAGAGATGACGATACCGCCCTTGGCCGAGCCGTCGAGCTTGGAGAGCACGACGCCGGTGATGCCGATGGCCTGCGCGAAGACCTTGGCCTGCGCCATGCCGTTCTGGCCGGTGACCGCATCGAGCACGAGCAGCACCTCGTCAACTGGCAGGTTCTTCTCGGTGACACGGCGGATCTTGCCGAGCTCGTCCATCAGGTTCGCCTTGTTCTGCAGACGGCCGGCGGTGTCGATGATTAGCACGTCGACACCCTGTTCCTTGGCCTGCTTTGAAGCGTCGAACGCGACGGAAGCGGGGTCGCCGCCTTCCTTTTCGCTGCGCACGACGGGCACGCCGACCTTCTGCCCCCAGGTCTCGAGCTGGTCGGCGGCGGCCGCGCGGAAGGTGTCGGCAGCGGCGAGCATCACGCTCTTGCCCTCGGAGACAAAGAGGCGCGCGAGCTTGCCGGCGGTCGTGGTCTTGCCGGTGCCGTTGACACCGACCATGATGATGACGCTCGGCTTCTTGGCATCGGGCTTGTCCGCGTTGAGTGCACGGTCGGGCTGGGAATTGACCATGTCGATGAGCTTGGATCGCAATGCCTCGCGCACGGCCTTCGGGTCGGAGGTGCCGGTGATGCGGGCGTCGTTGCGCAGCTCGCCCACCAGCTTTTCGCTGGCCTCGCTGCCGACATCGGCCAGAAGCAAGGTGTCTTCGACGTCGTCCCAATCGGAATCGGAAAGCTGGTCCTTGGCGAGAATGTTGAAGAGCGCCTTACCGAACGGATTCGACGACTTGCTGAGCTTCTCCTTGAGACGAACGCTGCGGGAGGCCTTGGTTTCCGGAACTTCGACCTTCGACTCGGGTTCCGACTTCGGCTTGGACCCGGAGTCGGACTTGGACTCAGACTTCGATTTGGAGTCGGCCTCTGACTTAGACTTGGACTTCGCAGAAGTTTCTTCACCGGACGGACCTGGCTTGGCCTCGGCCTTCTTCTGCGTTTTGTCAGGTTCGGCATTTTTCGCATCTTCGGAAACGTTGGCATTCTGCGCGTTTGCGGCATTTTTCTTGTGCGAATGTGACACCAGAACGGCCACAGCAATGAGGATGACGGCGACAACCACGAGCGCCACCACAATAAGCATCGGATTCATAGTAAGACTCATAGTTCAAGATTATTGGCGAGACCAGACGCAGGATGTTCGGCACACGCTCACACTAAGTCATGGTTACCAAAAGAAACCATGGAAATTCGTACAGTATCTTTTGGTAACCATGGGTTAGTGTGAGTCACGACGCAGAAAGTCGCACACCCGAACCGGGACGTTTAAAATCACTTCCGCGCAATTAAGCCAATCCCATTTTCAACACCCCACTTTGGGTGTGCGTCACTTACAATATAACTATGTCGAATGCTTCAAGAATGACTTCGTACCAGCGCCGCGAACAGCTCATCGCCATCGGGCGCGGGCTCTTCGCCGTCAAAGGTTACGAAGCGGTGAGCGTGGAGGAGATCGCCGCCGCCGCGAAGGTATCGAAGCCAATCGTCTACGAGCATTTCGGGGGTAAGGAAGGGCTTTACGCCGTCATCGTCGATCGAGAAATGCAGAAACTGACGAGCACGCTTATCGACGCACTTTCGGCCGGCGACACCCATCCGCGCCAGATTGTGGAACGCACCGCGCTGGCGCTACTGACGTATATCGAAGAGAACTCCGAGGGTTTCAACGTGCTCGTGCGCGACTCCCCCACCACCGACCCGGCCGGCTCATTCAGCTCGTTGCTCGGCGATGTGAGCCTGCGCGTGGAGGAAATCCTCACCAAAGCCTTCAAACAGCACAAGCTGCCGGCGAAGGGTGTTCCATATTACGCGCAGATGCTCGTCGGCATGACCGTTTTCACCGGCCAGTACTGGGCCGCGCACCAGAAGAAAATCAGCAAGGAGCAGCTCGCCGCGCACATCGTCAATCTCGCCTGGTACGGCCTCTCGCGCCTCGAAGCCAAGCCGAAGCTGCGGTTTGAAAACGACCTGAGCACCGAGGATGACAGCAAAGCCGACGACGGGAAAGCCGACGGCAGGAAAACACAAGAGAATAGCAAGCGAACGGATACCCGAGATGGCGATGCCATCAACAGGAAATCGGACGACGGAGACGTCGCTAACAGGAAATCGGACGATAGCGGCAACAGCAGCGAAGACACCGACCATACCGTTAACGCAGATACCGATACTCGAAACATCGACGCCAAAAGTAACCCGCGGATACCGGCAACGCCTTCAACACCGAGACAAAAGCCCCCAAAAGCCACAAAATCACCAGCAGTGAACAAATTATAATAAAAACAATCCAATAATGTTTTCGCGCATTTCCGCGCATTTTTATGACGGGAAAATCACAACTCGTGCGGACACCCCCGTCATTCTCGGGATTGCATGGTAAATTAGGCTTGTTCGGCGCACCAACGCGGCGAATTGCCATAATGAGGGAACATGCCGCAAACTAGCTTGAAAACGCTGACTTTCGTGGTGCCGGCGTTCAATATGGACACCTACCTTGAACGTTGCGTTTCGTCGTTGACGGCCAATCGGGACAGCGATGACATCGAAGTGCTGATCGTCGACGACGGTTCCTCCGACGGCACCCCGGAACTTGCGGATCGTCTTGCGGCCGACAAACCCGGCATCATTCACGTCATTCACCAGAAAAACAAAGGTCACGGTGGCGCGGTCAACACCGGCATCGCCAATGCGGAGGGCATGTATTTGAAGGTCGTCGACGCCGATGACTGGGTGGGCGCAGAATCGCTCAATGCACTGATGAATGTAATGCGCCGACAGCGCAGCGCCAGCGAGCCGATCGACATGTTCGTAACCGATTACGTCTACGACAAGGTTGGTAAAAAACGCAAGCACGTCGTCAAATTCGACAACGTAATGGACACGGACAAACGTTTGGGTTGGAACGATCTGCGGCACTTCGGCATCGCACAATATATGATCATGCACGCGCTCATTTTCCGCACGGAAGTGCTGCGCGCGGCCCAGACCCAGCTGCCCGAGCACACCTTCTACGTCGATTTCATCTACGCCTACCAGCCGTTCCCGTGGGTCAAATCGCTGATGTATATCAGCACCCCGTTCTACCACTACTTCATCGGCCGCGACGGCCAGAGCGTGCAGACCGACGTGATGATCCGGCGCGTGGACCAGCTCGTGCGCGTCAACCGCACGATGGTCGCCGCCACCCCTGAACGCAAGAACGTCTCGCCCGGCCTCTACCGCTATATGATCCATTTCCTTTCCATCGAGAGCGTAGTGGCGAGCGTTTTCCTCATCCTTTCGCGCAAGTCTGCGAACTATCAGATCAAGCAGGAACTCTGGGAAAACCAGCGGGCCGTTTCGCCGAGGATCGCCCGCGACGTGCGCCGTCAACTGCCTTCCCGTGCCATCAATCTGCCTGGTTCCGTCGGCCGCTGGATTATCCGCATGGGTTATTACGTAGCCGAAAATATTATCGGATTCAATTAAATCCCCAAGCAATCCAACTTGCCACGGGAAGTTCACGATGCCGCCATCGCACGCCTTGCCTTCCCGAGCATATCAACGCACGGAAACGGACTTTTACCGTCGCCAAAGTGCATTTTTCTGACGTCACCGTCAAAAAAGAGACCCCTACCAACGCCAAAATGCACTTTCCCGACACCACCGTCAAAAAAGTGACTTTTAGCTGCGGCTGCGCACCGTTTACCGGCAGCAACGATAATCGCGCCGGGAACCATCCCTGAAACGCATTCAGATACCGCTTACCGACAGTATCGCCAGAGACTGTAAAAACGAAACATCATACGGCCTTTCGCTATTCCCCGACATCCATCATTCGATTTTCGTAGTACATACTTTACACTAAAATTTGCATAGACATCAATATGAAAATTGATGGAGGGAAGCGATATTTTTGATGACTTCGAATAATAAAAAGATGGCTTCATTACTCGCTGGAATCATCGCGCTGGCTATGTTGGCGGCGCCCGCTGCGAACGCCGATGAAGTTGCGGCGCAGCAAAACAATTCCGCAAGCAGCAGTTCCGTTTCGACGTCGGCTCAGACGAACCCCGGCAGCGAGGGAAGCAAGGCTTCGAGGGCCGATACGGCGAAGCCGAATGACGCCAGCGACGGCAACGATCTGAAAGTCCACGAGAGTACTCAAAGCCAGGGCCCACGATCCAGCGCACCGGCACAGCAATCCGCCGGCACATCCATCAACCCTGCCACCGCGAGCATCCCCGCCAACCATCCATCCGACGGCATCGCCCCGCAAAGCAGCGCACCGGCACTGACACCGAAATCCCCCCCCCAGCTGACCAGAGACGATGTCGTCAAAGACCGGCCTGAGGCGGCTGGAGACGCAACGATAAGCAGCTTCACGTTGGACGAGTTGAAGGATGGCGGGTTCATAAAAGCCCTGGATTCCGACGATGCAACCGGCCATGATTCCTCAGCTACGAACCACAAGGTGCGCAGCCACGATGAAGTCTTTTACAACTTCGGCTATTCCACCCAAGCAAGTCAGCCAGCGACCTACTACCGCCACGCGCGAGTGGGCTTCCGCATGACCATGCCAAAGGATGTGGACGTGGACGCGGACCCCACACGCACCAACTGGATGGACAAAGACGAGGGATTCACCCCCACCGACACGGTCTCCGGCAATGTCAGAACATGGACTGCCTATAGAACGCTGACTCCGACGGAATCCTTGCAGACCGTGGTGCCGGGGACGTCCAGCCTTTACGTGTATCTGAAGCTGGACAGTGACGCCGCAAACAAGAACGGTTTTGCGTTCCATCCCAAGGCAAGCATCTGGGTGGAGCCTTCCGGACCGGATTCCGCGGCACCGGCAGTAAAAAGCATCACGAATATTCCCGACGTCACCGTAACAGCCGCTCCAACTGTGAAGGCAGACGTGAAGAAAACCCAAGTCGGCAGTAACGTTTCGAGCCGTTTCGAACAAGACGCCATCACGCTTTCCGTCGGAGCGGAAGGCGGAGTGGGCAGCGAGCCCCTGGCCAGTCCGATGTCATTCGACCTCGACCTGCATGCCTCGCTCACTGCTGAGGCTCCCACAAGGGAGAACCCACTCAATCTTTATCATTTGTTAACCACCCCCATTCCCGCAAGAGGCGGCCCAACGGTGACAGAAACCCAAGACGGCGCACACGACACAGTCCACATCGCCAATTACACGCCCGGCCAGCAAATCGTCATCACCGTCCGATCCGACATTCCGCCTTCTGCGTACGACACAGTCAACAACACTTGGCACATCAAGGGCAACATCACCAACATCGTCGCTCGGGGTATTGATGGCACCGTGGCTACGCCGACCAGCCTTCCCCAAATCAACGACAAAGACGGCTTCGCCAAGGACATCACCTTTGGGGAAAATTTCTGCTATCCGGTCGACAAGGACCTGGCCATCGGTGAAACGGTGAAGGAACCCATGCGCACCGACGGATACGACTTGTTCGTCGAGCAATATGGAGGGGCCTCCTACCCGGCATATCTGGCGACATTCATCCGTTTCGACGGTGGCATCATGAAGGCTGCCCCCGACCACACCGACACCGACCACGCAAACACTCAGATGTTCTGGGCCGTGAAACCCGACGGGCAGGATTGGACCGACACGGCCGAACGCGCCAATGCTGATATCTCAAACGTCGTTCTATACAAGACGGAGGCGGAAGCGGCTTCGCACGGCGTCATCGTCGGCGCAGTCAGCGTCCGCAACGGCAACGGCCAAGCTATGAACATGCCACACATGGACCTGTCTCTGACCACAAAGGCAACCCCCGGCACCGAATACACCTTCGATTCGACGGCCTACGCCTGGACGCAAAAAGACGTGGTCAACAATCATTTCAGCAGCCCACCGGCGCTCGGTAATAGCTGGTCAGCATGGTTCCAAGACACCGATTTCAGAACTATCATCGCGTTCACCGCTGTGCCCAATCACGCCCACACAACGGGATGCCATCCGCACCTCAAAGCCATGGCCGGCACCATCACCACAACGGTGAAGGCAGATCATGAGAAGATCGATACCGACAACAACGACCGAACCGTCACCTATCTGCTTGCTACCACTCCCAAGTCCGACAAGCTTCCCAACGCGCAGCTCAACGCCGACATCATCGCGACTCTTTCGGGAATTACCCAAACGTATTACGTTCCGGGTTCCGCGACCCTACTCAGCAACTCTCAGGACTGGACCCAGGGCACAGATTGGCAAACCGCAACAGGCACAGCGCTGACGCCATCCGTCGACGAGGCGAACCACAGTTACGCGTGGCACAACATGGCGATGAAGACCGGCAAAACCGTATTCATCCGATTCGCGGTCAAGATGGGCGATGAAATCGACCCCAACCTCGATGTACACGCCAGCGACTCCATATCGTTGAACGCCGATACCTCAGAAGTAACCGGTTGGGTTCACACCAAGGGAGCAGCCAACATCGGCGTCACCAAGCTTTACCAGTCCACCATCGGCCTGCGAGCGCACGGCGTCTTCGATCACGGCAACAACGTTCCGATTCAGCTCATGTACGGCAACTTCACCGGAACGGCCAATACCACGACCGGCATCATGACGATCCCGGCGAATCTTGTTTCCGATATCGTTTCCCTCAGCTTGAATGCGGGCAGTGCTGGCACACCAGTCGTACGTTACAGCACCGATCCCCAATACGCCGACAAGACATCCGACAAAATCTCAATGACCGAAGTGGATTCGTGGACTCAGCTCACCGTTGACGGCAACGGCAACATCGCGTTGCCGAGAGCGGTGTTCGCTCCGACGGCAATCGCCTTCATCAGCAGCAGCATGCCCTCGAACAGCTTCGTGAAACTCAATCTGACACTGAAAAGCGCCGCGACGGCAAGCGCCTCATCCACCATTCACTGGGGCGATAGGAACAACAACGTCGTGGCCCCGCTGCTTTTCGTCAACAGAGTCGTCTCCGGCAGCGTCTGGTACGACCGAAACCACAACGGCGTCCATGATTCCTCAGAACGCGGAGCCAAGGGCGTGAAGGTCTGGGTCGAGGACTCAGGCGGGGCAAAACTCGCCAGCACCGTCGACGGAACCACAACCGCCACGACGGATGCCAACGGCTCGTGGTCGCTGAACAACCTGCCCAGCGACAGCAACGTCCACGTGGTCATCCAGACCTCGAACACCCAGGAGCCCAAGGCGGGCGGGCTCGCGGAGACCGTTGCGGGGACCGACTTCGACCCCACGCTTGGCGAGTTCAACGCCGCAGGCGACTACATCGGCACCACGTTCGATCTGCCCGCGAGCGCCTTACTCACCGACCCGTTGTGGACGTTGACAAGGAACCTCGGCATCCATCGCAAGAGCACGACGGGCTCTCCCATGCCCAGCCGGCCTGTCGATTCCTCGCATATCGGCACACCCACCTACAGGACCGTCCATATCATCTTCGACTCGAAGGGCGGCAGCAAGGTGCCGGCGCAAACCCGCACATGGCAGCCGGGCAAGCCCGCAAAGGCCACACAACCCGAGAACCCGACCCGGGAAGGGTATACGTTCCAGGAATGGGACCTCGACGGGCAGAAGTATGCGTTCGACTCCCCGGTGCTTCACGACATCACGCTGACCGCGGTATGGACGAAGAACCCGGCAGGAACCGGCGAATCTTCGCAGATTCCCGGCGGTCCCTCAGGCGGTTCTTCAAACAACCCTGCAAACGGTTCTTCAAACAACCCCTCGAACAGCCCTTCATCCGCTCCCGGTCTTTCGACTCCGGGTCAGAACCATACCGGCTCGTCGCCGGCCGAAGGCGCTCCAAACACAGCTGCGGCTGCGGGCTCCGCATCGACCGTGCAGAACGCGGGCAAACCCAGCTCCCAACAGGCCGCTACGACGAATCACGGAAATCATACAAACGCCGACTCCAAGCTCGCCGCAACGGGTTCAACCATTTTGCCGATGGCCATACTGGCCGTCGCGCTTTCGCTCGCGGCGCTTTGCCTCTTGCCGGCACGCAAGCGCGACTGATACCAACCGGTAACGTCAATCCCGCTACCGGTTGGTATCAACGCTGCCAGCAAGACAGTGCATAAACGCATGTTCCCCGGCCATCTGGTCTGGGAACATGCGTTTCGGGGTAATTGCCAAACGCGGGTTATAGGCCAAAGTACGGATTCGAGTATTCAAGACAAAAAGATTATCAAACCAATAGTTCGGCCTGTTTGCTCGGGCTTGCCCCACCTTTTCAGAAAGGCGCGAAAGCAGAATTTGCCTTGAAAGGTTTACGCGCGTAGAATAGCCAATTGCAAACATTCATATCAACTCAGATATGAATTTTACGATGGCCAAGGCAGGCCATCAGGCTTCAAAGCCAAGGAGAGAAAATGAGCAATGAACAACACGGGGCTCAGCCAAACGAGGCCTCGCCGCAAGTCAGCGATCTGAACTTCCGCACCAAAGAAGGCCGCAAAAGCTTCTGGACCAACATCGTCTCGGTATGGCTCGGAACGACCATGGAATACGTCGATTTCGCCCTCTACGGCCTCGCTTCCGGCCTGGTCTTCGGCGAACTGTTCTTCCCGAAGCAGACGCCGGTCATCGCGTTGCTTTCCTCGTTCGCGGCCTATGCCGTGGGCTTCATCGCCCGCCCGATTGGCGCCTTTGTACTCGGTCGCGTCGGCGACAAGCGCGGGCGTAAATTCGTCATGGTCTTCACCGTGATGCTGATGGGCATCGCCACCACGGCCCTCGGCCTGCTGCCCACCTACTCGCAAATCGGCATCTGGGCGCCAATCCTTCTTGTGCTTTGCCGCATCCTGCAAGGCTTCGGCGCAGGCGCGGAACTTTCCGGCGGCGCTGTGATGCTGGCGGAATATGCACCGGTCAAACACCGCGGACTCGTCTCCTCGCTGATCGGCGTAGGCTCGAGCACCGGCACGCTGCTGGCTTCCGTGGTCTGGCTGTTGGTACTCATGCTGCCTCACGACAAGCTCATCGCCTGGGGCTGGCGTATCCCCTTCATCCTCTCCGTGCTCATCGCGCTGTTCGCCGTCTATCTGCGTCAGGCCATGCAGGAGACCCCAGCCTTCCGCTCGTATCAGGAAAAGCGCAAGCAGGAAGAGGCCATCCTCGCCAAGTCTGGCAAGAAGCCGGAAGAACGCAAGGGCGGCTGGAAGGCGTTCTTCGTCATGCTCGGCCTGCGTATCGGCGAGAACGGCCCGTCCTATATCGCGCAGAGCTTCCTTGTCGGCTATGTCGTGACGCTGGGCGTCTCCAAATCCGTGCCGACCACAGCCGTGATGATCGCCTCAATCCTGGGCTTCGCCGTCATCCCGTTCTCCGGCTGGCTTTCCGATAAATTCGGCCGCCGCATCACCTACCGCGCGTTCTGCGCCTTGCTCGCCATCTACGCCTTCCCGGCGTTCTGGGCATTGCAGAGCAAGAACACCCTGGTGGTCAGCATCGTCATCATCGTCGGCATGTGCCTCGGTTCGCTGGGCATCTTCGGCGTGCAGGCCGCATACGGCGTGGAGCTTTTCGGCATCCAGCACCGTTATTCGATGATGGCCATCGCCAAGGAACTCGGCTCGATTCTTTCCGGCGGCACGGCCCCCATGATCGCTTCCGCGCTGCTCGCGGCAACGAAATCCTGGGTTCCGCTGGCAGTATACTTCTGCGTTATGGCGCTTATCGGTTTCTTCACCACTTTCGTCGCCCCGGAGACACGTGGCCGCGATCTGACACTAATCGAAGACGCCATCTGATGCTGAACCTTATATGAAGTAAAAGAGCGATTGTATGACAAGACAGGGCAGGCGTCCGACCCGCGATGACGTGGCCAGGAAAGCCGGCACATCTACGGCCGTTGTCAGCTATGTCATCAACAACGGCCCCCGCCCTGTCTCAAAAGCCACGCGAGAGAAGGTGCTGCGGGCGATTCGGGAAACCGGCTATCGCCCCAACACCGTCGCGCAATCATTGGCAAGCGGCGACAGCGACATGTTCGCTTTGCTCGTTCCCGATATGACCAATCCTTTTTTGGCGCAATTTGCCAGAGCGCTCGGCCACGAATGCCTGCTTAACGGCAAGACTTTGCTATTGGGGGACGCGGAAGACAACGCACAGCATGAAGTGGAGCTGCTTGAGGCCTTCCAGCGTCAGCAAGTGGCCGGATTGGTCTGGTACGGGGTCGACCAGCCCTTGCCGCTCAAGGCAATACAGCATTTTCCAAGAACCGCTATATTGCTCAACCAGCCGGAAACCGCAGACCCGGCTCCCACGCAAGACGGACCGAGAATCCGGGTCACCATCGACGAATACCAGCAGGCCTATATGGCCACTGAACATCTCGCAGGCCATCACCGGCACAATATCGCCATCGTGACAGGCCCCACCACCCGTCTCAATTCACGCGAGCGCCTGCGTGGCTGGAAAGACGCGCTGAGCAAGGCAGACCTTGAGCCGGGGCAGGAAATCGTGACGCCATATTCGCGCGAAGGCGGGTTCAAGGCGGCGTCCCTGCTGGACGACGACATGGATGCCGTGTTCACTACAAACGCATTACAGGCAATCGGACTTCTTGCCGGCCTCACCGAGCTGGGGCGAACGGTGCCGGACGACATCGCCGTGGCCACCATGAACGCCACCGATGAGGCACGATACCTTGTCCCCTCGCTGACTTCGGTCCAGCTCCCCTCCACTATGTTGGCGATGAAGATCATCCAGGAGCTGCTCGGCCAAAAAACCAGCGCCGGCAACACCATCCCGGTCACTCCTCTGCTGGTACGACGCCATAGCTGCGGCTGCGAACAGCCCGGCCCCGTCAATCATTAAAATCGAAATTTATTAATCGAAATCTATTAGGAATGTATATGAACAAGCAACAAGCCATCATCATCGACTGCGATCCGGGCAACGGCGTACCGGGTGCGAACGTTGACGATGCGATTGCCATTGCGTTTGCGGCCAAATCCAAAAGCCTTGACTTGCACGCAATCTGGACAGTTTTCGGCAATATCCCCTCACCGATGGGCTACGCGAGCGCGAAAGCACTTTTGCAAAGCCTGCGGGAACCGGCAATCATCGTTCGTCAAGGCAGCGACGCGCCTCTCAACGGTGAACGGCAGCGCTGGATCGAAAACCGCGAGCACATGGCCAACGACCCCCACGCTCCCGCACAATGGCTGGAAACCGGGACGCCGGGCGCATCAGAAAAGACTACAGGCCAAGCTCCCGTTGCCGCCGCCGCTGGTGCTGCTGCTTCTGTTCCCGTTCCGGCTGCCGCCGCCGCTGGTGCTGCCGCTTCCGCTGCTACTTCCGTTCCTGCTCCCGCTGCCGCCACAACGCACGATTTGGCTGCTGATATTTTAAGCGCCCGGAAACCTATCAATCTCATTGCCATCGGCCCACTGACCAACGTGGCACGGGTGATCCGCGAAGAGCCGGAAGCGGCCTCGCAGATTGCGCATATCTACGCGATGGGGGGCGCACTGGGCTTCGATGACCTGGTCGACACGAATTTCGCGGTCGATCCGCAGGCCGCACGCATCGTTCTTGAAGCGGGGATTCCGTTGACGCTGGCGCCGTTGGACGTCACGCGCACCACGCACCTTTCTCAGGCGCGATTCGACGAGATCATGGCCGAAACCGACCCTCGGCAGGCTCCATGGAAATCCGACATCCGCAACTGGCTTGGGCCTTGGCTCGAATTCAGCGACGCCACCCGTCCGGTGAACGGCATGTGGATTCACGATCTTGTGGCCGTGGCCGCGCTTTCGAATCCCGAGATTGTCACCTCACAGCAGACGCAAGTGCGCATCGCCGGAAACGGGAAACTTTTGCTCGCCAAGAATGCGAAGGATTACGCCGGCAAGCAGGACGACAGTGCCAATCTCTCCGCTCCCGTCACCATTGACCTGTGCGAGCGCGTCAACAACGATGCCCTCATCGACTTGTGGGCCCGCACCGTTTTGCACGTCGAATCGTCAGGCCGCTGATTTTTCAGATCATCGAGGGTTATGGGTCTGCATCTGCACCGGCAATCATCCGCTCGGCACAGCTACCAAGACAAAACGAAAAAGGCATCGCCGAACGACGATACCTTGCTCGTGCCCCCCGTGGGACTCGAACCCACAACCCACGACTTAAAAGGACGCTGCTCTAACCATTGAGCCAGAGGGGCAACAAAACTTCATTATACAGTTACTTCTCGATTTGCGTATCAGGTTTTGCGTGTCGCCGATACAGCTTCGCATTCAGCACAAAGCACTTTCTATCCGTTCCGCCTGGTTCTAGTGTCGGAAAGGCACTCTTAGAAATGCCAAAGTGCACTTTCTCAACGCTACCGTCAAAAAAGAGACTCCTGCCAGCACTAAAACGCACTTTTCGGACATCAATGGGGGGCTGCCTGTGCACGGAGATGACGAGCAAAACGCGCTGCGACCGCCCAACCCAATCAATTAACGTTTTGTTGCGTCAACAGTCACTTTCTCACCGCGTCACCGGTTGCTTTCCGCGATGCTTACCGCGCGCGAGCCACAGGCCGAGCACGAAAACGGCGATGCCGAAAAGCAGCGGCATCCAGAGCGTCTGCAACGGGGCGGCACCGTGAAGTCGATGCACGAACGCGACTTCGCACATGCCGATAAGCCCAATCGCCGCAACGATTTTGACGATGGCCATCGGCCAATTCGCGCGCCAAGCGTGCGGAATCGTGGGGACTGCGCTCACAATGAGCACGATATAGCAGACGCGCGCCACGGTAGCCCAAGTTTCGACCATATTCTGCGGCCCGAGCACGCCGATGGTCATCGCGACCATCGCCACCACCGCCGAAATAATATGCAACCAACGCCAAACACGCATGATTCTTCTCCCGTTTCTCCGAAACCTTCCGGCAACCGCTTCGTAGCGATTCCTTCACTAGATTAGACGAGAAAACGTGCCACTATGATGATTTTTGAATGGATTTTCACCAAATCCGTCGCAAAACTTGGTATAAAACAACAACAGAAAAGGCGAAACGCCAACCAGTGACGTTTCGCCTTTACAAAATTCATCCGAATTTTCCGGAATTTATCCGGTCATTGCTGTCGGAATTCCTACTTACTACAGCAGAACGAGCGGGAAGCCGTGGGAGACCACGAGGCCGACCACCATGACCACGATGACCAGCACGATCGGCAGCCAAATGGCCATGGCCGACGCGGTATCCTTGCTTTTCTTGGCGAAGCCGATTTCCGCGAGCGCAATCAGCGCAATCGCAAGGATGATCTTGACCACCAGCAGCACGGTGATATGCGGCCAGGCGTGCACGATCAGAAAAACGCCGCTCAGAATAATGAGGATGTAGCAAACGCGGGCAATCATCGCCCAGATCTTCGTCATCCTCGCCGGCCCGAGCAGCCCCACGGCCACCGCGACGATCAGCACCACTCCGACAACCAGATGCATCCAAGACCAAACCATATCGACTCCCCACAATCAAGAAAAACTATCAATAACGCTATAACCTAATATATCGAACCCGCCCCGCACTATCAACATTGCTCATTCAAGGCGTATTGAATCGAAGCGGCATGGTTGCTAAACAAATCATAAAAGCCTAATTACGTTCACAAAAAGCGGGCGGCGAGGCGCTCGTTAGAACACCTCGCCGCCCGCTTAGCGACGATAGAACTACCGCTCACTCACCCATGTGAGGGACTACCACGGCGCGCTTGGAGAGCTTGCCGTCGACCAGCTTGTGGTAGGCGTCGAGCGCGTTGTCCATCGAGTAGGTCTCCACCTCGGGGGTGATCAGGCCCTCGCGATAGAGCGCGGCGACCTCGTGCAGCTCGGGCATGGAGCCCCAGTAGACGCTGGTGAGCTCCTGCTGCCACGGGTTGGTGTACCAGTCATAGGAAGCCTTGCCGCCGGCGATGCCGACGATGGTCACGCGCGAATCGATGGCGGAAGCGGCCTGCGCGGCAGCGATGGTCGGCGCGATGCCCACGAAATCGAAGGCTGCGTCAACGCCGCGGCCACCAGTGATCTTGCGAATGTTCTCGACCTCATGCTCATCGCCCTTGACGACGATGGCGCCCTTCTCCTTGGCCTTGGCCATGGCTTCGGGCTTCATATCGGTGGCGATGATGGTGGCGCCGGTGATGGCCTTCAGGATCTGGATGGCGATCTGGCCCAGGCCGCCGAGGCCGATGACGAGCGCGTACTTGCCGCCACCCTGAAGATGCGGCATGGCGGCCTTGATGGCGTGGTACGGGGTCAGCGCGGCGTCGGCAAGCGGGGCTGCGGCGATCGGATCAGCGTCGCCCAGCGGCACGAGGTTGCGCGCGGGGACGGCCAAATACTCGGCCATGCCGCCGTCACGGCCAAGGCCGATGGCCAGCGAGGTGTTGGTGGCCATGTTCTCGCAATAGTTCTCTTCGCCGGCGACGCAGCGCTTGCAGTGGCCGCAGCCGGTGGGGCCGTAAACCAGGTAGGCATCGCCCTTGTTGAAACCGGTGACGCCGGGGCCGACCTCTTCGACCCAGCCGGAGGTCTCATGGCCGAGAATGAACGGCGGCTTGGTCTGGCTGCCGGTCTCGGGGTCGTAATCGCGGAATACGGAAACGTCGGAATGGCAGCAGCCAGCGCCGGCAACCTTGAGCAGTACCTCACCCGGGCCAGGGGTAGGCTTGTCGACCTCCCTCAACGCTGGGAATGTCTTGTACGCTTCGAACATAACGGCTTTCATAGCTGTTCCTTTCTTATTGATGAGATGGCGTAGGCACAAACAATCAATCGCTCGCAAAAGCATTGAAGCAAATTGCCCGAACATCGCTATCTTATCGTTTCTGCCCCAACACTGGAACCGAATTGACGTAAGAAATTATACAGTTGTAAAACAGGTTTAGCAAACGTTTAAATCGTTGATATATCAACGTTTTTTGAAGATGTATATAATCTCACATAAAGAATTGACAGCGTAATATTGCTACATAAATAGATTATTTATACAATATTACTTTAAACCTTTTACGTTCTGGTTAATATTGCCGACAATCAGCTCCGACTTTCCAACCCCCGTCACTCGCAGCCGTCAGCCGTCGACCGTCATTCGCACAGCCGCCAGCCGTCACCCACAGCTGTCGACCGTCACTCGCAGCCGACTCCGTCATGGTCGCGATCCAAAGCGGCACGATAGCCAGGCTGGCCGGCATAGATCGGGGCCTTGCCGGCGGCGCGGACGGCAGCACAGTTTTGGTAGTAGACATCGCCGCCACCTTGCGGAACGGCAGGTGCGGCAGGAGCAGGGGCGGGAACAGGTTGGGGCGAACCGACGTTACCGGCATTCCCGTTATTCGACTGACCTGAATTTCCCGAGCCTTCGGCAGCTCCGCTAGCTGGCGCGCTACTTTGAACCCCTGCTCCATTCTGAGCAAACGGCCCGTCGTCGGCCGGCACGGTCTGCGCCGGGCAGGAAGTCAGCACGCGCTGCATCGCGGCCTTTTCAGCCTTGGTGACCCACAGATCGTACTTGGCCTTCACTCCGATCTGCCGCGAAACGTAGGAGCAGCGATACGACTTGTTCTTCGGCAGCCACGTGGCGGCATCGCCGTCGCTTTTCTGTTGGTTCGCCTTTCCGTCAACGGCCAGCAGGTTGTACGGATCGTTCGCCATCTGTTCGCGCCGCTCGGCGCTGAGCTTCTGCGCCCCGGTCTGCCAGGCGTTGGAAAGCGCGACGACGTGGTCGATCTGCACCTTCTGCGACGTTTTCTTGCCTTGCTTGAAGTAAATGGTATTACCCGTATACGGGTCATCGAGCGTGCCGGACATCACCTTGCAATCGCGGGTGCGCGGTCTGAATTTCTTGTCTTTCAAGTCGCGCCCCAAAATGTCGTTGCGGGTGTCGCAGCCGTTGCGGTCCACGTCGGCCCAGGCACGCCCGAATTGTGCACGCTTGTACCCGGTTTTCGGTGCGCGCCCCTTGAGCGGCAAGGTGTCGAGCACACTGGAAGCATTCTGATCGCCGTTTTCGCCGCTGGCGACGGGAACAACCTTACCTGCGTCCGCAGTATTCGCGATTGCCCAATCCGGCGTAAACGTGGTCGAGAGTATAGGAACGAGTAACAACGCCACCAAAGTGACGACAATGATTTTCAGAGTTTTTACAGTTTTTTGCATCTTTTTATTCGAGTTAATTTTCCATATTATCAACATTCATCTTTTTTCATCATATATCCATGACGCCTTTGCAAAAAGTCCGACAACAGTCATTGCACAATCCCTGCGCGATTTGACCATTATCAGCAAAATCCTCAATGCACGATTCGCATTCATCACCAATCACTCGGCAGCGGTGAAAAAGTCCACTGCCGAATCACGGGCGGCAGTTATTATACAAATCATGACCACAATCAAAGAGGTAGCCAAGAAGGCCGGGGCGTCGGTGACCGCCGTCTCGATGGCGCTGAATCATCGCGAGGACGGGCACGTCAAGAAGGAACTTGCCGAACATATCCGCGAAACCGCCAGGAAAATGGGCTACCGACCCAATCCCCTCGCCCGCTCGCTGCGTACCAGCCGCACGCACACCATCGGTTTCATCAGCGAGGAAATCGCCACCACCCCCTACGCCGGTGAGATGATTTTGGGCGCACAGGACGCCGCCAGCGAGCTGGGTTACATGATGCTTCTGGTCAACACCGACGGCAACGGCAACGAAGCCAGTGAAATCGCCGCGCTCAAGCGATACGGCGTGGACGGCTACCTCTATGCCAAGATGTATGACAGAATTTCGGATATCCCCTCGTCGCTATCCGACGAGCACACCGTCCTCATCGACGCCACATCCACCGACAGCAGCGTTCCCTACATCGTCCCGGACGAAGTGGCCATGGGTTATGACGCCACCACTTATCTCATCAAATCCGGCGCCAAGCGCATCGCCTACGTCGGCTGCAGCGAAAACCTCCTCGCCGAACCCCTACGCATGCGCGGCTACGAAAAGGCGCTGAAAAACGCCGGCCGACCCATCGACCCCGAGCTCAACGTCGGCATCGACAAAAACGAAGGCGGCCTCAAGGCCGTCTCAGAGCTTTTCGACAAAAAGCACCCCGACGCCTTCTTCTGCTTCAACGACGCCCGCACCTGGTACGTCTACCAATGCGCCGCCCAGCGCGGCCTTGAGGTCGGCCGCGACATTTCCGTGGTCGGCATCGACAACAACCGCATCATCAAGGAAACGTTCGAGCCACAGCCGACCACCATCGCGCTGCCCCATTACGAAATGGGCTATTGGGGCGCTCGCAAGCTGATTTCGATGATCGAAGGCCAAAACTTGGGCCCGGGCAAAAGCAAGAAAACCGTCGCCGCAATCCCGCCGCTCGACGCGCCGAGCCCTGTACGCATTCGCTGCACGCTGCTCGAGCGCGGTTCGGTAGTCGGCAAGCACTGAAAAGTACTCCCGTATCCACTTCGCAACGCGGAAATGCATGGTTAGAGTCATCCACGCATCGATAGGTCACGCGTAAACAACCCGTCGGCCTGCGCAGACGAGCCTGTCCAAGCACGCAAAAGGCAAGTTCGCGCTCGTTTTTGCATTCAGGCTTACACCCGTCCTGCTCCTATGAGCACGTCGGCAAACCGACAATCGGAAACCGGTCCGGCCGCTTTCCGACAAAAAGCATCATGCAAACCACCAGACAGATTGCGCATACCTCATTCCCCAAGACTATTGGGCATACGCCGACGTCCGACTTTTACATCCGATATATGGCAATATAGGACGTTCATAGCAAAAATATCTAAACAGATAAATTTTATCTATCTGAAAACGCCGGAAACGTTTTACAGTTTGACGTGAATCGATTCTCGTCATATATTTTTCGTATGTTTCTTGCTTATGGCAATGCCGCAGAAATCGGCAAGAACGGAAGTAAGAAGGGTATCGCGCGGCAGCGATGCCGAAAAGAAAGGTGACGAAATGGCAATCAAAGGCGCCAAGACGTACCGGAACCCCTCGTATCTCGAGAGCTCAACCGGTATCTTTATGTTCTTCTGCGCGTGGGGCATCTGGTGGTCCTTCTTCTCCAGGTGGCTTACCGACCCGACCAAGGGCCTAGGGATGACCGCCCAGCAACAAGGCACTATCTACTCCATCAACTCGGCGGTAACGCTGGTCATCATGTTCGTCTACGGCGTTCTGCAAGACAACCTCGGCATCAAGCGCCGCCTGGTCGTCGTAGTCTCCTGCATCGCGGCCTGCGTCGGCCCGTTCGCCCAGTTCATCTACACTCCTATGCTCAAGGCCGGCGGCACCACACGCATGATCGGCGTTTTCATCGGTTCCGTCGTTCTCTCCGCAGGCTTCATGGCCGGCTGCTCCCTCTTCGAAGCGCTGACCGAACGCTATAGCCGCCACTTCGGCTTCGAATACGGCCAGTCCCGCGCCTGGGGCTCCTTCGGCTACGCGGTCGTCGCCCTCATTGCCGGCCCGCTTTTCAACATCGACATGCGCCTGAACTTCTGGCTCGGCTCGCTCTTCGGCCTCGGCATGATCTGCATCTACGCCTTCTGGCGCCCGGCAGAACAGAAGGAAGAGCTCAAGAAAGAAGCCGATCCGAACGCACCGCGCACCAACCCGACCGTCAAGGAAATGGTCTCCGTGCTCGGCATGGGCTCGCTGTGGGCACTGATCGTCTTCATGTTCTTCACCAACACTTTCTACACGGTCTTCGACCAGCAGATGTTCCCGAACTACTACACCAGCCTCTTCCACACCACCGCCGAAGGCAACAACTGGTACTCCGTCCTGAACGCGGCAGAAGTGTTCTGCGAATCCGCAATGATGGGCGTCGTCCCGGTGATCATGGACCATATCGGCGTGCGCAACTCCCTGCTGCTCGGGGCTGTGGTGATGTTCCTGCGTATCGGCTTGTGCGGCGTCTTCCATGACCCGGTGATGATCTCCGTGGTCAAGATGTTCCACGCCATCGAGACCCCGCTCTTCAGCCTTCCGGCCTTCCGTTACTTCACGTTGCATTACGATACGAAACTATCGGCGACACTATATATGGTCGGCTTCCAGATTGCCTCCCAGCTGGGCCAGGTCATCATGTCGAACCCGCTCGGCCTGCTTCGCGACCGCCTCGGCGCCCGTCCGACCTTCTTCGTCATCTCCGGCATCGTCCTTCTTGCTTTGATTTACGGATTCTTCGTGATTAAGAGGGATGACCAACAGGTGGGCGGCGACCCGTTCATCCGCATCAAGGACCGCAAGAAGGCCGAAGCGCAAGGCGAGGCCATCCAGGCTGAAGCCGCCAACGACCAGCTCCCGGCCTGATTGCCAAATCGGCGCCGTGCCCATTTACCTCCGCACGGCGCTTTCCTTGAAAATTCCATAACGTCATAAGGCCTCCGCACCCATCAATTCAGGCGTGGGGGCCTTATGCGAATAAAGAACAATCACTATATGATAGTTACGAGAAAGGCATCAATGATGACTACTGAATCTCCCGTTTACACCCCGATTCGCGACCACGACGAGGAACTCGCCAAGGCCGAAGCCGGCGTCGAAACGCTCGCCCTCGAGCGCGACGACCGCTGGTACCCGAAGTACCACATCGCCTCGAACGGCGGCTGGATCAATGACCCGAACGGCCTGTGCTATTACAAGGGCCGTTGGCACGTCTACTACCAGCTTCATCCCTACGGCACACAGTGGGGCCCGATGCACTGGGGCCACGTCTCCAGCGCCGACATGGTTTCCTGGCGCCGCGAACCCATCGCCATGGCTCCAAGCCTTGAACAGGAAAAGGACGGCGTCTTCTCCGGCTCGGCCGTGATCGACGACAACGGCAAGCTCAAGTTTTATTACACCGGCCATCGCTGGAACAACGGCAAGGACGACACGGACGGCCAGTGGCAGGTCCAGATGCTCGCCGAGGCCGAGGACGACGAGGCCACCAAGCTCGACAAGCTTGGCATGGTCATCGACTGCCCGCGCGAACGCGTCGATTCCCACTTCCGCGACCCGAAGGTCTGGAAGCAGGACGGTGTCTGGCACCTGATCCACGGCGTCTCCACCGCCGACCATCGCGGCCAGATCTGGGCCTATACCTCCAACGACATGATTCATTGGGAATTCCAAAACGTGCTCTACGACGACCCGGACCCGGACGTCTTCATGCTTGAGTGCCCCGACTTCTTCCCGCTGAAGGACAAGGACGGCAACACCAAGTGGGTCATCGTCTTCTCCGCCATGGGCTCGAAGGCCAAGGGCTACATGAACCGCAACGAAAACAACGCCGGCTACATGATCGGCACCTGGAAGCCGGGCGAGGCCTTCAAGCCGGAAACCGAGTTCCGTCTGCTTGATTGCGGCGCGAATTATTACGCTCCCCAGTCCTTCGAAGCCGACGGCCGGCGCATCATGTACGGCTGGATGAGCCCGTTTTCCGAAAGCGCCCCGATGCAGTCCGACGGCTGGTGCGGCCAGATGACTTTGCCGCGCGAATGCTTCCTCGGTGAGGACGGCGATCTGCATACCGTGCCGGTTCCTGAAATCGAGAAGCTGCGCATCAACACCTTCGACCACGTCGCCCGCCCCATCGAGGCCAACGAAGAGGCGCTCGTCGATGAGGACGCCGAAGCCGTGGAAATCGAGCTCAACATCAACCTGAAAAACACGACCGCCGAGCGCGCGGGCCTCAAGGTCCACGCGACTCCCGACGGTTCCTACACCTACGTCGCTTACGACGCGCAGGCCGGCACCGTGGTCGTCGACCGCCAGGCTGCGGCCCGCGGCGACCGTGGCTACCGCGCGGCCAAGCTCACCGACACCGAACTGAACGCCGACCAGCTCAAGCTGCACGTTTACGTCGATCGCGGCTCCGTCGAGGTCTACATCAATGACGGCCTGCACGTGCTGAGCTCCTACAGCTACCCCTCCGAGGGCAAGCGTGCGGTCAAGCTTTCCGCCGAATCCGGCGTCCTCGCCGTCGACAAGCTCACGGTCCACGACATCAAGAGCATCGGGCTGGAGTAAACATCAGCAATAAGCAATAACTGAACTCAACAGATAATTGGGCTCGTCGTCAGCACGTAACTGGCGACGAGCGCAATTCATAGATGCATTCAGTCCCGCAGCTCATACAGAAACCATCGAAAAAGGCTGCCATACCTAAATCCTACGATACGATTTGCGGCAACTTTATTGTACGATTTGCAGAAGTTCTGCAGTTCGATTTGCAGGAGTTCTGCAGTTCGATTTGCAGGAGTCCTACTGTATGATTTGCAGGAGTTCTACCGTTCGATTTTCTGAAGTCCTACAGTACGACTTTCGGGAGTTCTACCTTACAATTTGCGGGAATGTTAGATAGCCGCGCAATAGAGTATGAACGAAAGACGAGGGTCACAAGTTGAGGGTCACAGATTACCGAACCTGTGACCCTCAACTATCCGCTTTTAATCGATGATCAGCGACCACTTATCTCGTCGCTACGGTGCTGCGCGTAGACAAGATTGTTTCGGTTCGTGCCCGTGGCGGCATAGTAGGCAAGCACCGCCAGCACAGCCAGCAGGATTACCCACCACGGGAAGGCGGGATGCGCCTGCATGCCAGTCGCAGCCGAAGCAGTGGTATCGTCCTCGCAGTATTGCACGGTCGGCACCACATAGCCGGCTGCATCGATCACATACGCCGCGCCACCGACCTGGCTGCGAGGCACGCATACCGGCTTCTTCTTCGGCTTGCTTTGGCTACCGTTGCTTCCATTGGTATTGCCGTTCTGCGGATTGCCTTGAACACCTTGAGGAGCCACAATCTGCGGCACACCCGCGATTCCTGCCAGCATCCGCTGAGCGCCGGCACCGAAGCGAGTCACCGGAGCGGCGGGAGCCTGACCTGCGAGAGCAGAAGCCGAAGGCAATCTGGAATTGCCACCAACGTTGCCATTCCCGTTGCCATTCCCGTTGCCGTTGCCCGTACCATTCCCGGCACCGGAATTGCCCGCATTCGCCGGATTACCGGACGTTCCGGGGTTGCCTGCACTACCTGTGTTGCCGGAGTTGCCGGAGTTGCCCGAATTGCCGGAGTTACCGGAATTGCCCGAGTTGCCCGAGTTGCCCGAGTTGCCCGAGTTGCCCGAGTTGCCGGAGTTGCCGGAATTTCCCGAGTTGCCCGAGTTGCCCGAGTTGCCGGAGTTTCCGGAATTACCCGAGTTGCCGGAGTTTCCGGAATTACCCGAGTTTCCAGAGTTTCCAGAGTTTCCAGAGTTGCCGGAGTTGCCGGAGTTGCCGGAGTTTCCGGAGTTGCCGGAGTTTCCGGAATTGCCGGGGCTGCTCGGATTACTTGTCCACATGGCGCGCACCACCTGCTCGCCGCCAGGTACCCACATCTGCGTGCTCGGGGCACTGATATCAGAAGTCGAATCGCCATCGCGCAGCCAGCCGACATTGGTGTGGTTGTTGTCTGTCAACGCCTGAGGCGACGTGAACGACAAGCCGTGCACACTGACGGGGTCCTCGGAACCGTCGACCTTAATCGGGTCTTCGGAGTCGGCGCCATACAGCGTCTTCGGAGCCATGGCGCTGTCGTCATACGGAGCCTTGGGCTTGGTGGCGTCAAGGCCGGCGAAATGCACCAGAGCCGCTTGCTCCCAAACGTAAGTGGCCTCGTACTTGTTGGTATTGGCCCGTGCCATCATGGCCTCGGTGGCACCGATTCCGGCCGCCCTGCCGCAGCTCGTCCAAGCCTCGTTCTGAGCGGTATAGCTTGAACCATCGGAGGCGACGCACGTCTGCTTGGCATTGGGCTTGGCGCTGGCCTCGACCCACTGCCCGGTGTATTGGCTGAAACTGCGGGTAGCGCTCCCGGGCTCAACGCCGCTGACGAAGTACTCCGGACGCAGCTCGGTCTTCGGTCCGACGGTCAACTGGCGCAGCTTGGCCGAGAAGCGCGGCTGGAAGCCGGTATTCGCCGTGGTGTCCCAACCGGTGAGGTCGAGCGCGGCCACATTGCTGTCACGCAACGGCAGCTCGATGCTGACATCGCTGTTGACCTTCCAGTTGGAAAGATCCAGCTTCATGCCGCCAGGCACGCCCGCGCCGGTGAATGTGCCGCTAAAGTTCTTGACCGCGCTGGCATCCCATCCGGAAAGATTCAGGTGTTTGAGGCTTGAGGTCCCTGCAAACAGATTGTTTGTCGTGGTCACCTGTTTGATATTCCAGCCCGAGAGATCAAGGCTTTCTAGCGCGGAGTCGCCGGAGAACATGTTGTCGATGCCATAGTCGTAATGGTTGGTGCTGCCGCCGCCATCGTGCACTTCATGCTGATAATCCGAATGCACATTGGACAAGTCCCAGCCGCTCAGGTTCAATGACATGAGCTTCGGGCAATCCTTGAACATGTTTATGACATTTGAGACATTGGAAGTATCCCATACCGAGCTGCCGGACTTGTGAGCCATGCTGCCGACGCTCGTCAGCACGGAATCACCGCTGAACATATCGGTCGCTTCGAAAAGATTGCCGGTATTCCAATTGCTGAGATCCAGAGACTCGAGCTTCGGGTCGTTCAGGAACATTCTATTCATATACCCATTGCTACCGGTATCCCATTTCGAGACATCCAACGTCTTGAGGTTGGGCATGTTGCTGAACATATTTTGTGTGCCAAAAACGCCACCCATGCTCCAACCGGCGACAGGCAGGGTCTCGGCGGCGCAGCCGTCAAACATATGGTCCACGTCAACCGACCGACCGGCGAAATCCCAATCCTTCAACGAGTCAAGCTCGACGCTGCCCGCATCCTTGCCGAAGTTCTGGAATGCGGAACTCATATCCGACATGCTCGAAATGTTCCAACTTGAAAGATCAAGCGTTGGGAGCTTATAGCAATTCTTGAACATGGAACCAATGGACTGTACCGAATCGGTCTTCCACGCAGAAATGCCTTTGATTTCGGTAAGTCTGGAGCAACCGCTGAACATGGTGTTCAGAGTATACGCCGAAGACATATCCCATCCGGAAAGATCAATGGAAGCAAGCTGGCTGCTCATATTCTTTTCTGAACCGGTCATGCCGTTGCCATGGTAAACAGGAATATCCATGGCGAAGACGTAGGACATGTCCCCGATGTTCTTCGTGTTCCAAGCGTGCAGATCGAGTTCAGACAACGCCCAATCGTCACAGAACATGGAAGAGATGCTTTTTACATTCGAAACCTGCAGCTTGCCGATGCCGCCGATTGATTTCAGGTCCTGATTGTAGGCGAACATTTCGCTGGCATCCGTGACGGCGTCCATGTGTATATTGTCGACGCCCGTCAGCTCGCTCAAGGATTCCGTGGACGGCGACTCACCCGCATATCCTTCCGCGCCGTGGAAAAGACCCTGCATCGAAATGACATGCGAGGTGTCCCAGGTGCCCATGACGCTCACATCTTTGAGGTCGCCGTCCAACGCGAACATTTCAGACATGTTCTTCAGACGCTCAAGCTTGAGGTTCTTCGCGCCGCCAATGCTCTTCAGACCGCGAGCATCATAGAACATACGCTTCATGTTCGTCACTTGGGAAAGGTTCCAATGCGAAAGCGCGCTGATTTCGGCAACAGGCGTCTCGGCGAACATTTCGCTCATATCAGTCACCTTCGAGGTGTCCCAATTTTTGATGAAAGCGGTGCCGGCAATCAGACTTCCATAGAACATCTTGCTCATGTTCATCACGTTGCTGGTGTCGAGCTTGCCCATCTGGTCGGAATCGAACAGACCCGGCGTTGTGAAATTGGCGAACAACGCCTTGCTATTGACGGGAAGAACCGTATGCTCCGGGTCAGCGAAGTTGATTTTGCTGCCGTCCGGCGTCGCATGGTCTCGGCTGTTACTGTAAAACCAAGGGGCTTCGCTGGGAGCCCCCAGCGTTCCGGCACCGATATTGTAGAAATAAGAGACATTTCCCGCAGAATCGTTGGTTAGGGAAATCATGTTTCTGGTAACAGCGGCATCTCCCCACTTGCTCGTGCTGACGGTTTCGGACCATTGGTCGTTGCGCACAATGTTGTACATATTCGGCGCATACACACTGACCGATTTGACAAGTCCTATATTGGAGGAAAACGAAACCGTCGGCAGCGAGGTCGAATCAAAGGTCACAGAGTAGACAGGCGAACCATCCGGGTATGAATACCCCCCATAATTATCCATTCCTTTAGAGGCGACCGAGGTCTGATTGCCGTCGGAAGCGCGATACGTATAGCTGCCGTTATCCTGGAAATCGAGTCGAGAACCGTCCGTCATCACGAACGTGAACGCCTTGCCCGCACCCTTGGTAAAAGCGACGGTCGGGATCGTGGGCTTCTGGCCAAACAACGAACTTGCGTTGGCTGCGTTGTTCCCTACCTGAGAAGTTCCACCTTGGACTGCAATCTGGGGCCGATCGGTCTTGTTCTGTGCCGTGGCCTGGGCCTGCGGCGCCGGCACGCTCGCAGCTCCCTTGGTCGACGTGCTTTTCAAACCATTGCCGTTTTGGGATTCCATTTGTGGCTTGGCTTTGGCCACACCGTCACCCTTATCGGTTGCCAGTCCACCATTCTTGACGGCCTCACCTTGATCATTCGTTTTCGCGCCATTCTGTTGGGCGGAGGAACCCTGCGAGGTTTCGTTTTCATTCAAGTCGCTCGCATTGGCGGAAACACCGATAGTACCGCATAACATCGCGAAAGTAACGATCGAGCCAAGCAGCTTGACCAACTTCTTGTCAGTAGCCATTTCTTCTCATTCCCAAAAATACAAACCGATATTTTTTATTACTTATTATTATTATGTACTACGGGAGGATATTTTGCAAATCGAGTGTCAAACGATAGACATCTGTGACCGAACGTTTGCCCGCTCCAGAGCGGCATCATCGCCGCTTTACGAAACAGCCCACAACAAGAGACGGACTGTTGGCCACCCAAGGCCAACGGTCCGTCTGACTTGACTTCAATTAACTCATCTACCAGCCGATCTTGCCGGCATCTTCGGGCAGACTCAACTTACCCGCAGCCAGCTCGGCCAAAGCCTGGTCGAAGGCCTTGAATGCCCGCTGCAGCTGATCTTCGGTGATGACCAGCGGCGGCTGGAAGCGCAGGATGTAGCCGCGAAGGCTGATGATGATGACACCCAATTGATACATGCGATAAATCAGCTTGGTGGTGGCCTCCTGATCGCCCTTTCCGGTCTTGGGGTCGATGATGTCGATGCCGCCGTCGAGACCGTAGAAGCGAATGTCGCCGATGAAATCGTACTGCTCACGCTTTTTCTCGAAGTAGGCCTTGACTTCCGGTCCCAGCTTCGCCGAACGCTCGACCAAATGCTCCTGCTCCATGACGTCCAACGTGGCGTTGGCCGCAGCCGTGGTGACCGGATTGCCCGCCGTGGTATAGGTGACGGCCGGGGAACCCAAGGAATCCATGATTTCCGCGCGTCCGATGATCGCGCTCAGCGGCAGGCCGGAGGCAATGGACTTGCCGACGGTCATCAGGTCAGGCTCGAGGCCGAAGTTCTCAATGGACCACCATTTGCCGGTGCGCCCCATGCCCTGGTTGACCTCGTCAATCGCGATCACGATGCCGTGCTCATGGGCGAATTGCCAGAGGAAGTCCATATACTTTTGCGGCGCCTTGACGATGCCGCCGTCGCCCTGAATCGGCTCGATGACGATCGCGGCCACTTCCTCGGCCGGCAGATAGGTCTCGAAAGGCAGCTTGAAGGCGGCGATCATGCGCTCGACGAACTCGTCTTCGCTCTCGTGCGGCAGGCGCTCATGGATGTCGGGATACGGCACCTTCACCACTCCCGGCAGCATCGGAGCCATCTTGCGGCTCATATTGAGGCTGACCGACGAAATGGACATCGAGCCATAGGTGGAGCCATGGTAGGCACCCGTGAAGCTGACGATATACTGACGGCCGGTATAGGCGCGGGAATACTTGATGATCGCATCGTTGGCGTCCGAACCGGAATTGCCCCAGGCCACCTTGACCGGCCCGCTCATCGGCGCCAGTTTGGCGAGGCGCTGCGCCAATTCGATCTCAGGACCGCTGGCGAAATAGGCCGGCGTGTACTGGATCAGATCGGCGGCCTGCTTCTGGATCGCCTCCACGACGTGGGGGTGGCAATGGCCGGTATTGGTGGCCGACGCGCTGGCCAGCAGATCGATATAGTCATTGCCATCGGCATCGGTCAACAGGGCACCTTTGGCCTTTTGGATGACGATATCGAAATATTGGATACGCACCGCAGGAGACAGGACCTCATTTTCCTGAGCCAGTAACTGTTGATTGTTATCCAACTTCTCCTCCTTACTGCTTGCTGTTCAAAGCGGAATGTCTTATTCCGTAGCAGAAATACAGAATCAGGCCGAAGACGAACCAGCAGAACGCATAAATCTTCGCGTCGTTGCTCAACCCCAGGAATACGATCAGCGACCCCAGGAAAGCCAAGGCCGGCATCACCGGATAGAACGGCATCTTGAAGCCGGGCTCGGCGATATCCTTGCCTTCGCGCTTGCGCAGGCCGTAAATGCCCAGCGAGACGAACATGAAGGCGATGAGGGTTCCGGCCGAAATCAGCTGGCTCAGGAACGCGAACGGGAAGATGGAGCCGATGATCACGGCGAAAACCGTCAATGCCAGCAAGGCGTTGTTCGGCAGATGCCTGTTGTTGATCTTGCCCAGCCAGCGAGGAAGCAGACCGTCACGTCCGAAGGAATAGAGCAGGCGGGAACCAGCCATCATCATACCGATCAATGCGGTGAACATACCTATGCAGGCCACCGCCTGGACGATTGCGGCGATCACCCCATGGCCGCTCTTACGCAAGGCCCAGCCCACCGGTTCGGCGTTGTTGGCATAGAGCGGATAGTGGAACATGCCGACCAAGACCAACGACACGGCCGCGAACAAGATGACGGCGATAACCAAGGAGCCCAAAATTCCCCTGGGCATCGTCTTGGCGGGGTCCTTGGCCTCGGCGGAATTTGAGGCAATGGAATCAAAGCCGATATATGACAGGAAAATCATCGAGACGCCGGCATAGATACCCTGCCAGCCGCCGAAAGCCGACCCATCGGGATTGGGATGGTACTTGGGAATAAACGGGACGTAATTTTGCGGTTTGATCGCCGTGCACCCCACCACGATGAACAGCAGGACGGCCAGGACTTTCAAAACGACCAGAATGTTCTCGACCCGGCTGGTTTGGTTGGCTCCCCGAGAGAGCAGGAACGCCACGGCGAGAATGGCGATCACGGAGACCAGATCGATGATTCCTCCGTCGGTTCCAAACGGATTGGCGAGCGCCTTCGGCAATGTCAATCCCAAAGGCTCAATCAGACCACGGAAATTGGCCGATAACCCCGAACCGACGAAGGCCACGGCGATGAAATACTCCGCCAGCAGCGCCCAGCCTGCAATCCAACCGAAGAATTCGCCGAACACGACGTTGATCCAGGAATACGCCGAGCCGGCGAACGGCATCGCCGAGGCCATTTCGGCATAGGCGAACGCCACCAGACCGGCGACCACACCGGCGGCTATGAAGGAGAGCACCACCGCCGGGCCCGCATGTTGGGCCGCCACCGTTCCGGGCAGGGTGAAAATAGCCGTGGAAACGATGGTTCCCAGGCCAAGGGCCAAAAAGTCTCGCACACGCAAGGTCCGAACCAGATGGGCGTCTTTCTGTTCATAGACGCTGGGATCCTCTTTGCGGAAAATACGTTCCTTGATACTCGCCATTATTCGCCCTTCATTCCTGGATTCATTAAACGAAACATGTCAAATCGCATTGATAGCGCTAGCTATACCGCGTATTTTTCGATCCCCCGCTCTGGCCCTTAACGTACTTCATTCAATCCGGCGAGCGCATCATCAGTTCGCATAGTGAAATATGCCCCTGGCACCATTCGGGCCAGTCCGGGCAGGTGCCGCATGCTCGTCGTTCGGCTCCCTGGGCGACGGTCGGATGACAAATCCGTGTTAGCTACTTCACACCTTCGCCCCGCGTGCCGCAAAGCGAAGCTGCAACCGACGGATTACTATATATAGCGGTATTGCATTGCCTGACCACTAGATGTAGTGTTGCCGGTGTCGACGACCAACCGCTCTATGTCAACGGAATACGGGAGAATAAACCCTCCGGAACGTATTCGCGAGCAGCTGGCCCAAGCGCAAAGCGAGTACCTGTGAAACTTGAAGTACCAGAACGCCATAAAAGAAGGAACACCCATGACAAACGAGGTCAAACTCGCCGATGACAAGATGATGGCCGATTCGCTGACACCCCCGCAGTGGTCGACGGCCTTCGCGAAGGGCGCGGACCCGAACTCCATGCGCATCCGCCCCGTCAACTGGAACAACATTCAGGACGACAAGGACCTCGAGGTCTGGAACCGCCTCATCGCCAACTTCTGGCTGCCCGAGAAGGTGCCGCTTTCCAACGACATCCCTTCCTGGCGCAGCCTGACCGAGCACGAGCGGCTGACCACCGTGCGCGTCTTCACCGGCCTCACCACGCTCGACACCGAGCAGGCCACCGTGGGCGAACTCGTGCAGATCCCCGATGCGCTGACCGAGCACGAGCAGGCCATCTACACCAACATCGCCTTCATGCAGTCGGTGCACGCCCGCTCCTACTCCTCTATATTCTCCACGCTCTGCTCCTCCGAGCAGATCGACGAAGCCTATCGCTGGGCCGTGGGCAACGACCTCGTGCAGGAACGCGTGCGCATCGTCATGGAGCAGTACCAGTCCGAAGACCCGCTCAAGCGCAAGGTCGCGGCAGTGATGCTCTCCAGCCTGCTGCTCTATGCGGGCTTCTATCTGCCGCTCTACTTCTCCAGCCGTGCCAAGCTGATGAACACCGCCGACATGATTCGCTTGATTCTTCGCGACAAGGCCATTCACGGCTACTATTCCGGCTACAAGTACCAGCGCCACCTTGAGCATCGCACCGCCGCGGACCAGGAAATGCTCAAGAAGTACACGATGGACCTCTTGGACAAGCTTTACGACTTGGAAGTCAAGTATTCCGACCAGGTCTACGAAGGTTTCGATTTCATCGACGACGTGCAGGCGTTCGTGCGCTACAACGCCAACAAGACGCTGATGAACCTCGGCTACGAGGCCAAGTTCAGCGCCGCCGAAACCAAGGTGAGCCCCGAGATCATCGCCGCGCTCTCCCCCTCGGCCGACGAGAACCACGACTTCTTCTCCGGCTCCGGCTCCTCCTACGTCATCGGCAACGCCGAAGCGACCGACGATGAGGACTGGGACTTCTAGACTTCAGTCTTTGAAGATTTCCAAAATTGCCCGACCACGTGCTTCAAGCATTTGGTCGGGCAATTTGCGTATGCAGCCACAGGCCGCGTTTTATCCGACGCTACAACAAAACTATTTATCTTTGGCCAATCCGTCGTAAATTTTCAGCAAACTACCGAACGATGTTTTTTATAAATAAAAGCAGTCCTTCAAATTATTATCAGAAGATAATAATTAATAATATTATGTGTTATGCTGATTATCGTGTATGCCTAACAATGCACATTTACGCTTAAAAGCGTGCTGTATAAACGCCCAAGAAGATAAGAAGGATAGCAGTGAACAAGGATACATTATTATTACGGCACTCTCGAACAGCTCCGCAAGGAGGCAAGCTGCTGACCCTAGTAGCAGCAGCTATTGCATCCATGGCCATGCTGGTGCCGTCAAGCGCACAGGCCATCGAACCACGCACCTGCACCCCGGGCACCAGCAGCATCAGCAGCTGCTTCCCGGATGCGAACCTCGCAAGCACGGTGGCACAAAAAGTCGGCAAAAGCGCGACAGACACATTTACCACCGCCGACCAGAACGCGATCACCAGCCTGACCCACAACTCACTGGACGACGCATCGACGAAAATCACCAGCCTTGAAGGAATCCAGCATCTGCCCCATTTGCAGAGCCTCGATGTAACCGGCAACCGGATCGACACCATCAGTCAGCTAAGCGGCCTGACCGAGCTAAATTCACTGACCTTGGATGAAAACACCATCTCCGACCTCACTCCCCTTTCCGGGCTACACAACCTGACATTCCTGAGCCTGCGCCACAACACCGCCGACACCCTGGCACCGCTCAGCGGACTTACCCTGCTCAGCGACCTCAACGTCGACCAGAACCACATCATGGATCTCACACCGTTGGCGGGGCTCAGCAACCTCACCACCTTCTCGGCCCAGAACGAGCAGCTCTACATACCGACCCCGCTGCCCAAGGGCGCAACCACAGGAAGCCTAAACGTTGCCAAGGGTGTCGATGGCCACTGGATCATGCCTATCAATTACGATCCGGGTACTTCCCATACGTTCGACAATTCCACCGGCAAGGTCACCTGGACCGGCCTGACCACGCATACCACGGGTCTCTCTTTGATCCTCTACCAGTCCTTCACCCTCAACGGCAAGACCTTCATCTACACCGGGACCATCAACCAGCCCAAGGAAACCGACAACTGGAACGTGACGTTTGACGGCAACGGAGGCTCCTTCAGTATTGGAGGCGGCCAATTCAACACATCGAAACAGGAAGTCCAGGACCACCACAAGGCCACTGAACCCAACCCGCTGCCGACCCGCCCCGGATTCACGTTCCAAGGCTGGGCAACAGATGCCAACGGCACTACCGATTTCAACATGAACTCGGCCATCACGCACGATACGACCATCTACGCCAAGTGGAAGGCCGACCATTATACGGTGCACTTCGATTCCAACGGCGGCAGCTCCGTACCCGATCAGTCTGGTCTGGCCTACAACGACCACGCCACGAAGCCGACCCAGCCGACCAAGCCGGGATATGACTTCAACGGTTGGGAGACGATTGACGGCAGCGGCCACCACTCCGATTTCGATTTCAACACCCCGATCACCGGCAACACCACGCTGCACGCCAAGTGGAAAACGCATCAGGACCAGGACACCGTGCACTTCGACACCAACGGCGGCAGCCCGCTGCCTGACCAGACCGTAACGCCAGGCGGTACCATTGACAACAGCAAGAAGCCCACCAAGCCTGGCGAGCACTTCGATGGATGGCAGATCGATGATGGCCACGGCCATCTCGTCGACTTCGATCCCTCCACCCCTATCACCGGCGACATCACCCTGCACGCCAAGTGGAGCGCCATTGGCGGAGCCGCTGGCAACGCAGCGGGTGCCAACAAAAACAACAACGGGAACAACGGCGCCAAGAGCGGCCCGGGGCAGCTGGGCAAGACCGGTAGCGCCGTCCTCGGCGTCGCCGTCACCGCTCTGCTTGCGATTGCAGGCGCTTCGGCGATCACCATGCGCCGCCGCAAGGAGCAGTTCTGACGACAATGGGTTGGGACTCCTGATCCCGTAATTCGACGCAAGTCCGGTAGGGCGAAAGCCCTTATCGACAAAGATCAGGATTTCTAATCCGGCAACGCAGAAGACCGGGAAGCAGTACGGAATTTGATAATGTTCCGCATTGCTTCCCGGTCTTTTCCTGTCTACCAGCCATCCCTCTTCTCCCTATCCTTTCCTATCCTTCCCTGTCCAGACTCCCGAATCATGCTTTAATTCATTGCCAACGTTGTTTTGTTAACGTTAACGTCTTATTATTCGAACTAAGTAATACTATTTTGTATAATAAAAATGTGACGAAGGCAACAAGGCCTCCGTAAAGAAAAGGAATAACTATGAAAGCTGTTCGAATTTACGGTGAAAATGATGTACGCGTCGAAAATGTCGACATTGCCGATCCGAAGCCGGATCAGGTGCAGATCAAGGTGAAGTTCTGCGGCATCTGTGGCTCCGACCTCCATGCCTACTCCGAAGGCTGGGGCCTGCCCACCCATCCGCACCCACTGACCGGCAAGACCGTCCCGATCACGCTCGGACACGAATTCTCCGGCGAAGTCGTCAAGGTCGGCAGCGCCGTCACCGATCTCAAAGTAGGGGACGGCATTGCCGTCGAGCCGCTGCTGGCCTGCGGCAAGTGCGAGAACTGCCGCGCCGGCAACTATAACTTCTGCAACAACGTGGTGGCCGAAGACGGCGCCGGCAACTTCTTGGGATTCTCTCAAGACGGAGGCATGGCCGAATACGCCAACATCGATGACGTTTTCGCCCACAAACTGCCCGAAGGCATGGATTACGATCTCGGAGCGCTCTGCGAACCGGTCTCCGTCTCGTACGAAGGCATCAAGAAGTGCGGCCTGCGCGAAGGCGACACCGTCGCGGTGATGGGTGCAGGCCCGATCGGCCTGACCACCGCGTTGCTCGCCCGCATCGCCGGCGCGAACCGCGTCTACATCTCCGACGTCTCCGAAGTGCGCCTGGCCAAGGCCCGCGAACTCGGCTTCACCGATGTGCTCAACCCCGCCAAGCAGGATGTCAACGCGGTCATCCGCGCCGACTATCCCAACGGCGTGGACATCACCTTCGAGTGCGCCGGCGTGCAGCCCACGTTCGACACCGCGCTCAAGGTCACCCGTCGCACCGGCAAGATCCAGATCGTCGCGCTGTTCGGCAAGCCGGTGACCGTCAACTTCACCGACGACGTGATCATGCAGGGCATCGATATCTACACCACGCTGTGCTACCAGAACAGCTTCGACACCGTGCTCGGCATCATCAACGCCCATCAGGACCAGTTCAAGCCGGTCATCACCAAGAAGGTCAGCCTCGACGACGCCGTTGAAGGCATCAAGGGCTTGGCCACCGACAAGAGCCAGGTCAAGGTGATGATCGCTCCGGAGCTCTAAAGCTTCATCCGACCAAAAGGTCGGTCGATACGAAATCAGGAATGGCCGTTTTCCGCCGATTCCGGTTTTGTATCGACCGACCTTTTTGTTATCCAACGTGCGCCGAACCTGAAACTGAAGAATTTCGGCCAGAATCCCGTCGATATGAAAGCGCAGACCACTCGCCAAGGACGTCTCCTCTATTCGGTGTTTCGGCTACTTCCGATTACACCCGAGCACCGGCAATTCGTCCGGGCAAATACTAATTCTCCTTAAAAGCTTTTACATCCCACGTTCAATCATTCCTGACCGAAAATAATCAGGTATCTTTTCTCATTTTTCTGTGACTCAAACGCATCACAATAACATCATTTTTGGAAGCCAAAATACCAAAAACGAGATATGTGTCACATTTTGTAAATACATTACGTTATCATTAATCACAATATGTCATTTTGCGGCATTGCTGTCGTACAGTTGCATCATTTCGCAAGAGAGAACGATATGAGGGAAACTATGAGTACAAGGAAACAAGCGTCCGATAAAAAAGCACGTAAGGCAATCGTTGCAGGTATAGCAGCGCTCACGAGTATGGCCATGCTCATACCAACCGCCTCGGCTCAGGCGGCTCAATTCGGCACCGGCCAGCCTCCCGGAACGAGCCAGGCGAGCGCAGCCCCAGCGGCTTCCCAACCAACAGCACCATCGGCAGCAGTTACATCGCAATCGACGACGTACACTTCCCGGTCCTCAGAACCGTCGGCAGCAGCCACATCACAGCCACAATCCGAAACACCGAACGTTTCCGGAAACGCAACACAATCCGCGCGATCCACAGCACAACCAACAACAGCAACATCACAGCCGATGACCTTCCCGGCACCTTCAGGAACAATAAAGCAGCAAACACCAAGATTGGATGCAGCCCCGTCACGTCTGTCCGCAGCACCGTCGCCAGTGGACGCACGTCTGCAAGCCGCACAGCCATCACAAAGCCCAACTCTGAACAAACAAAGCATAAACGGCATAAAAGCCGCAACCTCGACGCTGCGCGATCAGGCCGGCAATCCAAGCAATCAGGCCAATAATTCAAACGCCCAAGCCGGCACGCAACAAACAAACCCCGGCAATCAGTCAGATCCGAACCAACCTGCTCCGGCCACTCCAACCGCTCAATCCAACTGCGAAATCGGCAAAAGCACCATCGCACAATGTTTCCCGGACACTGCTCTTGCAACCTCCGTCGCCCGGGCGGGAGGATGGCTGACAACCCCATCCTCCACTTTCACGCAGCAAATGATCGACAGCATCAAATCATTGTCGTCACCACTCTATCCGTATGTCAACAGCCTCGAAGGCCTGCAGTACCTCACCAACCTCACCAACATCGACTTCACGTATGGCAAAATTTCCGATCTCGAACCACTGAAAAACCTGACAAACCTCGTTAACATCGACTTGAGCTGCAACCAGATCAGCGATATCAGCAGTCTCGAGAACCTGACCAACCTCTCCTGGCTCAAACTCAACGGCGCCTACGGCACCAGCTCGCCCACGAACCAAATACATGACCTGACGCCGCTGAGAAAACTCACCAAGCTCACCACTCTCGAAGTTAAGTACAACAAGCTCTCCGACCTCAACGGCATCGAAAACCTCACGGCGCTGACCATACTCAAAGCCGACGGCAGCTCCACGGGCACAACCACCAACAATATCCGCAGCATCGCGCCGTTGAAACATCTGGGCGCGCTCACCAAGCTATCGCTCGGCAACAACGCCATTTCCGATGTCACGCCGTTTACGCAATTGAGCAATCTCACCGAACTCGATCTGTCGGGCAATAATCTCAACAGCAATCTCAAGCCTCTCGGAAAACTGGACAAGCTGAACGTTCTCGACGTGAGCAACACCGGTATCGTCACGATTGATGGGCTCAAGGCACTGGGGCCTCATTTGAGCACATTGGATATCAGCCGCAATGAAATCAGCGACCTGACGCCACTCTCCGGCTTCACCGCGCTCGACAATCTGAAGGCTTGGAACAATGAAATCAGCAATCTGACACCGCTGGCAGGGATGAAAAACATCGCCACCCTCGATCTAAGGGACAACCGTATCAACAGCGTAAAGGGATTTGCGGGACTGAAGAAACTTTACTCGATCAATCTGAGCAACAACTTGATAGAGAATATCGGATCAGACCTGGATGGGATGACCCATCTTCTAGGTCTCGATCTGAGCAAGAACAACATAAGCAGTATTACAACGAAACCGAACGGGCTGACCCACCTCAGCCAGCTCGACCTGAGCAACAACCGCATCAGCGACATCTCCGGATTGTCCGAACTCACCAGCCTGACAGAACTTGAGTTGCAAGACAATTACATCACCGACACCACCCCACTGGCCAAACTGACGTCACTTACCAAGCTCACCCTCGTCTACAACGAAATCGACAACCTCTCCGGCCTCTCAAATCTCCACGGCCTTGAAAAACGCCACGGCAAAAGCTGGAATGAAGTGGACCTCAACCTGAGCAACAACCACATCAGCGACCTCACACCGCTTTCCACACTTACCGGCCTCTCGAGCCTCGACCTGAGCAACAACCGCATCAGCGACTTGAAACCGTTGGAAACTCTCACCGACCTCGGCAGCCTCGCCAGTAAGGAAAACATGGTTTCCATCGGCAATTCAGCGCTGATACTCGACTCCAACCGCATCACCGACATCTCCCCGCTGAGCAAGCTCGTCAAGCTTCCCTGCGTCGATTTGAGAAATAACCATATCAGCGACCTCACACCGATCAAATCCATGCCGACCCTCATTGGCTTCGACCTACAGAACAACGACATCAACGACCTCACACCGCTCGCCGGCAACTCGGGCCTTGTCTCCGGCATAACCGTGGACTACTCCACCCGACGCGGCGAGCTCAATCTCAACCAGAACCACATCAGCGACCTCACACCGATCGCCAGCTTCGCCGACAATCTGGGGCAGCTCAAACTCATGCAGCAAACCATCGAGCAACCTTGGCAGCAATCGCCTGCCTCGACCACGCTCAACAGCGCAAAACTCTCTGACGGAAGTTTTGCCAAAGTCACTTCCACCAACCCGATAAAAGGGGCGACCTATGACAAGAACGCCGGCAAAGTCACATTCAGCGGCCTGAACGGTCTTAAGCAGGTATCCCTTAATTTCGAAGATATTCAACTTTTCGGCATCTACGGTTCACATGCAACCTATTCCGGTACCATCACCCGACCACTGATGGCCCGGCATACCGTGACATTCGACTATGGCTACGAAGGCTCCACCTCGACGTCATATCAAGTTTTCGACGGCGACCGAGTCTCTTACCCGTCACCGAACCGTGCAGGCTACCGGTTCGACAAGTGGCAAATCCAGCAGGACAGCAAATGGGTCGACTATAACATGACCGCCCCTGTCACGAAGGACATCACACTGAGAGCCACGTGGATAAAGCTAGAAGAACCAGTGGCATCCACATGCACCATCCTCTTCAATACCGGTGACGCACAAGTCGCCGTTCCTGCCCAGGAAATCCAATGCGGAGGCCATGCCACCTCCCCCGTGCCGCCGACATACCCCGGTTACACTTTCGGGGGATGGCAGGCCGAAAACTACGGGAGATTGGAGGTTATCAGTCTGAAGACGACGATTTTCCGGGAAGACACCACCGTTTTCGCCAAATGGATCCGCGCTTATCACACCGTCAAATTCGACACCGGCGAAGGGGGCACCTCCATCGCTTCGAGAAATGTAGCCGAGGGCGACCCCGTCGGAGCCGTGGAAAATCCCACGCGTCCCGGCTATACGTTTGTCGGCTGGCAGATAGACAACGACGGAAAGCTGACCGATTACAACACGAACGCCGCGGTGACCGACGACATCACGCTCGTCGCCAAGTGGGCACCGCTGATCCATATCGTCACTTTCTATATCGATACGGAAGCCGGCATAACCGAGACCACCAAGGTCAACGACAATACCCCCGTCACCAAGCCGGGTGACCCGACACGGGAACATTGGAAGTTTACCGGGTGGAAATACTATAACAATACCCACGATTTGATCGATTACGATTTCTCCACGCCGGTGACCACGAACCTTGCCCTCTACGCCCAATGGGAACGAATCATGAGAACGGTTTCGTTCGACACCGGCCAAGGCGGCAGCACCGTAAAGCAGATGACCGTGGCCGACGGCGACAGCTTCATCGCCCCTCCCGACCCGACGCGTCAGGGTTACGAGTTCATTTCCTGGCAGGTCAAGGACAGCAACGGGAAGCTGAGCGACTACGACTTCAGCGCCCAGGTGCTTTCGGACCTCACCCTTCACGCCAATTGGAAACGCATCGTCCACACGGTCAGCTTTGAGACCGGTGAAGGCGCGACACAGTTCAAGCCCATCAGAGTGGGCGACGGCGACGTGATAGGCGAGCTCAACAAACCGTCACGCCCTGGTTACCGCTTCCACACCTGGCTGATACGCCAAGGATCTGAACTGGTCGAATACGATACGTTTAAAACGCCGGTGACCGGCGACATCACCCTGATCGCCGATTGGACGCCCATCACCTACAAAGTGATTTTCGACGACCCGCTCAACGGCACTACATGGACAACCAACGTCGCCGAAAACGCAACACTGACCGACGTGGCACCCAAACCGACTTGTTTCGGATACACATTAGGCGGATGGAAGTTTGACCAAGACGGCCACGGCACGTTCGTCGACTACGACCTTGCCACCCCCGTCACCCACAACATCAGGCTGGTGGCCAACTGGATTCCCAACGTGTATACCGTCACCTTCGACACAGGAAAGGACGCCACCACCATAACGCCAAAGAAGGTGAAATATAACGATACCATCGGCACGGTCACCCCTCCGACCCGCAAGGGTTACACCTTCGTGTGCTGGCGAATCGACGACGGCAAAGGAAACCTGACCGACTACGACACCAGCACCCCTGTCACCGGCGACATCACCCTGTACGCCAAGTGGACGCCCACACCGTTCACCGTTACCTTCAACACCGGCGGCAAGGCAACCCCGGTAAAGAAACAATCTGTAATACCTGGGCAGACGGCCAGCGTCCCCGACAACCCGTCACTGGCGAACTACGCTTTCGGCGGTTGGAAGACCAATGCCGACTTCACCGGCGCAAACTACGATTTCTCGCAACCAGTGACCCACGACCTGACGCTTTATGCCAAATGGGTGCCGGACTGGGGCTGCACGCTTGGGCAAAGCAGTCTGATCCAGTGCGTACCCGACCGGATGCTCGCCAAAGTCATCGCCCGCAAGCTGCATATCGACGTGACATCCAAGCTCACCCAGCAATTCGTCGACTCCGTCACCGACCTGGATGCCAGCAACGCCTATGTCAGAGACCTCACCGGCATTGAAAACTTCTCGAACCTTAGAACTCTTGAACTTTCCGGCAATAGCTTGAGGAGCATCACACCGTTGGGATCGCTCAGCAAGCTCACGAGCGTCGAACTTTCCCACAACGCGATTTCCGACGCAAGTCCTCTGGCTCAGCTGCCGAATCTCGTTTCCTTCGATTTGACCCAACAAGCTTTGGACGACGATGTCATAGCGCCTCTGCCCGCAACCATCAATCTGCCGGGAATGACAAATGTGGACACCGTCAATGTCTCCTGCAGCACTAACGGATGCACCGCCACTGTCTTTGGGCCACAAAGCATCGACGTGAGAACCGTGCGCATCGACGGGCCTCTGAACGCCAAGCAGCTCGATGTTGTCTTTGACGAGTCGGGAACGGTAGGCCATGCCCAAGGCCACATCGGCGGCACCATACATGTCCAAGTCTCTCGCCCCGGCGGCGGCGATAGCGGCAGTGGCAGTGGTTCGCATAAGCCAAAACCGCCAGCACCTTCGAAAGAGCCGATATCCTACACCGTCTACTTCAACACCGAAGGCGGCAGCGAAGTCGATCCGGTGACCCTGCACGACGGGGACAAGGTGACGTCGCCCAAGACCACCCGTGAAGGCTACAAGCTCAAGGGCTGGAAGATCATCAAGGACGGCACCACCGATCTTGTCGATTACGATATGGATACCCCCGTCACGCGCGACATCACCCTGCACGCCGACTGGGTGAGGGGCGAGGCGCCAACGCCCGTGACCCATAAGGTTTCCTTCGACACCAACGGTGGCAACGCCATCGAACAGATGACCGTGAACGACGGCGAGAACCTGGAAGGCAAGGTCACACCGCCGACCCGCGAAGGCTACACCTTCAGGGGATGGCAGATCCAGCAGGACGGCAAATGGGAGGACTACGACCTTAAAACCCCCGTCACCAATGACCTCAACCTGAAGGCTCAATGGGAACAGAACACGGTTCCCGGCACACCCGACCAGCCAGGTAACCCTGATAAACCCGGCAATCCGGATCAACCAGGTAAGCCAGATCAGCCAAGTCATCCCGACAAACCCGGCAACCCGGATGCTCCCGGCAACCCGGATGCTCCCGGCAACCCCGACCAACCAGGGAACCCCGGTACTCCCGGTACTCCCGGCACTCCCGGCACTCCCGGTACTCCCGGCAATCCCGGCACTCCCGGCACTCCCGGCACTCCCGGCAATCCCGGCAATCCGAGTAACCCAGGCAATCCCGGCACGCCAGGCAACCCTGGAGAATCCGGCACTCCCGGAACCCCGTCAAAACCCGGCTCAGGAACCGGCAGCGGGAACACTGCCGACAACGGCAAGCCCGGAGCACCTTCCGGCCCGATTGCCCCCGTCTCCCCGACGCTGCCCTACCCGGCAGGAGGCAACAGCCCGGTCGCCATCGCCCAGCCCGGTCTCAGCGTGCAACCCGGTTTGGCAGGCGGGCGTTCCAACCCGGGCGCTCAGGGCGTCAGCACCAGCCGCACCGGCAATGCGGGCGGCCACAACGCCACCACCAACGGTTCTGCAAACCCGGCCGGCGCACAGAACGGCAACACCTCGACAACGCCCGCACCGCAGAACCCGGCCGACGGCGACGCCTCCCCGAACGCCACCAGCAAGCCGCGCCCGCGCCCGAAGTGCATGCCCGACGACGTGGCCCGCAGGCTCGACGCCAAGGCCAAGGCCAGCCACAAGGCCGGCTGGCTCGTCTCCGACGGCACCGCTCAGGGCGAGAACGCCGGATGGAAGGACTCCGACTACGTCGGCCTGCCCAAGTGCTCCATCGCCCAATCAGACGCCACCCCGGCCAAGAGCGTCCACAACGGCTTCAACCTCTGGTGGCTCATCCTGCTGGCCGCCATCGTACTCGCCGCGACCATCGGCTACCTGATCAAACGCCACAGCGACGCCCAACGCGCCACCGAAGCCGCACACTGGGAAGGCAGATAAAAGCGAAGAACCGAACAATCGGGTTAAATAACTGAACCAACGACAACCACAAACCCAACAGAACGCCCCGGCAACAGCAACGCTTTCGCAAACTTCGGTCAAGTGAAAACGCAAACTGTTGCCAGGGCGTTTCTCTATATTCTGGATTCGAATAAATGCCTTATAAGAAACTTCTGTACATGCAACTGTCCTATAAGTAACTGTCTCACGAGTAGGCTACCCATCAGACAGTTAATATTTAATCCTTAAGAAGCCGGTTCCGGCTGACGTGCGTAAATCGTTCGAATCGGGCTCTTTCGGCATCAGATTCGTCTCCACCGATGACCTGTATCGCAGGTTGTAAGCCGCGCGCCCAAGAGACCTCCAACTCGATTTGACTGGAAACAGGGGATGAAGCCGCCACCGTCACGCACACTTTTATGTTGGCTGCCGCAATCCCCCAACAGTCCATTGCATCCAATACCGTTTCTTACGTTCTTCGGCCGCAGCCACCGAATCATCGGGGGCGGTCACCTTCAGATACCTGCCACCAACCGTTGATACGAGCCTGGTCCGGGCCGATTATTCATTTAAAACGTTACATCCGCCACTATTTATATAATGTGTCATATATAATCAAATATTGTTAATCAGTTCGTCGATCCCAACCAGGGCACCATCGCCACAGCGCATCGGAACAGACACAAGAGAACGAAGAAGATCATGAGCGGAAAGCACAGCCAAGGGAAACCTCGCACACACAAGTTCGTAGTCGCATCGATCGCGGCCATAGCCGGCATCGCGATGCTCGCACCCACCGTCGGCGCCATGGCCGGCGAAACCACGCCAGCCCAGCAGGCCGAGACCCAATCCAGCACACAGGCGCCAAACCCAGCAAGCGCCGCACCCTCCAGCTCAGCCACGGGCGCAAGCCCCGCAGCCACCGAGCCTACCCCCGACAAAGCCAATACGAAGCAGGACGCGAAAATCACGGTAAAGCAGGGCAGGGAAACGAGGACAGACAGCCTCAATCGGGCACAAGACGATACAACGAGCGCCGAGAAAGCAGCTCCCGAATCAAAGACGACGACCTCAGGCAGCCGTTCGATCACCAAGCCGAGCAAGGCCCAGCTCACCCCGCGCACCCTGCAGCCATCCGCCCAAGGTCCGACCCCCGGCCCGCGAAGCACTTGCATTGTCAATACCAGCACCATCGCTCAGTGCTTCCCCGACCCCGCCCTCGCCGACATGATAGCCAGACAAGAAAGCGCTACGACCACCTCCGTATTCACACAAAGTATGGTCGACAGTACAACCAATGTCGGGGGAATAGGAGACATCCAAAGTCTTGACGGATTGGAGAACCTGCCCAATCTTCGAATCATCAACTTCGGCGGCAACCACATCAACGATATCAGTGCCCTGGCGACCCTCACCAACCTCACCGATGTCGATCTCATGGACAACCAAATCACGAACATCTCAGCATTGAGAAATCTCACCAACCTCACCGAGCTCAGCCTCTATTACAACGAGATAACCGATATCAGCCCGTTGAGCAACCTCACCGGCCTCACCACGCTCTACCTCTACAGCAATAAAATCAATGACATCTCGCCGCTGACGAACCTCACCAACCTCACCGAGCTTTATCTCAACCAAAACCACATCAGCAACGTCACACCCTTGGCCGGCATGAGGGCTCTCGAAAAGCTCGACATCTCAAGCAATTCAATCACCAACATCAGTACACTTTCCAGTCTCACCAGTCTCAAAACCCTCGGTGCCAACAGGAATGAAATCACTGATTTTTCTCCGCTCAGACCCTTGGCACCCACTTTGGGTAGCCTCGATCTGAGCTATACCAAGAGCCACGACTTGCGCCCGCTGGCAGGCCTCACCAATCTTTACAGCCTTAGTCTGGTCGACGACAAAGTCGTCAATTCGGACCTCAACCAGCTGAGCGGTTTGGTCAATCTCGGCTATCTCGATCTCGACAAGAACGACATCAGCGACATCACCCCGTTGCGAAGCCTGACCAAAATGCTCGAATTCGAATTCAATGACAACAAGGTCGCCGACATCTCCATCCTGAGGAACTTTACGAAGCTCTCGGAAATCCATATGGACAACAACCTGTTTGACGGCATTGAGGAGCTGACTGGTCTGAGCCAGCTCGATGACGTCTCAGTCTCCAACGACAAGGTCAGCGACCTCACACCGCTCACAAATAAGACCCAACTCCGCATGCTTTATTTCGATAATGATACGGTCAGCGACCTCACACCTCTGCAGAACGACAAGGACCTCGACTGGATCTCCGGCTACAACAACAAAATCACCAGCATCGCCCCGCTGGCGGATCATCAATGGCTAGACATCATGGCGCTCGGAGGCAACGCCATCAGCGACATCACCCCTGCGGCCCATCTTTCGAGTCTGGACCGTTTCTATATGTCAGGCAACCACATCAGCGACGTCACACCGTTGGCAAGTGATACAGCTTTGACGCAAGTCCAAATCGGCGGCAACGCTATCAGCGACCTCTCTCCCTTGAAGACATTGACCAATGTCAGTACCATCTACGCAGAAAATCAGCATGTCGAATTGCCTGCGATGAGTTCGTGGCCCCTGACCATCGAAACCGCCAAAAACGTCGACGGCTCCCACGTCGCGCCCACCACTCTTACCCAATCGGGCATGTCTTACGACCCAACTACCGGAATCGCCAGCTGGATGAGAAGCGACCTCGGCCCTGACTTGACGGCAACCCTGTCCTTCAGCTCCGTTTATGGCGCCAGCGGGCCAATCGACAGCGATTTCACCGGCACCATCACGCGCAAATACGTAGACCCGGCCACAACCCCTGCCCCTGCACCGACGCCGGCACCAGGCACCACAACACCAGCTCCATCACAGAAACAACCGGCACCGCAACAACAGCAGCAAGCATCAAAAACCGCTCAGAAAGCCAATTCGGCCTCTGGCCAACCGCTTGCGACTACCGGCAGCGTCGTGCTCCCCACCATCTTGGCAATGGCAGTTCTCATGGTTGCAGGAACAGTAACAGTTGTTGCAGTCCGCGCCAAGAAACACCAGGCATAAGCCACCGCAAACCCAACAGAACGCCCCGGCAACAGCAACGCTTTCGCAAACTTCGGTCAAGTGAAAACGCAAACTGTTGCCGGGGCGTTTCTCATGTTTCAGCCGGTTCCAGCTGACATGTGTAAATCGTTCGAATCCGACTCTTTCGGATTGAAGTTTGTCTCGACCGACGAGATACGCCAAAGTCCGCAGGCCACGAAACCGTCATCGTCTGCCCGGTGTCGCACCGTAATCGGCGACTTGTTGCCAACAGTCGACTTTAAATAAATACCGCTCAGCCCCAAATCGAGATGGTTTACCGTCCATCGTTCTCTATAAAACGTTATACTGATCATTTTTATCCATTATGCTAACTATAATCAAAAAATGATGGGCCTGTGCGTTTACCGCTAAGTCCAAAGTTGTAATACTTATATAAAGACAGCTAAAAGAGAACGAAGGGGATCATGAGCGGAAAGCACAGTGAAGGAAAACCTCGCGCACACAAGTTCGCGCTCGCAGCGATTGCGGCCATAGCCGGCATCGCGATGCTCGCACCCACCGTCGGCGCCATGGCCAGCGAAACCAAGCCAGCCCAGCAGGTCGAAACCCAAGCCAGCACGCAGACGGCAAACCAGCAGCCTGAAACCCAAACCGGCACGCAGAAAGCTGGCCAGACGAGCACCAAAGCCACGCCCGCACCAATCAAGAGCACCGACCCAGAGATCGCCAGTGCACAAGACGGTGAGAAAAAGGCCGCGAAGCCGGCAACGGGCGAACAGCCTTCTGCAACCCAGCAAAGCAAGCAGCCTTCAACGATCCAAAGCAAGCAGTCTGAAAGCCTGACCAGGCAGTCGAGAGCCCCGCAAAGTCTTCAACCTTCCACCCAGGAGTTGACCCCCGGCCCGCAAAGCGGCTGCACCGTCAACACCAGCACCATCGCCGACTGCTTCCCGGATTCTGTGCTTGCAGACCTTGTGGCCGACGAAGCCGGCACGAGCGTCACAGCCACTTTTACCTCGACAATTGCTTCGAGCATCACATCCATCATCGACGAGGACGCTGGAATTACCAACCTCAGCGGAGTCGAGTTTCTCACCAATCTCAGCCTGCTGAATATTAGCCAGAACCACGTCAGCAATCTCACGCCGATCAAAAACCTCACCAACCTCACCTCGCTGGAAATCGACAGGAACCCGATCAGTAGCATGGCACCCGTCAACGGCCTCACCAACCTCACCTACCTGGATATCGAGGACACCGGCACCCACAGCATCGAGCCTTTCGCCAACCTCACCAACCTGACGACGCTGGACCTCTGCTACAATCCGTTCACCGACCTCTCACCAATCAAAAAACTCACCAACCTTGATACCATCTTCTTCCACGACACCCCAATCAGTGACATCACGCCACTCAAAGGACACACCAAGCTTCAAACGGTGCGCTTTTACAAAGACAGAGTCGCCGATATCACGCCCTTGAAAGATTTACCCAACCTCACTGATTTTTGGGCCGACGAGCAAACCGTCACGCTTCCCGATTCCAACACCTGGCCTCTGGACCTCAGCACCGCGAAATTCGAAGACGGCTCGTTCATCGCCCCGACCTTGGTCACCGCGTCAGGCACGTACAACGCAGCCACTGGTATCGCTTCCTGGACCAAGGAAGCCCTGAATGGCGGAAACACGGCCTCCATGAGCTTCACCCAAGACGTCATGCGCGGTGGAGAAAGCGTGGGCGCCTTCGCTGGCACCATCACACGCAAGTATGTGCCCGGAGCTCCGGCACCAGCCCCTGCACCCAAACCAACTCCTACGCCCGCACCTGCACCTAAACCAGCCCCACAGAAGCAGCCCGCACCTGCCACACCTGCTCCTAAGCCTGCACCAAAGTCGCAAGCTGCTCCCAGCCAGCCGCTTGCGACTACCGGCAGCGCGGTGCTTCCAATCGCCCTGATTGTCACAGCCCTCCTGCTCGCAGGAACCACAATTATTCTTGTTGCCCAAGCCAGGAAGCATACGGCATAAAGCAACAAACCCAACAGCGACGCCTCGGCAACTGCAACGCTTCCCAGCCAACCACATGGGAATGCAGTTAGTTGCCGTGGCGTTTTCATTTATCCGTCAAACACCAGCGGATGCTCACGCGTCAGCCTTGATGAATTCGAAAAGGTACCTTCCATTGAGGTTGAGTACCTTTTCTTGATGCTGAAAACTGATATATTAAACGAAAAACAACGTAATGTGACAACAATCACGTTTACTGAAATGTATCACAGGAAATGAAACCTATCAATTCCAAAACGGCCAAAAATCAACGATTCTTGACATGAAATATTATTTAAAAAAACAAAATTTTCATCAAATTCAACAATTTTCACATATATGCATGTTTAAATCCAAAGCAAACGTTTTATATACTGTGCAAAGAGCACAGAGGCTCTCAAACCTACGAAAGGAATCAAAGATGAAAGCTGTTCGCATTTATGGTCAGGGAGACGTTCGCGTCGAAGACATCGCCATCGATGAACCAAAGCCGGATCAAGTACAAATCAAGGTGAAGGCCTGCGGCATTTGCGGTTCCGATCTTCACGCCTACACTTCCGGCTGGGGTCTGCCAACGCATCCGCACCCACTGACTGGCAAGACCGTCCCCGTGACCTTCGGCCATGAGTTCTCGGGCGAGGTCGTCAAGGTCGGCAGCGCCGTTACCGATCTCAAGGTCGGAGATCCGGTTGCCGTCGAACCGCTGTTTATGTGCGGCAAGTGCCCGGCCTGCCGTGAAGGCAACTACAACTTCTGCTACAAGGTCCAGGCCGATGACGGCGCCGGCAACTTCCTCGGCTTCTCCGACGATGGCGGCATGGCCGAATATGCCAACATCGACGACGTCTTCGCCCACAAGCTGCCCGAAGGCATGGATTACGAGCTCGGCGCACTGTGCGAACCGGTCTCCGTGGTCTACGAGGCCATCAAGCGCTCCGGTCTGCGCGAAGGCAACACCGTCGCGGTTATGGGTGCCGGCCCGATCGGCCTGCTGGCCGCAGTGCTCGCCCGCATCGCCGGCGCGAACCAGGTTTACATCTCCGATGTCGCCGAAGTCCGTCTGGCCAAGGCCCGCGAACTCGGCTTCACCGACGTGCTCAATCCCGCCAAGCAGGACGTCAAGGCCGAAATCCAGAAGAAGTGCCCGAACGGCGTCGACATCGCCTTCGAGTGCGCTGGCGTGCAGGCCACCTTCGACACCGCGCTGAGCGTCACGAAGCGTACCGGCAAGCTGCAGCTCGTCGCGCTCTCCAAGCCGCTGACCGTCAACTTCACCGATGACGTGATCATGCAGGGCATCGACATCACCACCACCCTCGCCTATGAGAACAGCTTCCCGACCGTGATCGGCATCATCAATGCCCATCAGGACCAGTTCAAGCCGGTCATCACCAAGCGCGTCAGCCTCGACGATGCCATCGACGGTGTCAAGGCGCTGGCAAGCGACAAGGAGCAGGTCAAGATCATGATCGAGCCGGAACTCTAAAGTTCCGCTCGTCTCGTTGGGTGGGAAAGCCTCGCACAGTTTGGCTTTCTCACCCAACCCAACTTTCAAAACACCTCCGACATCGGAAAAATCGCAACCCTTTGATTAGCAGGGGATTCGTTCGACCGTGTCGGAGGCGTTTTCATGCCCGCTTTCCAGGAAATCATTTTCCGTCATTCGCAATTCAGATCTGTAACGCTTTGCACTGATCGCCTTAGCCACATCGCCATACTTTGGAAGCAAGACTCGCTCCGCCCAAACCGTCACTCAAATTTCTTCATGACAAGATTATCGAATCGCCGAATCCGGCTGGACAGAAAAATATGGCCAGAAATATAAAAGCAAATACATCAATATCGAAAAAGTGAGTCTTCTTCGAGCTTATACGCTCATAAAATTGTTGTTTTTATTGCAGAAAATCAGGTAACGTCAAACGTTTTATATTTTATTTGGACTAATCTAATATCTTGCTAAAAAGGAATATAATTGCCGGAATAACAACAATTTTCTTTGCCAAAAGAGGCCGGATACTCAATTGCGCATTCACTCAACGTCAAATTTTTGATTTTTTACTCATTCGGTAATATAATCATTGAAAAGTACGTTAGAACTATAATTCATATGCAAGTTTCACGACGATTTATTATTAATTTGTCGCAAAAAGTGTGGGTGGAAGCATCGAAGATGAATGAGATCCGTGGGAGACTTTCTGGTATCAAGTCCAATATCGGGCGAGTAGCATATCTCATTGTTTCCATAACCGTTGCGGTTTCGATGTTCGCCGCCATGCCCATCAACGACGGCCAGGCATCCGCAGTTGGTGTCGGCACTCAAGACAGCACATGCGCCATCGGCAGCTCCACCATCGCCCAATGCTTCCCCGACCCTAATCTTGCGGCCATGATAGCGGAAGTCACCACAGGCTCAGCCAAGAATACCGGCGATCCGTTCACCCAGTACAAAATCGACAACACCAAGAGGCTTCAATATGGTTCCGGCAAATCGATAACCAACCTTTCAGGACTGCAATATCTCACCAATCTGATAATACTCGATTTGGGCAGTAACCAAATCACCGACATCACACCAATTGCTAGCCTCGTCAATCTGCAGGAGCTCGACCTCAGCGGCAACCGGATCTCCGACATCTCACCGCTTAACCGACTTGTCAATTCGAATAGCCCTCGATTCGGCGGCGGCGGAGCAACGCTCAAAACACTGGATCTCGGCAGTAACCAAATCAGCGACCTGAGCCCGCTGGAGCTTGACAACACCGACCCGATGACCCTCAGCAACCTTTCCAATCTCGACCTGAGCCAAAACAACGTGAGTGACGTAGCGCCGTTGGCCAGCCTCTATAACCTCGAGAATCTCAATCTATCGCAAAACCACATCGCCAACCTCCAGCCATTCGCGAAAACCGGCAACATTACGCCACTCAGTAACACCAACTCCCTGAATCTCAGCAATAACGACATCACCGACCCTCAACCGCTGAAGGACCTCACCCACGGCAATATTAACCTTGCGAACAACAACATCAGCGATTGCAGCGCGTTCAGCAACAAAGGAAGCGGCGACCTCAACCTCGCCAACAACCACGTCAGCGACATCAGGCCGCTGCACAGCCTAATCAGCAACTCGGTACTATCGGGCGCAACGATAACGCTCACCGGCAATCAGATTCTCGACGTTTCCTCGCTGAAAGACGTCAACGACATCCATAGCGCAATCCTCACGAACCAGCGCATCGCATTCCCCGAAAAAACGATTTCGGCCAGCACCAAAACTTCGGCGCAATCCGCGGTGACAGCAGCTTCCAAAACGTCACCCAAGTCAATATCTGAGTCAATGAATCCACATGAATCAGCGGTACCGTCTTCGCAATCAGAATCTTCAACGGAGTCGGCAGCGCCCGAATCCGAATCGAGCGGCCCGAACGGTTCGAACGGTTCAGGCACGGCCTACGAATCTGCCGCTTCGCCTCTGCTGCGTTCCGCACCCACCAGCGTCAGCCTGCCCACAGCCAAAACGAAATGCGGCAACTACGTAGCCCCAAAGAACATCACCCCGTCCTCCGGAGTCTATGACCCCACTGCAGGAACCGTGACCTGGAGCAATCTCGACACTTCGGTACGTGGCGTCTCCTTTACTTTCGACACGACGATTCCGTGCCCCTGCTACCCTGAAGTGCAATACAATGGCGATGTTTCGAGTCTGCTTCGCGTAGAGCCGGCATCCCCGAGTCCCAGCCCGGAACCGCCGAGCCCCGGCCCCGGCCCGACGCCGCCAACGCATGGCCCGAACAACCCAACACCACCGAACCCAAATCCAGGCACTACCCCACCGCCCTCGCAAGGTCCTATGCCACCCGCTTCCGGCCCTTCACCAAACCAGGCTCCCGGCGCGAACCCATCTTCGCACCACAATCCAGCTACGGCATCAACACCAGTCGGCGGCTCAGCTCCTGCTTCGAAACAACCGCAGACATCGGCGCCCGGCGGCGCCAAACCGAAATTGGCCGAAACGGGAACGCCCGTCACTGCCGCGATATTCGCCACGCTTGCTTCCGCAGTATCCGGTATAGGAATCGAGCTTTCCAGAAAATCTCAAAAAGACTGATCACGGCCTGCAACGCAGTCTCCCTAAGATCCTGCGTACGGTCTACACGCACTTTCATGAGAGCTTATACTCACCCCGAGTAAAGTGTATCGCATTCCCGCTATTCGTCGGTCAATCGCTACCAGCTACCAGCCTTTTACAGCACTTTGCCGGCTTTGTTCTTCATGTCCGTATTGCATGATCCATAACCCTAAAATTCACAAATCGATAAATAGCGGCATGTGAACTTTCAACGATGTCAACAATCTAATGGATGAGCTCAATAATGTTGAACCCATCCCGCTGACCCGCCATTCCCAGGGAATGCAAGCTCATTGGCCAAGACATTGCAATGAGGTAATTCATGCGGACCGAGCCGGCTGAATCCTACAACCGCGTAAGCAGCGCAGAAGCCGGGTCTCGTGAAACACGAGGACATCCGGCTCCCACTTCCATACCTCCTCGAAGGCAGGCTTAGTTATTAGTAAAACAGATTAAATAAAAAGTAATTCGTCATGCTATAATAGATACATTGTATGAAAACAAGACATACAGGAGATTATTATGAGCAGCGCAACTATTGCGGTACGTACTGACCCGGAAGTCAAGAAGGAAGCCCAGGATGTGTTTAAAAGCATCGGTCTGGATATGAGCGGGGCCATCAATATCTTTCTCCGTCAAGTCATCAGCGACCAAGGCTTGCCATTCCAGCCGAAGCGCAATGCTTTCGAAACCCGTATACAAAAGGCCATGAACAGCGGCACGCGAACTTTCGATAATGTTGACGATCTGATGGATGAATTACGAAATGCTTAAGCACGTCACACGAACTGGAACATTCCTCAAGGATGTCAAAAAACTCAAACGCAAACATTTCAATCTTGACAAGCTCGATTACGTCATCCAACTACTAATAAAACAAGACACAGCAATCTTAATACATGAATACAACGACCATGCTCTCAAAGGCAACCTTCGCACCTTCCGCGAACTCCATATCGAACCTGATTGGCTTCTGGTGTATCAAATCGAGCACGGTACATTAACACTCGTTCTCGTAGAAACAGGTAGTCACAAACAGCTGCTAGGCAGATAGAAAACTATAGAATAAACCCGAATTCGCAATAAAATCACACATTGAGATAGACTAATATTCATTGGAAATCAGAGAAGAGGCCCGATGATTCAGCCAAGTTTGTCAATCAAAGATACAGTATTTTTGGTAATAATTGTCATACTAGTTGCCTTAGGCTTCTTGTTGGCCCATAAGTACTCTACTTATTCAAAAATGAATCAATCAGAAAATACATCATTTTTAGCACATTTCTGGTTCTCAACACACTCCTGGTTTCATAACCATTGGAACAACGTGGTAAAGCGTTTCCATGACTACACGCGATATAGACGAGAAGACTATCAAGAAAACTCTTCAGACAATAACCATAATGACAACGAACTTTACAGTTTGACTCCCGAGTACAGACCTGAAGAACATAAAATATATGTCAAGTATCTTGTAGACGCCTTAGAGGATAACCGGAATCATAACATCGCTCTTTCTGGCATCTACGGCTCTGGCAAAAGTAGCATTCTGGATGGTCTGCGACATGATTCTATTTGGGGCAAACATACATTTACGATTTCCTTATTAGCGACATTGGCTTCGCAGAAAAACGAAGAGAGCGGTGGCAAACCAAAACCAGATTCTGGCAATCAGACAAGCGATAAAAATGGCGACGACCACGAAAAAAAAGATGAAACAGATTCAGCCGCTAACAAGGGAATCAACATAAATATATATCCACAAAACGCCGAGGCGGCGACAGAGAAGCCACATACCAAAAACCAAAATCATGAAATTCAACGAGCTATAGTCAAACAGCTCATTTTTGCAAACAAACCGACCAGAGCTCGTCAATCGCGATATGCTCTCACACATAAATCAAGCTATTCCGATATAGCCTTAAAGTCATTCTTCATTGCACTTTTGGCGATGACAATTATTATGACCTTCGTGAAAGAACCCTTCAAAGGGTTTATCCAAACACTTGAACTGCAAGACTCATCTTTAATCAATTTCTTCTCAGACCACTTACCAAGTTATCTGAATAATATTTCAATTGGTCAAGCGCTTATAAGTTTTGCACTTTCGTTTATACTTTGCTTCGCCTTTCTTTATTTTTCGGGGTCGAATTTCCATCTTTCAACAATAAGCATTGGGAAAACCACCATCGATTTCAACAACCAGCAAAGTTATCTTTTCAAAGACTCCTTTGATGAGATCATCTACTTTTTTGAAACAAATCCTAAAGACAGCGTCATCATTTTCGAAGATTTAGATCGGTTCGATAATCCTGAGATTTTTTATGAGTTACATGAGCTCAATACGATACTTAATAAGGCGCCTACAATTCATCAGACAGTTCGTTTTATTTACGCGACTAAAGATAGTATTTTCGATGACCCGAGCCAGAATTCCGGAGAAGAACAACCCGGAATCAATGAATCAAAATTCTTTGATTCAATTATTCATGTAATTCCTTTCTTGTCGATTACGAATGCATTCGAATATGAAAAGGGACTTTTTAAAGATATTTGGAACAAACAAGATGTCCAAAATGTATTAATAATTTTAAATAAATATTTGTACGACATGCGATTGCTGAAGGAAATAGCCAACAACTATCACCTTACGGCAACATTATTTGGTACAACCTTTCCAGAAGGCAGAGAAGCTAAATTCCTAGCGATAATTGCATACCAAATCTTTTATCCTCATGATGCCGAACAAATTATATCTGGACACAGTAAACTTGGGGAGATTTTTAATTATTATCATGCCATTGTCAAATATTCTGAGGCAATACTAGAACGACAAAAATTAAATGATGATTTTAGAACCATTCTCGATCATAAGAATTTACCATTGTCGCCAATTGGGCAAGATAAGGATCCGACTAGCCTTGAAGCTTTTATCAATCACTGTTTTGGACTGGATGAGGACGAAACTAATCTTGCTAAGGACTTGCTCGAGGCAGGACATATCGACGAAAACTTCGATTTTTACACTTTCAGAACAACTGATACAGGAAATCTGAAAGGCATCAAATTTATACGGGATGTTCTCAATAAACCAAATGGTTTTGATCCTGATTTTCAGCTTGATCCAGACGATCTGAATGATCTGTGGTTCCAAAGAAATTGGAACAACTGCCAAACTGTAGCAATTTTCAATTTTGATATTCTCGAATTTATTTTAAACCAACTGGCTAAAGATGATGATTCGGAAGAAGAAAAATACGAAAAAATGCTCAATCATATTTTAGGAAAGATTAACGAGCAGTATGATAACAAGGAGAACGAGCAGTATGACTGATGATAAATCCGGCAGAAAATTTTTACTGGACTTTTTATTGAATCCATCGATTGAGAATGAACCCAAACTCGATCTAATCGAAAAATTTGCAGACTATTCTCATTGCTTTGAAATCGTTCAAGATTTCGAAGATCAAAGTGAAGACCTTAAAAGCCGAGTCACCATTACAACAAAAGATTTGCTCATTGCTGCGCTGAAATCAGGCTCAGAAGCCTCTTATACCACCTCATCTCAAGAGAATATTGTAAATTTAGTCAACTCGTTTTGGAAAGAAATAGAAAACAATCAGGATAAAGCTGAAATAGAAGACCATATCAAACATATCTATGCCGGAGAAAATAAGATCCAAACTTTTGATGCATCTTGGGATAAAGATTTTTATCTTTTCTTAATAAGGAATAATCTAATAGAGCTAAACAGAAATATCATTCTCACTCTCGCTAGACAGGACAATTCTCTCATCAAAAAAGAGAGAGGCTATTCCTTCCATGATGAGGAACTCATCTCCTTGGATTTTTTCTACTACACATTCAAAGCAATTAAATCCCAAACTTATGATGCAATCCGACATGATTTACCCGCATATGCTTCATGTCTGGAGACTGACGACGATTATGCATTCTGTACCCTTTTTATAAGTTACTCTGGGCAGAAAACTCAAGTACTTGCTAATCTTTATGAAGATCTTGCTCAGACTGAAGACGCAAACGTCACTGTTGATCATCTACTCGACCATAAAACTTATGATTATAGAATCAGTTTCAAACTTTTACTTGATGAACTAATTAAAAGAGAGCAGAATTCAAAAGAAAATCTAGCAAAAAACAGAACAACCTTTTTGAATGCACTTTTTAAGCATCAAATGCTTTCCCGGTCTTTCGAGGGGATAGAAGAATATTGTACTCTTATTGACAGCAAGGATCTTGACTATATCAAAGAGAGTGACCTAGCAACTTCTCTGGTTGACACCGCTGTCAAAAATAAAATAAAAATTACTCAAGACGATTACAATAAAATCGCACCATACCTCATTTCATTCCAAAAAATCAACAAGGCTTCAAAGCAAACGTTAGAAAAACTAGATAAATACGCTTCCAAGAAAAAACTACAAGCCTGGCTACCAAATTAATTGTGATTCGCACGACAAAGACGGGCACGGCATCAGTTTTACGCTGATTGATACGGGAGTTACCACTACACTTAAGCGGTATGAATGAACAAAAAACTTGGGTGAACCCTCTGCGCGACCCGCGAGACCTACGGCTGCCGCGCATTGCCGGACCCTGCAGCCTGGTGATTTTCGGCGTCACCGGCGATCTGGCGAAAAAGAAACTGCAGCCGGCCATATATGACTTGGCCAATCGTGGCCTTCTGCCGCCAAGCTTCGGCCTCATCGGTTTCGGCCGTCGCCCGTGGAGCAACGAGGAATTCGCCAACTTTGTCAAGGAAAACGTAAAGGCCCGCTGCCGCACACCGTTCCGCGAATCGACCTGGACGAATCTCGCCAAAGGCATCCGCTTCGTGCAGGGCACGTTCGACGACAAGGCGGCTTTCGAGCGCTTGAGCCAAACGGTCAAGGAACTCGACCGCGACCGTGGAACCCGTGGTAACCACGCGTTCTACATGTCCGTGCCGCCGAGCGCCTTCCCCATCGTCTCCAAGCAACTCGCCGATTCCGGGCTGGCAAAGTCCAACAACGATGCCTGGCGCCGTGTGATCATCGAGAAGCCGTTCGGCCACGACCTTCAAAGCGCAAAGGAACTCGACCGCGTCGTCTCCGAGGTCTTCGACCCGAGCTCGGTCTTCCGCATTGACCACTACTTGGGCAAGGAAACCGTGCAGAACATGCTGGCGCTGCGGTTCGCCAACTCCATGTTCGAGCCGATCTGGAACTCCAACTACGTCGACCACGTGCAGATCACGATGGCCGAGGACATGGGCATCGGCGGTCGCGCGGGTTATTACGACGGCATCGGCGCCGCACGCGACGTAATACAGAATCATTTGCTGCAGCTGATGGCCCTGACCGCGATGGAAGAGCCGGTGAGCTTCGCAGCCTCCGACCTTACTGCCGAAAAAACGAAAGTGCTTTCCGCCGTCCGCCTGCCTGGTGACCTTGGCGCCTATACCGCCCGTGGCCAGTACGCCGCCGGGTGGCAGGGCTCCGAGGAAGTCTGCGGCTACCTCGACGAAAAGGGCATCGACAAATCCAGCGTCACCGAGACTTATGCGGCCATCACGCTTGACGTCGATACACGCCGCTGGGCTGGAGTGCCGTTCTACCTGCGCACCGGCAAGCGCCTAGGCAAGCGCGTCACGGAAATAGCCGTGGTCTTCAAGCGCGCCCCGCATCTGCCCTTCGAGCAGACCGCAGTGCGCGAACTCGGCAACAATGCCATCGTCATCCGCGTGCAGCCCAACGAAGGCGTCACCATGCGCTTCGGCGCGAAGGTGCCAGGCGCCACCGCCATGGAAGTCCGCGATGTGTCGATGGACTTCAGCTACGGCCAAAGCTTCACCGAAAACTCGCCCGAGGCTTACGAACGCTTGATTTTGGACGTGCTACTCGGCGATCCGCCACTTTTCCCGACCACCAAAGAGGTCGATTTGAGCTGGCAGATTCTCGACCCGATCGAGGAATACTGGGCCACGCTCGGCCAGCCGCAGCCCTACCGCGCCGGCACTTGGGGACCGAAGGAAGCTGACGAAATGCTTGAGCGCGATGGACGCCATTGGAGGATGCCATGATTATCAAAATGCCCGATACCGAGACCAGCGCCATCGCGCGCAAAATCGACGAGCTGCACCAGGAGCGCGGCGAGGCGGGTAACGACCGCGTCCTGACGCTCATCATCTCGACAGACGAGCAAGAGCTCGAGAATGCTTTGAGAATCGCCAATTCCGCAGGCCGCGAGCACCCGTGCCGTGTCATCGCCATCGTGCCGAACAGCAAGGAACTGCCCTTCTGCGACGTTGACAAGGAGCCGGACTGCTACGTCACCGATTCCGGCGACGTCGAAACCGACCTTGACGCGCAGGTTCGCTTCGGCGCGGACGCCGGGGCAGGCGAAGTCATCATCCTGCGGCCGCGCGGCGGGCTTTGCCAGCACACGGACACGTTGGTCATGCCTCTGCTGGTGCCCGATGCCCCGGTCGTCACTTGGTGGCCAACCAATCCGCCGGTCAATCCGTCGAAGGACCCGCTTGGTGCCATGGCCGGAAGCCGTATTACAGATGCACTGCGTTCCAAAAAACTGGACAAGACCTTTGCCGAGCTTCGCGCCAATTGGGAACCGAAGGACGTCGACTTCTCGTGGACACGCCTGACCACTTGGCGTGCGATGCTGGCCACCACCATCGACCAGCCGCCGCATCTGCCGATTGAGTCCGTCAGGGTCAGCGGTCAACCCGATTACTTGCCGCTTAAGTTGCTTGCGGCGTGGCTTGCTCTGGCGCTGAAAGTACCGGTGGAGCTGGGTTATGTCACCGGTGCCGAAGCCATTACCGGAGTGTACCTGAAACGTTCGGACGGCGTGATTTCAATGGAACGGCCGGATTCGCGCGAAGCCGTGATCAGCCAGCCCGGCCAAGCGCCACAACGCGTGTCCATGCCGTTGCGTTCGCTTGAGGACTGCCTGAGCGAAGAACTGCGCCGCATCGACCCGGACGAAGTCTATGCCGACGTGATCCGCAAGGGCTGGGATATGATTCAAGACTGAGCCGAAGCACAAGTCGGTAGATAGCTTTTTAAGATTGGCGGAAAATAGCCATTCCGGAAAATCCATCTACCGACTTGTGCGTAATAGAGTGGAGAAATTATGGTTAATCGAAAACTGGAAGTGTATAAGGACGCGGAAACCGTGGCCCAGGCCGCGGCACAACGCACGCTCCTCGCCATTTTGGACGGGCTGAGCGAATGGCGTGCAGCCGATCCTGATACTGGAAATACGGATTCAGCGACACTACACACAACGAACCAGTCCAAACAAGCCGATTCTCTCTGTTCCGCGAAATCAGAAAACCAGGCTACACCACAGCCTGCTGCCGTTCGCAGCCGTTACGACGTGGCGCTTACCGGTGGCTCCGACATCCTGCGAGCGCTGACCTACATGGCCTCCAATCCTTTGGCCGATGCCATTGACTGGAATCACGTCCATTTTTGGTGGGGCGACGACCGATTTGTGGCCGCAACCGACGAAGATCGCAGCTCGTATCAGGCTCGCAAACGTTTCCTCGACAAACTGGTAGCTGACGGACGTCTGCCGGAAAACAATATCCACGAGATGGCCGCAGATACGCGTACCCCAGAACAAGTCGCCACTGCCAGCGACGCCGAAAACGACGAGCTGTTGGCCAAAGCAGCCGCCGATTATGAAGCCGAACTCAGGCGCGAGCTCGGCGACGAGCCGACAATGGACCTGCTGATTCTCGGCATGGGCCCAGACGGGCACTTTGCCTCGCTTTTCCCGAACCACAACGGAATCAAGATAACCGACCTGACACGTCTGGTCGTAGGGGACTCGCACTCCCCCAAGATGCCACCGCTGCGTATCTCCATGACCGCTCCGATGCTGGCACGCAGCCGCCGCACCTGGATGCTCACATGCGGAGCCGGCAAGGCCGATGCCACCGCCCACGTCTTCGCCCAACCCAACAACCCCGCCTACCCCGCAAGCTTCGCCACAGGAACCGAGGAGTTTGCTTGGTTTACGACGGCTGATGCTGTGACCGAACTTTAGAAATCCACGGATGAATCGATGTACAGATGCTTGACCTGAACAAATCAGGGTCAAATTAGCTCATGCCAAGCATCTATAAAGATCAACATATAAAAGTGACATCCAATAAAACCAACACTGAAAAACACCAAATGATGAAAAAATAACGCGTCGATGATGAAAATTACACTGCGCTCATTAATTGTAATGCACTATAAAACAAATTTATCATAAATACGATTTGTGCCTCCGCTCCCCAAAAGGAACGGAGGCACAAACGTTACTGACGTTACTAGCCGGCTGAGCTAACCTAGCGAATAATCAGTTAGCCAGGCAAATCAGGCGCCGACAACCAATCAGTCGGACATCTTTTCTTCCGGACGACCCTTCTCGGCCCAGAGGGTGTGGAAGACGCCGGGCTCGTCAACGCGGCCATAGGTGTGGGCACCGAAGTAATCACGCTGAGCCTGGATGATGGTGGCGGGCAGGCGCTTGGAACGCAGAGCATCGTAGTAGGAAAGCGAAGTCGAGAAGACCGGAGCGGGGATACCGCAGGTCACAGCCTTGGCCACAACGCGACGCCAAGAAGCCTGCGCTTTTTCGATGGCGCTCTTGAAGTACGGGGCGAAGAGCAGCGAAACGTCAGCCTCGCCGGACTCGAACGCGTCGGAAACGACGTTCAGGAACTGGGCACGAATGATGCAGCCACCGCGCCAAATACGCGCAACCGCAGCCAGATCGATCTTCCAATCATATTCCTTGGCGCCGTCGTTGATCTCGTTGAAGCCCTGTGCGTAGGCGACGATCTTGGAGGCGTAAAGCGCCTGACGGATGTCTTCGATGAACGCCTTGCGCTCGTCATCGTTCGCAAACGTAATCTTGCCATCGGGGCCGGCCATATTCTGCTTGGCTGCACCTTCGCGTAGCGCGGTCTGGTCGGAAAGTCCACGAGCGAACACGCCTTCGGCGATGGCGGTGACCGGAGTGCCGAGCTCAAGGGCGGTCTGAACCGTCCAAGTGCCGGTGCCCTTCATACCAGCCTGATCGACGATGACGTCAACCAGCGGCTTGCCGGTCTTCTTGTCCTTTTCGTGCAGCAGGTCGGCGGTGATCTCGATCAGGTAGGAATTGAGCTCGGTCTTGTCCCAAGCCTCGAACACGTCGCCGATCTCATCAGGGGTCATGCCCATGCCGCGACGCATGAGGTCGTAGCTTTCGGCGATGAGCTGCATGTCGGCGTACTCAATGCCGTTATGAACCATCTTGACGAAGTGGCCGGCGCCGTTCTCACCGATGTGGGTGACGCAGGGCTCGCCTTCCGCCTTTGCAGCGATGGACTTCAAGATCGGGCCGAGAGTCTTCCAGGACTCGTCGGTGCCGCCGGGCATGAGGGACGGACCATTGAGCGCGCCCTCTTCGCCGCCGGAAACGCCGCAACCGACGAAGTGCAGGCCGCGAGCGCGGATTTCCTTCTCACGACGGATGGTGTCTTTGAAGTAGGCGTTGCCGCCGTCGACGATGATGTCGCCCGGATCCATGGCATCCGCGAGCGCCTCGATCATGGCGTCGGTCGGGGCTCCGGCCTTGACCAGAATGATGGCCGTGCGCGGCTTGGTGAGCGACGCCACGAACTCGTCGATGGTCTTGGTGGGCACGAATTTGCCCTCGTTGCCATGCTCCTTCATGAGCTTTTCGGTGCGCTCATAGTGACGATTGTAAAGCGCCACGGTATTGCCATGATGCGCAAGGTTCCTTGCGAGGTTCGAACCCATGGCCGCCAGACCGACGACTCCAATATTTGCAATAGCTTCCGTCATTGTTCGCCTTTCAATTTGACATTTCTTCGGCGGAGGTGGGCAATCAATCTACCATCTTTCCGGTGCCCTTCATTCCGCCTAAGCTCTTAGTATTTCGGGACTTCGATAAAATCCGAAATCATACCCTCTTAAGTCTATATCCATATGCGTCTACTTGCTCTCAGAAAACGTGCAATGCCCCACATTGCCGCCAATCCACGGCCTGCAAATTCCGGCAACATGGCGATAAACCGTTATCTGTTCTTGTTATTTTGCATATTCTGCTTATTCCACAAACAACGCACGCAGACCGGCCACCTCATCTGCGCTCATGCCGTTTTGCAGGCAATATTGCTCGACTGTGCCATATTCATCCTTGATGCCGGAAAGCACGCCGCGCATCAGTTCCGGCGGCGAGGCGAGCATCGCGGTCTGCGCGGCAGTGATTTGGCCGACGCCATTTTCGTCGTTGGTAAGACCTTTCAGCACGGCTTTCTTGAATGCCGCGCCGAGATTCGCGCCGGATTGCGCATAGCAGGAAACCACCATGTCATCGCTCACACCGAGCAAGCTCATCAGAATGCCTGCGGTAATGCCGGTGCGGTCCTTGCCGGCAGTGCAATGGATCAGCATCGGGTGGCCGTTGTCTTTCAGCAGCTTTTGCAGGATGAGCACGATCTGCTCGGCCGAACCGAAAACAATATCGTGATACATTTCGGCCATATCGATGCCTTTGGCCACCTCTTTCATGCCGCCCTGCTCGGTCACGGTGGTCTTCAGAAGCGGGACACGATCGACATGAATGTCGTCGGGAACCGTATAGGGCCATTGCTCGACCTCCAGCGGGTCACGCAGGTCCACGACTTCCTTGATATTGAGGCGACGCAGATCGTCGACGCCATGCTTGCCCAGAAAATTGAGACCTGCCGTACGGAAGAAAAGCCCGTCACGCAACTTGTGGCCGTCCTGCGTCGGGTAGCCGCCGATGCCGCGGGAATTGGGGACGCCGTCGATTTCGACACCGGCTCCGTCTCCGTCGGGGCGGTAGTCGAGGTAGCCGGTAGCGTTAATATCGCTGGTACCGCCAATGTCGCCAGTACCGCTAATGCCGCCTGGCGTATCAGCGCCGGCTTCGTTGGAAACCGATCCGTTGTCGGATGCTGCTTGCGTTTGCGAGCTTGCCATAAGGTCCTTCTTTCGTGGCTGTTGCCTGTCTAATCGCATGGCCTTCCCGCGCTTGAACTGCCGATAAAGCCTTTATATTTTATATTTATAGTCAATAACGCAACAAGTCTACCCATAATCCTTGGATACGTCTGACAGCCACCAAAATATGAGCTGAATTCAAGCCACTTAAGCAATATCGGACGACGACACCATAATTATGAATTAGACGGCACGCGCTCCAATGCGCGCGACACTGGAAAGACGATATTACTAAGAAGGTTGAGAAACAATGCAGTACATCAACACGACCATTGACGGTATCGACGGCAGCAAAGCCGATTTCAGCGTTTACTCCATTGACAACAGTCAAGAGATAGATCCGCAGCGCCGGCGGCCCACCGTGCTCGTAATTCCTGGTGGCGGGTACGCATTTACCAGCGACCGGGAGGCGGAGCCCATTGCGCTTAAAATTTTGGGAGCAGGCTACAATGCCGCAATTCTGCGATATTCCTGCGCACCGTCTGTTTACCCCACCGCCTTACTTGAAGCTGCGGAAGCCATGAAATTATTGCGAACAAACGCAGAAGTCTGGCACATCAATCCAGACTCCATCATTGCCGCCGGGTTCTCGGCGGGTGGCCATCTCGCCGGCAATCTGGCGACGACGGCAGGTGACGAAACGATGCGTTCCCACGGCTATGATCCGGATACGGTACGACCGAACGGGCTGATGCTCGGCTATGCCGTGACCACTTCCGGCAAGTTTGCCCACAGAGACAGCTTCGTCAAACTGCTCGGTACTAAAAACAAGGACGATGCCAAGCTGCTCGAAGAAGTCTCCATCGACAAACACATCGACGCCAAGACCCCGCCGACTTTCATCTGGCATACCGTTTCGGATGAGACGGTGCCCGTGCAAGGCGCAATGATGACTTTCGCCGCTTGCGTGCGTGCCGGGGTAAGCGTTGAAGCCCACTTCTTCCCCACCGGTCATCACGGCCTTTCGCTGGCGAGTGCAGAAGCGGCAGCAGCCGGCGACGACCAGGGAATCGACGAAGGCGTGCAACAATGGATGCCACTATTCTTGAGCTGGATCAAGCGGAACTTTGGCGAACAGGAAACCAAAGCCTAAAGTAAATCGGCAGCCATGGAAATGAATGAGCGCCGGCAGATATATGAATCGGTCGGCGCTTTTGAAGATTCTCGACTGGCTAGATCACTACCTCATTGCTTTGCGGCAGCGGTCTGATATTCCTTGGCCCAGTTGTCAACGTAGGCCGTCTTGACCTTGTCCCACGAACTGGTACCTTGAGAATACTCAAGCAACGCATTGGACATATCGGTCTTCCATTCCTCGCTGGGAATATAGACGAAGTCCCAAGCCACGTTCTTTTTGCCGGCCTTGGCGTAGGCGTCGGAAGCCTTCATGATCGGGTTACCACTGTCGTACTTGCCGGTAAAGGTCTTGAACTGGGTGGTGAAGCCCATCGTCTTCGACCACGTCTTACGGCCGGTGTCCGAAGTAATCAGCCACTTCAGGAAGTCCTTCGTAGCCTTCTGAGCCTTCGGGCTCGCCTTCTTATTGATGCACCAGAAGGTCTCGGAACCGGTGGCCATGCCATGATCGCTCTCACCGTCAATACCGGTATAAATCGGGATGGCACCGATCTGATCGGCCTTCATACCGCCCTGCACCAGATCAGGCCAAGACCACGAACCATTCTGGAAGAACACCGCATCCCCGGCAGTCAGATCATCAACCGCGTCATTCATGGTCTTGCCGCTCAGCTCACTGGTAGCGGTCGTGGAATCCTTCAGGTAGAGATCGGTGATCTGCTTGAGTTGTGGCAGATAGGTACCCTTGATTGTTTCGGGCTGCTTGGTTATGTTGTCCTTCTCGAACTCATAAGCGAGCGGGATGTTGGAAAGGTGAATATTCCAACGCCAGGTCGTGGAGCTATCGAAGCCCATCGAGGTGAACGCGCCTTTGACACCAATCTTGTCCTTGTTGGCCTGAATCTCGTCGGCCACCGTCTTCAGGGTCTTGAAATCCTTGATGCCCTTCACGCTCTTGATGCTGGCGCCTGGCATATCGAAGTACTTCTGCAGCAGATCCTTGCGATAGATAAGACCATAGGTCTCCGTCACCACCGGCACCGCGAGCACCTGCTTACCATCCTGCGAGCGCAAAACCGCGGACTGATCCTTCAACTGCTTGTAAATCTCGGTGTCGCTCATCTCGGCCGCATAAGCCTTCCAGGTATTTAAAACCACCGGCCCCTGAACCTGGAAAAGCGTAGGAGGAGCGCTCTTGGCCAATTCCGACTTCAGCGATTGCTGGTAAGTGCCGGAAGCGGCAGTCTGCACGGTAATGGGGGCACCCGTTTCCTTGGTGTACGCTTTTGCCAAATCTTGTATACTATTGGCAATCTCAGGTTTGTTGTTGAGATAGTAGACACCATCAGCAGCATTCGTATCGCTGCTTTTTGAGCTCGAACCGCAAGCCCCCATACTCGCGCACATAGCCAGCGCAAGCCCGGCAGCCAAAGCCGTATAACCCTTTTTCATGCTTTCCTCCTTGAAATCCTTTCTCCACAATGGCAACATCACCATTGCTGTTCAAAAGAGTAAACGCATTCAAAAAAATTGTCAACTAACGATAAAATTCATCGAATCACATTAAATCAAACTTCGTCTGTATTTTTAAACATCCAATAACAAAATAATTATTTACTTGGAATCGTTTAGAGAACAAACAATTACCCTACTGTTTCGAAACAGCGGCCTTATACTCCTTGGCCGAATTGTTGACGAAGACCGCTTTAATTTTATCTCAAGAACCAGAGCCATACAGCGATGGCCTGTCGATATTTTTCCCAGATAGTTTTCAGAACGCCTTTCCTTGGCCAATAAACTCGAACGGGTTGAAGTAGCCGAGAGCAAGGTGCGACCTTTTGTCGCTGTACCGACAACCAGAAAGAATAAAAATGCGCCTTCATCCCCCAAAATTTTTCAAAATCGATTTTTATAATCAGACTATTTTTTTGAAATTAAATGGAGTAGACTCTCACACCGTATTCATGACTGATATGGGCAGGATGACCCTCCGGATGTTGCGGATGTCCGAAGATGTCCTCATAGCGGTTTTGCGCTATGACCTTCCCGGCTGAATCCTTGACGGTCAACAGACCGTCCCAACGGCCCTCTCCTTTTTCGACCATCAGGTCTTCGACGCCCAAAGCCCCATCGGTACCAAGCATTACCGATTTCCGGCCCTCGATGCGTTCTCCGATCTCCTCGTTCCAAAGACTCCAGGAAATTTCGGCATCCCCAAAGGCAACTTTCCCGTCGTTGACCGCCACCACTCCGGTGACTTTCTCCTTCGTCTGATCGAGGAAGACGCCAACCGGCTGATTGATCATCTCAAGTTCACGGAATGCCGGCTTGGGCAACCCCCACCAATCGAGAACCCCGTAGAAGCTTTGCGGGCACAGGTCAATGAACATGAAATGCACATAGCCCCAGTTGGGCTTGCCTTTCTGGCAACGATAATGCTCAATGTAATACTTCAGCAGACGAAGCTGGTAATGCCGCAGTTCCGGCGCAATGGCTTCCATCTTGGAAATACGCCGACTCAGAGAGCCCAGCTTCCGCAGGTTGCTGAAGTCTCCAGGAGCATCGAACCCGAATTCGGTGTTGAGCTTTTCCTTTGATCCGTCTATGTCCGTATACGGCTCAGGACCATACAACGAACCCACATAGTTATGGCTGTCGCCGCTGGTCGGATCATCGGCGCAGAACGAACCCTTGATTACCGGACGGGTGGAATCGGTTTCGAGAACAGCCTTGTAGATACTGGGGCCGGGACGTACCGACATCGCATATCCGTGCGTCCCGCTTATCGCGTCAGCGCCTCCGGGCTCGTTGAGGCAAATCCAGCAGGCTACACATGGGTGATAGTCAAGTTGCTTGACCGTTCGCACATAAATAGAAGTGAAACGCTCGGCCCATTCCTCGGATTTCGGTTGAGTCCAGTTGTATTCGGAATCCTGGAGGATGGCGATGCCCATACGATCGCAAAGATCGTAGAATTCCTCGTTCTCGACATGCACATGCACTCTGATCGCGTTGAATCCGTCAAGTTTGACGGCCATCAGATCCCGTTCATAACGGGCCTTCGTCATGGCCGACATATAGACATCCGGGAAGTAGGATGTCCCCCGCAAATACAAAGGGGCGCCATTTAGTTTGAAACGCGTGAGATCATCGCTGCGTTCCAGGTCAAACTTACGGAATCCGACCGATTTCTCCAGCACCTTACGGCCGTCGAGGAAAACCCGAACCGAGTAAAGAATCGGCTCACCCAAGTCCCACGTCCACCATAACTGCGGGTCGTCCACCTTGAGCGTGCTTTCAAACTCTCCAGCGGCCGTGGTTTGCTTGCTGGCGACTTTCCGGCCCTCACAATCGGATATCTGGACATTCAAGGATGAAGAGCGCCCTCCAACACACCCGCGTACCGTAAGCAACCCAGACCCGTCCTCTGCGATGGCAGCAGACACACGGGTTCCGCACGCCAAATATGACGGCTCCTTGACTTCGAGCGAAACGGAACCATATATGCCGACGGGATTGACATCTCGGGCAATCAGACCATCCGAATGTTCGTATGTCCCTTTTACTAGGTTACGCTCGACCTGGCTCGTCCTGTTATCGAATTTATCGTCACGAACGTTGCGATCCCAAGGAGATGAAACCTTGACCATCAGGCAGTTGGCCCCGGCTTTTACAACATCGGAGACGTCGAATTCAAAAGGCGCCGAATACCCCTCGTGCTCCCCCAGCAGCACGCCGTTCATCCAAACCTTCGCGTAATAATCAACATGCTCGAACTTCAGGATGCACGGCTTGCCCAACATGTCATCGGCTATGTCAACGACATTTCTGTACCACCACGGAGCCTCATTGAAGTAACGCAAATCACGCCCCCAATAGGGATGCGAGGCGAACAGTAACTGCAGATGCTCAAGACGGGAGATCGGCTCCCATTCTGAAATCTGCGGGCCAATTTTCGTGACATCCGGATCGTCATATAGTTGCAGCCTCTCACCTGTGTCATGGACGTCCTGAAGCACACTCCAACCTTGGGAAATATCAATTCTCATCAGATTTTCCTTACTTTACCGCGCGAACAATTCTACTGAAAACCAATTTATATCAAATTGAAAGCGTTTTCTATATATAATCAAGTCTCATCGAATTTAAATTAAGCAACCGCGAAACTCTTGAAGATTCCATTAAAACGCCTTAATTTTTAATCAGCTTTACTTATGGATGCCCGAACAAAGGTGCCGACGGACATGCATCCGTCGGCACCCGTAGACTATTAGACAGTTACATCACTGTTTTGAAGCAGCGATCTTGTATTCTTTCGTCCAATTCTGGACATAAGCTGCCTTAACTTTATCCCACGAACCGGTGCCCTGAGTATACTCAAGCAGCGCATTTGCGAGGTTATCCCTCCACTGATCACTAGGATCGTAAAGGAAGGCCCAAGCCACGTTCTTCTTGCCAGCCTTCGCGTATGCGTCAGCTGCCTTCATGATCGGGTTGCCGCTATCGTACTTGCCGGTGAAGGTCTTGAACTGCGTAGTGAAGCCCATTGTCTTCGCCCAGGTCTTACGGCCGAGATCGGAAGTGATCAGCCACTTCAAGAAGTCCTTAGTAGCCTTCTGAGCCTTCGGGCTCGCCTTCTTATTGACACACCAGAACGTCTCAGAACCAGTGGCCATACCATGGTCGCTCTCACCATCAATGCCCATGTAAATCGGTAGAACACCGATCTGATCGGCCTTCATGCCGCCCTTCACCAAGTCAGGCCAAGACCACGAACCATTCTGGAAGAACACCGCCTGTCCAGTGGTCAAATCATCTGTTGCGTCGTTCATGGTCTTACTGCTCAACTCGCTAGTTGGCACCGTGGAATCCTTGACGTATAGATCGGTGATCTGCTTGAGCTGCGGCAGATAGGTTCCTTTGATTGTTTCAGGCTGCTTGGTGATGTTGTCCTTCTCGAACTCATAAGCCAGCGGGATACTTTGAAGATGGACATTCCAACGCCAGTTCGTAGAAGCATCAAAGCCCATCGAGGTGAATGCACCCTTGAGTCCGAGCTTGTCCTTGTTGGCCTGAATCTCATCGGCTACCGTCTTCAAAGTCTTGAAATCCTTGATACCTTTGACGTTTTTGATGCTTGCACCCGGCATATCAAAGTACTTCTGCAGCAAATCCTTGCGATAGATAAGACCGTAAGTCTCCGTCACGACCGGCACCGCAAGCACATGCTTACCATCCTGCGAGCGCAAAACCGCGGACTGATCCTTCAACTGCTTGTAGAGTTCAGTGTCGCTCATCTCGGCCGCATAAGCCTTCCAGGTATTTAAAACCACCGGCCCCTGAACCTGGAAGAGCGTAGGAGGTTGGCTTTTAGCCAATTCAGACCTGAGCGATTGCTGGTAAGTACCGGAAGCGGCAGTTTCTACAGTAAATGGGACACCTGTTTCTTTGGTATATTCCTTTGCCAGATCTTTCATACTAGTCGCGATCTCAGGCTTGTTATTGAGGTAATAAATGCCGTCACTGGCATCGGAGCTTCCGCCGCTCGAACTCGAACCACAAGCTGCAAGACTTGCACACATCGCCAAAGCAAGTCCAGCGGCAATAATCGATGAACTGTTTCTCATATTTTTCTCCTCAAAATCGTCTTTTCCGTGGCTCCATCACCACTGACGTTTAAAAGACGACGTATAAGAGAGTGTAAACGTATTCATTATATTTGTCAAATAAATGACTAGATATTTTATATATTAGTTTCCACTAATAAAATCACTAGTAAAAGCGACGCCTTGGATTGTGCATTTCGAGCAAACCGCAGTTCTTATCCGTGAACAAACCGCGGTTCTTATCTGGGAAAACAAAAATAATTTAAGGGAAAAACAAGCTTCTTAAAGTAACCTCCCCGAGATATCCTATATATAATATTGAATTTTTATTGAGTTCGGAGGCAAGATGCAAGCCAACATTGAGGATGTCGCTAAGCTTGCTGGCGTTTCTATTGCAACCGTTTCCAGAACATTCAGGCACCCCGATCTTGTGGCTTCGAAGACGAGAGAGAAAGTTACTTCCGCTGCAAAAGAATTGAATTTTTCCATTTCACGTTCAGCTTCGATTTTCCAGACCGGACAAACCTATCGCATAGCTTTGCTCAATAATGATCGTTCATCAACCTGGTTCAACGCCCAAGTCTATGACGGCCTCAACATGGTATTCCAACCGGCTGGTTACGACATCGCCTTTTACCAGATCCTCACTAGCGAAGAACGCGATCAATTCTTTGAAAATCTGCCAATTCGCCGCAATGTTGATGCTGTAGTTGTCGCTTCCATCAATATCAGCAATGATGAAGCATCTCGTTTACTAAGTATGAGCGTCCCCATTGCAGGCATCAATGCCATACCCGAGGATGCGTTTTCCTTATCAATATCAATAAACGATGAAGAGGCAACCCGTTTAATCACACGCTACCTTATATCAATCGGACATACAGATCTAGTATTCCTCACCTTCGCCTCCACCGAAACTGTAGGTACTTTACGTTTCAGTGCAAATCTAAGAGTGCAGGGCTTCAAAAAAGCCTGCAAAGCGGCTGGAGTTAATCCTGTTGTCATCGATATCCGCAATGATGAGCACCTGGTCGACAATGCTTTGGCAAAGTTATTCGCCCTTGACCATCTTCCGACGGCGATATGCTGCCAACAAGATTCACTCGCGTTACCTCTGATAGCGCGTTTACAACAATTCGGCTATCGTATTCCGGAAGACATTTCCATCACGGGATTCGACGATATCGACTATGCTTCACAAATGGGGTTGACGACAGTGCATCAGGATCCAAAAGAAATGGGATCCACCATTGCAAAACGTATACTTCAGCTTCTCAACGGTGAAAAAGTCTCAGTCGAACATGAAACATTGGACTCGCAGATCATATTCCGCAGCTCCACCGCTCCGCCACGGATAGCGACCAAACAACAAAAAACATAGCTGGATATACAAAGTCGCAAGAGAACTTCCGTCCTCACCTACTTAATTTTTGCATTGCTTTACCTTCGCTACAGACTCGTTTCTCTATGCATCTGCCCGAAAACAGAAATGTGGGTAGGATTCATGCCGTATGGCACAATATCCTACCCACCCGAAAGAAATAATTCGCGAGCGGCGGCGAAACAATCCAATTCTAGAAGATCAAATCCGCCACCGCTTAAAGGCGATTACTTCTTGTGGTTGACTGTCTTGTACTCGGTCGCCCAACCGTTGACGAACGCGGTCTTGACCTTGTCCCACTTGCTGGTACCTTGTGCATACTCAAGCAAAGCGTCGGACATGCCGTTCTTCCACTGCTGAGTAGGCAGCGGGTAGATCACGGTCTCGTAGTCGCCGGCCCTGGCGTAAGCGTCGTTGGCGCGGTGAATCGGGTTCTTGCTCTTGAATCCTGCAGCGGCATAGGACTTGAACGGGGTCTCGAAGCCCATCTCGTCAGTGATGATTTTGCGGGCCGAGTTGTTCTTGAGCATGTAGTCCAGGAACTGCTTGGTGGCCTTCTTATCGGCCTCGGAGGAGTTCTTGTTCATGGCAAAGTACATGAAGCTGACCGTCAGGCCCTGCTTCTCCTCGCCAGGAACACCGATGTAGATCGGCAGCACGCCCATGTCCTTGTCAGCGACCTTCTGGCCCTTGAGCTGCGGGTACGACCAAGTGCCGTTCTGGATGAAGGCAGCCTCTCCGAGCGCGAACTCGGAGTTGGAATCGTCCATCGTCGCTCCGGAAAGCTGCGAAGGAGCTACCGTGGAATCCTTGATGTAGAGGTCGAAGAGGTTCTGCATACCGGGCAGGTACTTGCCGGTCACGGTCGGAGGCTCAACGGTGGTGTTCTGATCCTTGTATTCGTAGTACACCGGGATGTGCGCGAGCTGATCGCCGAAGCGGCCGCTGGAGCTGGAATCGAAGCCTGCGGACGAGAAGGCGCCCTTCAGTCCCAGATCGCCCTTATGCTTCTGAATTTCGTCGGCAACCGTCTTCAGCGCCTTGAAATTGTTGACCTTGTCGATGGACTTGATGGTTGACCAATCGGCATCGAAGTACTTCTTGAGGATTGCCTTGTTGTAGATGATGCCGTAGCGCTCCATGACGTAAGGAACCGCGCCGACCTTGTCGCCGGCCTTCATGGCATAATCGGACTTTTCGAGATCCTTGTACATGTTCGTGTCAGACATGTCCTCGTAATAATCTCTCCAGTTGTCGAAGTCGTTGTTGTCGACATCGAACATCGTCGGCGCCTCGGACTTGGCCAGCTCGCTCTTCAGCGTCTGGTCGGCGGATCCGGAGGAAGCCACAGATACATCCACAGGAATACCGGTTTCCTTGGTGAAGTTCTTGGCGATTTCCTTGAACTGATCCTGCTGCTCAGGCTTGGCACTCAAATAGTACACATGACCCTTGCTTGAGCTGGAACTCGAGCTTCCGCACGCCCCCAGCATTCCCAACGACATCGCCGCAGCACTAGCTATGGCGATTACCTTTGTGACTCGTTTCATCATTGCCTCCAATGACTCTTACTTCTTTTTACTTCTTTGTAATTAGCATTCACCGGTTCAGATGGGTGTCAACCACCCAAACCAGTGAATTACAATTAAGCGCTTAAGCAGAAAGATAAACTTGCTGCCTAATCGGTGCTTGGCATTCGAGCGATCACAGACGACTGGAACAGCCACCGTAACCACCCAAAGCGATCATCCCTCCTTGATCCCACGCGCTACAGACGCGTTGGTGATTTTCAGAGATCCATCGGTGACGAACATGCTCAGATCGTCGCCAGGCTTCTGGTACATCCGGGCGTTCAGCGCGACGCCGTCGACATAAATCGTGGCGATGGTGTCGTCGACAACAACCTGAATGTGGTAGGTCTTGCCGGCCTCGAACTGGATCGGACGTTCCACGCCGATGTTCATATTGGTGAACCACGGCATATTCGGGCTACCTTCAAAGACGTAGCGGTTCTCGCCTACCTTGAAGATAAACTGATAGGACTTTCCGTCTTCCTCGTTCTTGCGCAGACGCAGGCCGAAGGAACGTGTGCCTTCACCGAACGTCACATCCGCTTCGAAGGAATACAGATCACCGGCATTGTGCACGAGAGTCGTTTCCTTGCGCTCGTGCGGGGAATCGACGGTGACATCGGCAATGGGCTCGTGCTTGTTGAACGCGTCCCAAAGCGTGTCGACCGGACGGCAGCCCAACGTGCCATCGGCGCGCTGGTAAACCTCGTGAGGCACGAACGTTCCGCCCCACTCGTAGTTCTTGGTGTCGTCGTTGTCTTCCTTGGTGCCGACCCAGCCGAAAAGCACACGCTTGCCATTGAGCTCGAACGTGCGTCCGGCGTAGTAGGTGCTGCCATCGAAAGCGTCATCGACAGGCGCGATCCACGGGCCCTCAAGGCTTTTGGCCATGCGGTAGACCATGCCATGCTTGTCGCTGTACTCGGTGACGATGTGGTACCACCAGTCGCCCATCTTGAACAGGTCGGGCATCTCGTGCATGGTGAACAGGCCAGGAGCCCAGAAGTCGCCTTCGAACTTCCAGTTTTTCAGATCCTTGGAAGTGAACTTGACGGTGCGGCCGGTCTGCTGGGTTTTGGGGCCGATCTTACGGGCACCAAGAATCAGCAGGTACTGGTCATGCTCATCGTCGCGGACAACCCACGGATCGCGCCAATCGTCGGGGTCATAACCCGGCTGCGGCGTGAAGGTGAGCTTGTCTTCGGTTTTCGTCCAGTGATAGAGATCATCACTTACGGCGTGCATCAAGACCTGCGAGGGCTTGCCCTGCGCTTCGTAATCACGGTTGTATCCGGTATAGAAAGCGTGGTACTGCCCTTCGCCGTCAAAGACGCTGCCCGCATAAATGAACTGGTCCTGGGCATCATCCGCTCCACGCGGAATCGCCGTGCCACAGTCCTTATAGTGAACAAAATCCTTGGTCGTGGCCAGCGACCAGCCAAAAGGTTCGCCGAATGGGCCAGGATTACGGTTATCCCGCTGATGGAAGAGGAAGAAATCATCCCCTTTGCCGAACGGCATACAGTCGCCAAACCACGTGCCCGGGAATTGATAATACAGCTTCATTTCAACCTTTCTTTGACGCCGTCATCGGCATCGGCTCGGGCGCATAAGACTTTGCACGGCCAAAATCCCATACGACAACAACCATTCCTATGTCTATGTTTAATCGCTTAAGCAACAAACATTACTTAGATAATAGCACACTGCTTTATGCTGTCAAGCGCTCGCAATCGAGTAGCGCAACACCGGTGGGCATTCGACGAGCAGAGGGTTGCCGCGTTGGGCATTATCGTCCGTATCATCTACCAAATCAATCATGGCGCGGACGCCCAACACGCCGAGCTCGTACTGCGGCAGCCCCACGGTGCTCAGCGCCGGATGAAGATGGGCCGAAACCACTTCCTGGTTATCGAAACCGACCAACGATATGTCCTCGGGAACTTTGAGGCCACGCTCACGCAAGGCGTCGTAGAGACCCATCGCCAAGCGGTCGTTATGGCAGAAAGCAGCGGTGGCATGCGTGGCCAACAGCTTGTCGACGCTGCCGTAGCCGCCTTCCTGATCTCCCTGAGCGTTGATGACAAGGGAAGGATCAAAAGCAATTCCCGCAGCTTCAAGGGCATCGCGGTACCCCTCGAGACGGCCGCATGAAGCCGGGGTAGGCAGGGGATCGTTCAGAAAAGCGATTCGTTTATGCCCGTGATCAAGCAGCATCTGCGTGGCGGTGCGCCCACCCTGACGCTCATCGGGAACCACAGCCTGGAAATCATGGTTCTTGTCAAAGCAATTGACCAAAACACTTTTCGAAGGACGAAGTTCGGAAGGGGGAACAATCACGCGGTGGGTCCACGTGGAATAGATGATTCCCTCGACCTGATGCTCGAGCATGAACTCAAACGCCGAATGCTCGATCGAGGCCTTGCCACCGGTATCGACGATCAGCAGAATCCTGCCGTTGCGCCATGCCTCATCCTGGGCTCCGCGAATGACCTGGCCGGCGAACGGGGTGGTCGCCACGCCGTCACTGATGAACCCGATCAGTGACGACTCTCCGCGTGCCAACCCTTTTGCGAGCGCATTGGGGTGATAGCCCAACTCACGCGCGACCTTACGAACTTTCTTACGCGTGACTTCGGGAATGCGCACCTTTTGATTATCGTTTACAGCCCAGGAAACCGTCGCCGTTGAAACTCCGGCTGCCTTTGCCACGTCTTGAAGCGTCACTCGTCCCATAGAAAACCACTGTACTCATGCGCCGCGAGTTGTCTGACGACGATTCCATCCGGGAGAAACAGAAGACTAAAGATAGCACTTGAAAACGTGTTCCAATATCGGGATATGGACCATAATGATCGAACCGTAACCGAAAACGAAAAGAAGGAACTCGCCTTGCGGCATATAGAACCACGAAGCGACGATAAGACTGACGAAAATAACGTCTACAACAACCAAAGCGAGAGTGGTGCCGAAGTAGGAGACACCGAACACAAAAGCGTTTTTCAACGTGCCGCCGATGGAGTTCTTGAACCTGGCTTGAAGCCCCCAAATCCATTCAAAACCTATCAGCCAAACAATCGTGAACGCGAATTTCGGGATCAGCAGCGGCGTGATCTGCAAGAACACCCAACTGCAGGCAATCGCAGCACCGGTAATGCCAAAAAGCAGCCAGAGCAGGGTCGAGGCCTTGAAATTCGATTTAAACGCCTTGAAATAATTCGAAGTGACATGCCCCTCACCGATCAGCGAGCGCCTTGCCGCATCATGAGCGGCCGTCAGGGCTGCACCGATGGTAATAATGGGGATCGAGGTGACGAGCATCAGAATATTGATCCATATGGCATCGGTAAGGTCTGAAAGCCCCCGCATAAACCCTGAATCAGGTGACAGCCACTTCATATTCCGCCTTTATCTTTAAGTGTCGAACATAGTGGATAGTTTGCTCCATACAACAGCATACGCCATGATGTGCAATGAAAACATTTTCTATCGCCGACATTTCTTTAAGACACAGACTCAAAAATTTTGTTTTGCACCTGTTATTATGATAGATTTGATAACGTTGTCATAGTACTTACAAATAGCGCAGTACTCTCACTCTCCAAGGAAGGACATCAATGACCCTCAACAACACTCGAGATGACTGGTGGAAGCAAGCCGTCGTTTATCAGATTTATCCGCGCAGCTTCAAGGATGTCAACGGCGACGGCATCGGCGATATCGCAGGTGTTACCGAGAAGATGGATTATCTGACCTCGCTTGGCATTGATGCGATCTGGCTTTCCCCGTTCTACCCTTCCGAATTGGCCGACGGCGGTTACGACGTCATCGACTACCGCAATGTCGACCCGCGGCTGGGCACCATGGATGATTTCGACAAGATGGTCGCGGCGGCCCACAAGGCAGGCGTCAAGGTCATCGTCGACATCGTGCCGAACCACACTTCCGACAAGCACCACTTCTTCCAGGAAGCACTCAAGGCCGGGCGCGGATCGGCTGCACGCGACCGCTATATCTTCCGCGAAGGTCGCGGCAAGAACGGCGAACTGCCTCCCAACGACTGGCAGTCCCTCTTTGGTGGACCGGCTTGGGAACGCGTGGACGACGGGCAGTGGTATTTCCATATCTTCGCGAAGGAACAGCCCGACGTCAATTGGAAGAATCCCGACATTCATGAGGAGTTCAAGAAGACCTTCCGCTTCTGGAGCGACCACGGCACCGATGGCTTCCGTATCGACGTGGCCCACGGCTTGGCCAAGGACTTCGACAGCAAATCCTTGGAAGAGCTTGGCCGCGAATACACCGTTCAGGACCAGACGAACCATGACGGATTGAACCCGATGTGGGATCGCCCCGAAGTCCACGACATCTACAAGGAATGGCGTCAGGTCTTCAACGAATACAATCCCCCGCGTTTCGCCGTCGCCGAGGCTTGGGTGCGCCCCGATCATCAGCATCTCTATGCTTCGCCGGACGAGCTTGGACAGGTCTTCAACTTTGAATTTGCCAAGGCCAACTGGGATGTCGATGAAATGCGCACCGCCGTCATCGAGGGTCTTGAAAGCGCTGCAAATAGCGGCGGATCCACTTCGACATGGGTGATGAGCAACCACGATATCCCGCGTAACGCCTCGCGCTACGGGCTGCCGCAGGTCAAGGCACGCACCCAGCATCAGATCGCAACCGATTGGATCTTGCGCAACGGCACCACCTACCTCGAGAACCGCGAGCTTGGCACACGCCGCGCCCGCGCCGCAGCGATGCTCGAATTCGGCCTGCCCGGTTCGGTCTACATCTATCAGGGTGAGGAACTTGGCCTCTTCGAAGTACCCGACATTCCGTGGGATCGCTTGGAGGATCCGACACCGTTCCGCACGCTGCGCAACTTCACCGAAAAAGGTCGCGACGGTTGCCGCGTACCGCTGCCTTGGACTGCCGGCGACGAGCCGAAACCCGCCAGCTGGGACAAGGACTTCGGCGAAGGCGCCTCGTTCGGCTTCTCCCCCAGCACCCGCCCGGACGGTTCTGCGAGCGCCGATCCGCATCTGCCGCAGCCGCTTTGGTTCAAGGATTTTGCCGCCGACAAAGAGGCTGCAGACGCCGATTCCATGCTGAACTTCTACAGCAAGCTGCTGAAGAATCGCGCACAATTGCTCACCGCGACCGGCGACCACGATTCCATCGACATGCTCGATATGGGACATGACGTCATCGCCTATTCACGTCCGGCCGAAGATTCCGAAGGCCGCCGCTTCGTCAACATCACCAACTTTGGGGCACAGCCCGTGGCATTGCCCGCCAACGCCACGCAGCTGATAGCTTCAACTGACCTTGATGCCAACGGCAAGCTCCCTCAGGATGCCTCCGTCTGGTTGCTAGCAGCGAAGTAAGTCGATTGACTCTTTCTTCTGTATGAAGGCTATTGCGCAAAGAACCTGGATAGCCTTCATACAGAATGACAGATAACGGCGTTCTCGCCTGAACGGTTCAACATCATCCGCAACAAGAAGATATTTAAGCACTGTTGTTCAGAATCTTATGCCTTAACCGAAAACGATGCCGGCGTCAAAACCAAGACTCCTTCTCGTAAATCGCGAAGATAGCTATCTCAACAACCATAAAACCATGATCGTCCTGCAAGTGCAGAATACCCTAACTCCATTAATTATGCTGAGCTCCAGACCTTCTAACACTTGGAGAGAACTTACCAATGCCTCGAGGTTCAATGATTAATACGAATTTCGGAGGCTAAAGGAACGGCCTTTAAGCCTTCATCTCAGAAGCTTATCGACCGTTTCTTTTGCTGTTTTTCAACAGTAAAAGAGATTGTTGTTTTAACTATATTTAAAGCACTAAGAGTTCAAGGAAAATAAAAGCACAAAGGAGATTACAAATGCCATCCTTCCCTAGATTAATAACCCAACCGGCGCTCGACCCGGCGACCACCATTACCGGTGACCACTGGCGCATCGGCATCATCACCGAATCACTCATCCGTCTCGAATGGCAGGATGACGGATTCTTTGAAGACAATGCGACGCAGACCGTAATATGCAGAAACTGGAATGCGAAGCCGGAATTCACCAAAAAAATCAAAGACGATGAGCTGATCATTGAAACCCCACACTTAAGACTGACTTATGACAGACAACCGTTCAGTAAAGAGGGCCTGAACGTCGTTGTCAAAGGATTGCAACACAGCCAGAGAAACACATGGAATTTCGGCTCTAAACCGGTCGGGAATCTCAAGGGAACCACCCGAACCCTCGATGAGGCTGATGGCGAGATACCACTCGGTCTGGGAGTTATCTCCAGAAACGGATGGGCCGTACTTGACGATTCCTCATCGAACGAATTAGTGGAGACCGACTCGGTGCAAGGGCAGACCAACCCGTTCGGCATGTGGGTCGAACCCAGAAAACACAAGGGCATCGACCTTTACGTCTTTGCATACGCCCATCGCTATATAGAAGCGGTCCAGGACTTTTACCGCCTTACCGGCGAGACACCATTGCTTCCCCGTTTCGCATTGGGCAACTGGTGGAGCCGCTACCACCAATACAGTAGCGATGAATATCTGAACCTCATGCATCGCTTCGAGAAGGAAGGAATTCCATTCAATACCGGTGTCATTGACATGGACTGGCATCGCGTCGAAGACATCGATCCCAAGTACGGCTCCGGCTGGACCGGCTATACGTGGAACCACAAACTTTTCCCGAATCCGGAAAAATTCATGGACGAACTGCATCAGCTAGGGATGAAAGTGAGTTTGAATATCCATCCGCGCGACGGCATCAGGGCTTTCGAGGACTGCTACCCCGAAGTGGCCAAGGAGATGGGCGTCGATCCTAAAAGCGAGGAACCGATTGTTTTCGACCCTTCGAGCCCGAAATTCATGCAGACCTATTTCAATCTTCATCATCATCTTGAAGACGAAGGCGTCAGTTTCTGGTGGATCGATTGGCAACAGGGAGGCGTGACCCGGCAAAAGGGGCTCGACCCCTTGTGGATTCTCAACCACCTGCACTATCTCGATTCCGGGCGTGACGGACGTTGGCCGATCACCTTCTCAAGGTATGCGGGCCCAGGTTCGCATCGTTATCCTGTCGGATTCTCAGGCGACACCATTGTCTCCTGGAAATCGCTCGAATTCCAGCCATATTTCACTGCCACCGCGAGCAATATCGGCTACGGCTGGTGGAGCCACGATATCGGCGGACATATGGGTGGCTACCGCGATGAAGAACTGGAGGCACGCTGGTACCAACTCGGCACCTTCAGCCCGATTACCCGGCTGCACTCCACGGCTTCTCCCTTCAACGGCAAGGAACCCTGGAATTTCCACACCGAGACCCGGCTTGCGATGACGAAAGCGCTTCGTTTGCGGCAGCAGCTTATTCCTTATCTCTATAGCATGAATTGGCGGGCGCACGATGAGGGCCGACCCCTTGTCGAGCCGATGTATTGGCAGGCATCTGAAATCGAGGACGCCTACCACGTTCCTGACGAGTTCAGATTCGGTACGCAACTGGTGGTGGCACCCATCGTCACCCCGCAAGTACGTGAAGTGCAGAAAAGCGCCGCCAGAGCGTGGTTGCCACAAGGTCAGTGGTTCGACTTCTTTACCGGCAAACGTTATGACGCGCCTGCATCGACGGGTAGAACTTTCGAACTTTGGCGAGATCTTGCCAATATTCCTGTCTTCGCCAAGGCCGGAGCCATTGTGCCAATGCAGCCTTTGGACGCAGCCAACGGCCCGGTCAACAATGTAAAGAATCCCAAGCACCTGGAGATTGTGGTCTTCCCTGGTGCCGACGGCCGATTCGATCTAGTCGAAGACGACGGCGTGCATGCCGACGGCAGCGTACGCGCGACCACCACCTTGATGCTCAGCGTAGGCAAAGGTAATGGAGACAACGCCCGGTTCACCATCAGCCAGCCGGAAGGTAATACATCTTGCTTGCCGGCAACGCGAGATTGGACCGTTGTTTTCCGCGGAGTCGCCAAAGATGACGTGGCACCGACAGTATCGGCAAATGGTAAAAATTGCCAGACTGCAGAGTGCAAATACGATAACGAGAGCCAGAGTCTTTCCGTTACCCTGCGCGGCATTGCACGGGATTCGGCCGTAAGCATCGACTTCAATTCGCCACTTCACCATTGCTCGGAAGACACGGTCGAAGATGCGATGAAGGTGCTTTATGATGCACAAATCAGCTACCAGGCCAAGGAAAAAGCCTACGACGCCATTCGTCAGTACGGCAAAGACAGCCTGAGTGCGCTGTATGCGCTGCGGGATTCTGCAGCGGATTCGCCGCTTCCGGATTCGGTTATTCGGGCCGTGGCAGAACAATTGCTGAGGATGATCTAGAGGTAAAAACAACATAAGAGGAGCACCCACGTTTTGGTGGGTGCTCCTCTTTTTTACGGTTTTAAAAACCTAAACAGAGCTTCACCGCATTGACTTCGGCCTCAATTACGGAGGAACCTACAAGGCTAGTAATTGTAAAAGAACTCCAACTCTCACTGCCTCGCCTCCGGCATCGGCTGGAAACAGACAACAACCACAGGACTGCCACCTATTAACCAACTCCGCCCTTCACCGCCCCGCCTCCGGCCCTGCAATTATGGAGAAACCCGCCCTTACGGGCGGGTTTCACTCAATACTACCTTCGTTCGGCTTTCAGCCTCACTCAGGCAGGGGCTAAATAACAGTCCACAGGACTGTTATGAAAGGCTTTCAGCCTTTCACCGCCCCTGCCATTACGCCTTTAATAATGTACTTCTGGCAGAAGAGGTAGAAAATGATGATTGGGATGATGGCCAGCACCAGGCAGCCCATCATAGCGCCCATATCAACCGAACCATAGCCACCCTTGAGGTACTGAATGGCGATCGACATGGTCTTGTACTTACGCATATCCAAGGTCAGATACGGAAGCAGGAAGTCGTTCCAAATCCACATGGCCTCAAGAATCGCAACCGAGATAATCGAGGGGCGCATAATCGGCACCACGATACGGAAGAAGATTCCAGGAACCGATGCGCCATCAATCATGGCGGACTCTTCGAGCTCTTGCGGGATTCCCTTGACAACGCCTGTAAACATAAACACTGCCAAACCCGCGCCAAATCCTAGGTATATGACCCACAAGCCCCAAGGGGTGTTGAGACCCAACATATCGGCCAACTTGGAAAGCGTGAACATGACCATCTGGAAAGGCACGATCATGTTGAACAGGAAGAGCGCGTACAGCGTCTTCGCCGCCCAGTTGTTGACTCGGACGATCCACCATGCGCACATCGAGGTGCACACCAGGATCAGCAGAACCGAGCCGACGGTGACAACGACAGTCCACCAGAAGCTTGCGAACAGATCAGTCTGTTCGACGCCCCTCCGGTAGTTTTCAAGACCTACGAACTCGGTGCCGCGAGGAATCGAGAACGCGTTACGAGAGATGTACGCCTTCTGCTTGAAGGAGTTGATGACGACGAGCACAATCGGGAAAACCCAGATCAGGCTCACTATGGTGAAGAATACGGTCCAAAGACCAGAATGCCTTACCTTGTCACTCATGCTTCTACCTCCTTGCTCGTGGTCAACCTATTCTGGATAAGCGCCAGAATCGCAACGATGATAAAGAACACCACTGCCTTGGCCTGGCCTACGCCTTCAAACCCTGCGCGTCCGTAGAACGTACGGTAGATGTTGAGGGCGAGCATTTCAGATGTATTCGAAGGTGCGCCATTAGTCAACGCCAAGTTCTGATCGAACATCTTGAAACCATTGGTCATCGTCAGGAACGTGCAAACTGTGATCGAAGGCATCATCAGCGGAATCGTCACACGGAACAGCGTCTGGCGAGAATTTGCCCCATCGACTGCTGCGGCCTCGATGACGTCGCCGGGCAGCGATTGCAGACCGGAGATGTAGATGATCATCATGTAGCCTATCTGCTGCCAGCAATACAGGGCAACCATGCCCCAGAAGCCGTATGTTCCGGAATAAGTAATCGACTTACTCCAGTGAGCCAGGATGCCGTTCAAAAGCAGCAACCAGATGTAGCCCAAGATAATGCCGCCGATGAGGTTCGGCATGAAGAACACCGAACGGAAAATCGTCGAGCCTTTAATTGTTTTGGTCAGCATATACGCCACTGCAAAAGCGCAGATATTGATAATCAAGACGGTTACGATAGTGAATGCCACCGTATACCACAGCGCATGCCAAAATTCCGGGTCTTTGATAGCCGCCGAATAATTCGCCATTCCAATGAATTTTGAATCGGTCACTGTACTGAACTTGCAGAAGCTCAGATAAATGCCCATCACGAACGGAACTACAAAGCCAACAACAAAAGCCGCAAACGTAGGCAGCGCGAACAACGCCCACCACCTGCGAATCGACTTACCGGCCATTGAAATCATTTCACGCCCACTTTCTCCTCCTCGAGTGCGCATGCAAAATTGCAAACGGATTCAATTTTATTTTGATATTGCTGCATCCAATATGTGCGTCCGTGATAACATATCAAACCAGTAAACGCTTACATTACCATATTTTAGACCCTAAGTCAAACCCATCACGAAATTTGAATGTCGCAATTCAAGGAATCCTGAAAATCTAAAAACAGAAAATGATAAATCCGACTATAATAGAAAACTGGAAATGAAAACGTTGTCTCATCCCTGTTGTGGCCGATTGAGCTCTGCTGAGACAATTCAGTTGTGGAACCTTTTAGATACAGGCCACATTTGATTCCTCCAGATTTTTCTTGATTCTCACGATCCTTTTAAAACCTTTATCCGTATGCTTCCACCCGTACGAATAGTCAGAAACCAAAATCGTCAAACGGCACGGTCACAAACTGATCACAGCCGCTTCAATAACTCTCGATCCTTGTCCTTTCTGGCAAATACGGGCAAAGAATCAGAGGGAAGCCGACGAAGAAGCCTGATGTCATAGCCCCTATCGCCTGATTGCACGAGCCAAACCATGCAATAGGCGCTCACAACGAAAGAGAAAAGGATACGTTTTGTCGAACCGAACACAAGGCTCTTATAGTTCTGATCTTCGATGTAGAAAGCACACACGCAGCATGGTTGACCGAGTACCTGAGTTTTTCCATTTCCACACGTGCTCTGTTCGCGGTTTGTTCGGAAATCAAGGAGTTGCCGCACGCCGCATACAAAAGCTGTCGCCTTCGAGACTCTAGACACAACCATAACATCCCGCATCGTAGCCTTTGCTTGTCTTCTCCTAATACGCTTTCGTACACATTAACACACAATGAGTCGCAACGGACAACACCACATAACGCCTTCTACCAAATGCCATTCATTCTATCGGTATTTAACCATAAACGGTCAAAATTCGTCACAGTTCCACTCCAACCATTAAGAACCTGCCGCACCCACAAACACACTTTGTTTTATAGTTCACACATTCCAGCGAACGATGACGGGGTCGTTTTTGTAGTAGCCAAGCACCGAGTGGTGGGCGGTGTCGAAACGGAGGAGGCGACCAGCACGCGGGTCGGCGCGCAGCCATTGCGTGGTGATGATACGCAGAATATGGGCATGGGCGACGAGCAGCACATTATGACCGTCGAGAATCAGGGGCGTCACCTTTTCGATGACGCGGCGGGCGCGTGCGGCGGCCTCATCCACGGTTTCGCCGGTTCCGCTGTGAACGTTGACCGTTTCTCTACTGGGCAGGGTGCAGACCCAATCACCTTGCAGGGAACGCGGCAACATTTCTGGCCCTTCGTCCCACACGCACCAATCGTGGCCGAGGGCGGCACCGACTTCCTCGCGTCGGCGGCCTTCAGCAGGGCCGTAATCCCATTCCATGAGGTCGTCCAGCGTTTCGAAATCAGAGTAACCCGCCAATTGGGCTGTTTCGCTGGCACGATGCGATGGACTTGCAAAAATATGCCCTGGCCCGAACCCACCGGGAAACGCTTCACGCAATCGTTTGCCGCCTGCCATCGCCTGATGTCGGCCTTCATCGTTCAACGGCACATCCGTACGTCCCGTATACTGCCCGGTGACGCTCCATGCGGTCTGTCCGTGACGCAGCAATACCAAGTAACCGGGTTTCGAGGCCCCCTCGCCCGAAGTAAGATATTCAGTCATAAAACCACTCTAACGCAGGCCGTCAAGACGCGCAAAACCAATTGACTATAGCCAAAATAATGATAATTTCTACTATAATTCGTTATACGCATTCTTCATCGGCCTTTCCCGGTTAGCCCAACTTTGTGGCGCTTTCATAACCTGAATTTAGCCACTGAAGACCTTCCGCTACCGGCACCCCATGAAACCGCCAAAATCAACCGGAACACACGGCCCAAGGAAATCATCGACATACTCAAACGTCACAGCTAACCTCAGTGCTGCATCAGGGACAGTGCGACGTCTATTATGGAAAAATGCACGCAAGACACAGCAAAACAGCGGTGAAAGAAGCCGACAGGCAAAACCCCGAAGCTCTTGACACACCGGCATGGGATTCGTTCATGCCTTCCGTAACAGGCAAAACGGCTTCGCGCGATTCGGTCGGTTCCGCGCAGGCAGGGCCATCGTCCTCGGCCGCTTCCGCGACTCAATCATCTTCAGCTCTTTCCGCCACTCAATCACCTTCAGCTCCTTCCACGACTCAATCACCCTCAGCTCCTTCCGCTTCCACGACTCCCGCAGCCCCGGCGCCTTCTTCCTCTGCAGCATTTCCCGCCTCTCGGGTGTCCCCTTACCAGACTTCAGCCTCTTCGTTCCCCTCTTCAACCTCATTAGCGGACCACATCGTCGAAACCCTTCATCGCGTCGACAAGAAAGTAGAAACCATGCGTCAGAACCGTTTGCAAGACCCCGATACGCTCGGCGACAAGATTTTCAAAATGATTTTCCCGTTCACCGTAGGAACCGTAGCCGGCCAGCTTTTCAAGAATCTATGGGAAGATCGCACATCCGGCAAGCGCGCGGCCGGAGACACTGCAGCAGCCGAAAACGCCCAACAGCAGGGTTTTGTAACCAGTATCGTTTTTGCCGCGCTTTCGGCGGCGTTGGGAGCAGTGATTTCCGAACTCAGCGTACGCGGCTCGAATGCGCTGGTCACGCGCCGGCACAATCGCCGCAACGGTAAGTGACAATCCATCTGCCGCCCGGCGGTATAGCATCCCTTTAGTTATCCATTGCTTAATGATGTAACACAAGAGACGAAAACGACAACGAACATGTGGTATAGCAAGCGATAAATAGATATCAATCTCACATCCGTCGTGTTACCCAGAGCGGAAAAACAGTGGTATGTTTCGTGCCTATTTGAAAGAATATGGCTATGACCGAATCACAAAATAACCTACGTACCAACGAAACCATCGAAACGCTGCTGAACCGGCGCTCGATCCGCAAGTTCAAGCCGGAAACCATCGACGAGCAGACCATCGCCACTTTGGAAACCGTCGCGCAGCATGCCGCCTCAAGCCAGTATTTGCAGGACTGGTCAGCCGTGCGCATCGAAGATCAAAGCATCAAGGACGCCATCGCCCAAATCTGCAATCAGACCTACGTGGCCGAGGCACCGCTGCTATACATTTTCATCGCCGACGAACACCGCAACGCCGCCATCGCTGAACGCAAAGGCGTCAACGTCCACTCCGACGAATTTACGTTGAATTCCAGCTATCGCTTCTCTCAAGCCCAGAATGACGCCGTTCTCGCACTTCATGCGATGGAAACGGCCGCTTATTCGCTCGATCTGGGTTGCGTGATTCTCGGTTCCGTTTTGAACAACCCACGCAAACTCATCGAACTGCTGCACCTGCCGGAATTCACTTACCCCGTGCTCGGTCTGGCTATCGGCAAACCCGACCAGTCGCCGGCTTTGAAGCCGCGCATGGAACGCGACGACCAATTCTTCGCCGACCGCTACCCCGCCGACGACGCGCAACTGCTCCACGGACTCGATGCCTTCGACGACACCGTCCATAAGTATTACGATTTGCGCAACACCTCACGCCCTGTTGACGCGTTCAGCGACCAGATTGCCAAGAACTCCGTCGATACCGGCGTTTTCAGCCGCTCCGTCAAGCCCGTCGCCGAGGATCAAGGCTTCCGTTTCGACCGCTGAGTCTGATTCGTTTTTCCAAAGTGCTCTTTCTCACCATTAACGGCGAGAAAGAGCACTTTGTGTAAAAGTACTTGCATGTTTCTGACACCACTGCAGAAAACATGCATCTTACCCAGCTCTACTTGCACTTTTCTCTCGTTAACGTCAAAAAAGTGCACCCTATGAATCCCTACGCGCATATTCTCGACGCCAATGTCAAAAACATGCACTTTATGGAACGATAAGTGCACGTTTTTGACGGCAATGTTAGAAAAGTGCACTGTATCGAGCCCAACTTGCATGTTTCTCGAGTCACCGTCAAAAAAGTGCACTCTAGAAACGAGCTAATGAGCCCTACCGATATAAGAGAAAGGGAAAGTTGCCGGCTAACGCTGACGAGGTTTGAAACCGCGCTTGCGGGAGTGAGGCCTCTTGCGTTGGGCAGCGGCTTGGGCGCTGATACCGCGTAGAAACTCTTCCTCTTTTGGGTCATGATGGGTCAAATGCCAGCCGCCGCAGTATTCACACCGATAGACCCACAGCTCGGCGTCACGTTCGATGAAGGCCTGCCGGGCAGCGGCCTCGGCCTGAGCCTTGTCATGGTAGATGATCTTGCGCGAGCTGGCGCAACGTTTCGGGGTGAAATAGTGCACGCCACTACCCTAGCAACGCGGGATTACAGCAGCCTGGTTGGCCGCAAGGAACCATACCTCGCGAGCAACGGCAAGTCCACCTACCGCTTATGCCACTGCCGGGAAACTGCGCTGAATTGCCAGCCATATGCCACTTGCGGGCTTCAATCAGCAGAATCTCGCAAAAATGCACCCCCATGCAGGCAAACCGCATCCAGCAACTGCGCAAAATCAATCTATCGGCACCAAATACGGATACCGAATTCACGCATTAGCGTCGGAAACCGCACAACAACCGACAACCAGATACCGTCTACCCGCGCCGGCGATGCGTTATCGTACGTAAAAAATGCGGGCAAAGCGCACCTGATCCGAAACTCATTGCCGTTTATCTGCTCCACAACATAGGCCCATCGCAAACAACCACACATTGGTACAGGCAAACCGCACTTAAGAACGAGCCGAATCCCGTTTACCACCGCTAATGACAATTACACATAAAAATGCGGGCAAAGCGCACCTGAGCCGGAGCCAGAGGCCGTTTGCCCGCATGAATATATCAAAACGGTGATTTACGGCAAATCGTTGCCGGCGGCGACGTAGAGGTCGTACCACTCCTGGGCGGTGATTTCGGCATCCGCTCCGGCCATCATTTCCTTAAGACGACCTGGGTTCATCGACCCCAGCAACACTTGCATCTTGGCGGGGTGACGTAGAATCCATGCCACAGCAATCCCGTTTTTGCTGACACCATGTGCATCGGCGACACGTTGGAGCATCTCGTTGAGTTCGGGGAACTTTGGGTTGTCGATAAACACGCCTTCAAAGAAGCCGAACTGGAACGGGCTCCAAGCCTGAATGGTCATTTTCTTCAAACGCGAGTAGCTGATCAGCCCGCCGTCATGATCGACGCTCGGCGCGTCCTGCATATTGACGTGAATCTCCTGCTGCACCATGCCGGTATGGCCCAGACCGAATTGCAGCTGGTTGACCTCAAGCTTCTGATCGAGGGCGCTCTGCAGCATCTCGACCTGCATCGGGTTCACATTGCTCACGCCGAAATGACGCACCTTGCCGCTCGATTGCAGCTCATTGAACGCTTCCGCCAGCTCATCGAGCTCCACGAGCGTATCGGGACGATGCAGAAGCACGAAATCTACGTAATCGGTCTGCAGGTTTTTCAGTTCGCTGTCGAGCGCGGCGAGAAGATGGTCTTTCGAGAAGTTGTAGCGGGTGATGTCGTCGCTTTTCGGATCACGGTAGATACCGAATTTCGTCTGCACATAGATCTTGCTGCGGTCCACACCCACGTCTTTGAGCGCCTGACCAAGCCGACGGCTGCTCTCGCCGGCGGTATAGCAATCCGCGGTATCGAAGAAGTTCACGCCGCCGTCCAAGACCGTACTCACGATTCCGCGCGCCTCGTCGGCACTCTTGGAATTCATTCGCATCGCACCGAGGGCCACGCGCGAGGCCTTCACACCCGACGTTCCAAGTTCACTATATTTCATTATTTGCGCCTTCCTTGGTATTTCGTCAATAATCCCAGTCTAGGGCGTGACCGCGAAATGTGGCGTATAGAAATGCCTAACCAATATACAGTCAAAATCCTTATCTAAACGAAAGCCGCCACTGTTATCATCAACCCAATACGGCATCTTGAACTTCGGCTAAATCTTCCCGACACTCGTTCATCGCGCCACCTAGAAATACTCCTCAACCGCCCACAGCGGTACGTTGATGGCTAATCCTCACTCCCGCCTTGCATCCGTCGCAATCCAATACACTTTTCTGACCGTTGACGGGAGGGTTTCTTGCAATTTTCTGACCGTCGAAAGCGCGAATATTGCAAAAATCTGACCGTTGAAAGCCTCATTTCATGCAATTTTCAGGCCGAACGAACGCCAGTTCATGCAATTTTCCGACCGTCGAAAATATGTTTTCCTGCAATTTTCAGACCGAACAAACACCTGATTCTTGCAATTTTCTGACCGTTGCTGCATGTGGATTGACGCTCCACGCATGCAACATACCGATCCAAAAATGCTCAAGACGGGCACCACGATAGGATATAAGCGTACGAAACGGAGGAAATAATGAGCTCGGACAAGGCCAAAAACAACCACGACGCGGCGAATGACGGCGACGAAGCAGACGGCAGCAATGCGATGAACAAAATCGATAACACCAAGGCGATAAGCGCTGAGGACGTGCGCTCCTATAGCGAAAACTACAATACCGGCAGCGCGGCTCGGGCGAATCATGTCGCCGCGAACGCGGCGGTCAAGAATGGCGTCATCAAGGCGGCTACCAGCTACGAAGGAACGCGCGAACTCACTCACGATTTCTCAATCGAGCTGAAACAGGGCACGATTACCGACCAGCAGCGCAGCGGGCGGTGCTGGATGTTTGCCTCGCTCAATACCTTGCGTTATGAGCTGATGCATCGCTGGAAACTCGAGGATTTCGAGTTTTCCGAAACCTACCTGTTTTTCTGGGACAAGTTCGAGAAGTCGAACACCTACCTCGAAAACGTGCTGGACACGCTCGACGAGCCGACCGACAGCCGCACGTTCGAGGCCATCAACGCCTACCCGGCCGACGATGGTGGTTGGTGGCAAATGTTCGTCAATCTGGTCAACAAATACGGCCTCGTACCGAAATCAGCCTATCCGGAATCCCAGAATTCCAAGGATTCTGACGCGTTTACGCAATATCTGACCACGAAGCTGCACCAGTTTGCGATCCAACTCCGGCAACACCACGAAAACGGCAAGAGCATGGACGAGCTGCGGGAATTCAAGAAAAAATATATGGAGGATGTCTACGGCATCTGCGCGATTTCGTTGGGTGAGCCACCGGCCAAGTTCGATTGGCTGGCGCGCGTCAAAGACGGCGACGACGATGACAAAGACAGTGGCGGCAAGAGTACCGGCAACAAAGAAGCCAAGACCGCCGAGGCTGGGAAAGCTGATTCCGAACCTGACGAGACGGCAAAGAATTCCGGCGATTCCGCCCAACTCGGCAATGCCGCAACCGCCAAAGTGAACAACAATACCGATGACACGGATGCGGCCAAAGTCGCGGCATCGGCTTCGACGGGTGCACATGCCTCAAAGTCCGGCAATGCCTCCGACAGCGCCGCTAAAACCGGCGAAAACCAAGGCGAAGCCGGCATCGACGAACGCAAGCAGATCGTGGAGCACGACATCACACCACTCGAGTTCTACCATAAGTATGTGCCGGTCGACGTCAACGATTTCGTGACGCTTTGCAACAATCCGATGAAGTCCCGTCCGTTCTATACCCACTTCCAGCTCAAGTATTCAACCAACGTGGCTGAAACCGGCAATCTCGACTTCACCAACGTGCCGATCGACGTACTGCGCAAGGCGGCGGTCGATCAGGTAAAGGCGGGGCACCCGATCTGGTTCGCCTGCGATTGCATGCAATATTGCGTGCGCGACGGCGGCTATTTCAGCAAGAACGCGGTGCGCGTGGACGAGCTTTTCGGCACCGACTTCAGCATCGACAAGGCCAACGGCTTGGAATACGGTGATTACCCGAGCAACCACGCCATGACCATCACCGGCGTGAACCTTGATGAAAGCGGCAAACCAAACCGCTGGAAGATCGAAAACAGCTGGGGCAAGTCCACCGGCACCGACGGCTATTACGTCGCGGACGGCGAATGGTTCGACCAGTTCGTCACCGAGGTCATTATCCGCAAGGAATTCCTAGACGACAAGACGTTGAAAACGACGCAAGCCGAACCTGTCATACTGGATCCTTGGCAGATAATCAGCGCACGCTGCGACTGAAACCAAGATATACGAGTCGGCTTCCTTAATAGGACTCGGCCCGCACTCAACGGTTGCTGCAACATTCAAATCGCATCAGCATTAGCAATATCAGTGTCAGTGTCAGATGGAACCGATGGCACAGGGCGCAATGGTGCCGTTACAGCTGTAAACGCCCAGTTTCGCTGATTCGCTCACAAACAGCGTAACTTGCAAAATGAGGCTCAAAACCCTTAGAAAAAGAGATGCCCGGCGGAGAGAAAGCCGCCGGGCGAGAGAAGAGAGAAGAAGGTTCAATTATGGGATTCAAAGAAGAATCTCGCCAGCGGTTTAACTGCTGACATCTCTAATATAACAGCATCTTCCTTGGAGAAACGATGCGTGGAACTCAAAGAATTCTGGGAAAATTGTAATGATTTTGCGAAAATAAAGCAAAATGTATAGTTTTGAGCGCATTTTCGTGTCCTCAAACGAAAAATGTGCCATCAATAGGCATCAAAACGCGATACAAAGTCTGATTTTCGGGCAGATTCGTATTATCAAAGCTCAGCTCAAAGCACAACCAACGTCAACATCTTAGTGTCGCGAGAACGCTTATCACAAGTAATCCGTATGCAAATCCTCATCAATCCAAAATCCAAGTTGGCAGATACGCGTTCAAACACACTACAGAGCAGATGCACATTGCAAAACCCGGCGATACGCAACAGGATTTGACGCCGCGCTCCCACAAATGAAAAACGTTTCGGCCTTGCCGCATTATGTTATTGCGGTAAGGCCGAAACGCTATATAAGCATTCCTGCAATTCGTTCTTTAGAACGGCCTATTTAAAAAACGGGCTATTTACTTTTCCCTTCGGCAAGCTTTTCCTTGGCTTCCTCCAAGCGCTTGGCCTCGGCCTCCTTGCGAGCCTCCAAGTCGGCCTCGAAACGCTCCAGCTCTTCGGTGACGGCCTCCTTCGGAATCTTCTGGAAGATGGGCGAAGGCTTGGGAACCGGGGTGCCGGGGATAAGCGGTTCGCTTTGCCAAGGATGCACGGTACGGCCGAGTTCGTAGTCACCGGTGATGATCGGATATTTGAAACCGGGCTTGTCGAGATCCTCGACCTCTTCGATATGGGGCAGCGGCGAGAACGTGCCGACTCCACCGAGCGCCTCCCACACCTTCTGCGCGGACTGCGGCAGGAACGGGGCGAGCAGGTGGTTCGCATCGCTGACGGCCTGTGCGCAGATATGCAGCACGGTGCCGAGACGCTTGGGGTCATCCTTGATCTTCCACGGCTCGACCGCGGAAATGTATTTGTTGATGTCGCCGACGACCTTCATGGCCTCGTTTAGGGCGTTCTTCTGGTGATGGTGCTCGATGAGCCCGCCGACCACGTCGAAAGCAGTGGCCGTCTCTTCGAGCAAGGCACGGTCTTCGGCGGTCATGGAATCCTCGTCAAGCTCAGGAATCTCACCGAAGTTCTTGTACATGAGGTTGGCGACGCGGTTGACCAGGTTGCCCCAGCTGGCGGCAAGCTCTTCGTTATTGTGCCGAACGAACTCCGACCAGGTGAAATCGGCGTCGGAAGTCTCCGGGCCAGCCACAGAAATGTAATACCGAACAGCGTCAACAGGGTAACGAGCCAGAATGTCCTTGACATAGATGACGATGCCGCGTGAAGAGCTGAACTTCTTGCCTTCCATAGTCATGAACTCACTGGCAACGACCTGCTCGGGCAGGTTGAGCTTGCCGTATTCGCCGGGTTCGCCGCCTTTGGAGCCTTCGCCATTGTACGCAAGAATCTCGGAAGGCCAAATCTGGGAATGGAAGGTGATGTTGTCCTTGCCCATGAAGTAATAGGCCGGGGACTTCGGGTCGTTCCACCACTTCTTCCATGCCTCTGGGTCGCCCTTGCGGCGGGCCCATTCAATGGAGGCGGACAAATACCCGATAACGGCATCAAACCACACGTACAGCTTCTTGTTGGGGTTGTCGATCCAGCCGTCGACCGGCACGGGGATGCCCCAGTCGATGTCGCGCGTGATGGCGCGTGGTTTGACTTCCTTGAAGAGGCCAAGCGAGAAGTTGATGACGTTGGTGCGCCAGCCCTTACGGGTCTTCAGCCACGCGAGGTTCGCCTCGGCGAGCGCCGGCAGGTCGAGGAAGAAATGCTCGGTTTCCTTGAAATCAGGGGTCTCACCGTTGATCTTGGAAACGGGGTTGATCAGCTCGTCCGGATCGAGCTCGTTGCCACAGTTGTCGCACTGGTCGCCGCGAGCGCCGTCGGCCCCGCAAATCGGGCAGGTGCCCTCGATATAGCGGTCGGGCAGGGTGCGGCCGGTGGAAGGCGAAATCGCAACCTTCTGCGTACCTTTATATATGTAACCGTTCTTGAGGCACTGCTTGAACAGTTCCTGAACGACATGCTCGTGATTGCCCGTCGTGGTGCGGGTAAAGAGGTCGTAGCTCAGGCCCAAATCGCAAAGATCCTTGGCAATCACACGGTTGTAGCGGTTGGCCAGCTCCTGCGGGCTCACGCCTTCCTTGTCCGCCTCGACCAGAATCGGGGTGCCATGCTCATCGGTGCCGGAAACCATCAGGACATCGTTGCCCTTCATGCGTTCATAACGCGCGTATACATCGGAAGGCACGCCGAAGCCGGCCACGTGTCCGATATGGCGTGGGCCGTTCGCATACGGCCATGCAACGTTCACCAAAATATGTGTCATAACTACCGATTATTGGGCCCAGCGGGGACAGCAACCGGCTTTTTGACGAAGACCATCAGCAGAATTGAGACAATGAGCGCAACGAGGCGACTTGTTGACCGTGTCGTCCACAATTTCCGAAGTCGGGTCTTGAGTTATGCACATATCCACATTTCGCATTTTTCGATTTGCCAATACTACAGAGACATATCTATATTGCGGAAACATGAACACTACAACCACAAGCACACAGCGCATCAGCCAATCCACTATCCGCGAGACGACGAAGCGAGACGAATACCCAGGCACCGGCCGGCCGCCCCCGCCGAACACCGCAAAGCCGGACATACGCCAAAGGCAAGGCAGCGGCAGACCAGGCGTCCTCGGACGGAAACAACGCAATCGCAAGTTGAAAACCCGCAAAGACGAGGGCAGAGAAAAGGAAGGTTGTAAAGAAGCACGGTTCGATGAGAACGTCCCGGATCTCCCCGAACGCAGCGTCCCGACGAGCACCGCTACCAGCGTCGGCAACGGTGTCAACAACGGCAACGGAACCGGCGTCAACAACGGCACCAGCGTCGGCAACGTCAGCACAACCATGATGCCCGCCCCAGTGAACCGCACCATGCCGATGCTCATGAGCAACCGCGATCTGCCGGGGCCTCTGAGCATGAACCGGCTCGACGATTTCGGCGCCGTCCACCGCCTCGACGACATCAACGCCTATCTCGCCGAATACTCCGACACGCTTTTCGGCAGAGGCATCATCATGACCAAAGTCGTGCCAAGACCGTCAATCGCCTGCGGTCGCAGCGCGCTATGGGTATGGATGGGCGGTACGTTCCCCGATGCCATTGACATCATCTCGGCTTCGCACTTCCGCTCGATGGCCTACGGACGGCCAATCAAAACCTACGACCGCAACGTACCTGAGGGGCAGATGAGCTCCATCGCCGGCCTCAAAGTGACCTCCCCGACAAGGACCGCCTGCGACATCGCGCTGATGAGCTCCTCCACCATACCGGACAAACGACGTGCGGAACTGACCTGTGCGATTGTGCAGGAATATCATATCGATCCCGTCGAATGCTTGGAAATACTCGAAAAGAACCATTTCTGGCCGAATGTGCCGCAGGCGCGTCAGTTCTTCAAAGCCGTTCAATACTGCTTCTAGAACGTTATATATACGGCAAAACGGGAATACGACCGTTTTCTGGCCTGAATCAGCCAAAATGCGGGAAAACGGCCGCCGAACAATCCTCGATCAATGGAAATCACAAGACAAAAATCGGCAATTAAGCCAAACAACAAAAATAAGATGGAAAGAGAGTTATCATGGTGTAATTGCGTTAGCGCCCATAAGACGAGCTGCATTGCGCTTTGAAAGGACAAATTCGTCATGTCATCACCAGCCAATCAGGGGCAGAACCGCGATTCTGAAGGCTCAAGGCAAAGCCAGCACGGGGTACATCCGATTCAAAGCGTCAAGAACGTGATGCATATCGGGGCAGGATCGGCGCAAGACAAATCCGGTCAGGGCAAAGCGGCAAACGCAACCAACGAACCGCAAATGCAGAAAATCCATGTCCGCCGCCAGTACCTGCGTACCAAAGACGTCACCGTCGTCGAGGAAAAGACGCTGAAACAGGCCATCGCCGGCACCGTGGTCGGCAACTTTATGGAATGGTACGATTTCGGTATTTACGGCTATCTCGCGGTAACGATGGCGAGCGTTTTCACCAGCGGACTGCCGAAAAGCATGAGCCTGATCGTGATGCTGCTCGGTTTTGCGGTGAGCTTCCTCGTCCGGCCGCTCGGCGGCATCGTTTTGGGCCCGCTCGGCGACCGCGTGGGCCGGCAGAAAGTGCTCTTCCTGACGATGGGCATGATGGTGGTCTCCACCGCGCTTATCGGCGTTCTGCCAACCAGCAAACAGATCGGCGTGTGGGCCATCGTACCGCTCTACGCCTTGCAGATGGTGCAGGGCTTCTCGACCGGCGGCGAATACTCCGGTGCAACCACCTACATCTCCGAGTTCTCGCCCGACCGCAAGCGCGGCTTCTACAGCGCCTGGCTCGATATGGGCTCCTACATCGGTTCGGCGTTCGGCGCCGCGATGGTGGCCATCACCACGACCATCGCCGAGAACGGCTGGGGCGCGAACGCCATGGTCGACGGCGGCTGGCGCATTCCCTATTTGCTGACCATTCCGCTGGGTATCCTCGCCATGGCGCTTCGTACGCATATTCCCGAAACCCCGCAATTCGCGGCGCATCAGGAACGCCAGCAGGAAGAGCAGGAGCATTGGTCACACGAGGCGGAAGAGGCCGCGTGGAGGCAGGAATCCCCTTGGGACCGCCCCGGCACGATGCTTTACGTCATCAAGCGCCACTGGCGTCGTCTGTTAATCGCCGTCGCGATCGTAGCGGCCACCAACACCGCCGGCTACGTGCTCACCAGCTATATGCCGACCTATCTGCGTGAGGAAGTCGGGACGACACCGACCATGGCTGCCGCCGCTACCGTACCTGTACTTATCATCATGGCGTTGTGCCTGCCGCTCATTGGCCATCTTTCCGACATCATTGGCCGCAAGCCGATTTACGGCATCGCGGTGATTTCGACGTTCATACTGGTCTATCCGGCGTTCCAGCTGCTCCATCACGGCACATTCTGGACCATCCAGGCCGCGCTGGCGATGATCGCCGTCCCCGTGGCCTTCTATGCAGGCGTTTCCGCAAGCACACTGCCGGCGCTGTTCCCCACCGAATCCCGCTTCTCCGGCATGGGCCTTTCCTACAACTTCGCGGTTTCCCTGTTCGGCGGCACGACGCCGCTGGTCTCGCAGGCGCTGATTACTTTCACAGGCAATCACGACGCCCCCGGCTTCTATATCATGTTCTTCGCGATTTTCAGCGGTATCGCCGCCATCGTGATGCGCGAATCCTCCAAGGCTCCTCTGCCTGGCTCCATGCCGACGGTGGGCAGCGAGGAAGAGGCGCGCGAACTCGTCCTGACGCAGGAGCAGAATCCGAATCTCGACACCAGCACCATGCCGATGCCGATGATTACCGTGGAAATCCCGGTGGGCCAGACGCTCCCCCAGCGTCCGGAAAACATCAAGCCGGTCATTCACAACGACAATGATCCGAAATCTGAATCAGAAGATCATTCCGAAAACAAGAAAGACGAAAAAGACAAAAAACCAGAGGATACAGCCGGCAAAAATCCGACAAATAATCCAATGACCAAGTAATCACAACCTCGAATACCTGACTCCAGTGGCCAGCCCGGCATCAGATCAGAGCGAAATCACCGTCTCTCGGACCAGAGCGAGGTTTCGCGAACTGAAGAGCCAGAGCGAAATCCCGCTCATCTTCCTGCCGCCACAAAATCACACCACCCGTTTATGCACTGCGGGGACTTCGCTCATCTTCCTGCCGCCTGAAAAATACCGCTAGCCTTCGTGCCGCGGCAACGTCTTTCGCGGCATACGTTGCGAAAGCCACCACAGCCATGTATGCGGCGGACGCATCGCAATGCCCGAATGCTGAATGAGCCACGGCTTGCGGTGCAGCGAACGCACTATTGCCAGCCCCAGAATCAACCCGGCGAGCGCAACGAGCACACCAAACACCACCGGGTCGCCCTTGGCTTTGTCCGGGTTGGGAATCGGCTCAGGAATGGGCTGGCGCGTGCCGGTGATGACCAGACGTTGCGTATTGACCCCGTAGGGCGTGCAGGTCATCAGCGTGACCAGATCGCGCCCCGGAACCACCTTATACAGGTGCGTGTCGGAAGGGTCGATGACGTGGATGCCGATAATGCGGTAGCCCATCGTACGGTTCAAGGTCTGCACGTAAAAAATATCGCCCCTTTTGAGCTCATCAAGACGGGTGAAGAGCAGCGCGTTCTGCAAGCCTGTGTGGCCGCTTAAAACGGCGTTTGTGGAAGGCCCGCCGACCGGCAGGCTCGTGCCGTAAAGGTGGCCGGCGCCATGCTCAAGCGCGTGATCGGAAGTACCGTGGAAAATCGGCATTTTCACGGAAATCCTCGGGATGCGGATGGTTCCCATCACTCCGGTGCCGTCGTTGAGCAACGACTGGTATTCCTGGTCCTTTTCCGATTCCGGCTTGGCATTCGGGTTGCCGGTATCGAACGGATCGGTGAACTCGCCAAGCAGCGGCTGCCCCTGGGCGACGATACGCTGGTTATAGGCGATGGCGCGATGATATTCATCTGCGACCTTGCCTTGCGGCCATTGAGCGATGCGGCTGATCGACGCCGAAACCTCGGCGTTCTCCTTATACATATTGGCGACCCAACGTACCGGAAACCACGCTGCGGCCGTCAGAAGCGCCATCAGGCAGATCACGATGAGGATGTCGACGACAATGATGACGACCCTGCGGGCCTTGCTCGTTCTGCCGTCATCCACGTTGATGATGTCTTCGAACGAGCCGAAATTGATTGAATCAGGAACGGGCGTGGCCGCAACATTCGATGGCACATTCGGTGGCACCATGAACCCGCCCTTCCGTTACGTTTAACAACAAGTATTTATATTTATTACTTCTTGTTTATCTACTAAAAGCAGCAAGGCCCGGCGAAGAACCTCAACAAGCGTTCTTGCCGAACCTTTGCAACCAGTGCCTACCCGCTGATGACGGCTGTGAATCAATCCCCAAATCAACCCTCAACCGTCATCAACGGCTACCGGCGGGAAGCGAGCCGAAATCCGTAAACCTTGAGCTCGCTTCGACCGGCGACAGGCTCAGGCCTTGATGGCCGCACCTGCGTTGGCATTGTCGTTGGCACCAAGACGGCGACGCACGAAGATCAGCGTTGCGGTCAGGATGCCAAGCACGACGACGACCAGGAGCACGAGAATCGCGCCGGCGCCACCAGTCAACGGCAGCTGGGAGACGGAGTTGACGTTCTTCACGACAATGGCGCCCGCGTTAGGAGCCGAGTGATCGGTGCCCGTGGTGTTCCAGCTGACGTCATTGAGTGTGTTAGTCGCAGACGACACGTACTTCTTGCCGTTCGCCTCAACCAAGCCCCAGGTGTCGCCCTTATTGGCGAAGCCGGAAACGTTGTCCGCGGAACCTGCACCCACGCTGACCTCTATAGAGGGCTTGAACGTGCTGGAATAGCCGGCAGGGGCGGTGTCCTCGGCGAGCGTGTAGACGCCGTCAGCCAGGCCGTCAATCATCAGTTCGCCATTGGAAGTAGGCGCGCCGGCGACCGTATCGTTCGCGACGCCTGAAGTGGAGTCGTAGACGGAGAGCTTATCAGTGGCTGAGGCAGCGCTCTGATTGGCGGACTTCTTGTAGGAGCCATTACCATCCTGAAGGAACTTGATGGGGGTGGTTGAGCCAGACGCGGTCACGGTGAATTTCGCACCTGTAAGAGCGGAGCCGTCAACCTTCTTTTCCTTAATCACATTGAAGTGACGGAAGTAGGTCTTTGAATTGGTGTTCGTGCTGCCTTCGGTCTTGTCGTTGGTCACGGTTCCGTTTTGGCAGGTCGAGCTGACCGGCACGCAGTTGGTGACTTGGCCCGTGCTCGGGTCGACGTCGCCCTTATCGTGGCTCGGCTGGTTGTTGGTGTCGGAAGAATAACCCAATGTCACGCCGTTCTCGAGGGCCCCGCCCGTGGCCTCATCGTTGACCGTCATCGTGAACCTGACGACGATGGAGTCGCCATAGGTAAGGCTACGAACTGACGGGCTCAGATCGATGGTGAGGTACTGGGTGCTGGGGCTGTTGGCAGGGGTTGTGTATTTGGCATCGTTCACCGTATACTCTGAGGTGGCCAAATCCCTGCCGCCAGGAGCCGGCGCACCGACATGGATGCCGGTAATTGAACCGTAGCTCAGGCCACGCTGCGAAGGCGTATCAACCATCGTAAAGACGTAATGCGAATAACCGGTCGTCAGCGGAACCTTGGACTCCAGTTTGTAATGCAGCGTGCCACCGATGGAAGGATCGTTGGTAACCCCTCCGTCCGTGTCCAAGGACTTCTTGACCTGCGGGGCATCATTCTTCAGATCGACTTTGCCGAGAGCCTGCGTGCCAAGAGTGTTGTAGATCAAATCGGCGTTAGGGGCGGCACCCGGCATCACGATGCCAGTGCTGACCAACATCGGGATCGAGTTCTTATGAGACGTGCTGGTCAAACCGGTGGCTCCACTGGCGGTGACATCCTCGACTACATAGACGCCGGGAGTAAGATCAGTAATATTAACCGAGGCCCCAGTAGCCGTCGCCGTCCCGGCCGGAGAAGTAGTAAACAGATTCTGGAAAGCCGAGATGTTCGACAGCTCGGTGACGAACGTACGAAGGTTGCCCTTCCATCCGTTGGGAACGGTACCATTGTTTGAACTCGAATCGGTACCTGTCCAGCCAAGCCATTTCGAGGCTACTTCACCCACCGGGTTGTCTTCATAGCCTGCATCAGCGGTAGTCGGGGTAATACTTAGATCGGTTTTGGCCGCAGCCAATGCGGTGGCCGCATTCGCTTTAACTCCGGACACGGTGCTGACCGCGACGGACGACAGCACACCTGTCGAGGCGTCGCCTTCGGCATTTTCGTAATTGCCGACCTTGACGGCCGCAAACTTGTGCCCCTCCATGGTTCCTGCACCATTTACCGCATTGACGCCAATGGTGATGGTTGACTTTGACTTGGCTTGGTTCAAATCCAACGACGCATTTGCGGCGTTGGCGGCACCTAGAGGTGCCAGTGCGAGAAGGGTGGCGGCAGATACCGCAGCACCCACTATCGCACGAAGATTCATTTTCCTCTTCATGAAATGACCTTCCTTATTCTTTCATTTCCTATTGCATTCGATTGCTCGAATAAATTTCATTTCGTCCGTGCCCGCACGAGAGCTTCGAGAAGGCACAGGCTTCTTACTTGCCCCGTGTCATGTCGCTACCTCCCCGACAAAGCCGGAAATCACAAACTTCATTTCGCGTGCACCCCCTTATGAACCAGACGAGAATGCGTCTTGCGGAAGACGGCATAAGCTGTTGCAGCGATGACGGCCACCAGCAGAGCCAGCAGTAGCGCCCATCGCGAGAATCCACCGGTCATTGGCAATTTGCTCAGCGGAGGCTGCGAAATCATGCTGAGGTCTTCCTCAACGGACTGGTTGGTGGAGCTGTCGGTGACCTTTACCTTGACGGTGCCCTTGCGCATGCCTACAGGCAAAGGAACGTGCCAATAGCCCTTAGGCTTGCCGCTGGAGGAGTTGTTGATTGTGGTCGTCGAGGTCGTATTGTCGGGCCAGGTGACGGTGACCGTCGCGCCTTCTTCGGTGACACCGCCGTCGGCTGCATCGGAGTTGTCAGGCACCGCAATGCCACTCACACCTTGCCAATCGGCCGAAGTCATGCCCGGCTTGGGAGCGAAGATATTGACTTCCGAAGACTGGGTGGCAGCAGGAGACTGGGTGCCGTCGGAGGTTTGCGCCACTGCGCTGAACGTCCACTGATCGCCTTCAGTCTTCACATTGCCGGCGAACCAAGTCGGGTCGATGGTGCACTGCCAAGTAGTGGTCCCCTGGGGAAGGTTCGTGGCACTCTTGCCCTCCGAAGTGTTCCCGATCGAACACGAAACCTTCGAATCGCCCGTAAGCTCCGTGCCATAGGGGCTGCTGCCTGATGGCGTCGTCTTGCCCTTAGCATAGATATGCAGCGAAGATCCGCCGTCGGTCGAAGACACCGTACCGGAAATCTTCACCTTGGAGCCCGAAGGCAAGGCTGCCGTATTATTCGAGGTGTTCAGTACCGTATGCGGCACATCGGAGGTCGCGTGACTTCCGTCCGGTTTCGCTATGATCGCGTTGAACGTGGGTTTGGGGTCGGCAACCGAAGAGAAATTGGCCACCGAGATGTCCGACATATGCGAGGCGACATGCAATGGATCATTCGGGTCGATTTCATAAGCATGGTAACGACGTACGCGCTCCTTTTTCTGGGTATGGTTGACGGGCACGGTGTCTTGTATCGACCACGTTCCATCGGCCGCAACCGTCGCCGTGCCTACCGCAGTGCCGAATTTATCGTAGTCATCGCCGTTGGCTCTGGAATCCTTATCAGTATTCTTCACCATGATTGCGCCATTACTACGGTTGGGAACATCGTAATAGAGATGCACTTGATCGCCTGGCACCCCGTTGCTGCCACGAATCGTCGGTTTACTGGCCTGAGACCAGGCTTCATGATAAATAGTCTTACTCGTGCCACTGCTGTCGGTCTGTGTCGTCTCTGTTGTATTTCTATTGTCGCCCAAATCGGATTGCGACTCGGAAGGCGGATTCACTGATTCATTAGAGAAATCAGTGAAATCTTGCTCTTCGCTGGCAGTGTCCGCGTCGTCATTGGAAATTTTGTCGATTGTCGGCATCTTCGGACGGGCGACATCGAACTTGCAGAACGCGGTGCCGACGGTCCAGCCTGTATCAATCTGCTTTTGGACGGACGTTTGATCGGTGGCGGCCATCGTGGCGTCGATACCTTCAGTCGAAGGATTAGGGTGGACCAACGGGTCGGTCGCCGTGCATCTGGAGTCGACAACAGGCCAAGTGACCAGCTTGAAATAACCGTCGAGGTTCTGATCGGCCTTGGCTTTTCCGAAATCGATGCTGCCGTCGGATTTCATTGCGGAACCTGGCGTACCGGCACCGTCCACCATCAGGTTGTTGTTGCCGTGGGTAGGGGCATTCAAGGCGCTCAATTGGGTGAAATAAGGCTGACTGCCGACATGATTCCAAGTGCCGGTGGCATAATCATAATTATCAACACCGAAATCCGAACCATTTGTCGGCTTGTAACCAAGCACCGGTACATTATCAACTTCCTTGGCTGTAGGTGTCAGATCTTTTACCGGAACCCAGTTTTTTCCGTTCTGCAAACCTATCCATTGGAATTTGAAACCGCTGACCTTCGCACAGATATCACCCATGTTCCCGTCATAGAGCGCCGGATCATACCAGCGGACAAAGAAAGAGTTCGGCGGAGCGATTCCTGGACCAGTATTGACAGGGACGTTACCATCCCCTCCCAATCCCGCATCCGTAGTAAGCCCCCAATTCGACTGCCCACCGCCATTGCCATAATCGCTCCAAAGCTGAGGCCATTCATCGAATCCAACCCATGCCTGAGGAATGTTGCAGCCATGGTTATATATACCGTTGAAACAAATACCCGGATACGCGATCTGGTCGGCATCCGTAGCCACATTCGTCGCAAACGGCGCTCCGTCGCCTGAAGTGAGGTAAGTATTAATCCCCGCAGCCTGCTGGCCAGCCCAATTATTGCCAAGGCTGCTGCTGACATACGCATTGAGCCAGTCATAAGAGCCACTGCCCCAATCAATGGGACTCCTGTCCACTGGACCTACAAGAGCCCAGACGTGCTGTTTCCATATATTGCCGTGAGTGCCGGCTCGGCGCCAATACCCGTCGTTCTCATTAGGGATGTCCATATCCGCTTCAATGGAAACCGTGATGAAATCATAAGGGGCCGAACTCTCTACGGAAAGAATAGTGTAATACTCTGTGTTGTTTTCAGCCCATTGCGTTGCCCCGCTTTTCGGATTACCCCCGTAAACCGTATTTAAATAACCGACCGTATGGCCATAGTTCGGATACAAAGTCCCGTTACCGTCGTTACCGCCATTGCCGTAATCGTAGATTATTCTCAATCCGGTGTCGTACCCGGAACGAACCGTAGGATCGACTTCGCCATGCGCCACACGCACCACGAAATCCATACGCAGCTCATCGCGCAGAGTATCGATTTTGTTGTTACTGGACAGAAGCTTATACAGCACGGGCTTGCGCGACGCACCGTCGTGAACCGGATTGACTGACTGCCACTTCCAATCGTTGTTGGCTTGCGGCCCCACTTCGACCCCTTGGGTATTCACACCACTTTGGCTGCTCGCCCCGGGATTATCCGCCGATGCGGGTACTTTCGCTGCGACTATCGCCCCTGTTATCGTCAGCACGACGGCAGCCACGAGCGCTATCAGCCGTTTAAGGAGTACCTGACGCTTCATACGATCAACTTCCCCAAATTTTCTTCGTTCACGAGGCTTTGCGGCTTTGCTGAAATCCACCAGCCAGTTATCACGTATCCGCCTGCATATTTATTAAATTATTCGACGTCAAACGAAATACTTTGAATTTATTTCAACTGTTTCTACTTACCGAGAATAGCATTAATATTACAAATTCGTTCTATAAACTATTTTCGCAAATCCCTTTATTTTCAACGAAAATGAGCATTATTATGACTGATGTACATTATTGCAAATCAATAAACATTATTACGTTGAAGTATAACCAAAATTTCAGACGAATTACGTAAAATGTTTTAATAATGCTGACATAAATCATAAAAAAGTGATTAAAAGAAAGCTTTACAAATTCTGCTTGAAATGAAATTTTGTCCTGCAAATCGCAAAGTCGATGCAGAACCTTATAAAGACGCGAAAAGCCATTCACCACATTTTCATGAAGTGAATGGCTTTGAAAAAACAATGCTCCAGCTCAGCGGGCTTCTTACTTTTTAGCGCGCAAGGAGGCCAAGTTCTCGCTTCGGATTATCGATGGAGCTCAGACGGCAAACCCATGCAACCAACGTGTAGAACCGCTGTTGCGGAGGTCGGCGTGGATGCGCAGCCCTTCTTCAGGAGCCGGTCGCGCGTGCTGCGCCCGATGATGTCGCAGTGCAGCAGTCCATGCGATTATCGTTATGCCTCAGCTCTTGGCTTGGCATAACCCGATCACCGATTGCATTCCTCACTACGGTGCTGAGCAAAAATCGTCTTTTCCCGGCGCACATAGACAACCGCGGCGAGCACCAGTGCCAACACCAGGAAGATCCACCAGGGGAATGCAGACCGAGTCAGGGCAGCGGGAGCCGCAGACGCCTCTTCGCTACCGCAGACATCATTGCCGGCCAGATAGACATTGCCGGAAGCCTGCATGATGAACGCTGCCGTATTGGCACGCTTGTCGCCCGACACACAGGGGTCATGATGCCGAGGGGCAGCCTGATTGCGCTGCTGCGGGGCAACCGGAGCAGTGGACTGAGGTGCGGCAGCTTGCGGCGCCGCCGCCCGCGATGCGACACGAGGAACCGTGACGATCGTCGGCGCGTTGGCCCTGAACACGGGCACAGGGACGGGTGCGGTTACCGGCACAACCGATGGCGTCTGCTTGGCATTGCTGTCGGCAGTTACCGTCTGACCCTTGGCAGGAGCCTCAGACTTTGCAGGGGCTTTCGGAGCCTTCGGCTTTGCGGAGTCCGCAGAATGCGTCGGCCCTGCGGGTTCGCCTGGCCGTGCGTGTTCCGTCGGCTCTTCGGGCTGAGCAGATTCAGCAGGCTCAGTCCCTGCGGGTTCCGTCGGCCCAGCAGGTTCCTTTGGCTCTGAAGGCTTGGGCTCAGTAGGCCCAGGCTGAGCGGGTTCCGCCGGCCCCGCAGGCTCCTTTGGCCCTGAAGGCTTGGGCTTATTGGGCCCAGGTTGCGAAGGCCCAGCAGGCTGCAAAGGCCCCGAAGGCGGCAACGGACCCACAGGCGAAGGCTGCGTTGGAATGGCCGGGCCGAGGATAGGCACAACCTGATGTTCGACGGCCTTCCATCTGCCATAGAGCGTGACCGATGTACGGTCGGAAGTCAGATTGACTGTGTCTCCGGCCTGATAAGTGCGGGTGGTCTCCGGATCGAGCCAACCAAGGAACCTGTAACTATTGCTGTCATCATGAACGACCGTGTATTCGCTGGGGATGGTCAGCGTATAGGAAGTGTCCGCCAACTTATTGGGGCCGCTGGTCACCGTCGGGAACGTCTTGGCAAGGGTTCCGCCGGAAAGGTTGTTGTTGAACTGAAGCGAATAGATATACTTCTTGGCATGAACACGCTTCCACTGAGCGTAGATGGTGGTGTTCGGATCGGTTTCGTAAGCCCATAGGAATGGTTCGGTAATCTTATGGTTGCCTTCTTTATCAAGGCTCCAGCCAGTGAACTCGAAGTCCGAGGTCACATCGGCACCGGTGTCATCGTGAAGCGTGAATATTCTCTCCAACCCGGCAGAAAGCGGCCACCTGATTACAGAAGAAGCATGATCAAAGCACCAAGGATTATACAATGGATTCTGTTCGAACGTTATGTCCGCGTCCGCTTCGGGAACATGACCCTTCATGAACAGCTTGTAATGCGTATTCCATTGCGCATACAGCGTCAACGTCGGATTGCTGCTGTTCAGCGTAACGTGGTCACCGACTTTATAAGTGGTACCCGTTGTGTCAGTATAAGAATCCTGAACTGTCGACCAGCCAGTGAACTCATGAAGGCCGCTGGTGTCAGTATAGACGTCGTCGTTGCCGAGCGTAAACGTATGGCTAGTATCGGTCGTCGTGCTGCTGAGCGTGATGGTGTCAGCGTCGATGACGGCTCCCGGCTTTCCGTTCTTTTCCAACGTCAGCTTGTACTGCACCTGCACCTGCTTGCGCTGCCACTGAGCCGTCAGGTGATTGACACCGGCCTTGAGCGTCAAGTCGACGCCGGGTGCGCCAGCCTGATAAACCGTCCCGTCGTCGGCCTTCCAGCCGGTAAACTCATACTGTTCTGCAGTCGGGGCACCCATAGGAAAATCAAGAACCACCTCTTTGGTGCCGGTTTTACCGTAATAGACCGACTCCGCGGGGTCGGGCATACCACTTACCGACCCACTGGGCAGACTCCCCGTGTCATAACGCAAAGTATAGGAACGTTCCCATTGGTATTCGCCCGCGAACGGCTGACTGCCTTGTGTACGCGCCGCGAGCTGACCGGAAGCATCAGCGCTAGTGCGATCGACGAGCCAACGCGCAGTTCCTGGCGCGCCACGCGTCAGCATCCACTGGCCGCTGTATCCCAATTCCGGGTCGCTCGGCGGCTGGCCAGTAGTCTGGTAGGAACGGAGGAAGTCCGCCTTGATAACGGTATCCGGCCCAAGTATAAAATCACGGATTCCCTCGGTACGATCAGCGTCATTGTGAGGATATTTTTGAGGGGAGTCGAACATATCTGAGCCATCCGTCAACGAACGGGTGTTCCAGGAGGAAAGATCAAGCTTGGTCAGGCTGGTCCCTTCGAACATGCCTGGCGCACTGGTCAACGCCGAGATATGCCACTTGGCGATTTCGGTTGCCCAGGCAGGTTCCTCTTGCACCTTGCCACCGGCTCCCTCGAACATATCGTCCGCAGCCGTCAGCTGGGAAACATTCCAATCGCCGATTCCACGAATCGTTGTCAAATACGAGTCCCCACTGAACATACATTTCATCGTCGTGACACGACTGGGGTTCCAACCCCGCACATCTACGCTCTTCAATGCAAAATCGTTGGTAAACAGGTAATCCATTCCACGACCTGGAATCGAACCCACGTTGGATACATCCCAGCCCTGCAAATCAAGCGCTTCAAGGGAGTCCATATACGAAAAGACGTTGTACATATCCTTGACATTGGAGACGTTCCAACCTGACAAATCGCCGACACTCGTCAAGGACTTGGCAAACGAGAACAGATAGTTCATATCGTACAGTTTTTTGGTCTGCCAATTTGACAGGTCAAGGCTCTTAAGGCTGGAATCGTATTGGAACATGCCTTCCATGTTGCCGACCTGGGAAACGTCCCAATTGCCGATGTCGCCAACCGTGGTGAGCTGCGAGTCCCGATCAAACATATAATACATAAACCGCACATGGGAGACATTCCACTTATGTAGGTCGAGCGACGTCAAGTGCGTGGCGCCCCTGAACATGGAAGTCATATCGGTGACCTGGCTGGTATCGACATCGCCGATACCAACAATTTCCGTCAACAAATTCTGGCTGAGGCCCCAACCATTGTATTTGTCGTAACCAAAAAGCCCCGCGCTATTTGCAGGCAGATGGGTGTTGCTGGGATCGTCGAAGACCACTTTGCTGACGTTGGTCAGCACATCAGACATGAGATACCAGTCACCGCTTTTATGGGTGTTGGCTGCCAACGTACCAGTGCCCACATGAAGCGTGTAGGTGGAATCGGCATTAATCTCGCAGGTGTAAGCGGCCGTGCCCCACGTACCGCCTGGGCACGTGGCTTGCGGGCCCACTACCGGCTGCTGGCCGACCGTGGGCTGCTGCCGCTGCACCGGGCCATTAGCCTGGGCCGCCGGAGCAGCATCCTTCTTGGCCTCGGCATTGGCGGAACCGCTTTGATCGGCAGAATCCACATCGCCCTTCTTATCGTTGGATTGACTCGGATTTTCGCCGGATTGCTGCTGCGCATTATTCGACGAATCGTCGCCACCGGGCTGCTGTCCGCCTTGCCCTTGAGCGGCATCCATGCTTTGCGAGTTGGTCTGCTCGTTATCAGCCGAGTTGCCATCCGTCGGTTGCGCCAACGCGGTGACGGCGGTGCTCAGCATCATTGCCGCAGCAGCCAGAACACCAATAAGTTTCGTACTCTTTCTACTCATCTCTCAACACCCTCTTAGTGAGACACCCTGCATCTCTTTGTATAACACTCAGTGTAATGCGAATTTGAGACAATGCAATATTTGATGTCTATCAAATTGGCTGATTTTCTCTAAAAGTATAGAAATAGTAATTTTGCCGACATTTTGACAGTCAAAACAGTGCACATCCATAAAACTCCCGTGGTGCCACAGTCAAGTCGCCCCTCATCTCCCTCCCGCATCAGCCCCTCGCCGCAGATGCCGCCCGAACTTGACACTTTACTGAACACCTACTGAACAATGTGGTCAGTTAAGCGGTCAGTTAAGCGGTCAGTTAAGCAGCAAGTTAAGCGGTCAGTCCACGACGCATTCCCGCAAATAACGAACAGAAACCGCCAAATTCCAACGCTACCAAGCTTGACACTTAACTTACCACTTACTGAACAATGTGGTAAGTTAAGTGGTAAGTTAAGTGTCAAGTTAAACGACGGGCGGCGAAATTTCAATATGGACGAAGACGAACTCCAATCGCTCATTGCTTCCATGAGACAAATCGGCAGCGATACCCAGACTTGCGAGGTCAAGGAAAGCGTCAGTAAAATCCCCAAGACCCTCGTCGAGACCCTTTCCGCATTCTCCAACGGCGATGGCGGCGTCATCGTGCTCGGGGTTTCGGAAAGAAACGGGTTCACCGTTGCCCCCGATTTCAATGCCCGGAAGATGCGAGATGCCTTGATTTCCCAATGCAACAAACTGACCCCCGTCGTACGTCCGAATGTCACCATACTTCCTCTTGATGGCTCTCAGGTGGTATGTGCGGAAATCCCTGAAATACAGCCGAAAGACAAACCCTGTTTTATTACGGAAAGAGGCCGATACCAAGGTTCTTTCATCCGCACCGGAGACGGGGATATGAGGCTGAGCAACTATGAAATAGACAGGCTTCTAGAAGAACAGACGCAACCCAACTTCGATGACGATATCGTCGAGAATGCAACGACAAAAGACCTCGACAAAAAGCTCGTTACCGGGTTCATCGATCGGCAACGCGAATTGCATCCACGCATTCTGGGCGCGAAAAGCGACGAGACCATTCTGCTGGATCTTCACGTCCTGCGCAAGGACACGAGCGGCCGTGTGCACCCGACGCTTGCAGGATTGCTGGCGCTTGGCGAATTCCCACAGAAGTTCTTCCCCCGACTCAACGTCACCTTCACCGCCTTCCCTGGAACCACCAAAACCGAGCGGACAAGCGACGGCCGACGTTTTCTCGATACGCAAACCATCATCGGCCCGATACCTGCCATGGTGGCGGATACATTGGCGGCAGTGGCACGAAACAGCAGAACGGGCGCTGTCATCGAAGGCGCTTTCCGTAAAGATGTGGCCGACTACCCCGCTGGCGCAGTAAGGGAAGCAATATCCAACGCTCTTATGCATCGCGACTATTCCCCGGATTCACGCGGCTCACAGGTACAAGTGAACCTTTATGCGGACCGGTTGGAAATCCTCAACCCAGGAGGCTTGTTCGGAGCAGTGACCATACGGACCCTTGGCAAAGAGGGCGTCTCGGCCTCTAGGAACCAATGGCTTTCCAACATTCTCGAAACGACGCCTTACCCGGGTGGAGGCTATGTCGTCGAGAACCGAGGAACGGGTTATCGGGAGATTGAGGATCAACTTCAGCAGGCCTTCATGGCGCCACCTCGTCCGAAGGATTCCATAGCGTATTTCAGCCTCACCATGGACAAACGCAGAATCACAGCGGAAGAGGCCAGGCCCGATTCCGGAACCGACGTCGAACATGCCATACGCCAAATGCTGCAGACGCATCAATCGGTTTCTGCAAGGGAGCTGAAGGAGGCTTCCGGCCTATCGAAAACAACCATCAATAACCACTTGCGAGCGTTAATCAAGCAAAAGGTGATCGAGCCGACGGAACCTGCAAGAAGCCCCAAGCAGCGCTATCGTCTTGCTGGGCATGAATGATCCGCCATCGCCGGACAAGCTGACCACCAACTTGACACCTACTGAACACCTAACTGAACAATGTGGTCAGTTAGGTGGTCAGTTAAGCAGTCAGCCCATGACGCATTTCCGCAAATAACGAACAGAAACCGCCAAATTCCAACACTTATTGAACTTGACACCTACTGAACACCTACTGAACAATGTGGTCAGTTAAGTGGCAAGTTGATGGTAAGTCCAGAACGATAGCCATTGACGGAAACGAAGAAGCCGCTCACTGCGAGTAACCTCGCAATAAACGGCTTCTTGTTATATCTTGTTATATAAAGCGCCTTGTCCTCAAACCGAACCAAATAGCAAACAGCTTGGCGGGCCGATGCGCACTCCGGACTTGATAAAAACGGACGGCAGCGGGTGCTTACGCGACCAGCGTCGAGAACTGGCTGTTGTAGAGGTCGGCGTAGAAGCCACCCTTCTTCAGCAGCTCGTCATGCGTGCCACGTTCGACGATGTCGCCGTGGTTCATCACCAGGATCATGTCGGCGTCCTTGATGGTCGAGAGACGGTGCGCAATCACGAAGCTCGTGCGGCCCACGGTCAGGTCGTCCATCGCCTTCTGAATCAGCTCCTCCGTACGGGTATCGACCGACGAGGTGGCCTCGTCCAAAATCAGGATCGGAGCATCCTGCACCATCGCGCGGGCGATCGTCAGCAACTGACGCTGGCCCTGCGAAAGCGAGGAATTGTCGTCAAGCACGGTGTCGTACCCCTGCGGCAGCGAACGCACGTAATGGTCAAGCCCGACGGCCTTGCAAGCGTCCTCGATCTGCTGGTCGGTGACGCCCTTCTTGGCGTAGGCGACGTTCTCCTTGACCGTTCCGCGGAAGACCCACGTGTCCTGCAAGACCATCGAGAACTGCTGGTGCACGTTGGCGCGGGGAACCGTGGAGGTGTCGATGCCGTCGATATACATGGCCCCGCCGTCGATGTCGTAGAAACGCATCAGGAGGTTGACCATGGTGGACTTGCCGGCACCGGTCGGGCCGACGATGGCGACCTTCTGGCCGGCCTTCACGGACGCCGAGAAGTCGTGAATGATCGGCTTTCCGGGCTCATAGCCGAAGCTGACGTCCTTGAACTCGACGTCGCCACGCACGCGCGTGGGCTTGCCGGTCTTGGGGTCGCGGCCGAGCAGCGCGGGCTTCTTGGACTCGTCGCTCATCTCGGGCTCCTCAAGGAAGCCGAAGACGCGTTCGGAAGCGGCGGCGCAACGCTGCAGGTTCTGGAAGGCCTGCGCGAACTGCGAAAGCGGCTGGGTGAAGAGGCGGACGTACATCATGAAGGCCACGATGACGCCGAACTCGATCTTGCCGTTGATGGCGAGCGCACCGCCGACAATGCAGACCGCGACGAAGCTCAGGTTGCCGATCATGTTCATCATCGGGCCCATCAGGCCGGAGAGGAACTGGCTCTTCCACGCGGAATCGTAGAGGTCGTTATTGTACTTCTCAAAGCGGCGGATGGAGTCGGCCTCGCCGTTGTACGCCTTGACGACGATATGGCCGGAGTACATTTCTTCCACGTGACCGTTGACGTCGCCGAGCGCAATCTGCTGGCGGGCGAAGTATTTCTGGGAATAGTGCATGATGAGCATCATGATGACGACACCAAGAATCGAAACTCCAATCGCGCACAGCGTCATGAGCACGTTGTTGTAGAACATCATCACGAGCGAGCCGACGAAGAGCGTGATCGAGGTGATCAGCATGCCCAACGACTGCCCCAGCGTCTGGCCTATGGCGTCGACGTCGTTGGTGATGCGCGAGAGCACGTCGCCGAAGCTGGTGTGGTCGAAGTACTTGAGCGGCAGCTTGTTGATCTTGTCGGAGATCGACTTGCGCAGGCTTTGGCCGATGCGCTGGGTAACGGTGGCCATCATCCAGTGCTGCGCGTAGCCCAAGATGGCGTAGCCGGCGTAGAGACCGACCAGAAGCCATGCGATGCGCGTGACCTCACCCATATCGACCGCGCCCATCACGGGCTTGCCGTGCACCAGGGCGGGCAGGCCCTTGGCGATGGCGTTGGTCATGTTCTTCAGTTGATCCGGCCCGATGATCTGGCAGATGGTGCCGGCGGCGCCCAAGACGAGCGCAATGATGATGACGGGCAGGTATTTGCGGCAGTAACGCACCAGTTTGAGCATCACTCCGCCGAAATCAGCCGGCTTTTCGACCGGTCCCCTCATTCTTGGCATTTTGGCTACTTTCCTATTGATTCTTACGTTTTGTTTGTTTCAATTTCGATTTCATTGGTGCTGGGAAACGGACTCTAAGCGCGGGCCAAAGTCCGTTTACCAGCACAGCGTTGGCCGTGCTGCGTGGAAACGGACTCTAAGCCCGAATGAGAAGCCGTTTACCAGCAGCATCTACACAATCCTGCAGGGGAACGGACTCTGAGCAAGCGCCAGATGCCGTTTTCAAGCAGTAGACGCGAGATTACGCGGCCAGTTCGTCGGGGCTCAGCTGGGACTCGGCGATCTCCTTATATACCTTGCAGGTCTTGAGTAGTTCCTTGTGCGTGCCTTCGCCTACGACCTTGCCGTCGTCGAGCACCACGATGGTGTCGGCGTCCATGATCGTGCCCACACGCTGGGCGACGATGAGCTTGGTGGACTCGGCGGCGTCTTTCTTCAGGGCGTCACGCACCGCACGGTCGGTTTTGAAGTCGAGCGCGCTGAACGAATCGTCGAAGACCATAATCTCCGGGTGACGGTAGACGGCACGGGCGATGGAAAGCCGCTGCTTCTGACCACCGGAGACGTTGGAACCGCTTTGCGCGATGGGGGCTTCATACTCCCCGTCCATGCGCTCGATGAACTCGTCGGCCTGGGCGACCTCGCTGGACTCACGGACGTTCGCCATTTGCTCGGGCGTCAGTTCGTCGCGCTTGTCTTCGCCGGCGATCAGCGCCAGTTCGCGCTTGCGGCCCTTGGCGGTTGACGTGTCGGCCACCTCGACGGTTTCCGCATCGCCGGGCCGGTCGCCGTAGCTGACATTCGACGCGACGGTGCCTTTGAACATCACCGACTGCTGCGGCACGTAACCGATCTTGTCGCGCAGATCCTTGATGTCGTAGTCCTTGACGTTGACGCCGTCGATCAAGACCTCACCCTCGGTGGCGTCGTAGAAACGCGGCACGAGGTTGACGAGCGTCGACTTGCCGGAACCGGTGGAACCGATGAAAGCGACGGTCTGCCCCTTCTTCGCGGTGAAGCTGATGTCTTTGAGCATTTCGTCGCGGGTATCCGGATAGGCAAAGCCAACGTTGCGGAATTCGACCGTGCCGGTCTCGCCGGGCTTGCCTTTCGTCAGCGTTCCGTTCTTGACGCTCGGCTCGGTATCGAGCACTTCCAGCACACGCTGGGCGGAGACGTCGGCGCGCGGCCAGAGCACGAAGACCATGCTCAAGAGGAGGAAGGCCATGATGACCTGCATCGCGTAGCTGGAGAAGACGACCATGTTCGAGAAGTCGGTGAGTTTGGTGGCCGGCAGCTTCGCGTCCTTGATGAGGTAGGCGCCGATCCAGTAGATCGCCAGCCCCAGGCCGTTCATCACGCTCGACATGACCGGGTTCATCGCGGCCATCGCGCGGGTGGTGAACAGTTGGGTATTGGTCAAATCGTCGTTGACCTTGGCGAATTTGTTTTCCTGATAATCCTCGGCGTTGTAGGCGCGCACGACGCGCAGGCCGGTGAGGTTCTCGCGGGCGACGGCGTTGATGTTATCGGTCAGGCGCTGCATCGAACGGAACTTCGGCATCACCGCAATCATGATGATAATGACGAAAACCAGCATGACCGCAGTCGCGATGGCGGTGGCCACCGTCCACTCGAAGCCCTTACCGGCAATCTTGAAAATGGCCCAGACGGCCATAATCGGCGCTCGGAAGACCAGCAGCAAGCCCATGGTGATGAACATCTGGATTTGCGTGATGTCGTTGGTGGAGCGGGTGATCAGCGAGGCCGTGGAGAACTTGCTCATCTCGGCCGGGCCGAAGGATTCGACCTTGCGGAACTCAAGCGAACGCAGACGCTGGCTGAACGAGGCGCCGACGCGGGCCATGAAGTAGCCGACGACGATGGAACAGATCACCGAGCCCAGAGAGACGAGCAGCATCTTGCCGCCCTCTTTGAAGATGTCGATCATCTCGCTGCCCGGCGTCTCGACGAGCGCCGTGACCTTTGACATGTAGTCCGGCAGCTTCAGGTCGAAAAAGACCTGCCCTGCGATGAACGCAAGGCTCAGCAGCATCTGCCCGATCTCCGTTTTGGAGAGATATTTGCTGATGCGAAGCATGAATCCCCTTCCGTGTGTTTCTTGGCCCCGGAGTCGTAATTACCGAGCACCCATAATGATTAACGATGTTAGATGTTTTATTGACTGAACGTACAATACTCGTGGCCGCTGGATGATGCCTGCTTTTCACCCAACGCGTAGGAATCGTTGGCGCAAAGGCAATATCAACCCTTTATTTATCGAGTATTTGTTGTTTATCGTCTTGCTCACGCTTGACAGCGAACGCCTTGTTGACTTCTTCGGCGGTGGGCCTGGGAGCGCCGGGCTTGCACACCGACATATAGGTCATGAATTCCTGCGCAAGGTCGACGAACTCGCGGGTGCGGCGCTCCCCCATCTGAGAAAAGATCCAGCGCACCACAGAATCGATGTCATCGCGGTCGTGCTCGGCCTGAGCGGTGCCTTTCGGCGTCAGCGAAACGAGGATATTGCGGCGATCATGATCGTCAATTTTCCGCGTGACGTAGCCCTTTTTCTCCATAGAGCCGAGCAATGCCGAAATCCGGCCGGAGCTGGCGTGCAAGGCCTCGGCCAGACGTGAGGGAGTCTGCGTGCCGTGTTTGAGCAGATGGCGCAGCACAAACGGCTCACCTTTGCCTGCGCCCTCGACTTGGTGCCACATGGCCGATTTGTTGCCATGCACCGTATCACGCAGCGATTGAAGCGCTTCTTGTTCGAATCCCATGACTATCCCGTTTCTGTCAATTTTGCTTACGCAATACTAACACCCATTAATAGCTAACACTATTAGTATTTCACCAAATGTGAAGAACATCATATCGTCAGAAATTTTCGCAGAGACAATAAAAAACCACCCGCCGCATCAAGCGACGAGTGGCAGGCGCCAACGCAATCTACACGTAGACGCAAAAAGTTTCGGAAACCTAAATCCGGACTCAGGCCTTAGCGACCGGACGAAGATCAGCGTGATGGCGCTTCAGATACTCGCCAACCGCCTCGCGAATGAGTGCAGAAGGACGAACCTCTTCGTCGGCTGCGCCCGAAAGAACCCAATCAGCCAGCTCCGAGGTCGCGCGAACGCACCAAGTGCGCTCCTGAAGCTGACGAACTCCATGCTGTGCTTTAACTGCCTTAGCCATTTCCTACCTCCGTTATATTCGTGAATATCTGTGTTACAGATAGTTATATTGTATCACTTTTCCGGAAAACCGGAATAGCTTCTGATCCGATTTCGAATCAGCTATCGTTGCACAAACTACATTGATGTAAGATTTCCCAACACCAATATATTTAAAGGTAATACTGTATTTCAATTTGTCAATTCCAAAACCAATATTTCCAACGTTTTTGTTTTTATTTTCCGATAATAATTATCAGAAAACCCAACATTTGCAACACTTTCAAAGTACTCAAAATTGCTTAAAACCTTTTAAAAATAATTCATGCTCACAGCATAATCTGCCTGAGACAAGAGATGCCGACTCCATCAAACGTTCTAACACACCATATTTGAGAATGTCGGCCGTTCTTCTTTCAGACCAGAAGCTCGGCTTCTTTACCACGGTAACGAATCAGGCTGTAACCGCCGAAAAGCACCAGCCAAATCAGCCCGGCAATGGCCGAACCGCGCGTATCCGAGGAGAGAAAGAGCGTGCAGTAGATGAACACGAAGAAGATGATCGTCAACGTGTTGGTGACCTTGTAGACCGGCATCACGAAACCGTCGGGCTCGAAATCGGCGGAACGGCGGTAGCGCTGGTGGGCGATCATCGTGAGCACATAGACGAAGATGATCACGGCGCTGGAGGCCGAGGAGAAGAGCACGAAGACGTTCGAGACCTTGGGAATGGCGTTGATAATCGGCGATAGAAGGATGAAGCAGGCGGAGACCACGATGGCGCGTGCCGGAACCCTGCGCTTCGAAACGACGCCGAGCTTGCGCAGCATGGGCGAAGAGGAGACTTCGGCAAGCTGGAAGAGGTGGCGACCTGCGGAATACAGCAGAGAGTTGAGCGCCGAGGACGCGGCGGTGATGACCACGAAGAAGACCAGCGCCGAGGCCCAGTTGAGGCCCGCGTACTGGAAGACCATGATGAACGGGGAGGCGAAGGAGCCGTCCTTGTTCGGCTTGAACGTGCGCCATGGCACGATAAGCATGATGGCGATGAGCGCGCCGACGTAGAAGATCAGGATTCGCATGATGATCTCGTTGATGGCTTTCGGCAGCACCTTGCGCGGGTTCTTCGTCTCGGAGACGGTGACGCCGACGAACTCGATCATCTCGTAGGCGAAGAAGACCATCTGGAAGCTCATCAGGAGGGCCAGCCAGCCGTTCGGGGCGAGCGAAATGCCCTTGAAAATGTTGTCGAGTCCGGCGTGGCCTGCGGGGCTGACGTGGTCGAGGCCGTGAATCTGGACGGCGGGATAGTGGTAGCCGATGATGACCATGACGATGGCGGTGACGATCAGGCCGACGATCAGGGTGATCTTGATCATCGAGAACCAGAATTCCGTCTCGCCGAACGCCTTCACCGCAATGAGATTGATAATCGCGAGCGCCGCGAGGAAGCAGACCTCGATAAAGGGTTGCCATTTTTGCAGGTTGAAGCCGAATGTGTCGAAGAAGGTGACAAAGTAAGTGCCGACCGCGGTGAGCTCAGAGAGGCCCATGAGGATGAGAACGATCCAGTATGTCCAGCCAGCGAAATGCCCCCAGCCGGAGCCGAGGTATTTGCCGATAAAATTGATGAACGTGTGCTGGTTCGGGTCGTGGTACATCAGCTCGCCGATGGCCCGCATCAACAGGAACATCATCAGGCCGACGAGAATGTAGACGAGGATGATGCTGGGACCGGTCAGCGCGATCGACTTGCCGGAGCCCAGGAAAAGGCCAGTGCCGATGGTGCCACCGATGGCGATGAACTGGACGTGCCGGTTGCTTAGGCCGCGTTCGAGCTGGTTGGTCTTCTCACCGGCGCTGCCGCCGCTGACGTTCGAGGTGTTGCTTGCCGACGAATCGTTTACAGCTTTGGCGTTGGTATCGGCATTGGTTGCGGCATTTCTGCCCTCATCCATTTGTGTCATAGTCTTCCCTTCGCTTCCTGCTGCTTACACGCGCAATAGTGAATAGAGTACGCCGCAAGAGATGACATCAAGGTTTCAAAGGCCCGCTTGACGGGGTTTATTGCCCGCAAAATGACAACTTATAATAAAAAATGACAAAATTAATTGGACATTCCCGAATAAGCCACGCGACATTTCAGCGTTTATCACCACTTTCAGGCCAAATGCAAAAGTTTCGGTCAGTATCTCATAAAGTGGACTATTTCACAGTAAAAATGAAAATCTGCATCACAAAATAAGCCAAACCCATGTTTCAGACAAACCACAGAAACGCATCTATCCGAAAAATCAGGGAACTCTTTCGCCAAATCCTGAACCAGTTAACGCAAATATCCTTTTACGCTCTTACACTTTCGACATGTTGAGGGAATTTTCAAACGAGCCGCAAATTCCAACCGCCAATCACGGTCGAACGGCCCATGGGTTTATTTCCGTCAAAACATCGCGCCGAAGGACGCGATATGCAATACACGAGCAGGGAATCCCGTGAAAGAGGAGCGCCACATGACCAGCGAGTCGGGCACAGCAATACGTAACGTTACGAGCAATGGGGACAGCAGCGGCCCAGGCATGAGATACATGCTCGATCACGGCACGGTCATCAGAATCGTCGACACCGCCCGCAGCACGGATCGCGCAAAAAGCGCAAACATCATGGCCAATGCAGACAACATCAACGCCGCATCGAATCAACACAACCGCACACACGGTCTTAGTCACGGCAACACAACGGCAATGACTTCGGCATCTCTCCTCGCAATGGCGGCCAAAGCATGAACAACAACAACGCTAACGCCGCATCCGGCAGCAATACTCAAGCCAACAAACCCCAGAAGCAAGGCGGCCGCAACCACGTCGTCCGCAAGCTCAAGACCCGCCACATCTCAATGATCGCGCTTGGCGGGTGCATCGGCACAGGCCTCTTTATGACCTCCGGCGGCACCATCGCCGAAGCCGGCCCCGGCGGCGGACTCGTGGCCTACGCGGCCATGGGCATCATGATTTACTTCCTGATGACCAGCCTTGGCGAGCTGGCCACGAACATGCCGGTTTCCGGTTCCTTCGCGGTGTATAGCTCCAAATACGTGGACCCCGCGCTGGGCTTCGCGATGGGCTGGGACTATTGGCTCAACTGGGCCATCGCCGGCGCCACCGACATTTCCACGGCTGCGCTTTTGATGCAGTACTGGTTCCCGAAATCGCCCGGCTGGGTGTGGAGCCTGACGATGCTCGTCATCATCTTCTGCCTCAACGCCTTCGTGGTCTCCGCATTCGGCGAGACGGAGTTCTGGCTGGCGCTGATCAAAGTGGTCACCATCATCATCTTCATCGTCGTGGGCCTGATGATGATCTGCGGCATCATGTTCCAACCGGCCATCGGCTTCAGGAACTTCACCTATAAAGGCGGTCCGTTCATCGGCGGCGTTCCGGCAATCATGGCGGTCTTCCTCATCGCCGGCTACTCGTTCCAAGGCACTGAAGTCGTGGGCGTCACCGCGGGCGAATCCGAGAACCCAAGCCAAGCGGTGCCGAAAGCCATCAACAACGTCTTCTGGCGCATCGTCCTGTTCTATCTGCTTTCGATATTCGTTATCGCGGCAATCATTCCGTACACCGACAAGAACCTGCTCGGCGCTTCGGACAGCAACATCGCCATGTCGCCGTTCACCATCGTCTTCGAAAAGGCCGGGCTAGCCGGGGCCGCAAGCATTATGAACGCCGTGGTCCTGACCTCGATTCTCTCCGCCGTCAACACCGGCGCCTACGCCTCAAGCCGCATGCTCTACGGCATGGCGAAGGACGGCTATGCGCCGAAATTCCTCGGCACCACCACCAAGCGCGGCGTTCCGCTGGCGGCGCTGATCACCACGCTTTGCATCGAGGCGTTGGCATTCTCGAGCAGTATCTTTGGCCCGAAGTTCTATATGTGGCTCGTCACCGCCACCGGCCTCACCGGTTTCATCTCCTGGATCGGCATCGCGCTGAGCCACTTCCGCTTCCGCCGCGCCTTCAAGCTGCAGGGCCACAAGCTTTCGGAGCTCAAGTACCACGCCAAGCTCTTCCCGTTCGGCCCGATTCTGGCCATCGTGATCTGCCTGGTCGTGATCTGCGGCCAGGATATCCCGGCCTTCGCCTCCGGCAACTGGGGCGAGCTGCTGATGACCTATTTCAGCGTCATCCTCGTCGCCATCCTCTACTTCGGCTTCAAGTTCACTCACCACACCCATATCGTCAAACTCGCCGACATGGACGTCTCCTCCGCCCGCCCCGAGGTGCTGAAGCATCAGAAGGAACAGGCACAGGCAAACGCAGCCAAGTAAAATATTGCCAATTCAGGGAAATATTTCTGACCGATAATCGCTTAAGCTGCGTCAAAGCAGATAGGAATATAGTGGCCGGCTCTCGCAGAAGCAATCGCTGCGAGAGCCGGCCACTAGTTCATTAAGTTGATTTCGCTGTCAATTTTTCATTCTTTAATTGTTTGCATTGTTATGATATTGTTATTACATTGCAAGCAATCAAGGAGAAACGACATGACTACGACGACCATCAGCTTCAGAACCGACAAAACCATCAAGGAGCAGGCCAAGCAGTTATACGCCGAGATGGGCATGGATCTCTCAACGGCTATCAATATTTTCCTGCGACAGTCAATCACCGACAACGCCATGCCATTTCGAGTCACACGCGACAAGCCTGAAAACATCGCCGCTCGCGGTCAGGCCGAACATCACGAAGGGAAAACCTTCCAATCAGTAGACGACCTGATGGAGGATTTGAACCATGCTTGATTCGGTTTTCCGTACATCGCAATTCAAGCGCGATTTCAAGGCTCTCGTACGAAAACATTACAATCCAGAGACGATGAGAGCCGCGGTGAGTGCGCTAATGGGCCAGAATAAAGACCTGCTTCGCACCAAATACCGCGATCATCCACTCACTGGAGAGTGGAAAGGCTACCGCGAAATCCACCTTGAAGGCGATTGGCTGGTCATCTACCGTATCAAGAAAACCGAGTTGCAACTCGTTCTGACCAGAACCGGTTCCCATGACGATCTCTTTTAATCTGAAAATCATGAGTCAATACCCAAAATTCGGTCAATAGACTGACCGATTATTCACTTTTATACAAATTCGGTCAATAGACCGACAAGTTTATATTCAAACGCAAAGTTTTGTCAGTTGACTAACAATTCAGTGCCTAAACTAAAAGTTCTGTCAATAGACTAACAGAACTTTTAGTTTGATAGCAAAGTCGCTCTCCTACTTCACCAACCACACGGCGGGAACCGGGGAGGCGGCCTTGTCGACGTCAGCCTGCTTTTGCTGATAAATCGCGGAAACCGTCTGCGGATCCTCCGTCACAATGGTTTCGGTATTCAGCGCCTTGAACACCGCGAAGCTACCGAGCGCAACCCAGATGAAAATGACGACCATGAAGAGGACGTGCTTCCAGGAACCGAGACGGGAAAGGATCCCTTGCTTACCCCCTGCATTTGCCTTTTCTTTCGCGAAGTTGCGCTGTTTGCCTGCAACGTTTCCCCTTATGTCCGTGAAATCACCATGCTCGCTTGAAAGAATATCCCGATTCCTTGCGAAGTGATACTGCTTCTTGAATTCGTTACGTCTGGTCATGGCCATTTCCTTAGAACATTGCGCGTTGCCTCTTGTCGGCACTTGCGGTGCCTTTTGCGCTGGTACAAATTTTTTTCTTTTTTGTTATGCCTAAGAAGCGTATCGTGATATTGCCTTCGTGTTTTGCCTAATATTGCGCGAGATGACGCCTACATTCGCATATAGCATTTGATATAAATTTGTCTAATTACCGCTTACGCATATGGGAGAACGCCTCAGCATTACACCAAAGCCATTATTCCGTTTTAATATTTTTTATCTACTGTTAAGTACGTCACACCATTGTGACGCCATACAATGCAACGCAAGTTTCAACCTACGAAACTGTATAGTTATTCGCCCAGCTACACACCGGCCAGCGGTACATGTTTTTGACCCATTCAAGCAAGAAAAAGGCAATAATCGAGCAATAAAAAGGTTGCCACCGAGTCGAAACCCGATGGCAACCTTTACATTCTCGAAATCCTCAAACCTAACGAGCGAAAACGCTCAGTCGGCCACAACGAGAACCTTCAGCAAGCTCACTTCTGGACCTGCGTACGGGCGATGTCGCCGTTGAAGGACTCGTTCTCGTCGGCGTCGGCCGACTTGCCCTTGAGCCAGGAGAACATCGAACGAAGCTTCGGGCCGACGGTCTCGATCTTTTCGTGGCTGTACTTCTCCTGAAGTTCCTTGAAGTGCGGGCCTCCCTTTGCCTGGTCGTCCATGAATTCCTTGGCGAAGGAGCCATCCTGAATGCGCTGGAGCTGATGCTCCATGTTGTGGCGGGTATGCTCGTCGATCACCGTGGAGGTGAAGTCGCCGTACTGAGCGGTGTCGGAGCAGGACCAACGAGCCTTGTTCAGGCCGCCTTCGTTCATCAGGTCGACGAGCATCTTCAGCTCGTGGCAGACCTCGAAGTAGGCGATCTCCGGCTGGTAGCCGGCATCGGTCAAAACCTCGAAACCGGTCTCGACCAAGTGGTTGACGCCGCCCATGAGCACGTCCTGCTCACCGAAGAGATCGGTCTCGGTCTCTTCCTTGAAGGTGGTCTTGATGGCGCCGGCGCGCAGAGCGCCCAGAGCCTTGGCGTAAGCGAGGGTGATGGCCCAGCCGTCGCCCTTGTCGTCGTTCTCGCAGGCGACGACCACCGGCACGCCACGGCCGGCGACATACTCACGACGGACGATGTGGCCCGGGCCCTTCGGGGCGACCATGAAGGTCATGTGGCCCTTGCCCGGCTTGATGTAACCGTAACGAATGTTGAAACCATGTGCGAAGGCGAGCGCAGCGTTCGGCTTCAGGTTGGGCTCGACCTCTTCCTTATAGATCGTGCCCTGATACTGATCAGGAGCCAGGAACATCACGATGTCCGCTTCCTTGACCGCGTCGGCGACGGACTTCACTTCGAGGCCCTGCTCCTTGGCGTATTCAACGGACTTGGAGGTAGGCCGCAGGCCGACGACGACGTCCACACCGGAGTCGCGCAGGTTCAGCGCGTGAGCGTGACCTTGCGAACCGTAACCGATGATGCAGACCTTCTTGCCGTCGAGAACGGAGAGATCGGCGTCGTCTTCGTACCAGATTTGTGCTGCCATAATATGCACTCCTTGCATAATTTATTATTGTTTGCCCGGCTAGGCACTCTGCCCGCCGTGCGTAGAAATTGGCTCTTGATCGAAAGGGATTTTGTCCCGTTGTTCGTTCATTGTAACGCGAGTCACAGCGCTAACTGTGCCGTTGTCCAATTATCGAACAGGCAATTCTCACGGATTGAGACGGAATGAACTCCGAATCAACAGCCATTTCCAAATCTATATTTTACTTTTTAATTATAAATATTCAGTTATAAAAATACTTTGAATGGACGATGGCATATCGCTTGACTGACCATATATACCGTCCACATATAAGGACTGCCGCCGAAAGCCTGATAAACCAAGCCGCGCGACGGCAGCCGTCGCAATCACACGGTGAAGTCGCTGTCCTTGGTTTCCTTGCAGGTGAGCAGGGAGACCAGGCAGCACAACGCCATCACAGCCATGTAGAGGCCAACGGAACGCACGCCCCAATGGGACGAAAGCCAAGTGGCAACGGTCGGGACGAAGGCCGCGCCGACGATGGCGGCGAGGTTATAGCCCAAGCCGGAGCCGGAGTAGCGGACGTTGGCGCTGAAGAGTTCGGGCAAAGTCGCACCGATAGGGCCGAAGGCGATGCCCATCAAGGCGAAGCCGACGCACAGGAAGACCATGATCTCCGCGAAATTGCGATGACCCATCAAGAGGTACGGGAAGCAGAACGAGAACACGACCAGCGCGATGGCCGAGAACATCAGCACGTGACGACGACCGATCCTGTCGGCGTAGACGCACGAGAGCACGATGAACAGGGCGAAGACACAAACGGCAATCATCAACATCAAGAGATACTCCTGATTGGTGAAGCCGAGGCCGCCGCCGCCCTCGCGCTTGGTCTTGGTGCCCCAAGCAAGCGACCAAGTGGCCAGCGTGTAGAAGAGCGTATAAGTGACCGCGACGATGAACGTGGCCTGCAGAACCTGGCGCCAGCTGGTGCGGAAGACTTCCTTCAGCGGCGACTTGACAGTCTTGTTCTGTTCCTGGGCGAGGCGGAAGATCGGGGTCTCCTCCATTTGCACGCGGACGACGAGGCCGACCACGACAAGCACGATGGAGAGCAGGAACGGCACACGCCAACCCCAATCGAGCATCTGCTGGTCGCTGCAGAAGGATTCGAGCAGGAAGTAGGTGCCGTTGGAGAGGAAGAAGCCGATCGGGGCGCCAAGTTCCGGGAAGGAACCGTAAAGCGCACGCTTGTTGGCCGGGGCGTTTTCAGTGGCGACCAGGGCCGCGCCGGACCATTCCCCGCCCAGGCCGATGCCTTGGACGAAACGACAGAGGCAAAGCACGAAGACCGCGAACAGGCCCCACTGGCTATACGTCGGCAGGCAGCCGATGAGGAAGGTGGAGAGGCCCATGGTCAGAAGCGAGACGACCAGCGTGGTCTTGCGGCCCATCTTGTCGCCGAAGTGGCCGAAAATCAGCGATCCGAGCGGACGGGCGATGAAGGCGATGGCAAAGGTCAAAAGGCTGACCAGCAGCGCTACGGTCGGGTTGGTCTTGTCCGAGAAGAAAATCTTCGGGAAATAGTTGGCCGAGGCGGTACCGTAGGCGTAGAAATCGTAGAATTCAATGGCCGTACCGACCATCGAGGCGGCGATGACGGTACCGACCGAATCGTGAGCCATGCCTCTAAGTTTTGCCTTGCGTACGGCGGCCCCGGCATTGCTCTTGTCGCTGCTACCGTCATTCCCAGTCGCTGTGTCGGCTGATGTCATAATGCTCTCCTCCGGTACTTTCCGTACCGATTACTGCTCTATTCGTTCTCTCGTCGCTCTTGCCGATTTTGCCGCTTTCGTCGCCCATGGGCTGCGCTACACGTATTGCTTCTACGCCTCGCAGGCTGGACGATCTGGAATCCTCTCAGTAGCACCAGGTTCCGGTCGCGTTGTCGGTTTTGAGTTTTTGCATTGTTCAGTTATCTAGTATTGGGTTATGTTCGTGCACGAACGTGGCACTATCACGGTGACCTTTTGGGACGTAATAACAAATAAGCCCTGCTATTGCTTGCAGGGCTGAAAGCTATACATTGGATATTTTTTGAATATCGTCATTCGTTCAACTGAACGATTTGCTTGCTTGCCCTGCCTTCATTAGCGGGGCTCAAGCTGAATGCTAGAATCAGACCGCCAACGAAGACGGGCTAATAATTCGTGCAGATACAGCGTTGACACTCATCAATCCGTTCATCGTGGCGTCCTCCTCTCGCGTTTACCAAGTTCTTTCGGGTTCGTGACCCGTTTAGTCAGTTACCATAGGCGCGACCTGGAGCCAATGCCCCTATGCGTCTCATTATTCGGACTTACTGTTCGGACTTATTGGAAGATAACATCATTCATTCTTGCGTAAATCACGACCAAAAAGTTGGAGGCCGGATACGTTTGGTATCCGGCCTCCAACTTCAATCGGCTATCGGGTCAGCTTGCGCGATTCGAGCTTACGAAACCATCGGAATCACCGGAATCGACAGGATTACCGGAACCATTCGGGTTGTCCGAATCGTCAGAACCATCAGGCCCTTCGGAACCAACGGAATTGACGGAAGAATCCGAAGCCGCATCACTCTCATCGCCCCTCGTGGAACGACGGCGCATGTAGAGGATTATCGCGCCGCCAGCAAGCAGGACGATAATCAGCACAACGATACCGGCGACTGCAGCACCCGTCCTGGCCATCGAGGAGCGACCGCTGGCCCCGGAACCATTGGCTCCGAAGGGACCATTCGACCCAAAGAGACCGTTCGACCCGAAAAGACCATTCGACCCGAAAAGACCATTCGACCCGAAGAGACCGCCGAGAGGCCCGCCGACCGAGGTCTTGTTGCGGAAGACGTCGGTGATGGTCACCGTGTTCTTGTCCGCAGCCTCAACCACCGTCTTCTCACCATTCGCCGGATCGATCGACGTGGAATCCGCGCCGGCCGAATCGGTCTGCGTCACTACGCAGCGAGCGCCGAGCAGGATGCCGTTCAACGTCGTGCTGTACTTGTTTCCAGAGTTCAGGATGAACGTGCCATCGCCGCCCAAATCAATCGCAACGGGCTTGCCGTCGCGCTGGTAGGTGCAGGTGGCCTTGACCTTGAACGGGCCGTTGCCACGGGACTTCACCGCACTTTCGTCGCCGGTACGCTTCAAGACGATCGGCACCTGGCTTACGTCGTACCTGTCGGCTTCGGCGACGCTGATGCTGCTCAGACCGTTGACCAAAGTCGGGACGCCGGGCTTGGGGCCTGCAGGAAGCGTGGGGTCATCGGTGCTGCTGGAAGCGGAGCTCGAAGCGCCAGGCTTGCTGGACTCACTAGGATTGCCGGTTGCGCTGGAGGCGCTGGAACTACTGGATTCACTGGGCTGAGCGGAACCGCTGGGTTGGCTAGGCTGACCAGGTTTGCTGGAGCTGCCGCCAGCCGTTGCGGTTGCTGCCGCAGCAGCCGCATCAGCAGCGCTGGCCTGCGCGAGCGTGGCAATGGTGACCTTACCGGTCTTCGGCAGGAAGACGTGCTTGGTGGCGCTTGCATCGGTCAACTGGGTGATGGTGCACTGCGTGCCCGCAGGGAAGATGCCGAAGCTCTTGGTGGATGTACCCGCAAGGTCGAATTTCTCGCCGAGCAACTGCTGGCCGCGATAATCGCAGACCGCCTTGAAGCCCACCGGAACCTTGCCGTAGCGGGAAGCGCCGTCACCGGAGACCGCACGGTTCACGGTCAGCGTGCCGGCATCGTAGTGGTTGGTCACCGTGGTGGCCACCAGATGCGCGATGTCGCCTGTGCTGCCATCGCCGACCTTGACGCTTGCGCTGCCATCGGTATTGTCGGTGACATTATCACCAGTGAACACCGTCTTGTCTGCCGCGGAAGTATCGGTTTCGGTAATGGTGCAGGTGGAGTTGGCCGGGATCGTGTCGGCCGGAGCCTTCCACGTCTCACTGTCCTTCAACGTGAACGAAACGCTGTCATCGCGGCCGAAGCGCACCGTCTGTCCGTCGCTGGTCTTGCAATCCACCTTGAACTTGAACGGGCCGAAGCTGCCCTTGTCGGCCTTGGTGTCGACCTTCTTGGTAACGCTCAGGCCGGAGAAACGGTACACATTGGCGATCTTGGCCGATTGCGCCGGCGTCACCTCGTTAGTAGGCTGGCTGTCACCGCCGAGCGTATCGGAAACCTTGATATCCATCGTGTCGGAATCAGTGGTGTTGCCGTCACCATTGACGCTCACGGTGCGCTCGGTTTCGCCGAACTGGCCAAGCGGCCCGTCCTCGGAAACCGTGCAGGTTGTATTACCGTTGCCGGAGCCGTCAACACTCAACGGAATGCCCGCGAGCCTGCCTGTGGCATACGTGCCATCGTGCTGCTTGTCGAGCGTAACCAAACCATGGCTCTTCCCGCCAAACAGCATTGGCTCACCGCTCGCGTCTTGGCACGAAATCGAGGCACGAACCTGCTGAGGCGCATACGCGTTTGCCGCAGCCCCGCTCACGGTCTTGTCGACCTTGATGGAACCGGTGGCGATGCGCGTGCCGACAGACGGCGGCGCAGAAACCGGATGCTGAGCGCCCCCAACGGCAGTGTAGAGCGCAGCAAATGAGCCCCACGCTTCCTGTGTGCCCGCTACTTGATCCAAACTTGCAGCGGGTTCCGGATCGGGGTCATCTTGCGGGCCGACAGTCGGGTCGGCGGCGTTTGTGGTGCTGTAGACCACATCCGCGCCTTCGGTAGGTTGCAGGTTTGTTGCGGTAGTGCTTGTGAAATCAAGAGTGATGCGCAAACCAGTGACTTTCGACCAATCGGTGACACTTGCACTGTCAGTCCAAGTCGCCGCAGAGCAGACTGAGCTGGCGGGACTCTCAGAAATGCCTGGCAATTTATCCCACGCGCCAACGCAAGGAGCCGTATTAGTGGATGCCTCAATCTTCTCCGTGGTACCGGCAGGCGCTCCCTTGATTTGCGGGGCTGCGCTCAACCTCGGGCGATAGGTCGAATGTCGATCCAGGCCGCTGGCGACGATATCCTTATCGTGTTTGGCAGGCAGTTCCTCAAAGAACTGAACCTTCGCAACCGGAGTGGTGCCTGCGTTGACCATGTGCAGCACCCAGTCGTCCTTGCCATCGATGGCCGTATTCGCACGGCACGGCGCACGGTAATACTTATTGCCATCCGCAAGCGCAAGCGACATTGCGCAGGTCTGCGTGGGGTCATTGGTGTTGACGGCGCCTGGAAGACTGCCCTTCACACCGCCGACGATGTAGATCTGCTCGCCGCTTCTTTGGGTGATCGAGGTCTTCACCTCCCCACCCTTGACATCGCTGCCGACACTGATTGACGAAACCGACGTGGCCGAGGGGTCCGCGTCACTGGTCAAATCAACCGAAGTCAACGTCTGGGTGGTGTTGACATCAACTGGGAGATAAGTGGGGTCAGATGTCGACATGCCCGGTTCGGTTTCAAGCCAGAGCACTATCTTGGCACTCTCGCCCGGCAGCATGCGATTCTTGCCCTCCGGCCAAGTCAGAACGACCTTGCCTGGCGTGCTGGAATCAAGCGCGGGAGTATCCTTAAGCTCGCCGGAACCGGGAGCACCGCCTACGGTCCCGGGCTCGAAAGTCATGGGGTGCGCAGGGTCGGCGGCACCGCCTTGCCCCGTATAAAGCAGCTGATCGGGCAGCTTGGCCGTCACCTTGCTGAGGTTGAGGTAGCCGGTGCCGGTGTTGGCGATGGTGACCTCCCACGGCACCATCTGGCCGACGCTGACCACCCTGTTGCCATAGTTGACAACCTCGTTGAGTTTCATTTCGGCGGTGCCCAAGCCCCAACGCATCTCGGCGGAAGTATCCTTGGAGACCGACTGATTCGGGTTGACGCCACCGATCTTGCTCTCGGATTGCGAGGAAACTGCATTGACGGCGCTGCCGGGGTATTCGACCTTCTGCAAATCGTCGCCACGCACCGTGTCACGCTGAACGACGGTATATTGAGCCGCCGCGTCCCACGCGTTGGTCGTTGTCGAGAACAGCCGGGCGACACCGGAATTATTCGGATTGGTGAAAGCGAGTCGCAACCCCTGAATCTGGTCATATTGCTCGGAACCAACCGGAAGCTCATAAACCGGGTTCAGTACGGCTTGCTTGTCTTGATCGTTTCCGTCTTTCCAGCCCATCGCGCCATGAGCGCCGAACGGACCGTAGACGCCGATTTTGACCTTGGTAGCCCCGTTCGGGAAGGTGATGGATGAAAGCCCAGTGAAATCGAAGTTCTTCCAGAAGCCGGAAGTCGTAGCGGTGCCGCCATCGAGACCCTTACCGTCGGGATGGCTGGTAAGCGTCACCTTGGTTGGCGAAAGCGTGGACCTATCGGGCCTATCGTCACTGCTTGCCGTCATCGTCACCGTTTGCGGCGTCTTCGGATTGACAACGATGAGATCGTTGTCGCTGATGGACTCGGTAATCGAGGTGAGCAACGAACCGGTGCGATATTCGACGGGATCCTCAATGAAGTTGCTGACTTCATCTGTACCATCAGAAGCGCTGTTCGTCACCGGTGAGTAAATCTGCGCCGTGGCCCTGTTCAGATCCTCTTTATCCCTATGATGCGCATCATCAGGCACGAATGCCTTATCCGTATTACGTAGCTTCGTACGCATGCGCGTTGTCAGCTTGAGATGCACATAATTACCCTTTGTCAGCGTGCCACTGTCAGCAGTAGGACTGGTTCCCTGGAAGGTAACCGAAACCCCGACAACGTTCTTCAAATCGTTGGCAGTCAATAATTTAGCCGCCGATGCAGTCGTAGGAACCGAATTAAATGTCCCGGAACCAGTCGCAAAATTCGTAGGAGTGTAATACAGCAAGTATACTTTCGAGTCATCCAACGACACCTGATCGGCGTCATCCGAACTGAAATCGATGCCGGTCAGATCCTGCCGGTTGAACATGTTCGGCATATTGGAATCGGAATCAAGCTTGCCGCTATTGATATCGCTCACACGCACAGCCGTGAACGGGTCATCAGTGGCCGGAGCACCGCTGGACGCCGACACCGTATTGGCCGTATTGCAATGAGGCTGATCAGTGCTGCTGCATTCCGACGGCTCGGTGATGCGAAGATACGACGCCCGGCTCTCCGCAGTATTCGCCGCGGAGAAGTCATAGTGCTCTTCTGGATAACTGTCTGCTGCAACGCCGGCGCCAGAGGGCGGCACAATGATATTGTGCGTCACCTGACTTCTGACACCTAAAGACAACGAGGTATCGGTGATGTTCAGCGCGTTGCCGTTGCTTGATACATAGGCAAGCGTGTGGGGATGCCCAGTCGGATCTTCCGGGCTGGAACGCTTAGAATGCAGCCAGACATTCTGCGGCTGGACGTGGGTCGGACCGGACGCTGAGCTGGTCTTGCCAGTGATGAACGAATTGTCGTTGCGCCGCCTATCGAGCAGCTGCCACTTTGACGTGAATTCACGCGAGGTGCCGGAGGACACCACACCGGTACCCGGGGCAGGAGTATAAGGTACAGGTACGTGAGAGCCACTAGAACTGGCATCAGTTCCGCGCCGCCCATCATTAGGCACCAACGTGAACTCGACACCTACATATTTACCGGTATCGCCCTCTGGCACCGTATAGCCCTTGAACGAACCATTGCCATCCTGCCAACTGCCACCACCATTCGGTGTCACTTCAGTCCACGAACCGCCATACTGCTTGAGGCGGATTTTCGTGATCGTGTCATATTTGAGATACCAGCCGTTGCTATACGGAGTGTCCGAAACATCGATGGGATCGATGGAATTCAGGGCAAACACATTCTCCCAAGAGTCAACATGTTCGGGAACGTCGACGTAGTCCGGCGCATCGCCGGCCTGCTTCAACGTTACCGACGTCATCTGGGAATCGACGCCCCAAGTCAGTTTTGCGGTGACCAGCTGGCTGGATTGAGACGGCACTGATTCCGAATCAAAACCCGCATTGACCCAACCATCGACGATGTAATGATCTTCACCGTCTGTCGATACAACAGGCGGCTTCCTGCGCAGCACTCCGACCTTCTTCTTGTCGTTAGGATTCGTAGGCTTGTCCACGTTGACGGCATTGCTATCGGCCGCAAACTTTCCGTCATCGGTTTGCCCGTGAGCGGCAAGCTTAGTGGTGTTGCCGTAGGTGTAAGGCGTCGGCTTCTGCGGGCCGGGATCATCCAGACCATCGGTTTCGCTGCCGTCGCTACGCTTCGTGTCGCGCGCAGTGAACGAGACATACTGCGAGGTCGAGGTACTCCCGCCGAACGGATCACCGCCATCTACCGCCTCCAGCGTGAAGCGAATGCCGGTCACTTCGCTCGGCGTATGGCTTGGGTTCAAAGCGTTTAACTTGCTGATCAAATCATCCGCGCTCAGGCTATAGGAATACCCAGGTGTCTGCTCCGCTTTGTCGTCAAGCGTGATCCACTCCGAACCAATCTTGACCTCCACCTTCAGCTTGACATGAGCCGGAACCGGGGTGGACTGGATGGATTTGATATCGAAGGCATTCCAGAAATCATCGCCGTTGGCTCCATCGCCCCCAGCTGTAACTGTTCCGTGCTCATCGATGGACTTGTCGGACCAGGAGTCCTCAACCACCACTTTATTGGGTGCCAGGTAATCGGTGCTGGCCCCAGTGGTTTCCTTAAGGGCGACCACCGCATCATGGCCGATCGGTACCGACGAATTCGGACTCACCGACTTGCTGACGGTGACATTGATCTTCGGCTTGACCAACGTCATCGTCGTCGCGACAGCAGTGGCCTTGGCAAAGGTGCCGTTATGCGCCGTCACCTTGGCCTTGGTGGCGTCGGTGTTTTGGAAGCTTTTCTCGGTCGTTCCTTCGGGGAAGGGATAATCCCCCGGTGATTCCACCTTGTAATTGATGACGGTATTGGCCCCGTTCACAATCTGGTTGACATTTCCCGGAGACGACGCCGCACCAAATTGAACCTCGAACGAGGAAATCTTGCCCGACGGATTGTCGGGCACACGACCGTCAGCAAAAGTTTTCGGCTGGTCAGCGCCGCCACCGAGCATGTGGTAGATGACCTTGCCGCTGTTGGCACCGCTGGGGTAGGAAATGCCGCTGGCAAATCCACCGAAGGTGAGGTCATTGCTGAAGAAGTCTTTGCCGACAGTGACCTTCATTTCACTCACCGCCGAGCTGCCATTCTTCACGGTCACCGAACTGGTGGAAGACTTGCCGGCCGGATGCTTGGCGGGGCTGAAAGACTCGGTAACCGTAACCCCGACTTCAACAGGTGTAAGGGTGACCGAGGATTGAGTGACGGTCGCCGCATCCGTACTCGTTCCCTGCGTCGCCGTAGCTTCAAACGAAGTGTTCGCGACGGACGAAGTCGTCGATTCGACGAGCTTCTTATTGTCGGTATCGTTGCGATCAGTCGAGCGCTGCTTCAAATTAAGCACCAGCGGAGTGGCGGTCGTCGCGTTCGGAGCCATCGGAGTTGTGGTGGTATAGGTGAAACGCAAACCGCCGACCTTGGTGTTGTCGGTAATGGCGGCCGGAAGCGCATACGTGGACGCCGGAGTTCCCGAAACCCAGTTCCATTTGTCATTGCCGTCTTTCACATAGGCATCGACCTGAACCTTGTCGGCACCTGCCGGCATCGACTGCGAACCAAAACCGTCAAAGTCGAAGAATCGGAAGGGGTTGTTCCCGTCAAGGGCGGCGGCATCGGCAGGCGCTTCGCTGTTTCGCGGCATCTGAACCGTGAGCTTATCGGCATTGACGTTCGAGGTGTTGGTGATCCCGAGACTCAGCGTCTCGGCCTGACCGGGATTGTAAGCCGTCGAGGATGGGTCGAACGTAGCGGAAACCTTGGCGGTATGCGTCGGGTCAAGGAACACCCTGGCCTTGGATGTGGAGTTGGCCTGAGCAGAGTTGGAACCGGAGAGCGTGGCCGTGCTGACCATATCGGTTTTGTTGCGCGAATCGTTAGGAGAGAAATCATCAGGAACCTGCAACGTTACGCTGATGATACCGTTTTGCCCGGCAACCAAGCCAGTCTTGGTACCTTCCGGGGAAACGAACTTCTGACCAAGAGTGACCACGAACGAGGTGGCAGTGCCGGCAGAAGTCGGCGGAGTGAGCTGTTCCGTACCGCCTTCCTTCCATGTCGCCTTTCCCTGCAACAAGGCATCCACCGAAAAGTCCGAAATCTCAAAACCATTCAGCTCGGCCGGAAGCTGGGCGGCGAGCGTGGCACCTTCGCAGTTTCGCTCGGAACAGCCCAGATTGAACTGGTAGGTGAATTTATTTCCGGGCTTCAGATTCTGCGGGTCTGAGCCATCCACGCCAAGAGTCTGCTGCCAAAGGGTAAGGAAGTGATATTGCTGATCGCCCTGGGGGCCGACCGCTGACTTCAGCTTGCTGCTTGCATTCGCGCCTCCTTTGCCCGAAGCGGCACTGGCCTCCTGCGAGCTGTTCGAATCATTGGCGGCATTTGGATTGGCGGAATCAACACTGTTCGCAGAAGCGATCACCCCGCCGCTCAGCAACATCGCCGCCGCGGCCACCATGGCCACCAGCCACTTCAGTTTCCGCAAAAATCCGCTATTCGTGTACTTCGTTTCACCGGCCGCATGCTTCATTGTTCGGCGGCTATCAAACAACTTCATATCTCAACTCCCTCGGCTGCTATGGTCAAGACCCCCAACATATGCGTGATGGCACGAAAGAATTCTTTTTTCAATCCCCCGTGCCAGCGGTTTGGCATAAGCCCCTTGTCTATGGCCAATAAAGCGCATTTGCTTAAAGCATTACCTCTATCTTATCAGTGTATGGCAGCATTAAATAAAGCAAATCGAATATTGATATCTAAGATATTGTGATTAATGCGATATTACGTATTGTTTATAGGCTTTTTGAGCCTTAACAGAATATAAATTATTAATCTATTTGTATAAATAATTTTAGTTGTTTATCGATTTATCTATTTTATTATCTATATTTCAATAGATAAGCATCTGATTATTGAAATATGCTATATTCCTTCCACATATGCTGACCAATAACCCATATACGTCAACAGCGCACAAAACGTTGAGGGCCGGATACGCGCTACGCATCTGCCCCTCAACGTCAATGAGTCAGCGGGCTACCTTCTGCGATTCGCATCGCTGACACCCGTTTCGCTGGATCCGGTTTGATCGGAATCCATTGATGCCAGGTTCTCGGAATCAGCAGAATCGTCAGAACCATCAGAGCCAGCGGAATTGGCCGAGGATTCCAAAGCCGCGTCACTCTCATCGCCTCTTGTGGAACGACGGCGCATGTAGAGGATTATCGCGCCGGCCGCAAGCAGGACGATAATCAGCACGGCGATACCGGCAATCGCGGCGCCGGTTTGGCCCAAACGTCCCCTGGTCCCGGAAATACCATCGGCCGAACCGTTGGCACCGTTGGCACCGCCGCCCGTAAGACCGCCAAAGCGTCCGCTACCGAGGCCACCCAGGCCGCTCAGACCACCGGCGCCGTTAACACCGTTGCCGCCGTTGAAGGATCCGCCGGCGGAACCGCCATTGCCGCCCCATCCGCCAGGCCCGGAAGGCCCGTTGCGGAAAGTGTCGGTGATGGTCACCGTGTTCTTGTCCGCAGCCTCAACCACCGTCTCTTCGCCGTTCGCCGGATCGATCGACGTGGAATCCGCGCCGGCCGAATCGGTCTGCACGACCGTGCAATGAGCGCCGAGCAGGATGTCATCAAGCGTTGCGCTGTAGCCGTTCGCTCCGGTCAAAACAAACGCGCCATCGCCACCCAAATCAATCGCAACGGGCTTTCCATCGCGCTGGTAGGTGCAGGTGGCCTTGATCTTGAACGGGCCGTTGCCGCGGGACTGCACGGCGCTTTCGTCGCCGGTGCGCTTCACGACGATCGGCACCTGACCCACATCGTATCTGTCGGTTTCGGCGACAGTGACACTGCTCAGGTCGCCGACCAGCGTTGGGGTGCCGGGAACGGAACCGGGAACGCTGGAACCGGCAACGGCAGCGGCATCCGCCGCACGAGCCTGTGCAAGCGTGGCAATGGTCACCTTGCCGTTTTGAGGCAGGAACGTGTGCCTGGTCGCGCTCGAATCGGAGACTTGGGTGATGGTGCACTGCGTGCCCGCAGGGAAGACGCCGAAGCTCTTGGTAGCCGAGTCAGCGAGGCCAAACTGCTCGTTGAGCAACTGCTGGCCGCGATAATCGCAGACCGCCTTGAAACTGACGGGAACATTGCCGTAGCGGGAAGCCCCGGTACCGGAAACCGCGCGGTTGACGCTCAACGTGCCGGCATCGTAGTGGTTGGTCACCGTGGTGGCCACCAGATGCGCGATGTCGCCCGCGCTGCCGTCACCGACGCGAACACTCGCGCTGCCGTTGGCATTGTCGGTGACATTGTCGCCGGTGAACGCCGTCCTGTCGGCCGCGGAAGTATCGGTTTCGGTGACGGTGCAAGTGGAATTGGCCGGAATCGTATCGGCCGGGGCATGCCAGGTCTGGCCGTCGCTCAGCGTGAATATAGCACTTTCGGCACCACCGGCAAACAGCACCGTCTGGCCGTCACTCGTCTTGCAGGCCACCTTGAAGCCGAATGGGCCGAAGCTGCCCTTGTCGGCCTTGGTGTCGACCTTCTTGGTGACGCTCAGGCCGGAGTAGCGGTAGGTGTTGGTGATCTTCGCGGATTGGGCGGCGACCACCGCGTTAGTGGGGTTGCCGGAACCATCGAGAGTGTCGTTTGTGATGATATTCATCGTATCGGAATCACCGGTATTGTTGTCACCGTTCACGCTTACGGTGCGTTCGGTCTCGCCGAACTGGCCGAGCGAGCCGTCTTCGGAAACCGTGCAGACGGTATTGCCCGCGCCGCTTCCGTCGACACTCAACGGAATACCCGCAAGCCTGCCGGCGGCGTAAGTGCCGTCGTGCTGCTTGTTCAGCGTAACCAAGCCGTGGCTCTGACCGCCGAAGAGCATCGAATCCCCGGAAGCGTCCTTGCAAGTCACGGAGGCACGAACGTGCTGCGGAGCATACGCGCTCGCCGCAGCACCGCCCACGGCCTTGTCGACCTTGAGGGAACCGGTTTCGATGCGCGTGCCGAAGCGTTCCGGCGCGGCGGGATGCATGGTGTCGTCGGCCGAGGTGTAAAGGATGCCGAACTGCGCCCAAGCCTCCTGCGAGCCGGCCGTCTGGTCAAGCGAAACAGGAACCGTCGGGTCGGAATCGTCAGCGAGCGAGCCCGGGGACGCCGCCGGAGCGTTCTTGGAAGTGTAGGTGACGTCCGCGCCCTTGCCGGGTACGAGCCCGCCGCCGGACGCACCTGTGAAGTCAAGGGTTATGCGAAGGCCGGTGACCTTCGACCAATCCGTAACACTGGCGCTCGGAACCCAAGTGGAGGCCGAGCAGGACGTGCTCGCGGGGGTGCTGGAAATACCCGGCAACGTGCTCCACGTATCCACGCAAGGCGAGGTATCGGTGGAAGCCTCGATGGTCGCGCTCGTGCCCGCAGGCGCGCCCACGACCTTTGGGGCCTCGGTGAGCTCAGGACGGTAGGTCGAGCCGCGGTAATCGCCGCTGGCCACCACGCTCTTGTCGTGCTTGGCCGGAAGCTGCTCGAAGAACTGGACCTTCTTCTCCGTGGCGGTGCCGGCATTGACCATGTGCAGCACCCAGTCGTCCTTGCCGCCCACAGCGGTATTGGCACGGCATGGCGCGCGGTAATAATTCTTGCCGTCAAGCGCGGTGAGGGTCGGCTCGCAGGTCTGGGTGGGGTCGAGCGTATTGATTGCGCCAGACTTGCTACCCTTTACCCCGCCAACAATATAGATGTTCTCGCCACTGGATGGTGTGACGAAATCGGATACCCTACCACCAATGCTGAGACCGCTGCTATCCACGACCGGATCGACATGGTTGGAGTATCCGCCAACATACCACAAATTCGTCAAATGCTGATGCGTGGTGACCGTGACAGGCAAAGTAACGTTCGTACCTGCCGCAGCCCCCGGCTCCATTTCCAGCCAAACGGTCATTTTCACCACTTCGCCCGGCAGCATGCGGCTCTTGCCCGCCGGCCAGCTGAACACCAGCTTGCTCGGGTTGCTCGAATCGAGTGTCGGGACGGTAGTGAGCATGCCGGAATTGGGCACGCCGCTCACGGCACCCGGCGTAAAGGCGAACGGATGGGTCGGATCGCCCGGGCCACCCTGGCCGGTATAGCGCAGCTCGGCGGGCAAGTCGGCACTCACCTTGTCGATATCGAGGTATCCGGTGCCGATATTGGAGAAGTAGATATCCCACGGCACCATCTGGCCGACCGTGACTGCAGGAGTGCCGTTGTTGGCCACCTCGCTGACGCCGAGACCGGCCTGGCCAAAGCCCCAAGTCATCGGAGCGCTGGTATCGGCCGAATTCGACTGGTCGGGATTGACGCCGTCGTGCAGAATGCTCTCCACCTCCGAGGAAACCGCGTTGGGCTCGCTGCCGGGGTAGGCGACGGGCTGCGTGTCGTCGTCGCGAACATGCTCGCGCTGGACCACCGTGTAGGCGATCTGCGAGTTCCATGCGACGTCGGTGGAAGTGGTGAAGAGCTGCTCGTTGCCGGAAGCGTTCGGGTTGGTGAAGACGAAACGCAAGCCTTGGATATCGTTGTATTGCGCCGGCGTTACGGGCATCGTATAGGCCGAGCTTCCGCCGGGAAGTTGCGCCTGCGCGTCTCCGTCTTTCCAGCCCATCGCGCCGCCGGGCCCGAACGGCCCGTAAACGCCGATCTTCACCTTGGTGGCTCCGGCCGGGAACGTGAGCTGCGTGAGTCCGGTGAAGTTGAAGTTCTTCCAGAAGTGGCCGGTCTTGGTGGAACTGCCGTCCTTGCCTTGGCCGTCCGGCCAGCTTGTCAGCGTCACCTTGGTGGGCGAAAGCGAGGAATCGACGCTCGCGCCGTTGGTGCTGTTCGCGTTCATCGTGACGGTCTGCGGCACTTGCGGGTGGACATCGACCAGGTTGTTGGGGGCGATTGTCTCGCCGATGGAGGCCAACAGGCTTCCGGTGCGGTAACTGATATCCGTCCTGATGAACTTGGTGGGTTTGTCGTTTGCGCTGCCGTCGGTGATCGGCGCGTAAATCTGCGCGGTCGCACGGCTGGTATCGGTATTGTTGCCTACGGCGGCACTTGGCACGAACGGCTGATTTGTCGCACGCAATGTGTCACGCACGCGTGTCGTCAATTTCACGTGCACATAGTTGCCCTTCACCAGCGTCGGGCCAGCCGTGGCCGGGTCCGAAGAGCCTTGGAAGATGACCGCGACGGCAACGACGTCGGCAAGCTGGGCTTCCGTCATGGCGTTGGCCTGCGCGGCCGTGGTAATCGTCGGATCGACGGTGAAGGTGCCTGCCCCGGTCGCATAGTTCGTAGGCGTATAGCGAAGAATATAGACGCGCGAGTCATTGAGCGATACCTGGCTCGGATCGTCGGAGCTGATATCGATGTGGGTCAGCGTCTGCCGGTTGAACATATTCGGCATCGAGGACGTGGAATCAAGCTTTCCGGTGACCATATCGGGAACCCGGGCGGGCGTGAACGGATTCTCCGTGGCCGCCGCCGGGGTATTGTCGGTGAAGCAAGTGCCTTGGTTGGTCATATCGCATTCCGACGGCGTGACGATACGCAGATACGAGGCGCGGTTCGGCGAATCGTTGGCGGCTGATATGTCATACGTTTGCGCCGGATAGGAGCTTATCGGAGCGGAAACGCCATGCGGCGGAACCAGAAGGTTGTAGGTACCCCCATTGCCTTCCTTGACGGCCGCCTTGTAATCGATGATATCGAGCCTGCCGCCGTTCATGGCTATGTAATGCTTCGCATTCGGATGCGCGGGATCCACGGCCGCCGCTCTGACGGAATCCAACCTGACGTTCTGCGGCTGGGGATGGCTCGTGTCGTTGCCCGAAACGTGCCCCGTGACGAAAGAGGAAGTGCCGCGTTTCTTGTCGCGCAGCTGCCAGTTCGCCGAAAAATCGCGGGTTTGGGCGGCCGCGACCACTCCCGTTCCGGGCTCTGGCACGTAGGGCTTGCCTGCCGTGATATCCGCCGTGCGGGCGTCGTTATCGGGCTCAACGGTGATTTCCAAACCGGCGATGGTTCCTACATCACTTGCCGGCACTGTATAGCCCTTGAAAGAGCGGTCCGTATTCTGCCAAGCGCCACCGGGCGCAGGAACCACGGACCAGGTACCGGTGGACCAAGTACTGCCCGCACGGTAGACGCGCACCTGTGTGATTTTGTCATACTTAAGGTACCAACCGTTGGTATACGGCGTATCGGACGCGGCGATGGGATTGATGGAAAGCAGGTCGAAGACGTCGTTCCACATGTCGTTATGCGCGCCCGCGTCCGGGTAATCGGTCACGTCTCCGGCTTGTTTGAGGCTCACCGAAGTCATATCACCGTTGATGCCCCACATCAGGTGCGAGGTGACTTTCTTGCCGGAAAGGGAAGGCACGGAATTCAAGTCGGCATTGGAATTGTCCGGGTCGCTGAAAGTCGCTTTGATCCAGTCGTCGACCCGGAAGTAATCCTCCCCGGGATGAAGCTCCGGATTTTTGAACGCGAGGACGCCGACCGTACTCTGGTTGGCCGAATCCACATCGAGCGCGTTGCTGTTGACCTGATAGCCCTCGTCGGTTTTGCCCGACGCGGCAAGGCTGGTGGTGTTGCCGTAGGTGTATTTCGTCGGTTTCTCGGGGTTGGGGGCGTCGAGGGCATCGGTTGCACCGGTCCCGTCGCGCTTTTGGTCGCGGGCGGTGAAACTGACATACTGCGCAATGGCCGTGCTGCCGGCGAACGCGGTGCTGCCGGGGTCCGATTCGAGCTTGAAACGTATGCCTGTCACCTGGTCCGGGGTTGCGCCGGAATGGGCGGCGCTGAGGTGTGTTTTCAGATCGGCGGCGCTGAGGCTATAGAAGTAACTTGTGCCTTGCGGGGCCTTGCTATCGAGCTCGACCCAGCCCACGCCCGGAAGGTTGACACTCACGGTCAGCTTGGTATGCGCCGGAACCGGCGTGGATTCGATGGCGTTCAAGTCGAAGACGTTCCAGAAATTGTTGTGGTTGCTTTCGGGGGTGCCTTCGCTGATCGCGCCGGCGGCATCGATGGTCTTGTCGACCCAGGAATCCTCGACGGTAATGGTATCGGGCTGCAGGTAATCGGTGCTTGCGCCCGTGGTCTCCGCGTAACTGACCACCGCCTGATGCTCGATCGGCACAGCGCCGCTTGGGCTGACCGTCTTATTGACCGTCACCTGAATCTGCGGCTTGACCAGCGTCATGGTTGCGACGGGCGCGGTGGCCGAGGCCGTTGCCGTGTTGTGCGCAGTGACCGTGGCCTTGGTGTTGGCATCCTTGATATCGTCCGTTGTCTGGCCGGCCGGGAACGTATAGGTACTGGACGATTTCACGCCGAATCTGATGGCGGCATTCGCAGCCGCTGGAATGGGATTGGTGGCCGCAACGCTTGGCGTCGAGCCGAATTTGACGTCGAAGGAAGCGATGGCACCGCTGGGAGGGGCCGGCACGTCGCCGTTGTTGAAAGTCACGGTTTGGTCGGGCAGGGCGGTATTGAGCATGTGATAGACGACCGTGCCGCTATTGGCACCCGCAGGATAGGAAATGGCTTTGAAACCGTCGAATTTGATATCGGAACTGAAGAAGCCCCTGCCGACCGCGGCTTCCATCTTTGCCACTGGCGAGTTGCCGTTGGTGATCACAACCGTTCCGGTTGCACCGTTGCCGGCCGGGTGGCGGGCCGGGTCGAAGGACTCGCCAACCGTCACGCCCAACTGGGTCGGCTTAAGGGTTACCACGACCGGCGTCGAAACCGTCGGCGTGCCTGATTGTGAGCCTTGCAAAGCGTTGGCTTGGAAGACGGCATTGATGGGAGTCGAGGTGTTCAGCTCGGCAAGCGGGCTGTTGGAGGCATCGTTGCGGTCACTCGCACGTTGTTTGAGATTGATGGTGACGGTTATTGGGCTGGGGGGCGTGGTGCTCGGCGCCATCGCACCGGTATAGGTGAAACGAAGTCCGCCGACATTCGCAGCGTTCACACCGGTCGGTAGGGCATACGTGGTTGCCGGAACGCCGGTAACCCAGTTCCATTTGCCCGAAGCGTCTTTGATATAGGCATCCGTTTGCACCTGTGTGGCGCCGGCCGGCAACGATGCGGAGCCGAAACTGTCAAAATTGAAGAAACGGAACGGATTGTCGGCATCAAGCGAGGTGGCATTCGCACCGGCTTGGGCATCCGAGGGCATCTGCGCGACGACCTTGTCGGTATTGATATTTGAAGTGTTCGTGACGTGGAGCCTCAGGGTTTCAGGTGCATTGGCGACATACGAGGTGTTCCAGGGGTCAAACTCGCCGTCCACCTTGGCCTCAAGCTTGAGGTCGACGCTCACTTGCACGGTGGCAGAGGAAGTCACGGACTTGGAATTGGAAGCGGAAAGCACGGCGGAATTGACGATGTTGGTTTTGTTGTGCGGGTCGCTCGGCAGGAAGTCCGCGGGAACCTGCAATGTGAGGGTGGCCGTGCCGTTCATTCCCACGACCAGGCCGGTTTTGTTCATCCCACCCGACACGAATTGCTGGCCCGGAGTCAAGGTGAACGAGGTGTTGGCACCAACGTTGGCGGGCCGTGAAGGCTGAGCGACCCCGCCTTCTTTCCACTGGACGTTCGCCTGCAGACTTGGGCTTATATAGAAATCGGTGATGGGGAAACCCTGCAGGGCGGCCGGAAGCTGGTCGGCGAGACTTGCGGCCTCGCAGTTGGTCTCCGAGCAGCCGAGGTTGAATTGGTATGTGAATTTGTCACCGGGCTTGAGAGACGTCGGACTCGCGCCGCTTACGCCGTAAACGTCCTGCGAAAAATTGAGGAACTGGTAAACCGGATCGCCCTGCGCGCCTACCTTATTATTACTGCTGCTGGGTTTCGAGGCGCTTCCAGCCGAATTCGGACTGCCGGGATCAACGCTGTTGGCCGAGGCGATCACACCGCCGCTCAACAGTGTCGCCACCGCAGCCACCATGGCCACGAGCCACTTCAACCGGTTTGTTATTCCGCCATTTGCGCTGTGCGCTTTACCGGCTGCATGCTTCATCGTCCGGCCTTTGTCAAACAGCTTCATATCTTTACTCCCCCGGTCTTGCGTCTCAGAGCCTTACGACATGGCTCTACGGCGCAAAAGACTCTCTCCGTTCTTCGTCGTTCTTCCGTGGAGGACATTGGCATAAAATATCTACGTAAACCAATAAACTATCCACTTAAAACCTTTGCTATCATCCTATCAGTGCATGAGAGCTTAGGTTTAAAACAGATTCGGAACTGATGCCCAAAACGTTGGAAATATTGACATTCTGCGTGTTATTTATAGACATTTCTGAAGTTTTAGTAGAAAGTGATTTTTATTTTACTTTACATAAATCCTTATACGTAATGGTTAATTTGTTTGCTTTATTAAACTTTAAATAAAGCAACAACCAATTATCTTAAAAATTCACCGTCTTTTATTCCACCTGGCAATTAACGCAACCGGCATCTTAAATTAAGCTTCAAGTGATGAAACCCCGAATCAACGTCGAAGCCGGGGTTCCCGAACCGATTTCCAGTCCTGTTTCAGCTCTTGCCCAGCAGGAAACGACGGACCTTGCCCGTGCTTGTGCGCGGCAGGGAGTCGACGCGATAGAAACGCTTCGGCACTTTGTAATGCGCCAGGTTGTCGCGGCCGAACTCACGCCACTGGGCGACAATCGCCGCGTCAACCCCGACACGGGAGTTCTCGGATTGCTTTGGCTTTTTCTGCCGATTTTCCCTGGCCGACCCGTTGGTTTCTTCGCCGCTGCCCTGCGATACCGAATCTCCAACGGCAATTGCCGCGCACCCGGCTTCAGGCGCACTTGTTACAGCGGGTTCATTGGTATTTGAACCGTCAGGGGCCGCGGCAACGGCACGGATTGAACCGTCAACCGCGCCAGAAGAACGTTGCGCAACATAACCATCAGCCGATGATTCGCCGGTGACCGAAACCGTTGCGCCCGCTTGACTATTTTCCGCAGGCTTGTCATCGTCCGCCTTGCACACCACGTAGGCGACGGGGACCTCGCCCCACTTTTCGTCGGGCTCGGAGGTGACCGCGATTTCATCGATGCCGGGGCACTCGGCGTAGACCCGCTCGACCTCCTCGGGGAAGACGTGCTCGCCACCGGAAATCATCATGTTGTCGAGCCGACCGTCGACGTAAAGGTAGCCGTCGTCATCGAGATGACCCACATCGCCGGTCCGGTACCAGCCATCGGCGGTTTTCTTGGCTTCAAAGACGCCGGGGCGGTTCAGATAGCCGGGCGTGAGCGCATCGGTTTTAATAAGGATTTCGCCGGTTTCGTCCGCGAGTTTGAGCGACGTGGTGAAGTACGGCTTGCCACTGGAAAGCAGCTTGCGAGCACCGTCGCCCGTGCCGGTGCCGACGATCTGTGAGCAGGTTTCGGTCATGCCGTACGAGCGCACGACGATCATGCCGAGCGCGTGGCAACGTTTGAGCAGTTTGAGGTCGGACTTTTCGCCGCCCAGAATGAAACCCTTGAACGCCGGGGAATAGCCGAAGTTGGCGGGCAGCGGGGTGGGTTGCGAGATGGAATCAGACCCGGAACTTTCGGCATTCAAACCATCAGAACTCGGCGATGGCACAGAAGGGTTATCCGAACCTGCAAAATCATCAGGTTTTTCGGCCTGCGAAACCTGCGAATCGGAGACATGCGGTGAATCCTGTAATACATTTGGCGAAGCCACGCTTTTGCCGAAACGCTCTGAAACCGGGTCGAAAGCGGAATCCGAAATTCCCAACGCACCGGATATTCGTCGCTCATGCTCGGGCACCAGCTCTTTGAGCATCGTCGGCACGACGGAAACCCACGTCACCGGCTCGTTGGTGAGGATGCGTTCCATTTCGGGCGCATCGAAATGATCCATCAGATGCACGGCGACGCCGAAAATGAGGCCACGGAGGATGATGGAGTAACCGCTGATATGGAAAATCGGGACGGCGCAAAGCCACTCGTCGGCGGGACTTGTACCAAGGTTCAGCGCCACGCTCGTCGCGGAAGTGAAGTGGTTGCGCACGGTCTGCTGGATACCTTTCGGCGCGCCCGTGGAACCGGAGGTGAACATGACGCTCACCACCTGGTCGTCGCTGAATTCGCGCGGAATCGGCGGGGCGGAAACGACGGGGTCCGCGCTGTTATCGCTGGCGGCGTTCTTGGCTGCGGGTTCTGTGGACGTGAACGCGGACGCGGAGGAGCGATAGACCGAGACAGGAGTGCCGGAAGTCTTTTGCGAGCCATCCGAAACCTCACCGGTGCCGCCAAGCTTGAAATCATTAGCTTTATCGAATACTTCATCGAAACCGACAATGTGTACGCTGCCGTTGGCTGGCATATCGGCGTTACCAACGTTCTTGGTTGCGCAGGCCTCTTTCATGGCCGAATGATTCACGCAAGCATCGCCCAGCAAATCTTCGGGCAGGCTATCGTCCTTGAGGCAGCAGGCGACTCCGGCGTCGCGCATCTGCCCGGCGAGCTCGTCATTGGTCAGCCGCTTGTTGAGCCAGACCACCGTCTTGCCGTAGAGCAGCAGCGTGACGGCCAGCAGGTAGCCGCGAACGTTGTTGTTGGAAACCATCGCGACGTTCTGCGTTTTGAACGCACCGAACTTGCTGAGCACGCTCCCCAACCGCTGGGCCTCGTCGAACACGTCGCCGAATGTATAGCACGTCTCGCCGTCGTAGACCGCCGTGCGTTCCGGTGTCAGCATCGCGCGTTTCAGTACCCAATTATCCATAACAGATTCCCCCAATCCGTTGCGACTAGACCAAGCCCAGTAATTTCCCGCTCATTGTGCCAAATTACTTGCTTGCTCAGGCCTTCTAAGTAAAAAGACACAAATAGCAAACGACCCAAGCGCGAATCGTCAGCTTGGTGGCCGCTGTTGCACACAGCCATCCGCCATCACGATTTTCTGGTTCAGTAATCATGCAACCAATGTCGCAAATTATTTGTCTGCCCGTGCCATCCACGTAAAAGCAACATTTAGGCTGCCTCGTTACCATTTTTTGCGTAGAATCCTCAGCACACATGCAAAAGCGACGATTACACCGCCGTTACGCACGCGCGGGTGCAATCCCACGACGTGCGCAACGGTCCGCGATCACGGGAACTTCGGGAACTGGTCGAAGTCGGGCTTGCGCTTCTGGTTGAAGGCGTCGCGACCTTCCTTCGCCTCGTCGGTGGTGTAGAAGAGCATCGTCGCGTCGCCGCCGAGCTGCTGGAGGCCGGCGAGCCCGTCAGTTGCGGCGTTCATGGAGGCCTTGATGAAGCGCAGGGCCATGGGCGACTTGGTCAGCAGCTCATCGCACCACTTGAGCGTCTCCTCTTCGATGTCTGCCAGCGGCACGACCTTGTTGATCCAGCCCATCTGCAGCGCCTCTTCGGCGGTGTAGAAGTGGCCGAGGAACCAGACTTCCTTCGCGCGCTTCTGGCCGATGACGTCGGCAAGCAGGCCCGAGCCGTAGCCCGCGTCGAAGCTGCCGACCTTGGGTCCGGTCTGGCCGAACTTCGCGTTGTCGGCCGCAATCGTCAGGTCGCAGACCAGCTGCAACACGTTGCCGCCGCCGACCGACCAGCCCTTGACCATCGCGATGACGGGCTTGGGGATAATGCGGATTAAATGCTGCAGGTCGAGCACGTTGAGGCGCGCGACGTGGTCGCTGCCGACGTACCCGCCGTTGCCGCGCACGCCCTGATCGCCGCCCGACGAGAAGGCGAGGTCGCCCGCGCCGGTGAAGATGATGACACCGACCGTCGCGTCGTCACGGCAAACGGTGAAGGCGTCGATCAGCTCCTCAATGGTTTTCGGCGTGAAAGCATTTCGCTTCTCCGGCCGATTGATGGTAATTTTGGCTATGTGGTCGAGCCGTTCGAACAGTATTTCGTCATAAGTTTTGACGGTCTCGAAATCGTGACTTGTCGCCATGTTGCTCCTTAGCGTCATGTCCCCTATTGCGAATGCGAGGTTCGATAGTATGTCACTTGCGAATTATCTGGGCATCAAACAACAGGAAATCTCGCGGTCAAAAGTCATCTTAACATTGCCGGTTACAGAGAACGTTCTACAGCCGTTTGGAATATTGCACGGCGGGGTCAACGCGGTTTTGGCCGAGGAAGCCGCGAGTTTGGGCGCTATGGCGAGGCTCGATGCTTCTCACGTCGCCGTCGGCGTGGATATCGACACGCATCATTTCCGCCCAGTAACGTCCGGCACGTTGACCGCCACCGCAACCCCAGAAAACATCGGTAAAACGTTGCAAACATGGCGCGTGGAGACCCGCATGGGCAGCAGACTCACCAGTATCTCGACAGTCACATTAGCTGTGCGCGAACGCCGGTAACCAAGGGCCAGATTCCGCGAGCACCTCGCTTGAAATTCCTGCACCAAATCATCGACTGGGCGCAAGAAAACAATGAGTTCGCACAGATTCCAAACCCTTGATTCCGTGTATTCTAAGCCACTTCGATACCCTTGATTTCATGAAAACCCAGTGATTGCAACGGAAAAATCGTGGCTGCTTAGGCGACCTGCAGACGCCCCTTGCCGTAGTGCCGCCGGGCCGCCTCCGCGGTGATGCCTAGAGCGCGCCCGATGGTGTTCCACGACTGGCCGCGCCTGCGGCTCTGCTGGACGGTTTGGTCGATGTCACGTTCGACGGCGTGACGCTGATAATTGAGCCGTCTCAATTCGCGCGAAGGATCCCAACGCGAATCCATCGTGGGGTCTCCCGGCGCAGAAGAGACACGCGCATCCATCTCATCGTTGATCTCCTCGCCGTAAGCAGCCAACTCTCGCTGCTCTTCCTTCGACAAATCGGAAAACTTCATCGCAACCCCTCCCTCTTAAGGTAGCCTTCACGCGCTTTCATCGCGTGCACAATCAATTCCTGCGTATATCCCGCTCGCGCTGGAGCACAAATTTCCTACTTATCTCCAAAAAAGTGTAGAAATTTACATTTTTTGGAGATAAAAATGTATTTATTGACACTTTTTTGGAGATAACTTCGGTAATCAGACGTAATGCGCACAAATAAAAACATGTCAATCCGGCTTACGCGGCAGAACACAAACTACATATCGCACCGCCACACCGATCGAGGTGAAATCCTCCGGCAACGTCCGCTCGCGCAGTCTTCGGGCGTACCAAGACACGTACCAGCCGCAACGCTCTATCCGCCTCTCCACCAAGAACTTTGGAAGCGAAAACGGCATCGAAAGCGTGCCGCCCTACGCCGCTTTCTGCCTGTGAGCCGGACTATCGACGGTCCACAACTAGCCTAAATCTTTTCTCAATAAGGCGTTGGGCATCAATGGGAATGCCGGTCTGTTCTTAACCAGATTAATGAATTTTCCTTGCACTTTCGCTTCGATGCAAAGGAACCAAGCCAACACCAAAACTGCCGATAACGTCCAAACGAATACAAAATTCCCGGTGACCGACTTGGCATCGGTCACCGGGAACCCAAAGCGTTACTCACGCTCACTCACGCCTTGCGACGGGCCAGTTCAACACCGGCACCGACGAGCAGCGCCGACACCGTAACGAGCAGCACACCGGCAACGGAAGTGCCTGTGTTCGCCAGTTTCTTTGCAGCCGGAGCCGCGGCATCCTTTGCGGCAGTCGGAGCAGGCTTGCTGTTCGCGGGCTGAGTAACCCCCGGAGCGGCCGGAGCAGTCGGAGCAGGAGCAGCTGGTGCAGGCGGTGCCGGAGTACCTGCAGGTGGCGGGAGCACGATCGGCTCCTTGCCATAATCCTTGCCAAAGGTGATCGGCGTCCAGCCCTGCAAGTTGCCGTCCTGATCGACCAGCGCGATCTTGTGGTCACCTGTATAGCCCTTCGGCAGCAAGGCGTCCACATAATAACGGCCCTTGTCATCCTTCTTCACTTGAAGGTATGGAGCGCCGTCAGGCCCTTGCAACGCAACGGGATCGGAATAGATGTATCCAGCCCAGAAGCAGGACGGCGTATCCTCACCATCGACATCAGCCTTGCAACCAGCAGCGAGATGGTTGATATACAGGCGAGACGGCGAACCAGCAGTAGGCTTGCCCGCAATCCCAATGTCGTTCATGTTGCCAGTGTTCAAATCACCATTCGCAGGAGCCTTTGGCTCAGCTTTCGTGGTAAAGGAAGGAATCAGAGCTTGGCCATATTGAGGAGTTGGCCCACCATAGCCCATATTCTCAAAATTGACACCGACCAACAGCTGCATGATGTCGGTTTTGACAGGCTGGTCCTTCTTGCCTTGTGCCACAAGCTCCTTGGCATGCTCGCCAATCATTTCCTCGGGTTCCGTGAGCGAAAGATCCTTGCCATTGGCGTTCACGTTCCTATTGGAATACGTGGTGTTGGGATCAAGCCCAATCAGAGGAACATCGAAGTGACCGCTGCTCCGGCTCATATCCTCATCAAGGAAACGCTCAAATGATTTACCGGTGGTAGTCGCCATACGGTAAAGACCCGACATCGGATTCATCCAATCCTGCGTTTTCACACCATAAATCTTCTGATAGGTATCTGCGGTCAGCTGGGTGTCCATGACATTATTGTTGCCGACTTCCGGGGCATAGCCGCCAAAAGGAGTGCATTCGTTGGGATTCCAAGTACCACAACCATATTGATCGCTTCGAGCGGTCATGCTCGTAATATGAGTAAGAGAGACCATCGGAACCGTTGGCCAACGTTCATCAGGATTCTCTTTACTGTTTTTAGTATTAACAGATTTCCAATTCAGTGGCTGACCGTTGCGCATGTACTGGTAATCGAACGAAATATTGGCGGTGTGCGCACCAACATCGGTCACTTTGACATTTGTAATACGCACTTCGTCTTTATCGCTTACGGTAGGGTACTCCACTTGAGGCGCTGGCGCAGCATTCGTCTGAGAAGCGACGGGAGCCAACTTGGTCAGAGGCCTTTCCGACTTTTGGCTCAAATCCACGACGTTTGACTTTGCAGGCTGATCCGTATTGCCCGACGTCTCCGCCGCGTTCGCCGAACCGGCACCGAAGCCGGCGACCATCATGCACGCGGCCGCAAACGACGCGACAACGGCATATCTTTTCTTTGCCATATTTCTTCCCACTTTCTCCAAGCGACATAGCTGGGATTAACTGCAATAGTTAAAAATCTACCCTTTTAACTAGACACTTTATTTATTAAAATATATTAAATATGATTAAAAAGTATTAATTATTTAATTTTCCCTCACATCAGGTTCTATCAGCAGCTAAACAAAAGCCCAAAACACATTTAGCTCGTCCAAATCACGGAAGCCCGCAATTTGCAACGCATGGAACATTCAGCCACAGTTCCAAAACCACGCATTTTCACCAGGCTCATCACGGATTTATTTCATTATCAGCGAAGACGAAATCGGGGATTTTTGCTAGTTTCTTTAGCGAATAACACGACAGAACGCAGAGGAGACTTTCGTTTCCCCGACACGACACCCCAAAATGATAGGTTCTCAAAAACCCTTTAGGCAGAACACTTCAAGTCATCCATTGCATTACAAAATTCCGACATGTACGGTGGAATTAACTATGGATTTGGTGCGCCTTATGGCATGCGCGACAACAATACGGAAACCTTTAAAAATCTATAACGCCATCACCTGAAAGGATCTGAGCAGCGATGACATCCCTCCCCGCAAGAAAACTGCCTCCAGTCCTTTCATCTTTTTACCGCACAGGTCTCGTCAATCGCATTATCTATGCCTTGGCCGGCGCACCTCGGCGGAAGTTACGCAGCTTATGTTAAATCGTCAATTCATATTACTTATTTCGCTTCAAACCTCCGTCCGCAACAGCGGCTCGGGGGCTTTGCGGACTTTTTATGCGTTAATCAAGACGCGTCGGTCGGGTGATTTCCGATGAAAAAACACTTGTACATAACCACACTCCGCGTCATCGCGACAGCAGTATGCGCAGCCATGACCACCTGCGCGGTTTTTGCGAGCGCCGCTACCCCATCAGGCGATATTTCATCGGCTGCAAACGCGTCTGAAACCTCTGCTCAAACCAAACAAACCGGGCAAACCAAGCAAACCGCACAAGCCAAAACGTCGTCACAGCAACCGCAGGCAGTAGGCCCTCAAGCCAGCTGCTCGGCGACAAACTGGGTCAACTGGGGCACGCCATACTCCGGACCCACTGGGGTCAGCGGGATGGACCGCAGCACCGTCCAATGGCGAATCACCAGCGATTGCGTATTACATCTAAGCGGTGGCCTCAGCCCCAATATCCCAAACAGTTCAACATACGTCCCTTGGATCAACGAACAGGACGAGATTACCGGCATCAAGGTCGAAGGCAACCTCACGCTGTACAAAAGCAATATCGCGCTGAACCCCATCTTCGCCGATATGCCCAACCTCACAACCGTCGACACCACCGGCGGCCAACTGCACCTGGCGGCCAACGCGGCGGGCGGCCTCTTCGAAAGCGACGATCAACTGGCCACCATCAACGGGATCACCAGCTGGGACACGAAAAAAGCCACTGGCATGGCCAGCATGTTCTACTTCTGCCCCGGGCTCACCCAGCTGGACCTCTCCGGCTTCGATACCACCAATGTGGAAGACATGACCAACATGTTCGACGGAGACAACGGGCTCGAGTCGATCACCCTCTCCGGCAATTTCAAAACGGGCAAAGTAACCAGCATGGACAGCATGTTCAACAACTGCTCCGGCCTCACTTCCCTCGATCTATCAAGTTTCGATACCAGCGCCGTGAAGAGCATGAAGCAGATGTTCTCCAGCTGCAGGGGCCTCACCAGTCTCGACTTCTCCACCCTCCCCAACTTCAACACCGCCAACGTCACCAACATGGACAGCATGTTTCTGGACTGCACGGGTCTCACATCGCTCAATGTCTCGAATTTCGCCACCAACAAAGTGGCCAATATGAACAGCATGTTCAATGACTGCTCTTCACTCACCACCCTCGACCTTTCCAACTTCAACACCGCCAACGTCACCAACATGAACGCCATGTTCCAAAGCTGCAGCGGCCTCACATCGATCAAACTCTCAAGTTTCGCCACCAACAAAGTGGCCAATATGAACAGCATGTTCGACGGGTGCACCAATCTCACGACGCTCGATATATCAAGCTTCGACACCAGCCAGGCCGGCTCATCCATGACCAACATGCTGCCCAACGGACTGCGCAAGCTGAAACTCGGGGCCAGCACGAAACTCGGCAGCGACGCATTCTCGAACGTCGATAGCGGCATCAACTGGGAGGAGATGTCGAGTCTCGACGACAGCGCCACCCATATCGGCAGCATCGGTAATCTCAGCGCTTTGAAGACGCGGGCCGCTTCCAGCAACCCCGCCGGCTCATATTGGGACTCAAGGTTCATGCCGAGCGGCGTGCAGCTTGCGGTCAACGCGAACGGCGGCATCACGAACTTCACCCCCGTCTCCTACGACACCACCACTGCGGCCGCGACCATTACGGTACCGCGGGGCAACGCGATCACCACCAACAAGTCGCAGAGCATCTTCTCGGGCTGGAACACCTGCGCGCGCGGCGGCACCACCGGAGGCTGCCAAGCCTACCAGCCGAACGACACCATCACCGTGGCCCAAGGCGATTCCTACCCCGCCCGAACCATCACGCTATACGCCCAGTGGGTCAGGGCGCCAGCGCCCGTCATCGATCCTTACTCGCCGGCCATCCACGCCCCGCTCACTACCAGCCCGACCATCGATGTGACGGTATCGAACACCGCCGGACCGGCCGGTGGACCCGCTGCCAACGCGCTTATCGGCAGCAAAACCACCATCACCACGGGCCAAGGCCCTTGGTCCACCGAAACCGGGCCCGGCACATGGAGTTACACGGGCCGTCCCATAGCCGACCTCCAGCCCAACATGGGCGCCACCTACGTCATCAAAGCGTCCACTACCATGACCGATCCCTCGACCGGCAACACCGTAACCGCCTACACACAAAAAAACGGCATACTGCCTTACCTCAAAGTCACCTTCAACGCCAACGGCGGCACAGGCGCCCCGTCCGACATGTCCGGCTTCGGCGATCCGGACAACTACAGCCTCACCCCGTTCACCATCCCTGCGGACGTCATCCCCACCAAAGGCCCGCACGATATGTTCGCCGGGTGGGCCACCAGCGCGACGGCTACCCAGCCTGACCCCGCCTATAACCCCGGCAACCACGCGCCGACTTATTTCACAAACGCGGACGCAGGCAAAACCCTGACGCTTTACGCCGTCTGGCACGAGGCGAAAGCACCCGTCATCACCGAAGTGCATCGCGACTCGACGAGCCACCACGTCATCGCAACAGGAACCGCGCAGCCTTTCAACGCCATCGGCACACCCACCGTCAGCGGCAACTCAAGCAAGGGACTGAAAGTCACCAGCGCCTCGCTCACCTCGGACGGCAAGCTCTCCGTAACCGGTCTCGCGTCCGGCACCGGCAACACCGAAGCCAGCCAAGTCGTCACCGTACGCGTGCGCGCCTGTTACGCCAATACTTCCGGCTCCAACGGCACAGCACCTCCGGCGAAAGCCCGTTGGAGCAATGACAACAACAACATCCCGTCCGGCTGCGTCCAGGACTTTGGAATACCCGACTATCACCCCGGCTATTTACCCTTTTCGTTCTGGCTTGCCGGCCTCAACAACAAATGGTCCACCACCAATCTCGACATCGGCACCAGGCCGTATATCTGGGCCTATACGCAGTACCAAAACGGTTCTATCGACGGGCCGCTCATGATCACACCGCTCTCCCAAGGCAGCGACAACAGCGTCAAGACCTGCGTCAAACCTACGGGCACGGCGGCCGGCAACTACGTCTGCGGCACCGCGACCATGGACAACGTACCGGCTTTCGACGGCACCACGGCCCACAGCTGGAGCCTCGACCTGCCCGAAAGCACGGCGTTCGACGCCGCCAAAGCCTACGACACCAGCTCGCACCTTTATATCGACGACACCTGGAGGAACACTTCGGGAGGGGGCGGAAGCAGCGGCGGAGGCGAAGGCAGCAAGCTCAGCGTCATCTCGCCGGAAGCGTACCTCGGCAGTCCTCCGCCGGTGACCGCCCTGCCGTTCACCGGCGGGCGCTGGCGTCGCGTCGCTGTATTACTTGGTGCGCTGATCGGCTCCACTGCCGTTCTGCTTGTCGCTTTCGTAACCTTCCGCCGGCGTATCCTGCGTCTGAACCAATAACGGGCTACCGGCACTGCAACACATCTCGCCAGCGTCATAAAAGTGCAAGTTAGGTACTACCAAGTGCACTATTCGCGCTCTACCGTCAAAAAGTGCACCTTCGAAGACCCAAAGCGCACTTTTCGCACAGTACCGTCAGAAAAGTGCACCCACGCCCGCTCAAGATGCACTATTTCGACGCCAGTACGAGAAAAAGTGCACCTTAGCAATCGCAAAGTGCACTTTTCTGACAGTAGACCGGTACCATATGCTCGGTCAATCAGCACCCATCAGCACACGGCTGCAATCAGCGCTCAGTCGACGAGCGAACGCACCTCGATGATGTGGTCGCGCTGCGGGCCGGTGCCGATGGCGGAGATGCGGCAGTTGGAGATCTCCTCGAGACGCTTGACATAGGCCTGGGTGTTGGCCGGCAAATCCTCGAACTTGTGCACCTTGGAGATGTCCTCGGTCCAGCCGGGCATGGTCTCGTAAACGGGCGTGGCCTTGGCGAACGCGGCCTGGTCAATAGGCATGTCGTCGTAACGAGTGTGTGTGCCGTCGCCGTTGTCGACGTCGTAGGCGACGCAGATCGGAATCTCGTTCAAGCCGGTCAGCACATCGAGCTTGGTGAGCACGATATCGGTCAGGCCGTTGACCTGCGTGGCATAGCGGGTGACGACGGCATCGAACCAGCCGCAGCGACGCGGACGGCCGGTGGTCACGCCGAACTCGTGGCCCTGCGTGCGCAGCCATTCGCCGGAATCGTCGTTGAGCTCGGTCGGGAACGGACCTTCGCCCACGCGGGTGACGTACGCCTTGGCCACGCCGATGACGCGGTCGATCTTCGTGGGGCCGACGCCAGTACCGGTGCAGGCGCCACCGGCGGTCGGGTTGGAGGATGTTACAAACGGATAAGTACCGTGGTCGACGTCAAGCATGGTGGCCTGGCCGCCCTCGAAGAGCACGGTCTTGCCTTCTGCCAACGCATTGTTGAGCAACAGAGAAGTGTTAGTGACGTAAGGCTTGAGCCGCTCCCCCAGCTTCAGCAGCTCGTCGGTGGTCTCGTCGACGTCGATCGGACGGCGGTTGTAGAGCTTGACCAGCATCTGGTTCTTCTGATGCAGGCTCGCCTCGACCTTGTCGCGCAGGCGCTCGGCGTCGAAGAGGTCGTGCACACGGATACCGACGCGATTGATCTTGTCGGCATAAGCCGGACCGATGCCACGGCCGGTGGTGCCAATCTTGTGCTTGCCGAGGAAGCGCTCAGTCACCTTGTCGATGACGCGATGGTACGGAGCAATGACCTGTGCCGATTCGCTGACTTTGAGGCGCGAGCAATCCACACCACGGGACTCAAGCCCGTCAATCTCCTCAAACAGCACTTCGGGATCGACCACCACACCGTTGCCGATAACCGGTGTGACATGAGGGTTCACCACACCGCTGGGCAGCAGGTGCAGCGCATACGTTTCGTCGCCGACCACCACCGTGTGGCCCGCATTGTTGCCGCCGTTGAAGCGCGCGACGTAGTCAACCTTCGTGCCGATAAGATCGGTCGCCTTACCTTTGCCTTCGTCTCCCCATTGGGCACCAATCAGAACAATTCCAGGCATACGAACCTCCCGAGATACGCGTTATTCCGCCGTTATTAGCCTACCGTCACGCCTATACCGACGTTCGGCGAAAAGCCGGAATCTTCATTATGGTCATGGCTTTCTTGCTCAGCTTGGGCGAACTTTCGTGGCTTCATCCTGGATTGTTTGCTTGGCCTGAGTCGCCCATGCACCTTGGGCGCCGCCAGCAATATTATCGGCATAACTGCTCCAATCATCGGCAACCGAGCGAAGAAACGCATTCTTGTCGCGTTCGTTCTGGTTGACGTCAATCGAGGCAAGACTCGCATGCCATGGAGCCACAACGTCCTTGATAATACCCGTCTGTGCTTGCTTGAGACATCTGTTGAGCATCGCCTGCGCATCCGCAACAGCCTGTTCACAATCTTTTTTCACCCCATTCCAGAGCCGATCGGCCTCAGCAGTAGCCTGATCCCAGAAATTAGCCATTGTTCCCTCTCGCTCGTTTACGGTTATCTTCTTCTCCGCGTTCAAAAGCCCGCTCACATTCGCGATGAGACTGGGCAAGCTGTTCACGGGCGTCATCGATATAACGAAGTTTTTCGTTGATCACGGCCTCACTGCTTTGACGATTCTGTTCAATCACCGTCACGGCCTTTTCGATGGCATCGCCGGAATCACCGTCTCCCTGCTTCAACAACGCAACAACCCGAGTGCCCAAATCCTGTAGCTGCTCATTGAAATCCCACTGGGCACGACGAACCTCATCCTCGGCACTATCCAGTTGCTTGCCTCGCTGCCGATACTGTTCATATTCGCGATTCCTGGCATCCCGCAGCTCAACCGCACGGCTGCGAATCTCCCGTTCCCGCTGTTCATCTTCCGCCCTGCTCATCGCCCGATGGCCCTCAACTGCAACGCAAGTTGCTGATCGGTTGATACCAGAGTTTGTGCCGCTTGATTAATTTTCCCGGCAAGGTCGTCGAAGACACTCACCTGCCCAACAAAACCGTTGAGTTCAGCCTGATACTGCGCCTGGGGGTTACTGACAATACGCTCTTTGGTCGCGCTACCTGCAGCCAGGGCATCCATTACCTCTCCAGCAGAAAGATTTTGCCCGACAACGGTGGCATCATGCAACGTTCCCTGCCATTCCTCGTCAGCTTTGGCGCACGCCCCATTACACCATCCTTGCATCTCCTGTAATTCGTTTTGTGTCAGGGAATGGATGCCATTGACGATCGCTCCAGCTTCCTGTTCGTCCAAATAAATCGTTTCCGCGCCGGTGAGTTTGCCGCCATTATTTTTCTCAAGCGCCTTACGCTCATCGTCAACAGCGCCAAGTTCCTTGTCGGCCAGTTCCGAAGCTTCATCAAGGGCCTTGTCACCGCCTACGACTTTCAAACGGCCATCTTTATCGAATTGATAACCGCCCCATCCATGCTGCTTCAAAAACCAAGACCACGCATATTTGCCGACACCCACCAGAAAAACCGCAGGATTCTTACTTTCCAATTCGTCATTCATTTCCCCAGGGGCCCAATTGGAATCGACAACGATTAGATTACCGATATGCGCGTTGTTGCCATAGCCTATGGGGACAAGATCCTTGCGATCGATATAGTTGTGCACGATGCCGCGAGCGCTGAATTGATCGGCGACCCGACGCTGATCGGCTGTCAGGAACGAATACATATTCGGCCCTTCATACAGCCACGCCCCATCGATTCTGTTGGATTCTTCAGGACTCAAACTCGCCAAAGCATACTGACCATCCATTGACCCTAGAGAATGGCCATATACATCGACTTTCGCGTTCTTATACTCGGCAAGTGCACCCTTTAGCGTATTAGATGACGACAGCAACTGTTGCGATGGGACATCTCTCCTCGGCACGTTCAAGAGATCGCCGATATCATCGGCAGCTCCCCACACCGGGCCAACTATCGGGCCAGCGAATCTGCCGACATTAAGAATCTGACCACCATCAATCGCATCCTCGGCATAGTCCTGCCAGTTCTGCGAGCCCTGATAAAGAACGGTGACATGCTTTACGTCACTTGGCTTATAGCCCTTGGCAGTTGGATCCGCATCAACGACCATGTACGAGTCCTCGCCAGTTGCGGAATTATGGTTCACTGCAGCAACATAACCGACAAACTTGGAACCGGTATCCTTTTGCGTATAAAGACGCTCGCCCACGTTATATTCTCGCTTCGGATACTCCAAATCGGCTATTTCTTTGCGCTGTTCATCGGTATAGCAGCCATCCGTATAATCAGCCATTGAACATCCCCGAATCAGTCATCATTGCCAGTACTGCCATCATGCAGATGCGGATAGGCCTTGTCCAACAAGTCTTGAAGCTTCAGCGAGACGCTCGTAGCCCCTCCCTTCAAAGGGCCCGTACCGCCGTTCTTATCAAGCTTGACATCGACCTCCATATCCGGGTCATCGTTCACAATAAGTTCAAGCGCGATCCCGCCCATTGGATCATGACCGATGCTGGCGTCATCAACCTTGTATGAGTGGATGATGCCATTCTTAGAAAACGCCTTCGGATCAAAGAATTTAATCGAATCGCGATAAATTTTGTCGGCTTCTTTGCTATAAGCCGCCTCATGCATCCACTGCTTTTGATCGGCATGATACTTGGACACGATTCCCCCAATTACTACGGCAACAGCAAGCACGCATGCTACAACAATCAATGCGATCTTGCCGCCATGGCTTTTTTGAACACCTTGCATACCAGCTACCATATCATCATTAATAAATAATAAATATTAAAAAACAATAACACCTATAGCGTTCCTCCCCTCGACTAATCGCCTAGCATAAAGCCAACGTCACGGAATAACACCTTTTATATCGATTCGGATGTATGACTAGCAGAGTCACGCCCCATCATTTACGCTCGCGCAGTGCGGTCAGCGCCCAGAGAATCGAGACGACATCAATGGCCTCCTGCGTGAACGCGCCGACGACCACGGGAATGAAGTCGAACGCGGCGGCGACCATGCAGACGAGCGCGAGGCCGAGACCGGTTACCACGGCCTGCAGCATGGTGCGCTTGGTCTGACGGGCGATGGCGACGGCTTTGGGCACATCACCGATGTCGTCGTTCATGATGACCACCTGTGCGGTCTGCGATGCGGCAGTAGAAGTGCCATCTGTCATCGCAATGCCGATATCAGCCGCAGCCAAAACGGGCGCATCGTTGACACCATCGCCGACCATCACCGAAATCGGGCGCGGCTTCGGCTGGCCGGAAAGCCGGTCAAGGAACGTCTCGATTTTCGAGGGATGCTGCAAGGCCTCGCGCGAAGCCGCTCTGACCGCAGACACCTTATCTTGCGGGAGCAAATCGGCGCGAACATCGTCAATCCCGACCTCGCCGGCAATTACGTCGGCGGAACTGTGGGAATCGCCGGTCAACATAGTCACCTTGCCGATGCCCATGGAACGCAAGCGTTGCAACGATTCGCGGGCATTGTTCCGCGGTACGTCTCGCAGCACAATGCGGGCTGCAAGGATTCCATCAACCGAAACGTAGGCGACCATTTCGTCGGCCGAGCGCGGCTTGAATTGCGATGTCGGGAACGCTCCAACAGACCGTAATACAGAATCTGAATTATCAAAGATATCCGTGTTCCTTGGCGACTTGCTTTCAAGTCGGTCATCGATACCATTAGCCGAGCTTGCATTCACTACGAAATTCAGTCTCCCAACGCGAACCGTGTGACCTTCGACCATGCCTTGCACGCCGTTGCCGGCATCCTCGTGTACGCCTTTGACCACCGGAAAAGTTGCGCGACCGTTGTGCAGCTTCTTCGATGCCATGGCTCCGGCGGCCACGATGCCTTGCGCGAGAATGTGCACCGAATAGCTCTCAACCACTGCCGCGAGTTCGACAATAAGGTCTTCTATATATTGTTCGGACTGCGATTCTGACTGATTCTTATCGAATTTAAGAACGATAGGCAACCGCTTGCGCGCGGCTTCCGGCACGTCAACTCGCACAACCTGCGGTTTTGTGACAGTGAGCGTGCCGGTTTTGTCGAAGAAGATATGCGAGACCTTGCCGAGATTTTCCAAGACCTCCTGCGTTTTCGTCAGGATTCCGGCCTTCGCAAGCCTGCCGGTTCCCGCCATATACGCCACCGGAGCGGCGATAAGCAGCGGGCAGGGAGTGGCCAGCACAAGCACTTGCGCGAACCGCTCCGGGGTGCCTGAAGCAATCCATGCGACAATGCCAATAACCAACGAAATAATGGTAAACGGCACCGCCAGCACGTCGGCGGTTTTGACCACTGGGGCACGCGAGGAACGCGCGGAATCCACCAACTGCATCGTCTGCTGGTACTGCGAATCTCGCGCCAGCGACGTGGCGCGAATCACGATCATCGTCGACCCATTGATCGCCCCGGACATCACGCGAGCGCCGGCGAACACGGTGCGCGGCAACGGTTCGCCGTTGATTGCACTCAAATCGAGCGTCGCCGTTCCACTCAAAAGCTTGCCGTCCACGGGAATCGTCTCGCCCGGCAACACCACCAGCACGTCTCCCAGCGCGACTTGATCGACGGGAACCGTATGGAAATGCGCGTCCTGCGAGGCCTGCGATTCCATGATTTTCACGGCCTGCGAGTTGCGTGCCAACGACCCGCCAATAAACGTATGCCGCGCCAACGAGCCCGGAACCTGCGAATATCGGCCCTGACTCCGGGAAATCGTTTGCACGTTCGTTTCCGTATTGTTCGCCAAGTGGCCACGGACGTCACATTCACCGGCGTCGGGTCGGCTCTGGTCCGTATCATCCACAACATTTTCGCCTTGCTTGCCGCCATTGGTTCGCCCGGTTTCCCACCTGTTTTCCGCACTACCTTTGGCTACGGAAGCAAGCTCGCAACTGCAATCATTCGGATCGACCCTGCATACGTTATTTTCCAGATCCTGCAGGTTCACTTGAGGCAAGGCCGTCGCCAAGGTTGCGCGGAAACCGTCAGCCAAACGCTTGTCGCTATTGGCAAACAATGCGTCAAGATGATTGTTTGCCGCGTTCGTATTCGGTTTTGGAGTTTCATTACGCGCCGCAGAATCAACGCCGGTCTCAATCGTCTGAGGACGCTGAATGGCACCGCTGCTCACATTCCCGGCAGTTTCAACATTTTGCGGTTTGGTTTTATCGGCGGGACACCCAGCGGACGACCTTCCGGCCAAACCGACTCCCGGCAAATCGGAGATATGCGCCATCTGCGGAGCGGCGGCAATCAGGGCGCTCAGATTGCCTTCGGCCCTGGTCTGGGCGAACTCCTCGATGGCCTCGCCCGACCAGATCATCAACACCACGGCCCAGCTGGCCCAATATTCCTGGACTCCCAGCGTGGAAAGCAGCGCCAGAATGGCCAATACGTCGATGCCCACGTGCCCGGCTTTGAGTGAGGCGATCATGCCGCGAACGGAATCGAAAACGGAATACGCGACGAGCAGCACCACGATAAGCTGCCCGACGGAAGGATTGAACGCGAATGGCCCGATGTGCCATGCCCCTGCGCTGGGCGGAGCGGCCACGAAATTACCGGCATTAAGCGCCCCCACGCCGTTCAACCACGGACGATAATTCCAGAATATCGTCACGAAAATCGCAGCTGCGATGGTGACGGGAAGCATTGGCACTTGCCGGCAGATGTCGCCAATTTTGCGAATAACCCGCATGATTCTCCTTGCGCGTGTACTGCCCGGCCACACAAGTCGCGCAACCAAGCAAGTTGGTCACGCCTTGTTAACCCACCGGCGGCGCGAGGCCGCCGATACACGGCGTAAAGATAATGAACTTCAGTATAGCAACACACCTGCGACGGCATGTCCGAATAATCCAATTGCCGAATATATCGCCTGGTATACGGCCTCAACGCGATGGCGGAACAAACGAAAAACTTGTGCAGGCCATCAGGAAACCGACAACCCACACAAGTTACCAAAGAGAGGGATGGAATATTGAATAATTACACCCTATCAGCGGAATCAACGAGGCAGAAGCTTACAAAAGTACGGATATACCTCGAGCTGTGGCGATTCCGTCCGACTCAAGGAGTGTATCACAACGCCTGACAAAATTGCACGACATAATATACACCTGCGTAAAAAACATGGTATGATTCCTGTTTCACAGCAAAAACCGGTCCGGCAACACTCCGCACTGGGAATGCTGCCGGGCCGGCTTCGTCTCAAATCATCCGCGGCTTCATTGGCAGGAACCGAGGAGGGCAGAGAGAGTCAGAATTTACCAGAGGCCGAAGGGATCGAAGAGGCCACCGCCGTCTCCGTCACTGTTGCCGCCCTGGCCTTGGCCGTTCTGGCCCTGACCATTTTGGCCCTGCCCGTTCTGTCCATTCTGGCCGTTACCGCTGTTCTGCTTCTGCTCGGAACGGTTGCTGCCCTTGACATCGGATTCCTTCTGATCGAGGGTGACGTCGACGTCCATGGTCTTTCCGCCGCGCACGATGGTGAGCTTCACTTTGTCACCGAGGCTTGCCGCACGAACGTAGCCGAGCAACGCGGAGCTGCTGCCGACCGCCTGGCCGTTGAAAGCCACCACAGTATCATCGGCCTTCAGGCCCGCCTTGTCGGCCGGGCTGCCCTTGACGACTGCCGAGCCGCCGGTGGAAGGCGTAGTAATCTGTGCGCCGCCGCGGGTGATGCCGTCGGATTCCACGTTCGCGGACTTGATGGTGACGCCGAGCATCGCGTGCTCGACGGAGCCCTTCGAAACGATCTGGTCGGCCACGCGCTTGACGAGGTTCGACGGAATCGCAAAGCCGATGCCGATGGAACCGGACTGGCCGGAAGACGAGGAAGCGGAGGCGATCGAGGAGTTGATGCCGATCACTTGGCCGGCCGCATTGAAGGTCGGGCCACCCGAGTTGCCGGGATTGATGGCCGCGTCGATCTGTACCGCGTTGGTCACGATTTCGGAATTGTTGTCATCCATCACCGAAACCGGGCGGTTCAGCGCGGAGACGATGCCGGTGGTGGCGGTGTCGTCATAGCCCAGCGGGTTGCCGACGGCCATGACGTTCTCGCCAACCGCGAGCTTGCTGGAATCCGCGAATTGCACCGGCTTCAGGTCGTTCGGCGCCCCCTGAAGCTGTATTACAGCAAGATCGGTGGTGTTGTCGGCGCCGACGATGGAGGCTTTATACATCTGGCCGTTGGAAAGCGTGACCTGAATGTTCTGACCGCCCGAAACGACGTGGTTGTTGGTGACGACGTGTCCCTTGGTATCAAGGATCGCGCCGGAGCCCTTCGCTATGCCCTGGCTGACCTGCGTGGTGATGGAGACCACGGAATTGGAGACCTGCGAGGAGACGCCGGCCCAATCCGGAGCCTGGCCGCCTTTGACCGTGGCCGTGCCGGAGCCGGATTTGTTGGAAGTGATGCCCGACATGGAGCTGGAAGTCGGAACGGTGACCCAGCCCTTGGAAATGCCAAGGTAACCGATGCCCAGGCACAGCGCCGCCGTCACCACCGCCGCGACGATGGCCGTAACGACATTGCTATGCGAGCTGGACTCCGCGTAACCATTTGGGTTGCCGTAGCCGTTGCCACCTCCCGACACGTTCGGCCCGCCGAAGTTGCCGCCGTTGGAGCCGCCCGGCTGACCGGGGCCACCATTGAACGAACCGTTGAAGCCGTTGCTGCCGTAATCGTTATTGTTCTGGTTGACGCCATTGCCGTTTTGGCCGGCGTTCGGGTTCTGGCCGGCGCTGCCGAAAATGCCGTTCCACGGCATGCTCGGGGTATTGACCGTGCCATTACCGCCAGGGGCGCTCAACGGGGAGTTCCCATTCGCGCCAAACTGCACATTCCCATTGCCTGAATTGTTGTCGGGATTGCCGTTGACGCCAATATGATCGGGCAACGGGCCGTAGGCGCCATATTCCGGTGCCGGGCGATACGGGCTGGAATCATTGCCTGAGTTGCCTGAATTCACCGCGCCGGAAGTCTCGTATGGATTGTCCGAAAAGGTAGCGTTCGAGGTTGTCTCGGTCGAATTCGCGTCGTCTGGCCGGTAACCGGTGGTGAACACTTCGGTGGGCGTCGTATTCGCTCCATTATCGGATTCGCCATTAAAATTCTGCGTATCCTGCGTCGTAACGGGTTGCGTGGCGAACGGCCGGGTCTCGTCCGACATGGCCGCGTCATTGTTGGTTGCTGGCGTGGCAGCGTAACCGGCATCGCCATTGTCGCTTCCCGCCGCAGAGTCAATGTCACCGTTGCCGGCGAAGTCCGGCAGATTCGGCGTCGTATTTGTTTCTTCATTGGGACGTGCAGGCTGACCGCTGCTCCACTCGTCTTTATTGTCTTCAGCCATTGCTGCTCCTTATTCCTCCAATGGGTGCGCCTTCGACGGCATCCGCCTCGAAAGCCACCCCTGAGCCTTAATAATGAGTAAAGACACCCGGTCTGGATGTTTCCTGAACATTTCTTGAAAGAATAATCCCAACACCACGGAACATCGCCGCCATGTCCATTAAATCGGCATCAACTAGATATGATAACCGTTGCCATAAACCGGTTCCGAGAATCTTTCCAGACTATATTTTGCATCACAATTCTGCCGAAAGCAAAATTTTAAAAAGCTTTAAACCGTGGAAACTTTCGCCGGCCATCGCTTTCGCCACCCTGAATCAAGGTTATCCATTTATGCTACAGCCCATGCAACACACGGATTAGGCTACATCAAACCTTAGAATCTTGTTGAAAGCCAAACGATTATCCGCTAGCGATAGCACATCAGATGCGAGTTTTTCGCATTGCGTACAACGTTCTAATTGCACTACGTTATGGTAGACTAATTGGTATCATTCATCCCAAAAATGGTATAGAGAGCTAGAGAATATGCGGAATTCGAAGTTGAACAGTTCGGCACGACTTGTGACGGGTCTTACAGCAGCCGTAGCCGCAATGGCATTAACGTTGTCGCCAGGAATCGCTATGGCCGACACCCCAGAGACGTCTGCCCCGAAGGCACCGTCATCGTCGTCGCAGTCGCAAACGCAGCAATCCCAGCAGCCTGCGGCGGGCCAAAGCGCCACGCTGGCACCTGCTTCCGGGCAGACAACAAGCGGTAAAAGCGAAACTCCGCAGGAAACTACACAGCGGCAGTCCCAAGCGCCAAGCGCGCAGGATGAGACTGCGGCGCCAAGCACACAAGGCGACCCCTCATATAACTGCGTCGTAGGCACCAGCACCTTCAAAGAGTGCTTCCCCGACCCGGTTTTCCGCACCTATCTGGCCAGGAGGAATCCTCTCGACGGTAGTCCGAAGAACGTCGGGAACGCAGGCGATAAATTCGATAATACCGTTGTAACCGACTCGTGGGCGGGAAGCATCACGACAATCGAAGGCAGCGGCTTCCCCACATTCGCTATACCGTTTAACAGCGGCGTCAAAAACATTCAAGGCATTCAGATTTTCACAGGTCTTCAGCACTTTACCGCAGCGGGCAACGGCGCTGAGGGCTTCGGACCGGTCAGCGATTATTCTCCGATGTCCCATTTACGAAATCTGTTGACGGCCGATTTCCGAACGGTCGGCAATGGGGCAAATGGCGATCTCAACCATGCAAATCTGACTTCATGGACTTCTGCGGAGATGCCGTCACTTCGCTCAATCACGCTAGCCGACTCTGGTTTCCAGGATCCTTCCCAACTTTTCGGTTTGTCGAAGCTTACCAGCCTTGATCTAGAACACAGTGAATTGGCAGAATCCGCTTCCGGTGACAACCGGCAGATATTCGCGAATTTCGATACCGCGTTCCCCAATCTTCAGGAGCTCAACGTCGAACGCTGCGAATCCCTTCATCAGGACACAAACTTTGATGTCCTTACTCGTATGCCTAACCTCACCAACTTGGACATCGGCGGCATAGGAATCGGCACTGATGGGAACATACCAGAGCCCATTTCGCGCATGACGCAACTGCGCTCCCTTGACGTGAACGACGACCAGCTCACCGATGTAACGCTGCTTGCCGGATTGACCGGGCTACAACATCTTAACCTGCAATACAACAAACTCAATGATCTCACCCCTCTTTCGAACCTGACCCAACTCATCACGATAGACGCGAGTAACCAATATCCGCAATCACATGAATTCGTAGCGAATCCAGATGTGCAGATTCCATCAACCGAACTGACAAACACCGCGAGCTCACAGCCTATTACCTTCAAGAACGAAGCCTTTTACTCCTACAGGAGCAATCAGGGGTATCGGTCAAGGGCTTATATTAATTCATCCGACATTACGGTAAACGGCAACTCGGTGAAAATCACAAAGCCACATGCAGCCACCACGCCAGGCGATTTGCCAGAAGACATGCTCAATCAACTCATCGGCAACGAACTACGCAACGGAATGGTCTTCTTACCGTTCGAGGGATCAATCACCAACCCTGCAACTCATCAGTTGATAGGCTCTTTCGGAGGTTATCTTACTCCGTACATCCGTGTGCCACAGGTAGTCCTCGACCTGCGTGGCGGCACTTTAAACGGTGAAGTAAACCCAGGAATCAGGCAGATCGTTTCCGGCGAGAAGTTGCCCGATCTCGGCAGTCCGTTTAAAATGAATAAGCAAAACCAAAAGGATGATTTCCTCTATTGGAAAGCTTGCGTCACTGGCAGCAGGAACCCGAATGCAGCATCTTGCTCGTTTGAAACAGCCAAAAGGGTTGGTAACATAAAGAACTACGTAATCGACGATGACACTACACTTTATGCTTATTATAGAAGCGATAAAAGCCACACTGCCCTTTTCCTCTGGAATGATGGCACTTCTAAAAGCCTATTGAAAACCATCAAAGCGGACGAGAATGTAACTCCTCCTGATGAACTATCATTCCCTTCCGGTAATTTCTTAGGATGGTTTACAGAACCTAAAGGCGGTGAACTCTACAGCAACTTCGGGAAACCTCTAACCAAAAACATCACATTGTACGCTCATTGGTCAGATTCAGTCACATCGCAAGAATCAGCGAAATACAAGATTCGCTTTGATGAACAAAACGGAAATGGGGTCACGACTGACAGCGTAACGGCAGGCGAGACGGTCAACAGACCGACGAATCCAACCAAGACGGGCTATACGTTCACTGGATGGTATACGACACCCAGTGGAGGTACTGAATACAACTTCAACAGTCCTGTCAATAAGAACCTTGTTCTATATGCACAATGGACACCGAATAGTCCTGAATCTGAACAGACAACAGCGCCAGCACCACCGTCTCCTGCCAGCCAGATCATCAACCGCTATGTCACCATTCAGAATTACTACAATTCCACCACCACCAACAACACCAGTGCGAATAACGCCAACAACGGCAACAACGCCAACAATGGCAATAACCGCCGTAGCACGAGGTCCAATGGCAACTCGTTTAACCTGATGCGCAATGGTGACAACACGAACGTACCACAGCAGCAGACGAAGCCAGATTCACGAAACAGGCAGAAGAAGATCTGCAGAGCCAACAACATACGCTCGACAGGCCCCGCAATGCGTCAGGACGAGGCACTCGGCAGTGTCCAATCGATTGCGGATTATGATCCGCAATGCGTAGCAGGTGCGCCTGCAACCGCCAGCGTCGAGCATCACTCGAATCTCGGTTGGCTCTGGTGGCTGCTCCTATTGCTGCTTCTGCTTGTCCCGCTGCTTCTTTCATACGACCGTCTGCCTGATATCGGGCAGCATAAGTCGCCGGAGATTTACAAGAAGCACAGGCATTCCTACAGAATCTACTAAAGGCTGACGCTTCCATCTCGTTGATGCCCTCCAACTCTTCTGGGTTGGAGGGCATCAACGTATTCTAAGGCATTGTTCTTTCCTGCAAACGCTCTAGACTCGTATTGCGTCATTAAAGACAGCGTCTACGCATCTGGCAATAACCGCTCTTAACGCGCGTGGCACCTTGCACGCCACACCATTGTGAGCATACGCCCGGCGACTACAGGGGCCTCAGAAAGCCAATCAGGCATGGTCCCAAACGATCCATTCCTCCATACCCATTACACCTATATCGCTGCCCTCATTCAGACGAACTGGGACGGCTCGAATGACGCAGGTTCCATCAAGCGATCATTCCCCTATATCCACTGCCGCTATATCGCTGCCCTCATTGAGGCTCCATGTATATTCCAGTAGCGTGTGGCACCTCCACTCAACGCAGCACCCACATACAGACGCAGGCACGACCGAATCACTAGTCATCTCCCCTAAAGCACAATCTGCAATCGGTACGAAGACCTTTTATAGGTGCTTGATCATATAGCAAATACAGCCAAATACAATTACAACCATATCGGCCGTGACATTTGCCAGAGAAAGAAGCCACCTGCGAATGGTTACCAAATCCATATCGGTCAATGTCGCTGCACTGAAAATCATGAATATGAAAGGGTGCCTGTCGCTGGAATTTACCAGCGACAGGCACCCTTTCACCACCCTCTGTGGGCGTTTAATACATCAGATTAGGAACCTCTTCGAGATGGTTGCCGAGTCCAGATTGCGGTGACGGGCCACAATGGCGTTGTTATTCCTCAGCGCAAGCAACAGCAACGGAATCAGGAACAGGAGCATCCACCAGAAGTTCATGTGGACATTCATGGCTGCAGGAGCCGAAGCTTCGACCTCGCAACGAGCCAGCCCCTTGTAGTCCGAAAGCTTCCAGGCCGCAGGGTCGGCTTGCATCGTGCCATCGCCGTACTCAATCCAGCTTATGGGCTTGGTGCCACGCTTGTTGGCCTGAATCTTGCGATAAACATTCTCGGGAATGCACTTTGGACGGGCAGGCTGCGCCTGGGGCTGTTGCTGAGATGGGACTGCAGGAGCCACTGCGGGTGCGGCGACAACATTAGTGTTTGCACGTGGTGCGGCAGTAGCAGCAGGAGTAACACTAGCAGGAGGAGCGGCTGCAGGAGCGGATCTCGTCGCGAGCGGAGCAGGAGCGGCCGGCAACGTCGAAACCGGAGCAATTGGCGTTGCCACAACTGAAGGCAACGGAGCCACAGGAATCTTCTCCCACTGCGCGTAGAGCACGGTCACGCCAGGGGCCACCTTGATCTGATCGCCCTTCTGATAGTTGCCTTTGTTCACATCCGGCTTGACATTCCAGCCTGCGAAGGCATAGCCGGAGACCTTATACGCATTCTCCTGAACAGCTCGGGGGTAACTCCTCAGATTGACACCGGGGGCGGGAGTGACCTCGAACGTGTCATCCTTCACGGAACCGGTAGCCGTCAAACCCTTAGGCGCATTGGCCACATACCTGATGGTGTAGTTAACGCGCAGAGGCTTGACCGGTGTAATGGGCACGGACGTGGCACGCCACTGCGCGTAGAGCACGGTCACGCCAGGGGCCACCTTGATCTGATCGCCCTTCTGATAGTTGCCTTTGTTCACATCCGGCTTGACATTCCAGCCTGCGAAGGCATAGCCGGAGACCTTATACGCATTCTCCTGAACAGCTCGGGGGTAACTCCTCAGATTGACACCGGGGGCGGGAGTGACCTCGAACGTGTCATCCTTCACGGAACCGGTAGCCGTCAAACCCTTAGGCGCATTGGCCACATACCTGATGGTGTAGTTAACGCGCAGAGGCTTGACCGGTGTAATGGGCACAGACGTGGCACGCCACTGCGCGTAGAGCACGGTCACGCCAGGGGCCACCTTGATCTGATCGCCAGGTTGATAACTCTTTCCATTCGCATCCGGGTCAGTGTTCCAGCCTACGAAAGTATAATCGGAAATCGTATAACCGTTCGCCTTGATTGCCCGCTCATAATTATTCAGATCGACACCGGGGGCGGGAGTGACCTCGAACGTGTCATCAGCAACAGAACCGGTAACCTCCAAACCTGCAGGCGCATTGGACTTATAACGGATGGTGTAGCGCGACGACGGCTTTGGGGCCGGCGGAGTCGGTACAGCATCGCGGGTCCACTGAGCATAGAGCTTGATGCTGCCGCCACGAGTGAAATTCTCCGCTACTTCACCCTCCAAATACTTCCTGCCGGCGCCATTCGCGCTCACGTTCCAGCTATCAAAGGTATACCCCTTAGGCTTGCCGAACGCGGAACCCGGAACTCTGATTTTAATATTCGACGCATCGGCTCCAACCTTGCGAATAGTAGCCGTCGTGCCGGTAACGCTCACGCCAGCCGGTGCATTGGCGTCGAAGATCATCTCGGCGAACTCCTGCCAGCGATAAGTGCCGCCGGCGAACTCGGGAGAACTAGTCAACGCGGAGAACGTCCCGTCGTCATCAGACGCGTCACTGGTCCAGGTATCATCTGACTTGGCCCAACGTCCCGTATAGCCAGACGTCTCCTCAGCACCAGCGGCTGACGGCTGTTCATAGCTAAAATAGTCTGCCTGTAATTGGGTGTTCGGCCCTAGCTCGACCTTGTTCAAATAAGGGGGAAGCGCATTGTTCCCGTCAGTGACGTTGCGTGTGTCCCAACCGGAAAGATTCAGCTGCGTCAGACTTCTGTCGCCGGCAAACATCTCCGTAATATTCTCAGCCTGGCTGGTGTCGAACGATTTCAGACCATCAATCTTCGTCAAGGAAGCATCATGATAAAACATTTGGTAAAGCCCACTGTCCGTGGGAGCCAGATTCCAACCTTTCAAATTAATCTCGCTAAGGTTGGGTAAATTGGCAAACATATAGCTCGTATCAGATACATTGCTGACGTCCCAACCATCCAGGCCGGTCAACGACTTAAGCTGAGAACCCTCGGTTCCGTTACAATTGAACATCATACTGAGATTCTCGAGATTCGAGGTATGTCCCTTCCAACCGGAGAAATCAAGACTGGTCAACGCAGTGGCAGCGCCAAACATCCCCCATGCAGTCTCCAGCGCATCCGGATGCCATTCCTTCACCGATACACTTGTCAACTTAGTATCGTAGCCAAATAATGAAAACATGCTCGTCACCGATGAGACGTCCCAAGAGGCGACATCAATGCTTTCCAAATTCGGCATATACGAGAAAGCATTTCCCAAATCTGTAACATTCGATGTAACCCAGCTCGACAAATCCAGCGACCGCAAGCCGGCCCTATTAAAAAGCCCGCTCATATTTTCGACCTGGGAGGTATCGAAATCCGAAACGCCCTTAATTTCAGTAAGCGCGCCATCGCCCGCAAACATATTCTCCATATCCTCGACCCGGGAGGTCGACCAACCTGTAACATCGATACTCTTCAGGTTGTAATCATTCACAAACATCCATTCCATATCCGTGACCTGGGAGACATCCCAGCCAGCGGCATCGATACGTTCGAGCTTGGGGTCGCCGTGGAACATCGACGTTGCCACGGTGACACCAGTCATATTGAGATTGTGCAAACCGTCAATTGCTGTGAGATTGGGGAAGCCGCTGAATAACATTGATGTCGAATTACTGCCAGGGCTGACGGGTCCCTCGAATACGATATGCGTTATCTTGTCTTTATCAGCAAAGGGGCCGTCCTCGAGACCACCGAAGCCCGTTCCACTTCCGAAATGGACTGAGCACCCACCGGCTTCCGGTACGAAAGTAAACGGGATTCCACTAGCACCCGAACCGCCACCCCAAACGCTGGAACCAGTGCAATTGTCGTAATCAAGATCCTGCGCCTGCGGATGCTGCTCAACTTGCGGGGCAGGAGTCGGCTGAGCTGTGTGAGTTGCCGACTGCGAAGGCTCGCTGGTCTTTGGGCTAGACGCAGTGGTGTCAGTGGTGGCAGCGCTCGTACTCGTGTCCTCCGACTTGCCGGCGGTACTCGGCTGGGCGGCGCTGGACGGGGCCGCTTCCTTCGAAGCTTCTGGCTTGGCCGCCTGCGTTGCCGCGGAAGCAGATTCCGCATCCGGAGTCTTCGACGAATCGTTCGCATTGGCCGCGGCGGCTGCGGGCGCAAGGCTCTGATCGGACGTTGCGGCAGACGCCGCTACTTCGCCGGTGGGGGTGGTTTGCGTTCCGGTGACCTCTTCGGCAGAAGCCGTGCCAAACGGACCGGCAATCATTGCGGTTGCGGCAAGCACACCGATAATCGCTTTATTTAAAGACCTCATCGTTTCTCTTCCTCTCCCTGCAAAGTCATGCCGTTCGCCGCAACTAAGGCCAACGAACATCTGTCTATTGCTACACACAAAAGCCTGATGTGTTAATTATTAGTATAACAACGCATTACTACAAACGTTCCCACAAAAACTAAAAAACCATTCACATGTAACCATCATCGTCGCGCACGAAACCTTAGCAAACCAACCGATCAGCAGCATCCAAGAAGACCGTTTCGTCCTACAACCCTTGTTGCAGTAGGGATGCAATACCTTTCCCATTTCCTTCCCCGCACGAAGCAAAAGCCAGAAAACAAAGAGATGAAAATGTGCGAAACCTTCGACGCAAATAAAATCTTCAAATAATTATTCTGTCAGTGAAATGTGATGTTGCCTATATTCTCATCCTGGTTTGCGTCAAACCTATATCGTCGACTTCCCCGTGTTCGTCTTTGCCTATAGCCAGTACCGGAACCAGCTCAATCTGCACTCAAACGAACCTATAGACAATACAATTACCACAACAGTCATCAATAGATTCGCTTTGTTACAGACCGAATATCCTCCATGGATTGAATAAGGGCGGTCACCCTGCACTCGCAGAGCAACCGCCCTTATTCAATCCATGAACCTACTACTCAGACTTTATGTCTCGGACCTCTTGTAGACGAACCACCTGAAGACGACACATTGTGACGTCCAGCGGTTACAGCCTGACGCTGACCATGTTTCTTGTAATAGCGGTATGCAAGTTCAGCCATGACAAGCACAACGATCGCCAGCAACAGCCACAACATCCAAGAACCCGTGAGGGGTAGATGCCTGACCGGCCTCGGCAACGGCACCTTGGAGTCCGCCAAAGCAGATTCATTGCCTGCCGAATCAATGGCATAGGCCTTCACCGTTCGCCTATCTACGAAAGTCGGAGGCTTTATGGACCAATTGCCATCCTTGTCTGCCGTGGTCTCAGACGTCTTACATGCGTCGGTGGCAGGATTCTCACCAGTCTTGGTAATCGAGCATGACCAAGAGGACGCGCCCGTATCCCAGATCACAATGACCTTCGAGCCGGCTGGCGAATTGACATCCTTCGAGGTTACTGTGCCAGTAACCGCCTTGTAGCTTACTTGTTTGAAGGCGACATCAGACGATGTCATATCCACAACGGTATCCAAATGGGCAGGAGGAGAAGGCAGACCATACGAGCTATCTATAGCTATAAACCGATAGTTCTGACTGTCTTTGACATGCTGCATGAAGAAGGAATCGATCTTGCTTTTATCGACAGTCACCTGCCAAGTACTATCATTGGTCGTGTCGATATTGGTGCTGCCCAGCAAAGTCTTATCTGTGGCTTGTTTACTCAGGTCGTTATCCGTCACTCCCTGATTCTGACCTTGACCTGTATATACTGCATACACGTTGACAGTCGATTTGTCGAAATGACGACCGGTATCGGTGCCTTCCACAGTCAGCGTGTCATTAGAAGCAAGTTCACCATTGTTGCCAAAAGTGGTATGAGGCGCGGTGACTTTCGTGATCTTCACCTGAGAATCGTTCTCGATTCCCGTGCTGTACGAATAGTCATCATACACTGTATTGATAGGCCAACCTTTATTGATGAGATCCTTGATCTTTTCTTGACTCATCTTGGGTTGTGCACCGTCAGGATCTTGCTGCAACGGATTATACACATCTTCTACGTCTTGGCTGACTCCATTCCCCGCAACGCACGAACTGTTGTCGCCGCGGCTATTCGTCGAAATCGGCCAAGTCACCATCTTGAAATAGCCATTATAATCTGGATGGACTGCCTTTATTGCCCCGAAGTTTATCGAACCGTCAGACTGTTGCGCGGAACCGCTCGCCATAAGGCCACCATAAAGGTTATCAAAACTCAAATGTCCGCGATAAGGCACTTTACCATTACCAGGCGTATTGACTCTTGCACCATCTTCAGCATCAGTCTTTTCAATGGTAAACGCCTCAGGGATTATATAAGGCTGATCCGTTTTCTGAGCTTTTGGTGTGAGCTCCTGGACAGGCACCCAACTGTGGCCGTTAGACAGCGCGAACCACTGGTAATAATACTGTTTCACTTGATTGCAGAGATTAGAATCATCGTCTTGATAATCAGGATTATACCAACGTGCAGAGAACGAATTTGCTGGCGCTATTCCGTTATCGACAGAAGCGCCTGTGCCAATATCCTCTTGCTGCGGGATGTGGAAACCTTTGTCGACAGTCAGACCCCAGTTCGCCTCGCCTCCACTCCAGAGCACCGGGTGCGTTTGATCGTATGCCATGGAGTCCGAAGGACCATCGCATTGAGAACTTGGCTTATCTCCACAGTGTTTGGCACCGTTGGCGTAAAGATGAAGCTTGTAATCGTTCTTGGTAAGATCGTTCGTATACTGCAAATCTTTCCCTGTTTGGGCGGTAATGCTCAAATCTCTCTGCGTTCCACCAAGCTTGTTTTGTGAAGGATTAGGATAGTCAACATCACCTTCCATGGAAATGGTGAGATAGTCGTATTTACCATCGGATTTAATGTCGCGTATGGTGAAACCACCCTTTTCACCACCGGCACCTATTCCTACATCCTTTGCCCACCAAAAAGCTGACCGCTGAAGAGAGTGATTCGTCTTTGTGCCGTATAAATTGCTATCCAGCGTGTTGATGTATCTTGTGGGACGAGTTTCTATGTCACTGTACCTATATGTCAGTTTCAAACCGCATTCACCCGTAGAGTCCACGCCTTGGTCGCCATCTTCTATTTCACCTTTGTTAACCATAGCTGATTTACCGCTCGGATACTTCTCCGCCAAACGGATACAACCTGGATTAACGTCACCGTGCCCCACACGCAGAACGAAATCAGCACGAAGCTCATCCATTTCGGAGTCTACCTTGTCGTTATAAGCAAGCATTTGATTGATAACCGGCTTGTGATCATCTTCGGTAAGGCTCGGAGTATCGTCATGCTTATTTGCTTCTGGTGGTGCGGCGGGGACTACACTATCCGCCGTCGGATTTTCAGAGTAGCTAAAGCCATCAAACGCGGTATCAACTGTCCAACCAAGATTCATCAGATACTGCGCCTGATCCTGATGGTGCTGAGCCATATCCAACGTAACGCCTTGTTCTTCGCCGCCGTACAACGGATTGTAAACGTCACGTTTGCTCAGGTTATTGTCGCCAGTCTTGTCGGTTGCAATGCAGGCTGCCGGATTACCTTCCTTATTCGTACTGATGGGCCAAGTCACCAACTTGAAGTAGCCATCAAGCCCCTGATCATCCTTGGCTTTCTGGAAATTGATCGAACCGTCCTGGTTCTGCGCAGGGCCATCGCCCATAATCGTACGATCTGGGTTGTCATTATTAATATCATTAGGCTGGTTGAACGAGGCAGCATAATTTTTCGGAGATGCACTAACACTAGGCCCCGATGCAACCTGTCCATTCGAAACCAAGGCGTGAGAATTGATTGACGTGGCAGGCACCCAATTGCCATCTTTACGCCCAAACCACTCATAATAGAATGAAGTGGTGGTGCCGCATTTGCCATTCTGATAACCTGGATTATTCCAATAGACAAAGAACGACTTTGTTGGAGCAATACCGGGATCTACGTCTTTGCTCAGTAGACCGTCCTTCCAAAAATCTTTTGAGGCTATATTGCTCGTCGTGAACCCATTGTCAAGATGCATGCCCCAATTGGACTGACCGTAGCTCCACGTGTCACTCATCTGGTTCCAACCAACGTAAGAAATCGGGCCAGCACAGTTATCGCCATCGCAGCCGGTGCTATACAAATAAACCGGATAATTTGCTGCGACATTAACAGCGTGTTTCTTATCATTGCGGAGAGTTGTTGCCGGTATCTGGCAATATTGATCCTGAGCATTGCCGCAATTATCTGGCCGCACATTGCGACCGACAACGGCATAAAGCTCCCGGTCTAATTTCCTGCCACCAAGCGTTTTCGACCCTAACTCGGGCGCATAATCAACATCACCTTCAGCGGAGATGGAAATATAATCGAATCCGTCTACAGTATTGATGCTGTGAATCGTAAAGAATTGATCCCAATTGCGTGCCCAATACGCTGCAGCCTGCTTCTTGAGCTGAGGGTTATCACTACTCGTTCCTAACGTATTGATATAAATCAGCTGAGTCAGCTTATCGTTGTCCTTATTATTTAAATCTCTAGTGCCAAGAGTCCCATCTGAATAGTAAAGCTGCAGCCCACAGTTACCTTCCTTGTCCCACTGCTCGATGCCATAATTGTGACCATTGACGTTGCAATTAGGGTTAACAGCTCCGGTCTTCACTTTTAAGACAAAATCCATACGCATTTCATCTGTCTCAACATCAACTTGCTTGTTGTAGGCAAGCATCTTAGCAAGCTGGGGCTGAGGGTCATCATAGCTCTTCGGGCCAGACTCGGACTCAGTCCCGCCAGTAGCATCTTGAGCACTCCCACTTTGCTGCTGCGTGGTGGCATCTTCTCCACTTGTAGACGATTGGCCACTCGGGGACTGGCCCCCAATCTGCGTCTGGGATTTTGGCTCTTCTTTACCGCCTAAGCCTGGCGTAGCCGCAGAAACCCCGCCTTTGGGATCCGCCGCTTGGCCGTCTGCCGGCTGCTGGCCATTCTGCGTGCTCGTTTGTGCATCAGTCGCCTGAGAATTCGCATTATTGGTCGAATCATCGGCAAATGTCATGAGAGGACCAGCCATCAGGGCCACAGACACCAAGATGCCCACCACCAAAGACAGCCGGCGCCCATTATGACGCGACGATTCTGATTGGTTTGACTTGTTCATGTCCTCATCCTCAATCATTTTAATTGTTATAAGTTTGATAAAAGTTTTCAGTTTCCATGTCGTCCGGCGCCACGTCGACGGAATATTCCGTTCGTGTGCATCGGCCACGGATAAATGCGACGGTGGTAATACCTAGCTTGCAGGAAAGTCAACCCAAGCATCAACACAGCGACCATCGCAAACACCGACGGGAGCAACCCGTCACGCTGCACATCGCCCGGCTTAATCGTCGTGCGTTGCGCTGTTAGTATCAGACGGCTGGTATTGATGCCGTATGGGGTGCAGGTCATCAGCGTTACCAAGTCCTTGCCCGGCACCACTTTGTACAGGTGAGTGTCAGAAGGATTGATGACATGAATTCCGATAATCCTATACGCCATCTTCTGTTGCAAGATATCTACAAAAAAGACATCACCCTTGCGCATGCGGTCAAGCCTCGTGAACAGCAACGCCGAGGGAAGCCCACGATGCCCTGAGAGCACCACATTCGTCGACGGACCGCCTACGGGAAGGCTGGTGCCACGCAAGTGACCAATCCCCTTAGCCAGAACATCTTTGGAAGTTCCATGGTAGATAGGCAAATTCACCGATATCTTCGGTATTTTGATATCTCCCATAGCTCCGTCCTCCACGTTCAGCAAGCGCTCATAAGTCGTGTTACGCAGTATCTGAGGAATCAACGATTCCTCTATCTCAGTATCATCGGCATTCGTGTCACCTTGCTTGCCATCTGAGCCGAACGGATCACCAAACTCACCTAAATCCGACTGCCCGGACTGCGCAATAGCGACGTTGTACTGTTTGGCTGCAATGATTTCAGAGCGAATCCTCTGAGGCGGCCAACTGTCAAGCGCCTGAGCGACGCTATCCGTAACACTTGCTTCTTGCCGAGCGTTGTATGCCTGCAACGTAGGAATCCAAAGTATCGCTATCGCAAGCACCACCGCCAGCAAATTATGCATGAGACGGATAGCGATGCCATACCAATCATGCTTGGGAGCATGACTGTCATAGCGGAAAAAAGACTCAAAGCTAGCGTTGAGATCGACACCAGACTCCTCGGTCTTTTTCATACTCCGACACTCCTCGCGTACTTGCGACGCCGTACCAACACAACAACAGGAGGCAAAAGTCTTGATTCTTTTTTCACTCTTGAGACCAAACACTTTTCAAGAGTACTGAAGGTTTCCGCTGTATCAACACAGCGGAAACCTTAAGAAGCCGCACCCATCGGGAAAGGTCACAAGTAACTTCAACCTTTCCCGACAGGCACAACCTTCACATCATCAGACGCGACGACGAGTCGTTGCTTCGTGACGACGCTTGAGCACTACAGTGCCACCAAACAGCGCAGCAATCAGGAGAATCACGATCACCGCGAGGATGATGCCGGCGCCACCAGTGAGAGGCAGCTGAACGACAGACCGCACGTTGGAGACCTTGACAGTGTCATTATTAACCGTGGAGTCTACCAAGTGCCAGGCATCCTGCACGACAGAATACGTAACAGTGTTAACAGCACCACTCGTGGCATCAACGCTGTCCGTCTTCACCTCGATCTTGAACTTAGGCAGCATCACGCCGCGAAGCTGGGACGCAGCCTGAGTCTGCTGCACCACGTAGGTGCCCACCGGGAGACCCTTAAGCGAAAGCATGCCCTTATTGCCTTCTTGAGTGGAAACATTCAGAGCCTGAACTGCAGTGGCTCCAGGTGTAACCGTTGTGGTGTAAGAACCATCATCAGTACCCGTGGCATAGAAATCAATCGGGGTATCTGGGCTGCTTTCCTTCGCAAGGGTGAACTTAGAACCCGTCAACGCCGAATCATCGCCACGCAACACATTCCGCAGCTTGAGGGTGAACAGGTGCACTTTTACGATTGTTGGGGTAATCGTGTGAGTCGCGCATACCGCAGTGGTGGGATCGCATTGAGGATCGGTGGAATAGTCGAGCTTAGCACCGTTGGTCGTCTCATCTTCCGTACCGTTCATCTTCAGATCATATGTTACATCAATCGTGTAGCCATACGGGAAGACATCGGTATTGCTAGCGAGTGTGTCGGTGAAGTCAACCACGAGGTCTTGCAAATCCGAACCAGTCCTAGGCTTGAGGTCAGCCTTATACATGTTGGACGCAATGATATTCTTGCCCTCACCAGAAGCGATGTCCGCATCACTTGCGTTCTTCTTGACGAAGACCTTAACACCATGCGTGGCATCTTTTGGATCAGTCATGTCAAAACCCTTGCTCGGGGAATCAACCATCTTGAACTCATAATGAGTAAATCCGGTAGTCAGCGGGACCTTCGACGTCAAGTGGAACTTAGCCCAATCGCCTTTGCCCAGTGATTGGCTATCCTTATCAAGAGTCTTGGTGAAGGTAAGCTCGTCATCCTTGATATTGACGGTACCGAGTTTAGTACCATCGCCACCGACAAAGTTCGTATACAGAATCTTTGAGTTCGTAGCATCTTGGACAGGGGTGCCTACCATCATGGGTATCGAAAGCTGCGAATTTTCAGGAACAGAACCCGCGCCAGTGATGTCCTTAATCAGATACAGACCTTGCGGAATGCCGGTAAATGTAGCAGTGGTAGCAATATCAGACGTTACCGAAGCTGTTTTCGGGGTGTCATTGCTAGTGAACAAAGCGTCAAAAGCACTGTTCTTTTCCAAAGCCGTGATGAGATTACGCAGCGTGCCTCTATATGCCTGATCTCGACTGGCCGAGGTCTCATCCTTGTTTCCAGTGGTGAAAGCATCGGTTGTCTTAAAGCCAAGCAACGTGGACGCAACCTGACCCACCGGGTTGTTCTGATATTCAGGAGACAGCGTTAAGCCATGCTCATGACCATTAGAGTCTTTGTACGTCAGCTTATTATATTCAGTCGCCACTGTATTCTTGATGGTTGCATTGTTGACCGTCCCGACAGCAAGACCAGTTAAATTATTATCATCGTTTGTCTCTGAGGGTGCAGAATCCTTTGCCCTCGCGGCTAGCTCATAAGTACCGATTCGCAAAGCCGCGAACCGATGACCTTTGATGTAGCTGTTTTTGCTGGCTTTAATCGTCAACGAAACTGAACCAGGATCTGCAATCTGCACATCCGTGCCGTCCGAAACAGTTGGCGCAGGCGCAGGCGCGGGCGTTTCATCCGCGTTGGCCATCGACGCGCCAAGCGGCATCAGCGCCAGCAGGGTAGCTGCGGATATCGCAACCCCCAGTGCCTTGCGCAAAGAAGTTCGTACTTCCATAATCAATTCTCTCCTTTCACCTGCGGAACGCGCAACCACACGAATTCCAACAGGGAACGTGTCCCAACCAGGGACGACCACCAGCTCCGGCGTCAAACTTCTCTCGTCGGCGTTGCAGTCTCGTCTCCAGCCGCTTATCTACCCGTATGCGATTTATTCGATCACATACGACCCGCGCACCTTCTTTCGAAGACACGCGAAACGACAGTCGCCTTCAAACCCAACAGCGAATCGCCATTTATGTGCTATAAAACACAATACTTATTAGTCTAGCGGAATTTGAGATACATTTCGCACTTTCCTATCGTGTAATCACTACAAAAAAGTCTGATTTGACAACCAAAAGCGAGCCTCAGAAATTCTTCGTTTTTCGCGAAATGTCACACAAAACAAGCCATTTTTCACATTAAAATCGACATCTTTGCAGAACGGAATAAACCCTCAAAACCGGCAAAAAAAGTCCGAAGAATTCATCTATTGGCTTAATAACGTATAGAACAAGCCAAAATTTTGCCCGCGGTTTTTCTTTTGACGTGATTATTCAGAATTCACCCTATCGCCATAATCTCAAAATCCGATTTTCCGAGAGCTGCAGGAAAGAGAAACCTAGCCCGTCGAGAAATCATTTTATACACGCAAACCCCAGTAATACAGCAAATACCTAGTCGGAAAAGACCGCACAGGCGATCTCGTAACAACGCAACGGAACCCGACGGCAAGAAGCACTCAGATATTCGGCAGATACTTATCAGATGTTTGATTCAAACGACAGATGTCAGGCTTCCAACGGATATCCGGCAAGCGTTTGCCAAAGCTTGGCGGCTGTTGGACGCACCATCGGTAAGTCTTTCTGGCTGCTTGTGCCTGCCCTACCTCTCGCATTCACGGTCGGAGATCAGTGACTCGCCCATTACCTCTGCCCCCCCCCTATCCGCACCCCTTGTTTTTGCTTCTGACCTCGCCGGTCTCCCCATAAACTAGGGTTCCCTTTAAAATCGGAAACATAACGGACTTTCGTTCGCCATCGCGAGAACAGCGGGACGAGCCGACACCATGGAATTGCGGTAACGGAAACGGATATGGATATTTCAGCAGATAAATCAGCAAATACGACAGCAGACACACCAGGCGATTCGGCTGACGCGGCGAAGCAAGCCACGGCATCTAGCCAAACCGCCTCTACCTCGAACCAGAACGTCGGCATTCAAAATCAAAGCAACCGCGCCGTTGCCGAAAACGCGCAGAATCATGTTTCTGGACACAAAAACGTCGGCTCGGAAGCCACCGCATCAAGTCGTCTTCAAAACCAACCGCAGACACCCATTCACGCAACCCCGCAGAACCATGTTCCCGGGCAAAAGGACGTCGCCTCGGAAGCCACTTCGTATGCACAGATTCGTTCCGGCACTATGGTTTCGCAGCTTGCGGCGAGCGCTTCCGGATTGTTGGAGCACCCGTTGGGTGCTTCACCAGGTAAAGCCGGCGACCGCAGCAAGTTCTATTTCGAGCAGCACACGCGACTTTCGGATTCGGCACGTGGCTTGGGGCGCGGAGGCGCACGATACGGGCGAACCGGGATTATCCACACTCCGCACGGCGATATCCGCACCCCGGCTTTCGTGCCCGTCGCCACGCAGGCGGCCATGAAGGGTGTGCTGCCGGAAACCATGAAATCGCTCGGCGCACAATGTCTGCTTTCCAACGCTTTCCACCTCTTCGAGCGCCCAGGCGAAGACATTATCAACGAGGCTGGCGGGCTCGCGCGCTTCGAGAACTGGGACGGACCCACCTTCACCGATTCCGGCGGGTTCCAGGTACTTTCGCTGGGTGCCGGGTTCAAGAAGACGCTGGCGATGGATGTGACCGGCATGAAATCGGACGACGTAATCGCGCCCGGCCGCGAGCGCAAAGCCTTCGTGGACGAGGACGGCGTCACCTTCAAATCACCGCTCGACGGCTCAAAGCACCGCTTCTCTGCCGAAATCTCGATGGGCATCCAGCACAAGATCGGCGCTGACATCATGTTTTCCTTCGACGAGCTGACCACGCTGATGAACACGCGCGGCTATCAGGAACGTTCCGTCGAACGGACCTTCCGCTGGGCGCGACGCTGTGTCGAAGAACACCAACGGCTTACGGCGGAACGGGTCGGCAAGCCGTATCAGGCGCTTTACGGCGTGGTGCAGGGCGCGAATTATGAGGATTTGCGGCATAAAGCGGCCTCAGAAATCGCCTCGCTTGATTTCGATGGCGTAGGCATCGGCGGAGCCATCGAAAAGCGCGTGATCGGCAATACCTGCGCGTGGATCTGCGACGAAATGCCGGAATCCCGGCCTCGGCACGTTCTGGGGATCGCAGCCGTCGACGATATCTTCGCCTGTGTCGAGAACGGCGGCGACACTTTCGACTGCGTCGCCCCCGCCCGCTGCGCCCGTAATGGCGCCATCTACACGCGCGACGGCCGCTACAATATCAAACGTGCCGCCAACAAGCGCGACTTCGGACCGCTGGAGGAAAGTTGCGACTGCTATACGTGCACGCACTACTCGCGCGCCTACGTCGACCACCTGCTGCGAGCGCACGAAATCAACGGCGCGACACTGGCCACCATCCACAACGAACGCTTTTTCATCCGCCTGCTCGACGATATCCGCGCCTCCATCGACGGCGGCTATTTCGACGAATTCCGCGACGAAACCCTGGCCCGCTACTACGCCCACGGTTCCAGAGGGTGAGCGGTAGAGGCGTATCTCAGTAACTCCGGGCGGCGCAAGATGAACAGTTTCCGGCACGAGCCAATCTGAATGCTAGAAAACGGTCACCGGCAACCGCTAAATGAACGGTTTTCGGCACAAGCCATTCGAATGCTGGAAAACGGTCACCGACACCGCCTAAATGGCCCGTTTCTTGCATCTTCGTGGCGGTATGCCGGAAAGCAGTCGCTAAGAAAGGGGGCCAGCGCCTCTCCCCTATTTTTAGTAGCAGATAATCGAACCGTTCATTGGGACACGAATAAAGGCATCCGGCCCAATAATCCTCCTTCCTGCATAACAAATACTGTGCCATTCGTCACTTTTCACAGGTTATGGGACGCACATAACCGCAGAATACCCAACCAATCGGTATGATGGAAATGTTCACCGAAAATAGGCAGAGGGGCAAGATGGATCTGAACGAGGCGATGACGGAGCGCCATTCCGTGCGTATGTATACCGACGAACCGGTCGACAAAGCCTTGCTCGACGAAATCGCTGCGGAAGTCGAACGCTGCAACGCCGCCTCCGGCTTGCATTTTCAGATGGCCGCGGGGCTCGAGGATGCTTTCTGCGGTTACAAAACGCATTACGGACGGTTCAGCGGTGTGCACAACGCTATCGCGCTGGTAACCAAAATTGATGTACCTTACGATTTGCATCCGGCGAAAAGACCTTTAACCGCGAACGACTCAGCGATTCCCGCCAAGCCGGCGACCTCCACTGAGCCGAGTCCAGCCTCACATACAACCCAACCAGTAGCTAAATCATCTGCAAATTCACCTACAACTGTTCCGGCCGCCGACGCCCGTCCCGTTTCAGGTGCCCGTCCCGTTTCAGGTGCCCGTCCCGTTTCAAGTGCCAGCCCCCTTTCAGGTGCGGATAAACCAGCAGCAACCGTTCGCTACGACATGGACTCCGCCGGGCAACCCACCGATCCGATTCCTCCGGAAGAGGCTGAAACCGAGGAAAAAGTCGGTTATTACGGAGAGCAACTCGCGCTGAAACTTATACAACTCGGACTGGCGACCTCGTGGGCCGTGCTCGATGACGCCGCAACCGGCTGGTGGAAACTCGAACCGGAAGAACGCGTGGTGTGGATTCTCGCCTTCGGCCACCCCGCACGTGCTGGTGCCAAGCACCACAGCAAACCCTTGGATTCGTTATGTTCGTTGCCTGCAAGCCTCGGCACGGATGCGACGCTCGCTGATACCCCCGATTGGTTCCAGCGCGGTGTCGGAGCCGCTTCCCTCGCCCCGACGTCGCTGAGCCAACAGCCTTTCCACTTCACGCTGGAAGAGAATCAGATCAGCACCGTACAGAACGCCGATACTGTCAATAGCTCCGACGCATCAGCCGGTTCAGCCGACTCAATCGGTTCTTCGGCAGCAAGCGCAACGCTACTACCCACTGTCAGTGCTCGTGCCACTTCTGGTCTCTTCGCCCACGTCGGCTTAGGCTGCGCCAAACGCAACTTTGAAATCGGCGCCGGCCTCGCTAATTTCAAGTGGGCAGAGTGAGACTTCAAGCTCATTCGTCCGAATTACCAGGGAGAAAAGCACCTTTGGGGTCCATTTTTAGTGCTTTTCTCCTCAGTTAGAACTCTGACACAGACAACACGCGTCGCTGAAACCCCTTGCGCTCGTCGGCACTGAGCAGTAACCTTATTGTTTGTCTGCGAGTATGGCGGAATGGTAGACGCGCTGTCTTCAGGTGGCAGTGAGCGTATGCTCGTGGGGGTTCAACTCCCCCTACTCGCACGCATAAAAGAACCTCAGAAACGTTGAAATTGCAACGATTCTGAGGTTCTTCATTTACCGGCAATAGCCCAGAACTTGACAAAAACTTGACAATTTTTATTTTTTCGTTCTGTGGAGCGCTTCATTCATCACCTTGTCAACGTTGCCGGAAACGTCGTCAAGATCGGAATCAAAGACATCGCTATAGGTGTCCAGCGTCGTTGTCGCATAGGAATGACCCACCATACGCTGCACAACCTTGACGTCAGCGCCCGAACTCACCGCTATGCTTACCGCCGTGTGCCGCAGATCATGGGCACGCATCATCGGAAGCCCCGCGTCCCTCAATGCCTTGGCGAACCAGCTTCTGTTGTTCTTGGCTGTGCTCTGTGGACGCATATACTCGCCACGCCTGTCGACAAACACCAAATCTCCAGGCCGCTTACCTTTGACCAGCGGACGAAGCGCTTCCTCCACGGCGCTCGGCATCGGGACTTTTCTGGACTTTCCATGTTTCGGTGTACCCAGCGCGACTTCTGAACCTACCCATGTGGCGCTCTTATCAACATTGACCCTGTGCTTCTTAAAATCAAGATCACTAACAGTCAAGGCAGCGGCCTCACCCCAACGCAATCCGGTCAGACCAAGCGTGAGAATAAACGGCCCGCGATCACCGCAATGCTCCACCAGATTAAGAAGCTGCTCGGGCGTGAGCACAACCGCTTTCCTTTTGACCCCGGCAAGCGGCATATCAATTTTCCGTGTCGGCGTCTGGACGATGATTTTATCGTCAACCGCCATCTCGCAGATGTCTTTGAGGATCCCATACGCACGCTTCACCACGGAGAGACTTTTGGGCTTCCCGTCCCACGAATCATCGCCGGTACTCAAGCCGTTGACCCATTGCTGCACTTCATCATGAGTCACTGAGCCGATTTCCCGATTCCCCCATTTGGGTTCGACATAGACACGCCAGGATATCTTTATGGTGCGTTGGTACGATTCCTTCCAACCCACCGCTTTAAGATCCATCCATTTCCTGCCGAGATCGCCAATAAGCTGACGGCTCTTCCGAGGATCAACGTAGGTGCCATCATTTACCGAAACGGAAAGACGGGCAACGAAGTCATCGGCATCACGCTTACGTTTAAAACCGGCCTTCTGATGCAATTTATTCGCGGTGTCTCGATACCAGACCCTGTAACGTTTCGTGCCATCTTTCCATTGGTACTTTTCAACAGATGCCACAAATAACCTCCCTGGCAATCATCAGCCACTCGCTTTATCGTCAGAGCAAACGGCTAATACCTCAAATGCGACAATCATATACTGAATTACAGCAATATATAAATAAAATGCTAACACTCTGTTTGTGGTCTTATCGGGCTACCTGCCCTTGAATCAAAAGTATGCTAACTCCCGGTTTCAAAGACATGCTCAACGGCATGGGCCGTCGCATCAGCGACCTGCGCCGCCAGCAAGGTCTCACCCAGGAGCAGCTCGCGGAAAAGAGCGGCCTCGACCGAGTCTCCGTGGGCTATATCGAGCAGGGACGGCGATCACCGAAGCTCTCCACCCTCTACACCCTCGCCAAGGCGCTCGACTGCGGCATAGGTGACTTCTTCGCCTGACCAAGGCAAGGATCCGTCCGACTCTATTAGCATTCGCAACCAGCCATAGGACGTGGCCCATTTCTGCATACGACACATCACATCATTGTGTCGTACATCATCATTATGCTTACGCTCTGTAAGAGTTCTTTTGAGAGGTGATGACGCTCCATGACGGAACGGCGTCAAAGGGAGCGGAACATGACTCGACCGGCACCTACAGGACCAGCGTTGGCGGAGGGCCTCGCCGACGCGGCGAACCTATTCAGCGCGGCCGTGGACAGCAGCCAACGACTCCAGACCGCCTCGGCGGTGTCGCCGATGGTGGCACCGGCACAGAAGGAGCTGAAGCAGAAGCACGGGGGCTGGAAAGCGTTCATCATCGGGCTGGTGGCCTTCTTCGCGTACGCCATAATCGTCGCCCCCTTCATCGAAACATTGTTGACTTTCATCTTCCAGTGGGACTGGCGGAACAAAGAACCCACAGCGGTACGTCTCGTGTTGTGGGCTATCGGCATCCTTATCGGAATCGCCGCGGGATACATCGCAGGCAACGCGCTCTACAAGAAGAACGCCCCGAAGGCGGAAGCGACGTTGCAACGCTGCGAGCAGGACCGCCAGACACAGATGGCAGCAGCCCAGCACGATCTCGTCGCCGTGCGGCAGGCCTACGCGCAACGGGTCGCTCCCTGGTACCCGCCGGAATACAGCACTGCCGAGGCCGCAAGCTTCATGAGCCAGGCCGTCCGCCTGGGACGCGCCGACACACTCGGAGCGGCCATCAACCTCTATGAGACCCACATGCACGAGATGCGTATGGAAGACAACCAGCGGCAGCAAATCGCCCTGCAAAAAGTCAATAACGCACTGTCCGTCATGCAGATCGGCGCGACGATCTTCGCCGGCAGCCAGGTGGCCGGATCGGTCGACCGCAACACTGACGCCGTCAACACGGCAGGCTCCAGCGTCACCAATGCGGTCAATACGGCCGGGTCCAACATCACCAGCGCCATCAACAACCTGCGCCACCACTGATACACCACGCGGCGCGGCATAAAAAGAATTTGCAACAAAGAAACACACCGATCCAGTCACAAGTACCGGAACAATAACAAACAACAACCAACAAAAAGAAGGAATATCATGTCAAAGCACACTCCGCAACATGCACTGAGGGCGCCCCGCACGCGCTCGCGCGCAGGTCTTCTGACCACCACCGGCCTCGCCGCCATCGCCCTGTCGGTGATGGCCCCCTCGGCCAACGCCGCCGTCCTCAACAACGACGGCTCCGTCACCGTCCAACCCGGCGACACCCTCTCCCAGATCGCCACCGACTACGGCACCAAGGACGGCAGCTGGGGCTATTGGAAGGGCTTCACTTCCGGCGACGACGACCTCATCTATCCCGGCGAGTTCGTCGGCGATTCCCGCAAGATGGACACCTCCGGCCTTGAGGCCAAGTCCCGCGCGGCCTTGAAGAAGGGCGCCGTTCCGACGGCCTCCGTCACCACCGACGATGTCGACCAGCTGGCCCACGAGGTCATGCTCGGCAAGTACGGCAACGGCGAGGCCCGTAAGCAGGCCCTCGGCGACAAGTACGACGCCGTCCAGGCCAAGGTCAACCAGCTCATGGGCTACGGCGTGGTCGCCGCGGCCAACGCCACCAACGGCGTCAACGCGCCTGCGTCCAACGCGGCCTCGCGCCCGATGACGCATCCGTCCCAGGCCTACGGCCCGGTGCCGAGCGCCCCGGCCCCGGCGATCCCCGCTCCGGCGCCTGCCGCCCCGGCTCCCGCCGCGCCTATAGCGTCCACGCCTTCGACCCCGTCGACCCCTGCTCCCGCACCGTCGGCCCCGTCGCAGCCGTCAACGCCTTCGCAGCCTTCGCAGCCTTCGCAGCCCTCCACGCCGTCCACTCCGTCGCATCCGTCGACCCCGTCGCAGCCTTCACAGCCGTCGACCCCGTCGCATCCGTCGACGCCGTCCCATCCTTCGGTCACGCCGCATGACATCGTCCATCCCGAAGGCTCCGAAGGCACCTATGACCACAAGCCCTCGCCGGCCTGGACCGAACACATCCGCGTCGATGAAAACGGCAACATGGTCGACGACGTCTCCGAACGCCCGTACTGGGTCGCCGGCACGCCGGCCACGCCCGGCACGCCGGCCACGACACACGTCGTGCACCACCCCGCCGTCCCCGGCTCCTCCGTCAACGAGAACGGCACGCCCGTCTGGGGCGACTGGGGCACCGCCGGCTACGCTGAGGCCATCACCGTGCACATCTACACCTCGAAGTTCGATGGCTTCCAGGCCCGTGACTGGTCGGGCACCGATCAGGTCAACGGCACGGACTACCACCATGTCGCCGGTGCGGCCGACCAGGTCGACTTCCACAACCAGGGTCTGCCCGACTCCGTGCTCGAGGCCCATCCCGAATGGACCACGACACCCGATGCCGGCATGACCGTCACCAACGTGGCATGGCACCAGTGGATCGCCACCCCGGACAACGTGGGCAAGCGCAAGATCGCCTACTTCACCTACTCCGACGGCTTCCACACCCCGGTCGCCAACCCGAACGTCTACTACAACCCCGCCACCGGCATCGACACCGCGGGCGAGACCTGGCACGACGTCGAGGGCTATCCGACGCACGTCGTGAACAAGCCCGGCACCGCGGCCTACGACACGACCGAGACCATTCCCGGCACGCCCGGCACGCCCGGCATCCCCGGCACCTGGAAGACCCGCTGATGCCTTCGGGCACCGACAGGCCATCCGACCTCGATGACGACGGCAATGACCGCGACCACAGCCACCACAGCGGCATGGTCGGATCGGTCATAGCCGCCGTCATCATCATCGTGGCATGCGTGTTCGTCCCGATGGGCCTGCTGGCCATGCCGCTGTCGACACTCAACGGGCTTCTCGGCCTGTCGCTGTAAGAAGGTTTCCGATGGACCAAACCAGGCTCATACGCCAGCTCCGCGCGCTGGCCTCCGATTCCGGGGCCAGCGACAACGAGCGGCGTATGGCCCGGCGGCAGCTGAGAAAGCTCGGCGTCTCACCGACGCCGCCGGCGAACTTCGAGCTTGCGCTCGACCTGCTGTCGAAATTCGTCGACAAGTCAAACTGACCCTGGCACTCACCGTGCATGGGCTATCGAGGTTCCGGCCGCCGTGCCCGCGTAGCGAAACGGCGGCCACTTTATACTTGACGACCGTTATCGGCCTCCCCGATGGGGATTGTCGATACGGTCGCCATGAATATGGTTTATGGCCGTGAGAAAGTGTGGGCATGAAGCCCATGCCCTCACGGCCATATTTTTTTCTTCACTTATTTGAACCTCGGCTCACCTCCCACAGCCCACGGCCGGCGGAGGGGAGGCGTGGGCCCTTGCACACCGCACACGACTTCCAACGGTTCTTTATTATTTATATTTATTCCCTTTTACCTGTTAAACAAGAAAAACAGTGTGCATGTGTGCAAGACGAAGCCTTGGGGCATGGAAGCCCTTGAATCACAAGGGCTGCGCCTCCACTCCCCCGTCGCACACGTGTGGGCCACCGGGGGTGGAAAGTGTGCACTTCCCATCATCGCCATGGCCAAATGGCGAGTGGGGCTCACGCTCCGTTGTCCCTGTTTTAGACCGAGGCGGCTCAGCGTCTCGTCAAGGCCGCAGATGGGCGATTCACTCTGACGGCCCGCTTCATTCTTATGGCGGTGACATCGGCGCCTGTTTACCCGCGTACACCCATGCGCGCGCCTTGGATGCGGTTGGCCGCTTCCGTATCGTATGGCGGCCGAGCCGCACATGTTTCGCCCGTCCCGGCTCACGGGGTCCAGCCACCGACTATGACCGTATGCTCATAGAACGTGATTGAAAACGACCTATGTGATTTATGCATATTTATATGATGTATATGCATCTACATGATGAACATGAAATGGCTATTTTTCAACGTTTTAAGTTTACAGTTTCGTATATTCAATGTATAATATGTCTTATATTCGTTTATTCGGAGTTGGAGGTGAGGGGTCATGCCGAGCACGACGATACGATACCATGTCGGTGCTGATCCGGTCCTGAAACACAACAACCGCACCAAGAAAATCGTCAAATACGAGCCACACATCGACCCTGCCGGCCACCACGAGAGCTGGATGGACGGCACGCTGGAGGACAAGTACACCGAGCTGTTCGGCGAAGCGATCCAGGAGTATAACAAGGGGCGGCGCAAGGACCGACAGCTCACCGTCGCCAAGTACATGGACAAGGTCGCCGGCGACAGACGCGGCCGCGCCAACAGGGCGGCGAGCAAGGCGGCCGGCCGCGAGGTCAAGGGCAAGCACCTGGCCTACGAGGTGATCGTGGGCGTGGGCAACACCAACCAGGCCCGCGACGCCGACGGGCATATCGTCCGCGCCGCCGACGGGTCGCGGCTGATGCCCCAGCGCGTGCCGGACGAGACCGACCGCGCTATCGTGCGTGAGTACTGCGAGGGCTTCGAGAAGCGCAACTCCACGCCGGATGGCGGCGGGCTGAAGCTCGTCTCGGCCCAGTGGCATGAGGACGAGTTTTTTCGAGGAGCGGCATGATGGCCGCTCCACACGGATATACGGGGCGGGCCACGCCCACCTGTCCTTCATCGCGGTCGCGACGGGCTACAAGCGCGGCCCGCAGCGACAGGCCTCGATCGGCAAATGCCTGGGCCAGCTCGGCTTCAAAGACACCTACGAGCAGGACGAAAACGGCAAACGCCACCTGCATACCGCATGGGCGCAATGGGAGGCCCGCGAGCGGGCCGAGATGGAACGCATCACCCTGGAACATCTGCCCGGCTACACCATCGACCACCCAGACGCCGGCAAGAGGCGCGAGACGCTGCCCAAAGCCGTCTACGAGCGCGAGAGGGACCTCGACGAGCAGGCCGACCACAACCGCCGCCAAGACGAACGCCTCAAACAGGAGTCTGCAAGGCTCGACGAGCGCAGGATCGAGCAGACGGCCGACGATTTCAACAGTGTCCTGCGCGATCGCGCCGCTAATGAACGGGCATACAAGCTTGACGAGCAAGAACACGGGCTCGGGGAACGGGAACGCAAGATCAGCGAGCGTGAGCGTGGCCAGGAGAACCGTGAAAGCGAGTTCCGCCGGCGTCAGGCCGACACCGAGGCGGCCGAACGCAAGGCTTCAAGTCGCAGGAAACGCGACGAGCAGCGCGAGGCCAAGATTGAACAACGCGAGGCGGACCTTGAACGACGCGAACAATTCCAACGCGATCAGGAACGCCGCCGCAGCCCCACAAGCTACACGCTCGCGGTCCTCAGGATCATCCGCGAGGGGGCCTTCGTGATGGGGTCGCCGGACCCGGTCAAACGGGTGCTGCGCGAGGCCCTGTGGCGTCTGATCGCCTACCTGATGCGCCCGTCGCGCGACTTGGAACGCATCAACCGGCAGGTCGCCGAGGACGACGCCAGGCTCGAGGAGGTGCGCGCCGGCCGCGAGCCAATCGACATCGAGCACGAGAAGCAATGGCAGCGCCAACGCCAATACGAGTGCCAGAACGGGATGCAGATGGAGCTATAGAGGCCCCATCCGCATCCCCCACATACATCAAGATTTAGGCCACGATACAAGGCCGTGGCCGCAACAAAGAATCCAAGGAGGTTGCCATGACAGCAACAATTACACCAATGAAAAATGACGACAATAGGAACGAAAGGAACGCTGACGATGAGCTGAGGAAACTGGAACGCATCCGGTTCGGTGACGATAACGGAGGAACGCCCGTGCGTCGCCGCCGACGCGACGGCGATGACGGCGAACCGGGCGGTATGGAGAAGAGCATGGCCGCCGATCACCGCGCCGCCCTGGCCCAAGAGCGTTCCGCGCCCCTCGGCGCACCGGCCCACGAACCCCGGCAAGACGAACAGGGGCCGTCCGATCCCAGGCTCATCCCGGACACGCTTCGCAAGATGTGGGGTCCCGTCGCACCGCTCCATGTGGACGACGCGAAGCCCAAGAATCCCGGCACCGATGCCATCGACCTCAGCGGCGTCTATATCAACGATCCGGTGTATCAGTTCATGCAGACCCACGATGAGCAGGGTCGCCCCATCGATGAGGACGGTAACGTGATTCCCGACCCGTCCGATGACGATGAGGACGAGTGCTGGTACTGACCGTTGTCTCCAATGGCTGTCAGGTTGGGGTATACCCCAGTCTGACAGCCCACATACCACCCATCCGCGTAAGGACAGGGTGGGGTTTCCGTTTTTCTTACACTTTCGTCGGAAGGCCGACCATGAATTTACAACAGCAGGAACATCCGAACGTACAACGGCCCACACAGGGCGACGGCAAGGGCCAGACCGTGGGCTACGTGCGCGTGAGCAGCGCCGACCAGAACGAGGCCCGGCAGCTCGAAGCCATCGGCAATGTCGACCGGCTGTTCAGCGAGAAAATCAGCGGCAAGGACACCAACCGGCCCCGCCTCAAGGAGATGCTCGACTACGTGCGCGAGGGCGACGTGGTCAAGGTCAAGTCACCCGACCGCTTGGCCCGCAGCACGACGGATCTCTTGAACCTCATCAAGACACTGGATGGCAAGGGCGTGAGCGTGCGGTTCATCGACGAGCCACAGCTCAACACCGGCACCCCGGAGGGGACGTTCATGCTCACCGTGCTCGGCGCTGTCGCCGAACTGGAACGGGCCACAATCCGCGAACGCCAGGCCGAAGGCATCGCCCTGGCCAAACAACGCGGCGTCTACAAGCGCAGACGAGCACACAAACTCGACGACGAAAGCGTCGACCAGGCCCGCACATGGATCGCGGCGGGCATACCCAAGGCCGAGGCGGCCCGCAGGCTCGACGTCTCCCGCCCCACGCTCTACGGAGCGCTCAAATCGCATGACGCCGAACGCTGAAGCCGGTTGACACATAGCCTCCACAAGGTGTATACATGTTTACATGACTTCGAACGTATTGAGCGTGAGGCTTCCCGCGGCCCTCAAGCAGCGCATCGACAGGCTCTCGTCGTCGACGGGCCGTCCCGCGAGCTATTACGTGCGCGAATCGGTGGAGGACAACATCGACCGGCTCGAATACGAGTACGCCATCGCCGACGAGGCAGAGCGCGCACGCAACGGCGAGCTGCCGACCTACGGACTCGACGAGACGCTGGGCTACCTCGGGCTGGACCGTAAGGACATCGACGCGTGACACCCTGGGAGCTGAGGACCACCAAAAGGTTCCTCAAATCGCTGAAGAAACTCGACAAAACGGTCGCCACGCAGGTGCTGCGCGACCTGAACAGGCTCGCCGCCCTGGACGATCCCACCAAGCCATGCAAGGCGCTTTCCGGCCCGCTGAAGGGGCTGTGGCGCTACAGGGTCGGCGACTGGCGCGTGATCCTCGACATCAGACGCGGCGAGCTGGTCATCCTCGCGTTGGACGTGCAGCACCGCAGCCAGGTCTACAAGGAATGGAACCGCCGATAAAGGCAATGGGCCCAAAGTCAAGGCCCGCAGAACATCAATGGAGATTCGGATCGGGGTCATCGGCATGAACGTCGAAGAATACATGGGGCTTCACCACCTGACCGATGGGAAACCGAATACCCTGGCGGACGTCTAGGAGCGCGGCGAGCAGGGGCATTCAGACGCAACGGTCCACATAGGGTCGCACCCCGATGCCGCCCGCCATGGGCGCACACAGACGAAAAAGATGCCGGCACCATCGCGGCAACGCGTGGGCCGGCAACCATCAATCAACTAACAAAACAAGTATTGACATTTGTCAATACCATTTATCCAGTAATATTAGTGTCACGCATCTTTCGCTGCATGACACTAATCTGGACCGCTCCGCGGGGCCGACCTACGGCCGGGACGGCGGCATGACCGGCGTGGCCGGTACGCCGCCAGGCTGCGCCGGCATCATCGGCGGAGCTGATGGAACCTGCGACGCAGGAGCCTTAGACGAAGGCCGCAAGGCAGGCGCATCACCGCCCGCCGACATGCGCAGGAGCGCCTCAAGCCTGGCCTGTCCCGCTTGATTTAGCCCCTCACGTTCCTCAGCACGCCGTAGCTCAGCGCGGTCAGAGCGGTCACGTGGCGTCAGATTGTCCTTCTGGAACTGCTCCCAGACGGACTGCTTCACAAACCCACGGGACCGGCCATGGTGTTTCTTCGCCACACGGGCAGAATCATCATCCTCAAGGAAGTAAGGCGCCACACCATAGTTCGATACAGCGCTCTCTAGGTTGATGCTACCAGCCAGCCACTTATCCAGGGAAAGTTGCACACCCTTCCCCGAACCGTCTCGGGGCTGAATATACCCATCCTTTTCAATGAACGGGCGCAAATGGCGCATAAACACAGGCTGTTTCTCGATGCCCTGCCTGCTGCCGGGGTTCGCATCGCGTTCGAACGAGCAGAACAGTTGGTACAGGAACGAGTTCGGCAGGAAATCACGCCGCATGAGGACATCCCTCAGCTCGTCCCAGAACCGTGCCACCTCGTCGGACTCCGACCGTTGCTGCTGCTTGATCGCCAAACCCTCTTTGGTCTCCAAGAGCGCATCGAACTTCGGCTGAGTGAGGGTCTTGTACAGGAACCACTCACGAACATCATCCCGTTTGATGTACTCCGAGTCGATGCGGTCACCCTGTGGCGTTTTCTGGAAACGGTTCGGAAACGGCACATAAACGATCCTGTCGTCCATACTGTCCGTATGATCGCGAAACCGGAAGTCACCGTTCGACGCACAGATAGGGAGGCAGAAGGGAAGGTATGAGAGTGGCTCCTTGTACTTCCGGTTGATGTTGATCGCACCATGCCTGAGCAATGTCTTCAACGGGCCAACCTTGTCGACAAACGCACCGACATCCACGTCATCGTCTATATCCACAGGTTTACTGACAATCGGGCTCATTTCGAACCCTCCTCCCAGATCCTCCAGTTTGACCTTGGCCGTGTTCTCGTCGCCGATGACATTGGACAGCAATTTCAGAAACACGCTTTTGCCGTTGCTGCCCCGACCAATCAGTATGGGCATGACACCCCAATTTCTGAAACACATGAGCGCCATGGCAAGTATCTGCCAGAGCTGCTGCTGACCCTCGTCCGTCGGCTGCAAGCTCGGAATCAAAGCGTCGGCCGGCCAGCCGTCAGGCATGACCGGCACCGGCGGCTCACGCTCCGGCATCTTCGTGGCCGCTTTCCACATGGTCACATAGTCCTTATCGAAAGGCAGCAGCTTGTGGCTCTCTGTGTCGTAGATACCATTCGCGACAGGCACCCAGTAGGGCTTGTCCCGCGTGATGGGCACGACCGGCGCCATGGACTTCAACTCATCGTTGAAATCACGGATCCAAGTTTTCGGTCTCTCCGGGGAGGGATTAAAAGACAGCGCGAGCTTGCGTATGTCGGCATCATCCATTGAAAGGTGGATACCCTGATGTCTGCCCGGTTCCGGGATATAGCACGTGAGAACCGTGCCTCCGCCGCTTGATTCTGATTCGCCGAAAGTCACATTTCTGATGGTATGGAACTTAAAAGCCAAGCGTGCCATCGGCACCGAGTCCGGCTCTCTAGGAGAAGGCCATCTTTCATCGCGTGGTGCACGATAATTATGCTCCCTTCTGAGGTTTTTGAGCCTGTTGACATATTGACGCCCAGCCTCAGCCGGAGTCTTAACGCTCCCTTCATCGATAAGCTTGCCGATTTTCGCACCGACCAGCTGCTTGGCTTCCGGGAAAGTCATGTCGTCGTTGGCCTCGAGAGAGCCCTCATCCGGTTCGTCGAGCATTGTGCCGTCTTCACCATAGAGTTCGCTCATCGCTTGCCTCCGCGCTCATTTTTGGGATAACGCTTGCAGGATGCCAGCCAGTCATCGAGGTCGGAGACCAAATAAAGAATGGAACCTCCCTCATCCAGATAAGGACATCCAACGCCTTTATAACGTTTCTGCGCAAGATTGCCCGGGGTCAAACCGCAATACGCTGCGGCCTGCTTAGTAGTGAGCTTTTGAGGGATATCTTCGACACGTCGAAGATCTGGTGATACTCTATTCATTAGAGTTGATCCTTTCCCACAGTGCGTGGGAGTTGATCTCTAAATCTGTACCCATACACTGCGGATTGACTTATTTACAGCCGCCACCTGCCAGGATGGCGGCTGTTTTATTTGCGAATGGGTGCATCACTGTTCGCACAGAATATACAACCTGTGTACAGGGGCTGCCCATCGCCCGACATTGACCGTCTTGCAATCGTTGCCGGCATTTTCCATGATAACAAAAATCACACAAGCAGTGTCAACTCTGACGACCTTCATTCTTCAGCACCAATCTTTAAGCACACAGAAAACAGAAGAACAGCAGAATGACGCGGAAAAGAATGATTCTGAAACTGATTTACGAAAAAAGATAGGACACGCCCACGTCACGTTTCCGATACGGGAACATGACCATATTCGCACACCACATCGCACAGTTTCCTGCTCCCGCAAGAACCCGCTCACGCGGGTTCGACCAATCCCATGACCAAATTCCTTCTAGCAAAGGGGCAGCTATGTCTGCATCAGTCATGGAAACCATACGCGAGAACGCACTCGAACTCATCAACAATCCGGACGCGCCATTGCGCCTCAAAGTCGCGCCAGCCGACAGCCCGGAAACCGACCCGTTCGACGACGACAGCGCCATATTCGACCCGTTGAAACCGGACGCCACACACCTGCTCATCGGTGCGATCAGGGGCAGCGACCTCACCCGCGACTACACACAGCTCAACGACCTGTTCGACGGGCAATACGCTTCACCTCTAAAACTCGCGAAAGCCGTCCTCCACGCCTGGAGCCGTGGCGACACCGACCGAGCGCTGGCCATCCTCGACCGGCTCGGCCTCACCCTCACCGTCATCATCAGTGACGAAAACTGCATCATCAGCGTGCGGCTGCACCGCGAAAACGTCACCAGTCAAGACAATCAATAATAGATAAAAGCCGCCCGAGCTACTTACAGGCTCGGACGGCTTCCACGATGACATGCAAGATCAGCGTTAATGCCCTCTGCGACGCATATAATCGCTGAACATTTCACCAGTTTCTCTGTCCGCATCACAGAGAGGACGAAATCATTCCGTAGGAACCAAAGATTTTACATTCTTTATCCACTCGACCGCTTCTGCCGCCGAATCCACTAGCTTCTTCTCGCCAACCTGCTTATTATCCACATCTCGAAAGAGCCGCAAGTCAATTTTTGGAGGGAAATTAGTCACACAGACTCCGAAAAAATAGCCCTCCACGCCAAATCCGACATCCAACTCCAATTTCAAATTGTCTTTATACGACTTGACAGGATGCTCATGGTTCCTGCGATTACGTATAGTCAACTCAGAATTTTCAGCAATGTAATCATAGATTCCATCAATCAGGACTTTTCGTTGTTCTTTAGCCGCTTTTCTGAGCTTATCGCTTTTACTAACCATCGAATACCCCCATGCATAGAAAAGAATTCTTGAAAAGTTTCCGCGTCACCTTTAACTCACTATAAGTTTAGCATTGTTGCTTTCGAAACATGAACGCGAGTCGAATGGTACACATCCCGCAAACAAAACAAGACAATGACTACGTTGATCGCGGCTTAGTAAATCACCGAAAATCTAGCAATCTGATCTAGTCTCGGAAACAACATCAATCCCACGCAAGAACTTGACAAGAACTTGACAAAATATCCAAATCACCGTGATTTTTGTGATTTATTTAAATCACAGAATGGCTTATTTCCAACGAAAATCACCAAATACGTATACCATACTGGGGGTTCAACTCCCCCTACTCGCACCATCAAACGAGGTTCTGGAAACGTTGAATTGCAACGGTTCCGGAACCTCAAGTTTTACGCAAATCCCAAAATATAACGGCGTACATAACACTTTTTGCGTTTATACGACGTCATATTCGGAGCCAACCTGTACAAAAAGTACTCCGTTGATAATCAGACTTTGAGTTTATACGACGTTGTATCTGCAGCCAACCGTTTCATTCTTGATAAACTGGTTTCATGCCTTTAACATCGTTGCCGTCGTTCCTGGTCGCCGCAAAAGCCGCCACATACGCTGCAGAGAAGCCAGTTACGCTTGAGCCTACATTCTCCGGATCGCACGAATTTAGATTCACAAAAGGCAATCTCCATTACCGCGATATCTACTTTGGCAGTTTGCATTTTGCAGGCCAGGAAATCGTAGAGGACGAATCACGCGCAATCTGGTCAATGGTTTATTTGGGAGGAATACTGCAAAACGGCACAGCACACAACGCTGACAATGAAGACGATAATGCAACGGAAATTTACCGGTTCCTGAAGCTAGCCCTACGAAAAGCAAGTCCTGATGCGCCTTATCGCGGACCAGCATCATTCGAAGCCGGCGAATACCGCTATACAAACCAATTCACAGGCGACATAACAAATTTCAATGGCAAGGAAACCATATACGCGGGGCAATTACCCGTCTACCGCTTACATTATTCCGGCGGCTACCTGCAGTAACTATCAAGACAGGCCAATCATTATTTCAACGTTGCAGCATCGAGTTTCTTGTATATGCACGACGGCATCAATCCGGCCGCAAGAACGCCTGCGTGCCACAGACCGCGACGATCAGCAATCCCTTTGGTTGCGGAATTCCAGAACCCTGCGTCGATGAGCAGAAAGCCCGTAGCCCGGAAGCAGCGAAATTCTGCAGCATCCAGCCGGCGACCCATGACTCCAAACCACAAACGGAAGCCAAACCCCCGTCCTGGCACAGGGCATCCGGCGCAATGCGCCCGCCGTCGTGCCCTTCAGTGCGTGGGCGCGGAGGTGGCGATCAGTGTGGCGCCCTGCCGGCCGTCGACATCGTTCAGGGCCAGCAGCGTCACCGTGTACTTCACGCCGTGCAGGTCGCCCGTCCTGCTCTGCCCCACGCTCATCGACAGGTCCCTGGGCTTGTCGACCCCGTTGCCCAGTTGTATGGGCACCAGATAGGAACCGTCCTGCTGTCTGCTGATGCCGTACCCCACTGAGACCCTGACATAGTTCTCGTCCAGCTTTGCGCTGCTTTCCCCCATGCGCAACTCGTAGGTCTTGCCGCCCCGCGACTGCGGGGGGTTGTCGGCCTTCAGCCGGATGGAGGGACCATCCTGATAGGTCTCGATGAGGAGCGTGACGTCCTGGGCGCCCTCGTCGCCGTCCATGTCCAGCGGGGTCACCGCCACGCCGAGCCGCACGTCGCTTCCCGTCTGACCGACCTTCAGATCCATCTTCCTAACGGGGGTGTATGGTCTGGCGGCGAGTCTTAGATGGGCATGCCAGCCGTCATGCTCATGTTTCAGATAATGGGTTATGGTCAGCTCGCCGACCCGGGTCACCCCTCCCTCCTGCGACGTCCTGACTACGCCTTTGTCAATCCGCGCCTGAGAGATGTTGTCGGCTTTCTCCCTGATGATGCGGTGTCCTGATATGGCATCCATAATGGGTCCTTTCTCGAGCACGCAGACGGCCCCGGCCATGGCCACGAGCACAAGCAGCATCACCATGAGCGCAGCACCCAGCCAGTGAGAATGCCGGCGACCGACCTTACCCGCTTTTCTGCTGCGCATCATTGCTGCGACTCCGCATTGAACGCCTTATCGAAATCGGTCCTGCTGATCCAGAACGGTTCACCGTTGTCCGAAGTCTCATCCCCGTCCTTGTCGAACCAGTAGTTGTAGCCCCAGGGGTTACGCAGGCAAATCATGTCACCTTTGGTCTCCACGACCTCGTAGGCGTGCTTAGGCTCGATGCCTACCCTGTAGCCGTTGCCCGGCAGCTTGGTCCCGTCAGTAGCGGAGACCACCAGTTCGTTATCCTTGCTGCCGGTTTGACCGTCTTTCTTGGTGTATGAAGGTTTGCTGTCTGCCACTGATATGGTACCCTTTTTATCCCCTGTTTTTCCTTCGTCCGTCGTGGGTTTGGACCCCTTGGATTTGAGCGTTTGGGTGCTGATGTCCTTGCTGCCGTCGTTGACGTCCACTTTGAGGGGTTTCTTGCCGGTGATGGCCTCCCATGCCCAGTTGGGCTGGCCGCCGTTGAGCGCGCCTCGGCCGAATTGCTTCCTGATGGCCGCCTCCCACAGCCCGGCGACGCCGCCGGCACCGTTGTAGTAGATGTAGTCGACCTCGACCTGCACAGGCGTGCCGTTGTCAAAGAGAGTGACGATGTAGTGTTTCCCGTCCTTGGTCTTTTTGATGCCCTTTCTGATGTCGTATCCGGCGTCAGCCATCGCCTTAAGGGTGGAAATCAGCCAGCAATCGCCAATCTGACCTTGATCAAAATCATCGGCAGTCGGCTGTGGGCCATCTAGAAGATTTAACGGGAGTTCATAGTCTCTGTTTTGGGGGTCGTCCGTACGAACACCTTTTTTGTCCTTGTCGTCGTCCTGCAAAAACTGCCACGCGCGATGGTGGTATATCCAGTCTTTGTTACCGTCGGCGCCGACCTTGTCGCCACCGTAGAGAGTGCTGGTGGCCTGGTCGAATTGGCGGAGGCGGTCAATCTTGTCTTGGAGCCATTGGCCGGTTCTGCGGTCTTGGTCGAGCAGGTCATTGATTGCGGGACCGACCAAGTTGCTCGTGATGGGCGGGAGCAAATCACGGACGGCCTCGATGGCCTGGTCGACCTGGTGAAGGCAGCCTAAAGCCTGAGTGACGGCGTCTTCAGCGATGAAGTCGTCGTCGATGTATTGGTCGAGGAGCGTGGCGAGCGTGCGGTGGTCGTCGAGAACGGCCTGGTTGTAGGCGAGGGCGTCGTTGATTTGCCGGCCGAGGGTGTCAGCCTGTTGCTTGGCTGCCTGCCACGCCTGGCCCGTGAGCTGGTTCTCTCCATTGAGACCGTCGCAGGCGCTGGAGATCTGGCGGAGCTGCTGGTTCTGGGCGTTGATGGTCTTGCAGGAATCGTCTATAGCCCGGTGCAGCGCCCCCTTGTCGACAATCAGGCCCATGGTTGCTCCTCCCCTGTCTCCGTCGTGCCGTGGCGGCGTGCGATAAGAATTCGTCGTTGGTCTTGCAATTCCTCATCACGTGTGCGGATACGGCGGCTTTCCGCGTCGTGGTCGTCGGTCTCCTGCTCGATGCGATTCATAAGGACACCCGCGGAAGCGCGGAACTCGTCCTCGATTGCGCCGAACCGGACGTACGCCTGGTTGCCGCGCAGCCCCTCGGACAGACCCATCCATATATCATGGTGGCGATTGCAGACCGACTGCATCTCGCCCCAATCTTTATCACAGGCCCGGCGTTCGCGGTGCAAATCATCCAGTCTCTTGCCGTCCGCTTCCAGCTGTCGGCCTATCTCGTCGGCGGGTCCTTTCTTGTTCATTGAATACCTTCGAGCGCTGCAGCCGACGCCTGATCGGCCTGGTTCAATCCCTCATTCGTGTCGACGGCTCCCGATGCCAACGACCTTGCTGCACCCGCCAAGATGCCTCCGATACTGGCGACGCCCGTGCACGCGTCCGCCGCCAGGGCCATGGCCCGGATGTTCGTGGCGCCGGCAGTGAAGCCGCAGCCGGCCCCATCGCCAGCGGCGGCACGGCCCAGCGCATCGGCATGCTGTTGTGCCACGTCCTCGATGCTCCGTATCTCACCCATAAGAACAGATTCTATCATGAAATGTTAAAATCAATCAATACAGGAACGATGATGGACGTTGCCGCCCGTCGCAGCGATGAGACTGGTCAAGAACCTTACTCTGCAATAAAGCCTTTACCGGCAACGGCGGCAATCGGCAAGACCTCTATAACATCCCATTACCGGCGATCCATCCCCGGCACCAGTAACAGGCGCCCCGGCCGAGGCATTTACTTCCGTTCGGGGAAGGTGCGAATCTTTGGGGGCTGATAAGTCGCGGCCCAACGCACAATTTCGTCGTAGGAATCGGCGAAAAGGAGCTTCGCACGGTCCGGGGCGGTAAGGAAGCCGGCGTCGGTCATGGCATCGAACATCTGGGCCATCGGCTGCCAATAGCCGTCGAAATCAAAGAAAACGCAAGGCTTGTTATTGAGGCCGATTCGCGCCCACGAAAATGCTTCCGCAATCTCCTCCAACGTGCCGGGGCCGCCGGGGAATGCGATAAGCACGTCGCCAAGCTCCATCATCCGGCGCTTGCGCTCGTCCATATCGTCGACGACCTCCATAGTCGTCAGTCCTTCAGCCGCAGCGTTGCGGTCGATGAGCATCTGCGGCATGATGCCGTGCACCTTGCCGCCGCCGTCAAGCACCGCCTGCGCCACGACGCCCATCAGCCCGACGCCGCCACCGCCGTAGACCAGCTCGTCGCCGCTCTTGGCAATCCACTCCCCGAGCCTCTTCGCCGCCTCCGCATATTTCGGGTCATCCCCACTTGCCGCACCGCAATACACCGTAATCTTCATGCCGTTCTCCTTATTGCTTGCTCACTTACATATACCGTTGAACTTAAATCCCACTATATCGGCATATCGCTAATTGCAGCCCTCGCATTTTTCTGAAACCGGACAATACTCGTTTGCTTAGAGCGTTCCCAACTAAAGGCCGAAAACCTTCAGGATCTTCAATATCGTATAGTTCTTGCCAATATCAAAACCGCAAACCCTCACCTTGACCAGTCGGGACGAATAATTACGAAAGCGCTATTCTTATTACAACTCTTTATATAAATATATAAATAGACATTATTGCTTTATCTATTTATTTATCAATCTGTCTCAAAACCGCCTTAAAAATCGTCCACATTACGAAACGAAGCTGAGAAACCCTACTGCCGTCACGCATACTGCGAATACACGGCAATGCCGCATGATGTTGTCCACAAGATTGTTGCGGCACTCGCCGCGATACCCACAAGGGACAAACTAGAAGGGAAACATCATGAGATACGGCATCATCGGCGCAGGAGCCATGGGATTCAGATATGGCGTGCTGCTGCAGGAATTGGCACACCAGCCGGTGGACTACATTGAGATTTGGGAGCCGAATCTCAAGAAGGTCAAGGAGCAGGGCGGCGTCTACGTCTCCCGCGACCACGAAGGCCGTCATCTCGTCAAGGCCAACATTTACTCGCCGGAAGAGTACGCAGCCAAGGGCGGCGATCCCGACCTGTGGATCATCATGGTCAAGCAAATGGACCTGCAGAACTACCTCACCCGTTGCGCGGACGCAGGTCTCTTCAAGGACCACCAGGTCGTCTTCAGCGCGATGAATGGCTGGGGCCACTTCGAAAAAATCCTCAACTATTTCCCGAAAGACCGCATTTATGGCGGCACCGCGATGGTCGCGAGCGCCTTCAACGGCCCGGGCGACGTCGACTTCATCGGCAAGCCGGGCGCCGGCACGATGCACATCTGCGCGATGACCGAGGAAGTCACGCCGGTCGAGAAGGAATTCGTCGCCGACCTTGACAAAACCGGCTTCAACCCGCAGGTCACGCAGAACTTCCGCGGCACCTGCATGGCCAAGGTCATTTTCAACTCGGTCATCAATTCTCTGTGCACGATGTATCAGATCACGATGGGCCAGTTCGTTTCGTACCCCGGCTACAAGGACATGGCCACGCAGCTGATCAACGAGGCCTACGACGCGCTCGAACGTTCCGGCTTCCAGCCCATCCAGTCGCGCGCCAAGGCCATCGAGGAAATCGATTATGTCAGCCGCGTCTCCAACCCGCTGCACTATCCGTCGATGTACCAGGACATGTCGAAAGGCCGCAAGACCGAAGTCGATTACATCAATGGCTACATCGCCAAAGTCGGCCGCGAAAACGACTGCCCCTGCCGCGTGCAGGAATTCCTGACCCACGGCGTCCACGTCGCCGAGCTCGCCTTCCAGGTCCACAAGAAGGAAGCCGAGGAAAAAGCTGCCGCAGCCGCTAAGTAGCGTAACCTGTTTCGATAGTCAGTAATTAGTCTATTGAAGATTTTGGCTGGGACTTTCAGTACATTGAAAGCCCCAGCCAAATCATTAAAATGCCACTTTTTACATACTTGTTTTGTACTTATTACGTAAGAAGCAGCATTTACCGTATCTAAATATCACGCATTACACAAGACGCGCCTATAGCCACATAATCGGCGACATTTTAGACCCCTCCGCACGCACATTTCATATCACCGCATCCCCATCTGTCCATAACCGCCCCATTTTTGTCTCAAAAACCGTTAGATTTTTGTCCGCCATTTGACCATTTACCACGTAGTCCAAGTTTTCTCGCTTAAATCTGAATCATCAGGGGAATCGCTTTTGTATCCACAAGATTGAGCGACGCATCCTTGTACCCAAAAGGCGTAGAGACAACTGAATTCCAAGACGGAAAGAACGATTATGAAATACGGGATTATTGGCGCAGGATCTATGGGCTTCAGATTTGGAGTGCTGTTCCACAATCTGGTAGGCCGCGACGTCGATTACATCGATATCTGGGAGCCGAACCTAAAGGCAATCAAAGAGCAGGGCGGCGTCTACGTTTCCCGCGATTACGAAAACCGTCATCTGGAAAAAGTCAACGTCTATACGCCAGAAGAATACGCGGCCAAGGGCGGCGATCCAGACATGTGGATCATCATGGTTAAGCAGATGCAGCTGCAGGACTACCTCACTCGTTGCGCCGACGCCGGACTTTTCAAAGACCACCAGGTCGTCTTCAGCGCGATGAACGGCTGGGGCCACTTCGAAAAGATCCTCAAGTACTTCCCCAAAGACCGCGTCTATGGCGGCACCGCAATGCTCGGAAGTTCCTTCCTCGGACCCGGCGAAGTCGATTTCCAAGGCAAGCTTGGCGGCGGAAGCATGCATATCTGCTCGATGAGCGGCGAAGTGACACCGGAGGAGCAAGAGCTGGTCGATGACTTCGAAAAGGCACATTTCAACCCAATAATTTCGCACGACCTGCAAGGCACCTGCCTGGCGAAGATTATTTTCAATTCCGTGGTCAACTCGCTGTGCACGATGTATCAGATCCGCATGGGCCAGTTCATTTCTTACCCGGGCGCGATGGACATGACCACGCAGCTGGTCAACGAGGCTTACGACGCGCTGGAACGCGGCGGAATCCAGCCGATTCAGACCCGCGCCGAGGCCATCCACGAAGTCGAGAACTCCAGCAAAGTCGTGATGCCGCTGCACTATCCGTCGATGTATCAGGACATGGTCGCCGGCCGCAAGACCGAGGTCGACTACATCAACGGTTACATCGCTCGCGTCGGGCGCGAGAACGACTGCCCGTGCCGTGTGCACGAGTTCGTGACCAACGGCGTCCATGTCGCCGAGCTCGCCTTCAAGATTCACCAGAAGGAAGCCGCTGAAAAGGCTGCCGCTGGCAAGTAAATCAAGAAACTACTGTCTTCCTTTGTTTGCTTGATTTCGAAGCTTTTAACAGCTAAGCAAACCGAAGAAACCGAGATAACAACTCGTACGTTTCAATATAAAAACCGCTACCAAGCATATACCTGGTAGCGGTTTTCTAATATCCAAACGAACAGATGATCAGTAGCCTTGCGCAGAAATCAGTCCACGAAAACGTACTTCGACAGACGCTCCATCGCTTCCTTGACACGGGAAAGCGGGAGGGCGACGTTCATGCGGATCGCGCACGGAGCCTTGAACTGGCGGCCGTCCTGCACGGCGACGCCGACGTTCCACGCCCGCTTCAGCAGCTCGTCAAGCGTGACGTTGTGCGCGTCGCACCAAGCGCTGCAATCAAGGAAGAGCATGTAGGTGCCTTGCGGATGGCCGAACGTGACCTCCGGGAAGTGCTCGGCGAAGTAGTCGCAGACGTAATCGACGTTGCCGGTGAGCACCTGCCGCAGTTCGTCGATCCACTCGTGGCCCTCGGGCTTGTAGGCGCCGATCAACGCGTGCATCGACAGCACGTTCATGGCGTTGTACTCAGGCTTTGCGCCCTTCGACGTGACGCGGTCGCGCAGGTACTTGTTGTAAATGATATGGTACGAACCCACGAGTCCGGCCAGGTTGAAGGTCTTGCTCGGTGCGTACATCGCGGCGACGCGGTTGCGCGCATCCTCGCTCACCGACTGGGTCGGGATGTGCTTGTGGTCGCCAAGGATGATATCGGACCAGATTTCATCGGAAATGACTACGCAATCGTTTTCGCGATAGACCTCCATCGCCTTCTCGATCTCCCAGCGCTCCCAAACGCGGCCGCAGGGATTGTGGGGGCTGCAGAAGACGGCGACGTGGATGTTGTTTTCCTTGAGTTTCTTGTCCATATCGTCGAAGTCCATGCGCCACACGCCGTTTTCGTCGCGCTTGAGCGGCGAGTGGACGATGTGATAGCCGTTGGATTCGATGGCGTTGGTGAAGCCGACGTAGGTCGGGCTATGAAGCAAAACCGCGTCACCGGGCGCCGCGAACGAAGTGACAGTAGAGATAACCCCGCCCAAAACGCCGTTCTCGTAGCCGATATCCTCCGGCTTCAGATCGGTGACGCCGTTGCGCGTCTTCTGCCAGTCGATAATCGAATTATAATACTCATCGGTAGGATTGAAATAGCCAAACGCAGGGTGCTTGGCACGCTCGATAATCGCGTCTTGAATCGTTGGAACGGTGGCGAAATTCATGTCCGCGATCCACATCGGGATGACGTCGAACCCATCTTTCGGCGGATCGGGCGTGAAACCGGGTTGGAGTCCCAGCCCATCAACTGCAATGGCATCCTTGCCGTGCCGATCCATAATCGACGTGAAATCGTACTTCATTTCTTCTCCTTTATTTATCCGATATATAGCGGCTTTGCGCCCTATCGCTGCACGTTATATGTCGTTGCTTCCGTATCTTTCAACTTTACAACCGAGGATTCCTAGAAATGCTACGGCCATATTTCAGACAGGACAGTAACAGACCGAAACTTGCGTCGAATCAGCGATGCGATGCTCGCGGCATTCCTTTTATTGCGTTTCGCAACGAATCAAATGAAGCTGCCGCTATCCTGCTATTCCTCCTCGGCGACCATGTCTTCGACCGATTCGCCATAGAAGTCGATGATGCGGTCGACGTAAGGGCCGAGGATAACGTTGGGCATGCTGAAGATCTCGTGGACGGCGGGCTCGACGCGCTCCAACACCACGTCGCCGCTTTCCACGCGGACGCGCTCGACGAAACGGTTCTGCGCGGCGTTGTGCACCCACGTATCGCGGCCGGCCTGGAAAAGCAGGATCGGGGTCTCGATGCGGGAGCAGGCCTCACGCTCGAGAATCGCGTGTGACATCTTGAGGGCCTGATGGACCCAGCCGAACGTGGCGGCGTTGGTCTGGTAGTGCACGTCCTTCTTGCGCAGGCTGAAATACCATTGCACGCGCGCCTGCTCCGCGCCCTCGTAGCCCTTGAGTTTCATGGTCGGCGAGAACTCGGTTTGGCCCGGCGCGCGGCGACGCGAAAGCCCGACAGAACTTGCGAGCGCGGTGACCGGCCCGGCGATGGAATTGGGCATACCGGTGACGGGCTCGATCATCGGCGAGGACAGCACGGCGCGGTCAAAGAGCATCGGGAAACTTTCGAGCGCGGCCGCCGCGATGCCGCCGCCCATTGAATGCGAATAAAGGTGCATCGGCTGATCGCCCGCATACTGCCGCCCGACGGTCTGCGAGAACTTGGCCAGATCCGCGACATAGCGCCGCCAATCGTCGATCCAGACCAGCGATGGGTTCGAGACGTCGCGCACCGAATAGCCGTGGCCGCGATGCTCGAGAATGCAGACGGAATAGCCCGCAAGCAGGAAATACCACGTCATTTCGGCGTGCTTGGCGGCGAATTCCGTGAAACCGAACGAGAAGACGATGGCCCCGCGGAACTTGGCGCTGGCACCGTCGATATTGAGAGCGTCGAATTTGTGCGCGTCAAAGCAAACGTAATGCAAATTGCCCGGCGTCGGCGGCGCTGCCAGCGACGAGAAGCCAAACAGCTTGCTGTGCATGATGTGCTGCTCATCCTCGTCGTCCGGGCCGGTATCGATGCCGGCCCCGCTGATTCCGATTCCCGCGTCGCCCATCCCGACGTGGGTGGTGCCACTTGCGATAGTTGAAGAAGCCGAAGAAGCAGACTGAGAATCGGCATTGGCAGCAGCGTCCGGCACACCGGCAGGCGACATCCAGCCTTCCTCGCGGCACTTAGCGAGCGCCGGCAGCACGGTATCGCGCATCACCTCGGCGTAATGGTTCTCGTTAATCAGCGGCATATGCATACCGCCAGTCTATCCGCACCCAATGGCACGTTTCACATCGGTTTCACTTCGATTCTTAAGTTATGATTTTTATTACTCCTAAGTCAGGATTTGACGACTTTCTCAATCACGATGCTCACATTGTTAAGTCATGATGTTACTTTTACAATTTTTAAAATCATGACTTACGTGATTACATGCGTAAGCTGCATCTCTCATGTGTAGCGTTTTAAAGGATACGCGCAGCAACTGCTCCAATATTAAAGTTGTTGTCAAAATCAAGTTATCCACATATCCACATTTCTCTCATTCCGTTTTGCATTCACGACAAATTAGATGTTTAAATAAACACATGAGCGCAACACCTTTCAACGAAGAGCACAGTTTTGACCATGACGTCATCATCACGGATCCTTACTACGTCATCGTCGAAGACGAATGGGCAGATTTTATCGAGAATGGCAAACTCTCGAACCCTGCCTTTCCCTCGCTAATGTGCACGGACACCGGCTACGGAGATTGGATTCAAATCCTCACAGATGAAGACGAAGCGAAAGAGCTTGGGAGATTCGCGGCGGACTCAGGACTCGTGGCTATTTTCGACGAACAGGAAATACTGACCTATTGGACTGCCACTATGGATGAAGAAACGACAGTCGCAGATTTAATTGCCAAAGGCCTCGCAGCAAAAGTTTCAAAAGCCCATGGCGGCACAGGCAATACAATCCACGCTGTTTTTAAGAAAGTAGAGTATCCCGATCTGGAAAATTATTTCGAGGCACAAGTAGTCGTCAACGACGGAATTCATGAATACCACTCGTGCTGGCCATTCGATGACGAAGACGACAATGAAAAAGCCGAGGTGAGATCGTGATTCACCCCATCCAATACGCCATCAGTCTAATGGACCACTATGTCGAAACGCAAGCCAAAAAGGGGATAGCACATATCACCAAACTGCAAAAGCACGTAAAAAACTCCATTTCAGGAGCTACGCTTTTGATAGGAATCTTTTCTGTATCTCTCGGATCAATCGGTTTCCTATCATTTCCCATTATCCGGCAAAGAGCATTAGCAGTAGCCGTTGCCTTTCTATCTATCCTTTCCGCCCTCGCATTATGGGTGTTATCCCTTCTTAACGACAAATTAGACGAAACAAGAGAAAATATGGAAGATCGACCCGTCCTTCTATATTCGATCATCACTAACTGCATTACCAATGTTGTCAAACAGATTGCGCAGGATCTCGTGGCGCAAAAAGAAAATCATTTTTCGATGCATCAATTTTGCCAATATTGCGCCGTATCCTTATGGGGTGCATTACATAAATCGACACAATCCCCCAGAGTGACAATTTATCGAATCCGCCATCCAAAACGACAAAGCCCATATCTTGAACCTTTCGCGACATTTGGCAGAAGCGAATCCAGACCCGGCCCATTCAGAGAGGATAAAGATGGCAGAGGATCAGCGGTCTTGAATTGGCTCCGTAGCCTGAAAGAAAACACTGGTACTGATCAAAACGGAATCTCTCGCTTTTCACTCAACGTTCACGAAGATAAGGAATTCAAAGGGACAGCAAACGGTTATACAACATACATTTCTTCGGCAATCATGTGCAACAAACAAATTTATGGAATGCTGGCTATAGATACAAATAATTCCGGCGATTTTTCAAAAAATGACTGCCGCGTTATCGAAGCCATCGCACATATTCTTGGTCTAGCCGTAGAGATTGATATTGAGCGAGGAAACAAAACCTACAAATGCTTATAGTAATATTAATCAAACCGAGCAAAGGAATAAACTTATGACTAGTCCAGATATCCTCAATGGCGTAGATATGCGGCAACAACCTCCTGAAGTAAGAAAACTTGTCGCTTCAATCAGCAGAGATCAGGAAGAAATTCGAAAGGTCATGAGACAGGAGCATGAATACTTCAATAAACGGGCGAACGCCAAAAACTAAACGCTTTTGATTAAAACACAGTACCGGTCACATTTTATATACTGAATGTGGCCGGTATTTATTTTCTATGTACCTTTAAAACACGCAACCGGACTCCTGTCTATTTCTTCACTCCCAGCGCTTCGTAGAGGAAGTCGCGCTGGAGGGTGAGCAGGTTTTCGGCGACTTTCGGGTCGTTGGTCATGTGGGTGATGCCGGTGAGCGGCAGGTAGGTGTGGGGACGTCCGGCTTCCATCAGGGCTTGCGAGAGCCGCAACGAGTTGGCAATCGTTACGTTGTCGTCGGCGAAACCATGAATCAGCATAAGCGGACGCGTGAGCTTCGGAGCGTCGGTGACGATGGAGTTGCGCTCGTAGACCGCCGGGTCGAGGCCGAGGTAGCGCTCGGTGTAATGCGTATCGTAGAGCGTCCATTCCGTCGGCGGGGCTCCAGCGCAGGCCGCGTGGATGACGTCGGGGGCATCGAGCACCGCGAGCGCCGAAAGAAATCCACCATACGACCAGCCGATCATCGCAACGTGATCGAGGTCAGCATCTGGCGCGACCTGTGGCAACGCTTTCACCGCTTCGACCTGGTCGGCCAGAGTAACATCCTTCATGTTCTCGAAAATCTCACGGTCCCACTTCGGGCCGCGACCGGTGGTGCCGCGCCCGTCGGCGGTGACCACGATGAAGCCCTGATCCGCCCACCACTGCGATTCGGCGTAACCGGCCTGCGAGAACGTGACCTGCTGGAAACCGGGGCCGCCGTAAGGTTTCAACAGCACCGGCAGCTTGGCCGCGCCAGCGAACCTGCTGGAAGCGCTGGGGCGTGTAATCGCGGTAAACATATGGTGCTCCCCCAAACGCACAAACTCTGTGTTCGGCGTGAAACCGGGAGTTTCAGCATGGCTGGAGATAGCGGCTTCGGCAGCATAACCAGAGTCGTTTGTCAGTACATTGTCAGTACGTTTACCTTTGGAATTATCAGAATCGACAATACTGTTTTCATCGATTCGACTGCCCACGTTCGCAGATTGGCCGTCGCTATTTTTGTTACCGCAATTGATATCGGCATTACCGCCAACAGATATGGAACCTGCCACTGGACCATGACCAGCAACAAACCCATGCACCATCACCGAACCGGGATGAACCATATCATGACCGGATACCACGATGCCATTCCCTGCGCGGCTTGCGCTCCAAACACCCGGACGCGCGGTTACCGGCGTGATATTCCCGTTGAAATCAATGGTGACCACATCGTAGCTACGGGCATCGTGCAGCGCCTCGTCGCCCTGCCAAGCGGCAGGAACAGCGGGAAGCGAGCCGCGTTCCGAAGCGATCTCCATAGCTCCACGGCCGATGTCGGAATCCACGTTGTTGGATACGAGTGCCGATTCGGGCGCGATTGCGGTCGCCGATTCGACAGCGTCGATAGCAGCTTCCGGCTTTGCCGCCTTGGCGCCGTCCGACGAACCGAACGCACCTCCATCAGCCGAACCCGCAACCTCATGCGGCGTGCGCTGAACCACCGCAAGCACGTTCTCGTCGCTGACGTCAAGCACCGTGCGCACCTGCCAGTCGATCGGCGTGAACGGTTTCCCGTCTACGGTGAGCCGGTTGGTATCGGTATCCATATCGTTCAAAGCACAGACCAGGCGGCCATCGGGCGTGAAAGCCGGGGTGCCGAGCACGAGGTCAATCCACTGGTCGTTCGCGTGCTCTCCAAGGACTCGGGTGCGCCCGTCTGACTGGACTTCCAGCACCTGGTCGCGCGTCTGCCGACGGTTCTGAACCAGTACGAGCGGCTCATGACCAGCCTTCCAGCTCACCGACGCCACGTATTCGTAGCCCTCGCGGTCCCACGAAACATTCTGCACATCGCAACCGATGTAACGCACTATGCCAGTTTTGTCTCTGCTTTTGCCTTGTTCACCGGCATTGGCACCTTCGTTGCCATAGCCCTTCCCACAATTCCCGCCATCGCTCCAGTCATCGTTATAACCGTCATCGCCGTTAGCAATACCATTATCCGCAATATCATTCGGTTCCCCGAACTCAAGATGCGCCAACATCAGCCGCACGACGGCGTTCTCAGTGAGCGCACGCGCGTAACGCCGGCCGGCTGCAGGTTTGTCAGGATGGGCCGGATCACTGATATACCACATTGGCTCAGACGAACTGTCATACATTTCGAACAGTAGGCCTCGCGAATCAGGAGCCCACCAGAAGCCGTCATAACGATCCATTTCCTCGCCGGCCACAAATTCGGCCAAGCCGATTTTCAGCGTTCCGCTCGGGTCGTTTCCAACGCTCCACACAGTGCTGAACCTGTCGCCGGAAGCATTGGCACCATTGACATTCCCCGCTTTGTACGCTTCTTGCGCCTCGGCCGCGCAGGTATGCAAATGGGCATGATTATGCGAACGCCGAATCCCGGAACCGCCGCCAATTTGCCCGTTTGCCGAACGCCCATCAGCCGTTGCCGCAACACTATTGTCGGCATCATTTTTCGCGGCAAAGCTATCTTCATAACCGTCTTGCTTTAGAGTCGCTTCATCGAACCCGGTCTCATCCCAATCGGCGATATCCACCATCACGAGCCGTGTGCCCGTCGTGTAAACGATATGCCGTCCATCCGGCGAAATCCGCGGGTTCAGCACCGGCAGCCACTTGCTGCTGGGCGACGAAACCTTCGAATCAGAAGCTGCACCTTTATTACTTCCAGACTCCACAACATCATCGATGTCGCCAATCGCAACCTGCCGCGTGCGAGCGCCGTCGCCGTCCTCGTCAATCTCGCTGACGAACAGCTGGCCGTTAATCGTAAAGACCACGCGCCGCCCCTCAGAATCCACGGAATACGAAACGATGCCCTGTCCGCCTTCGCGGGCACGCTCGCGCCGCGCCTTCTCCTCCGCCGGCACGTCCTCGTTGTCGGCATCGGCCAGCAGTTCGCGCGGATCGGCCAGCAGCACCTCGCGATGCGAATCACCACCCTCGTTCTTCTGAGCGTTCAATCCGTTCCCAGCGCACTCTTCGCCCTCGTTCTCCCGAAAATTCAGTCCGTTCCCGGCTTCCTCTTTGCCAACTTGGTCCGAACCGATAACACTCATCCACAGCGACGTGACCAGATCTTCCGGCCCGTCCGAGCGCAGAAACAGCGCCCGCGACCCGTCGCCAATCACCGATGCCCCTCGCGGCGCCCCACCCGTAAATCGTAGCGTCCGCGCCTTCCGCCCCGAAAACTCGGCAATCGCGTTTTTCTGCGAACTCAAACCGTCGCTATTTTCAGCCTCATCCAAAGTCATGTTTCCAGTATAAAGAACGAGGCTCACACTAACCCATGGTTACCAAAAGTAACCGCCTGCAATTGGTACAGTATCTTTTGGTAACCATGGGTTAGTGTGAGCGGCTAAGAGGCATGCGACGATTTGGGACGGGCTGTCGTACCATATATATAAGAGCAGTGGCAAGAGAAGCCGAGAAAAAGGGAAACGATGAAGTTTTGCAACAAATGCGGGCATCGGCTCGAAGACAATGAAAAATTCTGCACACAATGCGGGGCACCTGTACATCCAGAGGACGTTGGCAATGTAGCACAACAAACCGAAAAGTCTTCGCAAGCCGGCAATACCTCGCAGACAACAAGTGACAACACTAACGTAACAGCGGCGGCATCAAGCAACGATAACCAGCCCGAAGGCAATCAAGAACCACAAATCCCGATGCCGTCGGTGCCGCTTCCGCAAAGAGCCCCAGCAGCAGGCACAAACCCAATGGACACACCAACCGGCCCTAAAGCTACAGCCGCAGTGGCAACGGTGACAACGGCAGCAAAAGCAAACAGCAAAAAGCGCCTTATCATTATCATTGCGACGATCGTGGTTGTTGCGCTCGTAGCGGCGGGCGCTGGTTTCGGCACTTATAAAGCCCAACTCTGGGGCGGCAAAACCGTACCGTCCCCGGCAAATCTGGGCATCGCCAAGTCAAGCAAAACCCACGAATTCACCGCCGCCGACGTCGAGGCGTCGCTGCACAAACGCGGCTTCAAGACGGTGAACACACCGACATTCTCCGGCAAGCCCAAAGGCACCTTCCTCAAATACCGCAGCATCGACCCCAACAAGCGCTACAGTACCGGCAAGGACCGCATCACCATCATCTCCTCGAACGGCCCGGGCGTACCCAAAGGAACCAAAGGCCAGTCGGTGAAGAAAGTCGTCAAAACCCTGGCCGATATGAACGTGCCCGTGCATTATCACGAAGTAGTAGTCACCGATCAAAAGACCCCTGCCGACACCGTCGTCGCCTCCTACCCCACCGACGGGCAAGCGGTAAGCGACACCAAAACCGGCATCAACATCGGCGTCGCCAAACAGGCCAAGGGCGTGGGTTACGACATCGTTGGGCAAGACAAAGACCAAGCCAAGCAACAGTACGCGAGCGCCGGCTTCAAAGTCACTTTGAAGCCCCGCTTCTCATCGAAGGCACGGGTCGGCAAAATCGTGGACTCCAACCCGAAGCCCGGCACCGAGGCCGACGGCGGCGACCTCACCCTCTACTACGGCATCGACGCCAGCGGTTTCAAGGACGCGGTAAGTCAGGAAAACGTCAATCCGGAAGACAATGGCATCGATTTTGACGGGACCACCGTCGTAGGCGATGCGGCCCCGGTCGATGGCCACTATTGCACCAATTCAGGAAAATGCATCGATTTCATTCACGATCCCAAAATGGGCGACAAACCGTCGGTTTACAGCTCGGAAGATGTCAGCACATCAAAAACCAACACTTTCGAGAAGAATCTTCTTTTCTGCGGTGCAATACAACAAGCCTATTGCTCAAGTTCCATGGAAACCGGCACGAAACCCCTTTACGAAAAGGGGTCCGGAGCCTTTGAATTGGCACCCTACGACGCGTCTACCGGGTTTACTTGCGGTAATACATTTATTGAGGGCGACGCCGGAAGTGGATGCGTCAACGGCAAGCAGCCCAGTGAATTCATACCCTATGCCACGGAACACATGTCCGGGGCCCATTACGACATGGGTCCGCTTTACGTCTACTTCCCCGTCGGATCAGACGTCTCGAAGGTGGTCAACTCCAATTACTTCGACAAAGACGCCGTCACCAAAGCCGAAAAACAGAAGAAAATCGATACTTCGCGTCCGTTCTTCATCCGACGCGACAAGTCGCTTTACGACAAAACCAGCTTGGATGTCACTTCGACAATGACAACCCCCAATCCGTTCCTGCCTACATTCGGCACAATGGATGACACTAAGCTTCTGCCCGTCAAGCCCGCGCCCAGCGACGAAACGGCCTATTACCTGGTCGAAGACCCGCAGCTTGACTGGGGTTCGTTACCGGAGTATGTCTTCGGCGGCGGCAATGGCAGCAAAATCGACAAGCCTGACGCAGGGAATTCGCCAAAAGCAAACGCACAGCCCCAGGTCACCGCGCAAAACGCGACCCCCGATCAGATCACGGCAGCCGTTCAAAAGGGCGATGATTCGTTGATCGCCGGCAAATACTGCACCAACGGCGGCCACTGCCTCCAACTGAGCAAAACAGGCCAACTGACAGGAGGAAGCAGAGAAGACATGCTGGGAATCGATTCGACCCAGCTCACCCTTTCCACCACCTCCCAGGAGACGACCGACGCCAGGAACGTCAAGCCCGGTTCGCCGTTCCTGGAATTCCGAGGTTCCGACAATGACTACCTCTGCAAGAATGGCACGACAGGACTGGCCTGCAAGAACGGCGCGGAGACAACCCCCGAGATAGATCGCTGGCCGGCGCATATCGTCTACGTCTTCAAAGGCGGGGACACTTCAAGCTGGTACGCACCTGGAACTACGCCACCCATCCAGGGATTTATGTATGACAGCGTAGAGAGTGGCAGGAAACCAGCTCCGACCGACAGAGCATACATCTATCCGGTCGGCTGGCACATGACAGTTGTGCCATACGAAGACACTGTGTATTACTTCCAAGGCTAACGGTTCGCCGGTTCCGCTCCTTACGTTTTCGAGAATTGACATATTCTGATAATCTACCGGCAGCGGTATCGGCAGCACAGTCGACGCAAAATCTCGCGAGACTGGTCTTTCTCGAGTTTCGCAAGACAATTTGGTCGTATCATACAAATAGATCAAATCACATATGGAGTGAGCATGAGATTCTGCACCAACTGCGGTAAACGACTCGATGACAACGCGCAATTTTGCACGAACTGCGGGGCTCCAGTGCCTACAGATACTCTAGGCAGCACCGGCACCGGAAATACTGTCGGCAACGGTAACATCGGCAACGGCAATCACACCGATCATGGCAACACCGGCAACACCGATACCGAAACCGGCAATAGCGATAACGGAAAAGCCGGCACTGCCAGCAGCCGAAATTACGGTACGCCTGCGAACAACGTACCCGCTCCTGGATCCATGCCATCAGTGCCGCAACCATCTCAAGGCGCCAATGTTCAGGTACCGATGCCCGACCACCCGGTAGCAAACAGTTCGTCACAAAGCGGCATCCCAGCCGGAACGTCCCGGACTTTCACTCCATCAAGCCCCGCTGCTGCAGCAAAGGCAACCGCACCAACGGCAGCACAAACCCGCACGAAGAAGACCCTGATCATCGTCATCGCAGCCATCGTCGTTGTCGCGCTCGTGGCCGCAATAGTCGGCTTCGGCACTTACAACGCCCAGGTATGGGGCGGCAAAACCGTGCCGAACCCGACCGACCTCGGGGTAGTCAAATCCGATAAAACAGACGAATTCAGCGCCGCCGACGTCGAAGCGTCACTGCACAAACGTGGCTTCAAAACCGTGACCAGGCAGACCTTCTCGGCAAAGCCCAAAGGCAGCTTCCTCAAATACCGCGGCATCGATCCGCACAAGCGTTACAGCACCCACAGCCAGCCCATCACGATTCTCGCCTCGAACGGCCCCGGCGTGCCCAAAGGCACCGGCGGACAACCCGTGCAAAATGTCACCGACAGCCTCAAATCCATGGGCGTTCCAGTACATTATTACAAGGTGATAACCAACACCGACAAGACCAAAGAAGGCACGGTCATCGCCTCCTACCCCGGTGACGGGCAAGCGGTCAGCGACAGCAAAACCGGCATCAACGTCGGCGTCGCGACGTCAGGCGAGGGCATCAATTACGACGTCGTGGGCCAAGACAAGGACTCCGCGCAACAACAGTACACAAAGAAAGGCTTCCGAGTCTGGATGGCACCGCGTTTCTCCTCCAAGAAAATGCTCGGTAAAATCGTGGATTCCCAGCCCAAGCCCGGCAGTCAGGTTGCCGGAGGCGACCTCATCCTCTTCTACGGCATCGACGCCAGCGGGATGGACAAGGCGGTGCAAGGCGATAAAGACAATTATTCCGTCTACGCGCCGGCCGCCCCTGTAGGAGGAACGTATTGTACCAAGTCCGGTCAATGCATCAATCTGGACGAGAAAGTCAATCCGCCTTCCTCCAGCTCCAGCTCCGAAAACGACCTCCCTTGGTTCGCCACCACAAGCCAGGTGAAAAGCTCCGAGGACTCGGGCAACGGTTCCAACGACGTCACCGGACTCGGCCACGAACTGCTCTTCTGCCACTCTGGAGGCGATCCCGGCTGTGCGTCGCGAGCGCACAAAAACGACTACGGCTCACGTAACGAACTGTATTATCAAAACTATGGCGCCTTCGAACTGATGGACTCAAGCCTCAACCAGATAACCTGCGGCACCGGTTCAATCGGCCGCTGGGACCCTATAGACGTTTGCGTCAACGGGAAACTGACCGAGCGAAATTACTCCGATCAGAACCCGAAGCTGTCCGGCGCATCCTATGAAATGCGTACTCACTACGTCTACTTCCCTGTCGGTTCGGACGTCAAAGGCGTGGTCGATTCGGGTTACTTCGACAAAGCCTACGTTGCCAAAGCCAAGAAACAGAAAGCCGTCGACACCTCGCGTCCGTTCTTCATCCGCCGCGACAAGAGCCTTTACAAGACCACCAAGGTCGACGTGCCGAATCTGAACACCCTCAATCCGTTCATCCCGGAGAACGACGATGGCAACAGCAAAGGCAACAAACCCGTTCCGACCAAACCCGCGCCCAGCGACGAAACCGCCTACTACTTAGTCGAAGACCCGCAGCTCGACTGGAGTTCGCTGCCCGAGTTCACGATTTCGAAGGACGGCAGCAAGCCCGACCCGAAGCCCACCGCCAAAAACGCGACCCCGGACCAGATCACAGCAGCGGCAGCCAAGGGCGATTTCTCGCTGATAGCGGGCAAGTACTGCACCATTGGAAACGAGTGCCTGGACCTCAGCAAAACAGGTCTGCTGACTGGAGGCAAAACACATTCATCAAGCCAATTGCATCTCGGAACGAATGGTGAGATGTGGTCAAGCACTGCCCATAACGCCGACCCCGCTTCGCAGTACCTGAATCTGCTCGGTTCCGATAGTGAGTATTCCTGCGTGACGGCAACCGGCGCAGCCTGCAAAGACCATACCCCCTTGAGCGATATCATTTGGCCAACCGACATGATTTACGTCTTCAAGAACACCGACACCTCTTCCTGGTATTCCGGGCAAGACGACATGCATGGCCCCGGTTGGGATATATACAACACCCAGTCCGCCCTCGCCGGCAGCAAACCGGCTTCGACATCCCGGCCATACCTCTATCCGATGATCTACCACATGAACCCGGCTCCCACCGACAACTCCGTCTACTATCTGCAGGAATAAGTCCTCCAGGAATGAGTCTCAGCAGCGACGGCAAACAAATCGTCATCGTAACCCGTTAACCTATCTTATCGTCTATCGCATCATTTGATAAGATAGCCGACACAATAAAAGTATAAGATATAAGATAAACCGAAAACGCTGCAATCCCAAAGAAAATAAGCTATACATTTCTAGTAAATTGCCGATTTATCTTATCAAGATATCGTATCTTATCATCTTTTATCTTATACTTTGATAAGATAAAAGTATAAGATATAAGATAGCTTCCAAAAGATGGAGATTGTGATGGCCTTGAATTTAAAAGAAGGTACGCACGTCGAATTCAAACGACAATGGAGCAACAGCGCCAGGCACGCCCTTTCTGCATTCGCCAACACCGACGGAGGCACCATCTATCTCGGCATCGATGACGACGGCTCGGTCGTCGGCGTCCCAAATCCTGATGAAGCCATGCGTCAGGCCTCTCAAGCAGCGTCGGATGGTATCCGGCCCGACATCATGAGTTGCGTTTCCATCGAAGAAGAGGAATACGAAAATCTACCGGTCATAGCCGTCCATGTGCAGCGCGGCACCAACCGCCCTTATTATCTCCCAGATAAAGGAATCAGCCCCGGCGGTATATATATCCGGTCAGGCTCGGCCTCCATTCCCGCTTCCGAAACGGCCATCCTGGACATGATCAAAATCACTTCAGGATATTCTTTCGAAAATGAGATTTCCGTCAATCAGGAACTGACGTTCATAGCAACAAAAAATGTTTTCAAGGAGCACGAAGTAGATTTTGACCGCAGCGCGTATAAAACCCTCGGCCTGGTCAATACTTCCGATGAGTTCACCAATCTTGCATATTTACTTTCCGACCAGTGCGATGCCCAAACCTATGTAGCCAAATTCAACGGCACCGCCAAAATGACCTTCGAAAACCGCCTGGATTGTAGCGGCTCCCTATTCTCTCAGTTTGAACAGGCCTCACGGTTTCTGCGTCAGTACAATACCGTTTCTTCCTATACCGGAGCCGACGGCTACCGGGTCGAACACTATGACTATCAGCCTTCGGCGCTTCGCGAAGCTCTGCTCAACCTGATTATCCATCGTGATTACAGCTATCGCACATCCCCTGCAACCATCAGCATTTTTGACGACCGGATAGAATTCCTTGATTTAGGACCATTGCCAGAAGGCATTACAAAAGCGGACATCATGAAAGGCACGTCAGCTCAAATCAATCCCAAATTGGCAGCCATTTTTTATCGGCTTCATCTCGTTGAGGCTTACGGAACCGGCATCAAAAAAATTCTCACGGCGTATCTCGGCCAGCCTGACCAACCCGATTTCGTCCTTACCGACCATGTGTTCAAGTTGATATTGCCAATCATGAATGGAAACAAGCCGAACATACCCGCCATCGATGATTTGCCGATGAAGGATTCGAATTCCAAAACCTCGGATAACAAGCAACCGATCTTCCCGTCTCTGGCATCTCAACCCCAAAACACAACCAATAAGAAGGACCATAGGAATCAAACCGAAAAGCGCCGAACTCTGATTATCGAATACACAAAGTCTCATGGCATTATAAACCGCAGTAGGGCAGAAGAACTTACCGGCCTCTCACAGCCAGGAGCATCAAAACTGCTAAAGCGCCTGGTCGAAGAAGGGACACTCGAGCGCATCGGAGCCGGACCGAAAACCGCTTACAAAATCAAGGGATGAACATTGAGCAAGCCGAGATGACGCCAGTCTTTCTGTCTTTAGACCCCCACAATGAAGAAATTGCACGGATTAGGGGGAAAATCGCAACTCGTTTGCGGCGTCGCGTAAGATGGTGACTGATAAGAAAGGGGCTACGATGAGCGTTTTTGATCGTTTTGAGAAAAGCGTTGAGGGAGCCGTGAACGGTGTCTTCTCGAAATTCGGCTCGAAAGACCTTCAACCGGTTGACCTCTCCAGCGCTCTCGAACGCGAGATCGACAACGAGGCCATGCCGGTCGGGCGTGACCGCACCGTCGCCCCGAACGAATACCGCTTCAAGCTGAGCACGCCTGATTTCGACCGCATCGAGCAGTGGGGCAGCGAAACACTGGCCAACGAGCTTGCGGACAACCTCACCCAGTACGCCAAAAGCCAGCACTATGCTTTCGTCGGCCCCGTCGTCGTGATTTTCGAAGAAGATCTCGACCTGAGCAAGGGCAACTTCAAGCTCACCAGCGAATCCGTGCAGGGCAACGCCGTTCCCGTGACCACCGAGAACCAGTCGCAAGACAGCCCGATGCTCGAGATCAACGGCAACCAATACCTGCTGACCAAAGAAAAGACCATCGTCGGCCGTGGCTCGGGCTGCGACATCGTCATCGACGATCCGGGCATCTCACGAAATCACCTCGAAATCGACATCACCCCGAACGGCACCATCGCCCGCGATTTGGGCTCCACCAACGGAACCTACGTGGAAGGGCACCAAGTGCCGGCCGCGACCCTGCTCGACGGCAACACCATCACCATCGGCCATACCCGCATCCTCTATTGGGCTTCACAGCAGGATCAGGACTAACGGCCAGACGCCAGGTACATCCTTTATGATCACCGAACTAACCTTTGCGATTCTCAAGTATGGCTTCCTCGCCCTGCTTTGGGTTTTCGTATGGCTTGCCGTCCGCTCGCTCAAACGCGACGTCGATACGCTGAGCCCGCACAAATCGTGGTCGCACCGCAAAAGTGCCCGCCGCGCGCGCAAGGCAGCCGAATCCAACCCGATGCCGGCCATGGCAAACGCCGCTCCCGTGGCTGTGTCGCGCCGCGGAAACCCCGGTATGCAGATGGGCAGCGCCGGCGGGGCTGGCATCAACGCCAACGCAAAACCAACGCTTCTGACCATTATCGACGGCCCGCTTGCCGGTTCGTCCGTTCCGTTGAGCAACGGCACGATCACCCTCGGCCGCTCCAGCTCCAACACCGTGGTGCTTGACGACGAATTCGTTTCCTCCCAGCACGCCCGCGTTTACGCCGACCCCGCTTCCGGCTCATGGGCCATCGAAGACCTTGGCAGCACCAACGGCACCATCGTCAATCACCGCCGCATCACCTCGCCCGTGGTCCTGCCTGCGCGTGTTCCCGTGCGTATCGGCGCCACGACGTTCGAATTGAGGTGACCGCCATATGCCAGATACCTCAAATCTTTCAAATTCTTCAGCGCAGCACACCTCCGAAGAGAACTCCTCCATACAACGTTCTTCATCACAGCATCTTTCGGCCAATAAGGATCATTCCGATTCCACGATGCCACCTTCAATTCCCGTAACCGGAACCCATGGGAATAACGCTCACGCCGCTCAGGGTGAAAGCAGCAGTGGCGACGAGAGCACGCCAAACACGCAACGCATCGCCATCAACCCGGAGGGCAACACCGGCAAGATGCCTCAAGTGGCACGCACCTCCGACAGCCACGCTGACAAATCCAACAACCATCAGCTTTTCCTTTATTCCACAACGGTTTCCGACGTGGGAACGGTACGTAGCAACAACCAGGATTCGTCGTTCGCCGGCGAGCGCCTCATCGCCATTTGCGACGGCATGGGCGGGCACGCAGGCGGTGACACGGCCTCGACCATCGCCATCCGCTCCCTGGCACATATCGAGCAAAGCGACGCGAAAAGCGACGTGGCCTCCATCGCTTCGATGATGGAAACCAGCGTCATGGCCGCACACGACGCGATTGTCGGCAAGGCCAAGCGCGAGCGCGGCCTGGCAGGCATGGGCACCACGGTCACCGCCGTCGCCCTCGTATCTGGCCATTGGGTTATCACCCACATCGGCGATTCCCGAGCCTATCTGCTTCGCGACGGCAAAATCCGCCGCATGACCCAAGACCATAGCTACGTTCAGCACTTGATCGACACCGGACGTATTAGCGAAGCGGAAGCGCGCAACCACCCCCAGCGCAACGTCGTCATGCGCGTCTTGGGGGATTTCGACATCGACCCGCACCCCGACATCGCGATATTGACCGCCAAACCCACCGACCGCTGGCTGCTATGCTCCGACGGCCTTTCCGGCGTGCTGGAAGATGACACACTCGAAGACGTACTTTCGACGGTTTCGGACGAAGAGGAATGCGCCCAGCAGCTGGTCGCGATGGCTCTGAAAGCCGGCAGCACCGATAATGTCACGGCCGTCATCGCCGACGCCACGCTTGCGCTCGACGCCGATTCCTTCGACCTGCCCCACCAGACCCCGCTGATCGGCGGCGCGGCAAGCTCGAACCTCGAAGCCATCGCCGACATCATCAAGGAACCGGTCGCCTCCTCTCCGCTTTTGCGGCTCGGCAAGCAGTCCCCCGCGCAACGGGCCGCCGCCCTGACCCACAGCGGGTACGACGACAACGAGGGCAACGGCAACGATGACGGCAATCCCGCCCAGTACCCTCCGAACGCTCAAAATCCGGTTTCTTCTGATACCGAAACGTCCGGCAGCGCCGGCAACGGGCCTTCTCAAGCAGACGCCGAGTCCAACCAGTCTGGTCAGAAAAGCCACCATCACCACAGGCATCTCGACGACACCTCGCAAGCCGGAGACGAAGACGATAACGACAACACCAATATCGTCCACGTCGCGCAGCCCTCGTCCGTCCGCGACGAAAACGACAACAACGGCAATATGGACACTGGCGAAATCCCCGTGGTCAAGAAAAAAGACGGCCGTGTTTCCGCTGATCCCAACGATCCGGAAGTGGCCCGCGCCATCCGTCGAGAGCACTTGCGCGAACGCAAAGAGGCACGCCGCAAGCACAATCGAGGCCGTATAGCGGTTGTCCTCGCTTTTGTGATTGCCCTGTGCGCTTTGCTCGGCGTAGGGTTCGGCGCATACCGCTGGAGCCAGACGAAGTATTATATTGGTACCAGCGACGGTTCCGTGGCCATTTACCAGGGCGTCAATACCAACATCTTCGGCTGGGCCCTTTCACACAAGGTCGAATCAACGGACATCGAGACTTCCCAGCTACCGCAATCCTGGAACGACGAGCTTGACCAGGGCATCTCCTTGGACTCGTTCGAGGAAGCCGAAAGTCATGTCGCCATTATCAAGAAAGAAGCCAAAAACCTCGATAAGACAAAGGACAAGGACACTCCATGGCCCTGGTCGAGCGAGGCTACGGGCAGTTCTGCTTCGAGCCTTCCAGATAGTTCAAGCGGTTCAAGCGGTTCCGCATCCGACGATAGCGGCCCCGATGCAACGCCGGTGACGATACCGAACACGGCCCACAAGGCGGCGAGCGCATGATCGCCACCCGCTTCCGCCAAATCGGTCTGCTGCTGTTCGCCATCGTGATCAGCGGCATCGCCTTTTTCCAGCTCTTTGCACGCGTCTATAGCGGCTTCCCGGCCAACCTCGTCACGGCTCTCGTGGCGGTGGCGGTGCTGTTCATCGTGCTTTGGGCGCTGCTGCTGAAATTCCAGCCGTATGCCAGCCAGGAAATTCTGCCGTGCGTCATGCTGCTGACGGCCATCGGCACGATGATGATCGCGCGCATCGATTACGCGAAAAACACTTCGGTGGCCTACCGCCAGTTGATTTGGGCATGCGTCGCGCTGGTGCTGACCTGCATTTTCATTATCGTCCTGCGCGACTACCGCGTATTACGTCGCTTTTCGTATGTGAGTATGGTCATCGGCCTGGCACTGCTGCTCTCCCCCATGATTCCGGGCCTTGGCAAGGAAATCGGCGGCGCACGCATCTGGATCGGCTTCGGCTCGCACACCTTGCAGCCCGGCGAATTCGCCAAGCTCTTCCTCGCCTTCTTCTTTGCGGCCTACCTCTTCAACCACCGCGACCAGCTCGCGGTCGGCGGCAAGAAAGTGGCGGGTCTGCAGCTTCCCCGAGTCAAAGACATGGGCCCGCTCATTCTGGTCTGGTTCGCCTCCATCGGCGTTTTGGTGGTTCAACACGATCTCGGCACCTCGCTGATGTTCTTCGCCATGTTCGTCTCGATGCTCTACGTCGCCACCGGCCGCGGCAGCTGGCTGATCATCGGCGGCATCGCCTTCGTGGTCGCGGCGGTCTTCTCGGTCAAGGTCTTCGCCCACGTCGGCTATCGCGTCGACGGCTGGCTCCACCCCTTCGACGCTGCCGTCTATAACCGCCGATATGGCAGTTCCTACCAGCTGGTCACCGGGCTCTTCGGCCTCGCTTCCGGCGGCCTGCTGGGCACCGGCATCGGGCAGGGGCACCCCGGGCTGACCCCACTTGGCAATTCCGATTTCATCTATTCGTCCCTCGGCGAGGAACTCGGCCTGACCGGGCTGATGGCGATTCTGATGCTCTACCTAATCATCATCACTTCCGGCCTGCTCACGGCCATGAAAATCAAGGATGGTTTCGGCAAACTCCTGGCGAGCGGCCTCGTTTTCACGATGGCCTTCCAGGTATTCACCGTGGTCGGCGGCCTGACGCTGGTCATTCCGATGACGGGCCTGACGATGCCGTATATGGCAGCCGGTGGTTCATCGCTGGTAGCGAACTATATCCTTGCGGCACTTCTGATCGTCATTTCCAACGAAGCCAATAAGCCCGAACCTGAGGGCGAACTTTCCAACACGATGCAATATGAAGCGATGGAAGCTCTGAACGAACGCAACGCGCAGAAAAAGCTTAACGAAGCCAAGCGTTCCCATTCACGCTCACGTTCGCGCCACCGCGCGGAGGAACCCGAGCTGGAGTCCGCGACGTCGAGCTTCCCCGTCGCCACGTCACCGTCGTCTCCTTCGACATCGTCACCGTCGTCAACGTCTCCATCTCCAAGGTCCGCAGCTTCGGCACCGGTCGCGAGCGCAGAAAGCGATTCGCCGTATTCACCGATGCCGTCAAATCCCATGCCGCAGAAGACTTCCCCGATGCCGCAAGCCACACAGCCGGCTCCGGAAACGCAGTATCCCGACAATGCCCAGCCTGCGAACCCCCTTGGTTCCGACGATTCCGGCATTCAAAATCTGAGCTTTGACGATCTGATGGGAGGCTCGCGATGAACAAATACCTCCGTCAGCTTTTCACCGCCGTCATCGTCCTCTTCGCGATTTTGGGACTTTCCAGCACCATGATCACCGCCGTCAGGGCCAATAAACTCAACAACGACCCGCGCAACCAACGCGGCCTCTATCACGAGTTCAACGCGCCTCGCGGCTCCATTCTCGCCTCCGACGGCACGGTATTGGCCAAGTCCGACCCGGTCAACGACCCGTTCGCCTACCAGCGTTCGTATACGAATGGCCCGCTATACGCGCCCGTAACCGGCTACTTCTCCATCAGCCAACGCGCCGACCGCGGCATCGAGGACTCGCGCAACAAGCTTCTGACCGGGGAATCCAACCAGCTTTTCTGGCAGCAGTTCAAGTCGCTTTTCACCGGCTCGGCCAACAAGGGCGCGTCCATCGAGACCTCCATCGACCCGAAGCTGCAGAGCAAGGCCTACGAGCAGATGGGCAACAAGAGCGGTTCCGTGGTGGTTCTTGAGCCCAAGACCAACCGCATTCTGGCGATGGTTTCCACCCCAAGTTACGACCCAAACGTGCTCGCCAGCCACGATACGACAAAGGTCAATCAGGCTTATTCGCACCTCACCGGCGACAAGTCGAACCCGATGCTCAACCGCGCGATTTCCGAGCTTTACCCGCCCGGGTCCAGCTTCAAGACCGTCGTGGCCACGGCAGCGCTGGAAAGCGGCAAATACCAGCTTGATACGCGCATTCCCGCCGGCGCAAGCTATACGCTGCCCAATACCAGCACCAGGCTGACCAATCAGGGAAGCGCTGCAAACGGCGGCGCCGACGGCCAGATTTCCTTCGAGGACGCATTGGCCTATTCTTCCAATACCGCTTTCGCCCAGCTGGGCGGCGCACTTGGCGCGCAGACCATCCAGGACACGGCCAAGAAATTCGGCTTCGGCTCCTCGATCCCTATCGACGGCTCCAATTCGACCGGTGACCCCATGCAGGCTATCGCTTCGAAATTCCCCGACAACCCGACCCCCGACCGCCTCGCACTGGCGTCGATCGGCCAGGGCGATACCCAGGAGACCCCGTTGCAGAACGCGATGATCGCCTCGGCCATCGCCAACGGCGGGACGTTGATGCGCCCGACGCTGGTCGACCGCGTGCGTTCCAGCGACCTGACGGTGATTTCGCAGACCAATTCGAGCGTGATGAGCCAGCCGATGAGCAAGGATACGGCCAACAAATTGACCGAAATGATGAAGGCGGTCATCACCAAGGAGAACCCACAGCTCGCGATTCCAGGAGTTTCCGTGGCGGCGAAAACCGGTACCGCGCAGATCGGCGTGGGCAACCAAAGCAACGACGGCTGGATTATGGGCTTCGCGCCCGCAGACGACCCGAAAATCGTGGTCGCCGTGGTCGTTCATAATACAGATAGGGCAGGCAGCGACGCGGCCGGACCAATCATGAAGGCGATAATGAGGGAGGCACTGGGCAAATGAAGCTCGTTGAAGGTCAACTGATTCACAACCGGTACCGTCTCGATCGCCGGCTCGCACAAGGCGGAATGGGCGAGGTCTGGAAGGGCTACGACATCCAGCTGGGCCGCGTGGTCGCCATCAAGGCGTTGCGCGGAGACCTGACCGACGTGGAGGCCAAGCGGCGCAGGCTGCGCATCGAAGCGCACAATTCCGCCGATTTGGCGCATCCGAATATCGCGGCGCTTTTCGATTATTACGAACACGACGGCATCGGCTTTTTGATTATGGAATACGTCGACAGCGAGTCGCTGGCCGACCTGTACCGCGAAAAAGGTGCGATAGACCCGCTTGAGCTCCTGCCGATTCTGGTGCAGGTGGCGCGCGGCCTCTACGTGGCACATTCGCATGGCGTAATCCATCGTGATGTGAAACCCGCGAATATCATGGTCTCCAAGGACGGCCAGGTCAAGATCACCGATTTCGGCGTCTCCTATTCCACCAACCAGGCCCAAATCACGCAAGACGGCATGGTGGTAGGAACCGCGCAATATATTTCGCCGGAACAGGCCCAGGGCAAGAAGGCGACGCCACAGTCCGACATCTACTCGCTGGGAGTCGTGGCTTACGAAGGCCTGTGCGGGCATCGTCCGTTCACCGGCGCCACGCCGGTTGACATTGCCGCCGCGCATGTCAACGAAGCGGTTCCGCCGCTGCCGGACACCGTCGACGTGCAGCTGGCACAGTTCGTCATGTCGATGCTTTCCAAGGATCCGCTCGACCGACCGAAAGATGCGCTGGTCGTCTCCCGCACGCTTTCGCATATCGAACGTCGATTGATGGACCAGCAGGCTGCGCTGGACGACACCACGATAGTTTCCCGTGACGGGCGCGTCGCACGTCGCGTGGTCAGCGCTCCGTATGCTTCCGACGGTTCGGTGTCGGGCAACCCCGTAGCAGGGCCAAAACACAGGGCATCGGCACCTGAAATCGATGACGGAGCGGGCCACGTCGTCGAAGATCACGTTGAGCGTCATGCCGGCGACGATGACCCAGACAACACCGAAATAGACGACAGCACGTTGGGCAGCGAAACCCGCAATGTCATCGTCAGCGACGTAGACAGCGCCAACGAAAACGGCAAAGCCGATAGCCAGGCAAAAACGCAGACCGCCGATGTAAACGAAATCGCCGCGAACAAGACTCCCGACACCGCTTCCGATGATACTTCCAACGACGCTGTAACCGACAGTAAAACGACCGATAAATCCAGCAATGACACCGAAACCGAGACGGACGATGCCCAAACCCACATCAACGACGAGTTTTCGCCGGCCGCCCGAGCAGCGATACAGACGATGACGCAGACATTGCGGGCAATCACGGATTATCAGATTCCAGCTATAAAGACTGACGACAGCGTCCCCGTCGACGACAAGCCGCCTCAATCGCCTCCACAGGCCGAAACCGCGAACGCAAAGGCAAGCACGGTCACGGGTACAAACGCGAGCGCAAGTCACAAACAGACTTCCTCACCTATAACTTCAGACACCAATACAGCGAATCCTGACCGCGGAACCGCCAAGAAACCCGCCGCCACCGATTCGTCAAAATCCTCTTCAGACGCTGCCGGGAACAATATTCCGGTCACCGAAGGCAATAACCAGGCAGCGAACACTGAAAACCGGAAGGAGCAGCAATGAGCACCAATATGCCAACATCACTGGCAGATGGCCGTTACCAGCTGGGGCAACTGATCGGACGCGGCGGCATGGCCGAGGTCCACATCGCCCAAGACACCCGTCTGGGGCGCGTTGTCGCTATCAAAATCATGCGCTCCGACCTCGCCAACGACGACATCTTCCTCAAGCGGTTCGCGCGTGAGGCGCACTCCGTCGCGCAGATGAACAACGTCAACATCGTCAACATCTACGATTCCGGCGAAGAGACCATCACCACCGAAGACGGCAACACCGAGCGCGTGCCGTACATCGTCATGGAGTACGTCAAGGGCCAAACCCTGCGCGACATCATCAAGGCGAACGGGCCCTTGAGCCAGCGTGACGCTGAACAGGTGATGCTGGGAGTGCTGAACGCGCTTGACTATTCGCACCGGATGGGAATCATTCACCGCGATATCAAGCCCGGCAACATCATGATCAGCGAGCAGGGCATGGTCAAGGTCATGGACTTCGGCATCGCCCGTGCCCTCGATGATTCCGTGGCCACGATGACCCAATCGCAGGGGGTGGTCGGCACCGCGCAATATCTCTCCCCGGAACAGGCCCGCGGCGAGGCTGTCGACATGCGCTCCGACCTCTATTCGGCCGGCTGCGTACTCTACGAAATGCTCACCGGACGCGCGCCCTTCACCGGCGATTCGGCAGTGGCAATCGCCTATCAGCACGTTTCGGAAGTCGCCACCCCGCCCAGCGCCATCGTGCCAGGTCTGCCCAAGATGTGGGATCAGATCTGTGCCAAGGCGATGGCCAAGGATCGCCAGAACCGTTATGCGACGGCCGCCGAGTTCCGCAACGATATCCTCACCTACATGAATGGTGGCATCCCGGTCGCCGCGGCGTTCAACCCGTTGACCGACCTCGCCAACATGAAGGAACGCAAGCAGGCCGAGCAGACCGCAGCCACCGAGGCCATGAACCCCGTCGAGACCACCGCGACGCAGGCTTTCGACCCGCTCACCGGAACCTACGGCAATGGGCCGGCCGGCGAACTTTCGCAAGCCGGCAACACCGCGCTCAAATCCCGCGCCGAAAAAGCCGCGGAAGATAAGGCGAAAAAGAAAAAGAAGATCATCATCGGCTCGATCATCGGTGCCGTTGTCGCCATTCTTGCCATCGTGGGCATCGCCTATGGCGTCACTCACATGAAGAAGGCCGAAATGGTGACCGTGCCGGCCTTCAATTCCACCACCACCCAGGCACGGGCCGAGGAACAGCTCGACGAGGTGGGGCTGAAGATGAAGGTCGAGCAGGACACGGATTCAAGCGAGCCCAAGGGTACGTTCACGCGTCAGGATCCCGCCGGCAACGCCAAAGCCCCCAAGGGTTCAACCGTCAAGGTCTGGTTCTCCGCCGGGCCGCAGGCAGGCCAGGTGCCCGACGTCAAGGGCAAATCGGTCAACGACGCAAAAGCCGTCCTCAAAAAGGCCGGTTTCAAGGTTTCCCCGGCCACCCAGACCGAGGACAGCCCGGACGTGGCGCAAGGCATGGTCACGCGCACCGACCCGGCCGCCGGTTCGGCCACCGACAAGGGCACGTCGCTGATGCTCTACGTTTCCTCCGGCATGACCAAGGTGCCTGACGTCACCGGCCAGCAGCAGGATCAGGCGCTGAACCAGCTCAAGGCGTTCACCGTGGTTGTCCAGCAGGAGACTTCCGACAACGTAGCCCAGGGCCTTGTCACGCGCACCGACCCAGCGGCCGGCACGAGCCTCGCGCAACGCAGCAACATCACGGTCTACGTCTCGTCCGGCAAACCCAAGATCACTGTGCCCAACGTCGACACCAGCGGCGATTCCACAGTTGCCGAGGTGAGAGAAGCGCTTAAAGCCGCAGGCTTCAACGTCAATCCCGCCGAAGGCAATGACGACCTGAAGGTCATCGGCATCTCCCCGACCGCCGGATCGCAAGCCACCAAGGGCGACACCATCACTCTGAGCACGCAGGCCCCGGCCCAGCAGCCAGCCCCCAGCACCAATAACGGGACCACCAGCAACACCACAGGTGGCAACGGCCAAACCACTAACGGGGGAGCTAATAAGCAGTAAGCAGTAAAGTCTCCGCCAATCCCGTTGAATACGACCCTGAACCCACTCCAATCAGCGGTTCAGGGCCCTTTCATATCCGCTTTGCAACCTATGGTCACAGGCTTGGTTACATCGCGCTTTCCTACGGCCTGGCAGGAAGTTGCGTAATATAATAACCATTTGCTGTGAGCCGCTTTCTACAAAACTGGAACGCAGACATCGTTAACAGGCAGACACTAAAAAGCGCAAGTGACCAACCAATACTGGTGGTTGGTCACTTGCGCTTTGGCGAAGCGGCTATGGTTTCCCTGGCGGCTTGGGTGGCTTCGGGTTGCCGGGCGGGCGTTGGCGGCGGTGGGCAATGACGCCCATCGGAGGTAGGCCACGCTTGTCGACGAAGCGCGGAAGCAGCAATGACTTGGGAATCGGCGTGCCGTCATAGTGCCACGGCGGAGGCACGAGCTCGCGGTAGTTCTTGCGCATGGCGAGCAGGAAGCCGAGAATCGCCACGACCAGCGCCGTGAGCAAGCCATAGAGCTGTGCGTCGGCGGCCGCGTCGACGAGTGGTGGGATATCCTGCGGAATATTGCCGCGTTCGGCCGTGATGACGAGCCGCTCGGTATTAACGCCATATGGGGTGCAGGTCATGAGCGTGACGAGGTCCTTGCCCGGCACCACTTTGTACAGATGGACATCCTTCGGGTCGATCACATGAATGGCTTTGACACGGTAGCCCATCGTGTGGTTCAACGTGTTGATGTAGATGATGTCGCCCTTTTTAAGTTCATCGATTCTGGTGAACAGCAAGGCATTGGGCAGGCCACGATGGCCGGTGAGCACAGCGTTGGTGGACTTGCCGCCGACCGGCACGCTCGTGCCGTAGAGGTGGCCGGAACCAATGGTGAGCGTGCTGCGAGCCGTACCGTGATAAATCGGCAGGTGAATCGACACCTTGGGGATGCGGATGGTGCCCATAACCCCTGTCGGACCCTTTAGCAGAGACTGGTAGGTCGCATCCTTTGCCGATTCCGTATCTTCATCGGGTTTGTCGTTGAACGGATCCTTGACCTCACCCAGCCTCGTCTGTCCGGAAGCGGCAATCTGCTGGTTATAGGCCTGCGCCGCGTGAAGCTCCTTGGCCACTTCCCCTCGCGGCCATTTCATCACATCCCGCTCGGCTTGGATGGCGGCGAGCGCTTCATTTCTGGAGTTGACAACCCAATGGACCGGCACCCACATGATGAGGACCACGGTAAGAATGACGAAGAAGTCGTGCACGAGTTCGATGAGGATGCGGTAGACATATTGCCCACGATTCCTCACCGGCTTGAGAACGTCTTCGAAAGACACCTCATGCAGCGCACGCTCGAGATTCTTGTTCTTACGCTTCATTCATTCGTTCCGTCAGTACGTGGTCACTCGTTATTGACTCTTCAAGTTTAAAGTGATGCATGGAACGGACAGCCGCACCGTATTCCATCCATCACTGCGAATATGAAACAAGTGTATTCAACCTTGATTCACAAATTTGTTTACTTCACTACTTTATGAATTGCAGCACATACAGAACAATCTATGCTTTGCCTGCATACAAGTCGTTTCAATCAAAGCAAACAAACACTTTTTGAGCTAGATATAGGAAGAGGTGGCCAGTCCGGAATACAGGTTCCAGACCGAACCACCTCTCCAGTCACCTCAATGGCCAAGCTTCATGCCTCACCATTTTGGCAATCAAACCTCACTTGCGAGCATTCGCCATATTCTTGCGACGCATCCTCGAGGTGACCACCACAACGCTACCGCTCGCGAGCGCCAGCAGCACGATCAACGCAATGCCCAAACCACCGGTAAGCGGCAGTCCAGCAATCGAGTTGATGTTCTTGACATTAACAATACCGTTCCAACGATTAGAGGTATCCTGTGTAATCGAATTCGCACCCGTGCTTTCGATACCATTGACCGTATCGGCATTATCAATGGAGAATTCGTTTGTGGCAGCGCTACCCTCGATATTCTTGTCAATTTTGACTCTGAAGCTCGCCTTGGTATAGCCGTCTGCAGAGTCGGTCTGTAAGATGGTATAGGTGCCAGCCGGAAGACCATCAAAAACAATCTTGCCGTTTGCATCTGCCTGCTTCGGATCCTGTAGAGCATTAGTTCCATTGTAGATGAAAAGACTACCATTGGCATCAAAGTTAAGCTGGTCAGCGTCAGCAGTGCTGCTGCCCTTATACACCTTGAACTTACCTTGAATCGCTGTAGTTCCAGCCTTATTAGTGTTGTGCAACTGAATAGAGTATAGAGCAATCTTAGTTGCTGTTGCATTCTTGGCAGTGGCTGTCTTCGTGGGATCGGCCTGATCATTGGAATAGATGAGTTGAGCGTCGTTATTCTGCATCTTCCAGTTTACGTTCTCAACAGTGGTGAGCTTCACTCGGTATGTGAGAGTAATAATCGCCCCCACAGGGAACTTCGCCTGATCCTTGAAATCATTGAATGTGAAAGTGAGCAGACTCCCAGCAGTCGGCGAGGAAGGAAGCGTGACATCACCATTGCTGATACTAGCTGACCCGCTCTTGCTCACACTCAAAGTTGGAGTAAATGAACTGTCATAGACCAGACCCGCAGTTGGCTTATCGGTGATGTTATAGGTGAATGACGTAAAGTCTGTAGTGACAGGCACTGTGGTTGTAATCTTAAAATCAACGGTATCGCCGATTTTTGCTGTTGGGAGCTTGGTATCTCTGTCATTATCATCAGTAAAGTTCGTGCCATTGAGCGCACTGGCAACTTTAGTAATCGTTGGAGTCGCAACTTTCAGCTCAACCGTGCCAAAACCATGTTCTGCAGTGCCACCGAGTGTCGTGAACGAACCCACTGTCGTGCCAACCAACATAGGAATAGACTTTGAACCGTTAAAGCCTGCAGTAGGAGGATTATTGGTTGAAGTATCCTTCAGCATATAGATGCCGATAGGCAAATCTGAAATCGTCACATCATTGGTACCGGAATCAGCTGCCGTTCCTGGTGTGCCGAAAAGCGAATCGTTCGATGATGTAGTTGCGAAGCTGTTCACAAATTTACGAAGGTCACCTGAATAAGGTGAAGTGCTTGAAGTGGTATCAGTACTACCAGTTGCTGTATATCCAAGCCAGTTTTTTGCAATCCAGCCTACTGGGTTGTCGTTATCTACACTAGAGGCCACACTAGGCACCGCAGCCGTGATAGCAGTTTTAACGGCTGTATCCATGGTAGTGCTTTCACTCTCCACACTGACACCAGTCAGATTAGTGCCGCTGTCTTTCGTAGCAGAGCTGTATTTCGCAAGCTTGACAAGGCTAAAAGTATGGCCTTTACCATTTTTAATAGTGATGCTGCCATTTGCATTGCCGCCAGCCAACGTCACTGACGACTCATCTGCATTCGCAGTACCGACGCCTAGGGCACCCATGGCGAGCAACGTCGCCGCGGAAAGAACCATAGCGGCTGCGCTGCGTAAGCTTTTTCCTAACTTCATAATTTCTCCCTGTATTGTTCGGAATAAATTTTTACAATTGTTAAATTTTCGCTGGGCCGGCATCGGCACATTCGGAACGCCGTTGATATCGACTCTTCACATTCAATCCCCTTCGAGAAATCGAATTCATATCTTCGGTGCGCCTCACAGCTCAAACCACATATCGTGATTTATTGTACTGTAAGACATGACCAAATCTTTAGTTATATTAGGGCTTTTTACTTAGCCACTTTTAATCCGATTGCTCATTATCTCTGAACCTCATTCCGTTACGATTGCTTTCCTTGTTTTCGGCCGCCAGGCTATCGCCAGGTTTGCGGCAAGTAATCAATCTTTACCGTTGTATTCGATGGCGTCTCCTCATCAGAGCAGTACCAGCAATTACCAAAGCGCACAGCAGAATCAGCAAGGCGACAAGCGAAATACCAGTCGTGGCGAGAACGCTCAAAGGACCAGAGGCGTTGCTCGAACCATTTCCGTTCCCGCTTGCATTCGCGCTTGTGCTCCCACTTGCATTCACATTCGCATTCGCGCCTACGTTCCCATTCCCGGTTCCGGTTATCGCTCCAATCGCACCATTGATTATCTGGTTGATATGCTCTGGAACGGTTTCCGGTACTTTGGTCACGTCCATCGTGATTTTGGCACCAAGATAATCCTGCGTATCAGCCGGATCATTGACCAAACCGTTGGCGTCTTTGCGAATCATCGTGACGTATACACCGTCGTTGCTGGCGTCCTTGGTCAGCTTGAGATCGAAATTGACCAGTTGAGCCTTCGGCGTGCTGGTGGGAGGAGCCGTCTCCTTGACGGAATACGTACCGAGCGTCAAACCGTCGACCTTCAGAACACCCGTGTCTTGATCTTCCTCGGCAGCCAACCGTACATTCGGCTCAATCAAAGCAACAGGGCTGGCTGTCTGCTCTGCCTTGTCTTTCGCAGCGACAAGTTCAGACGAGGCATGGGAAGCCACATCCGCAGCCGGATGATATACATACGAGCCATCGCCGAGTTTTCTGAACGTCATCGGGGACTTCTCATCCTTCTTGGAAATCTCAAACTTGGCGCCGCCAATCGGGGCGTTGTTCTTTGAGCCGTCAACGTTCTGGAACCTCAGATAATAGGACTCAAACGGAATCCCGTTCATATCAGCGTAATCAGTCAAGCCACAATGCACGTTCGGATCGGCAACGCAAGATGAACCGGGCTGATTGTTCGTGTTATTGCTGGACCAATAGACACCGGCCACATTCTTCTGTCGCCCGGTCTGCACGACCTTCATGTCATAGGTGACGACGATAGGCGCGTTGTATGCATACGCCATCACATTCGGGAATGTGAACCCGACATACGCAGCACCATCACCGTCGGTGCCCTGGTCAAGGTAGACCTTGTCTTGTACAGCTGTTGGAGACGCGGGAGCCGCGATGACATCTTTGCTGTCCCCGCCGACTTTGACCTTGGCCGAATCAGGGACATAAGCCAAACCTGCGGTTGGCTTATCGCTGATCTTGAAGAAGTAATTGGCAAACCCAGCGGTCAGGGGAACACTGCTCTCGAGCTTGAAACGCATGACATCGCCGTCAAGCGGGCTTCTATTGCGATTGACAGTCTTGCCGGCCGCATCCTTGGTGGACACCCAGCTCTTGGTGACCGTTGGGGTGCCGGCCTTCTTTGCGTTGATCATACCGAACTTCGGCAGAATCGAAGTGGCAAATGCGTCAAGCGGGCTGGAACCAGGGCCAACGGTGCTCCCCACCAACATCGGGATGCTAATCGGAGCGGTGACGTCCTGAACAACGTAAAGGCCCTCGGGCAATCCAGTGAATTGCACAGTTGTGCCCGATGCCGTGGTCGATTGTGCACCGGAGGCGTTGTTCATCGCGGTCTTAAAGCCACCCGCATTCTGCAGTTTGGTCACGAATTTACGCAACGAACCTGCATATCCGCTTGATTTGTTATTTGACGTAGTGTCCTGATTGTCCGGACGGTCATTTTCGTATCCGAGCCAATGCTTGGAAATCCAGCAGACAATATCGTTGGCGCATTCGCCACTTGCCGGCTTTGTGGCGCCAGAACCTTGGCCGGCGTTATTTATGGCGGTTACCAAAGCTGAGGGAGACGACACTTCTTCAACATCAAGCTTGGAAATCTTGGGGCTCGGCGAAGAACCATCATTTTCGACATTACGATACGCGCCAATTTTCACAGCCTTGAACTGATGACCAGGATCCGCATCAGTAATGGTGATTCGACCGTTATTGCCAACCGTGACCTGATCCGCATTCGCCGTCCCCACGCCGACAATGCCGCATGCCAACATGGCCACCGCACTCACTGCAGCGGCTAAACCCCCGAACAATGACTGATGCCTAGCCATAATCCCTCTCTCAGTGAAGTGCACGACGCCCGCGTGCTTCACTGTATTACTATTTGGATTGGCAATTACCTCTCCCAAACGTATTTCATCATATCCAACATTAACATAAACCGCGCCGTATTTTTATGGCAGATTCTAAAATCGATATCGACGTTTTTCCCTTCTCTGCCGCTTTATTTCATCGTCGTTGCCACGATAGCCAATCCCGCTATCGAGAAATCCGTACGCTGAGTCTCTTTTAGAAATCCACCGAATTCGGACACTTCGAGAAGAACAAATTACGCCGATGTAGTTTTCCACAGAGGTGGAAAACTTTGTGGATAACTTGGGCACAAGCCGTGGATTACTTGGGGAAAAGTCACTAACTTATCGACATCATTCTTAAAAACCCTTTATTTCCAACGATTTCAGAGTGTGCATAATGTGGATAAGATTCACGCACAAACAAAAAATGTTATCCACAGCTTTGTGAATAATTCCTGATTTATCCACACTTATGCACAGCATCAAAATCAAAGCAGTGGATAACCTGCCGAAAAATCGGTAATACGGACCTCCGAATCCCGGCTGATGCGAATTTACAAGAAAAAACAGCACAGAAATCCAACGAATCCCAATCGGAAACCGACGATGGCCAAAATCCATTACCGGCCAAACCCTTTGTTTTTATACATTTAACTGTTGCCGTTCAACAATTCAGAATTCCAAACGTCTTTATCCATGCCCAGTATTTACACACAGAATATTCACATATTTGAGACTCATTCCCCATGAATATTCTCCAAATACAGTCTTATATCAAGTTCATATAAAAACTGCGCCCCGTGACCTTTACCAGACCTTGAGAGACGCACTTCAATCCAACGGGCAACACGATTCAGTCCGGCATCTTCATTGGGAATATTCCGAAACGTGAGTTGGGGCATCGCTCATTACCGAACGATGCCCCAACTTGCGATTTTATAAAGTTAACGCCACCACATCGTCATGATGAAACCGACCATCACGATGATGAAGGCGATCAGCAGGTTCCAAGCACCGATGCCGGGAATCGGGTACTTGCTGGTGAGGTAATATACAACGGCCCAAGCAAGGCCAAGAATCATGAGGAAGCAGAAGAGCGGCACGAACCAGCTCGGGTTCGCCTTGGTGCCCTTGATGGTCTCCTCAACGCGCTTGCTGTTCTCCGCCTGGCGCTGGGCGACGCGACGCATCTGCGGGCTCATCGACTTCTTGTCGGCGCTCGTAGCGCTCAGCAACGCATCGATCTTGTCCATCGGCAGGTCGAGATCGTCATCGTCGGCATCGGCACCATCAGCCTTGTCGGACTCATCCGATTCCTTTGAAACTTCAGCGGTCTCTGCGCCCTCATCGGCAGCGTCGGTATCTTTGGCTGCGCCAGTGTCCGTCTCCTCGGTCACTTTGGCGTCGCCTTCGGCAGCGTTCGCATCGTCGCTCTTCTGCGTTTCCGGCTCGTCCCATGCCTTCTGCGCCTCATCCTTCGTAGCGGCGGCATCGGTGCCCTTGTCCAGCTCTTCGTCAGCCATAAGCGTAGTCTCCATTCAATCGGCTAAACGACATATTAGTGTACACTCGAAACAAGAGTATGAGAAAGTCAAGGATTTTGGAATAATGAAGGAAACTCCGGGCAGGCACAAGGCGAAACGTTCGCGGCTTGGCGGGGTAGCCGTCTTTCTTGTGGTCGCACTTACCGGGTTTCTGCTGATGACCAACATCCGCGTCAACAAAACCAGCGTCGTCTCCTCCGACACCGCGCAACTGGTGGAGCAGCGCGTCTCCCAGGTCGACAAACTGCAGAAACAGGTCAAATCGCTGGGCTCGCAAATCAATACCCTCAACAAATATGCGGGCAAAGACAGTGCAAAAACCGGCAATTCCAGCGAAGACCCGGGGGCTGGGACCATGCTTCCCGCCGTCACCGGGCCCGGCATATCCGTCACGCTCAACGATTCACCGCTTTGGCAGCACATGGTCTCGGACTCGGCGACCGGTACGGCCACGAATATCAACGATTACGTCATTCATCAGCAGGACATCGAATCCGTGGTCAACGCGCTTTGGCGGGGCGGCGCGGAGGCGATGATGATCCAGAATCAGCGCGTGCTATACAATTCCGCGATCATCTGCAAGGGCAACATCCTGATGCTGCAGGGCAAGCAATATTCGCCGCCTTACACCATCTCGGCCATCGGCCCGAGCGGAAAAATGCGCGATGCGCTGAACGATTCAAAGGCGATTCAGACCTACCAGGAATACGTCAGTGCGTTCGGGCTGGGCTGGAAGGTCGAAGACAAGGACAGTCTGCGTTTCCCGGAGGCTCCGGTGCTGCAGACGCTCAAATACGCTACTGTGATGAAAACCGACAACAAAGACAATGATGACAGAGCTGGCACGAATAGTGATAAATAAGGGCAATAAATAAAGACTAAGAGCAGAAAAGGGCCACACAAACAGATACAATTGACGCAGAACGGCCGATAGGGTGATGCGGCAATTTCAAACCCTCAACTATTGCGTGGCAATGACGGATAAAATGGAACGAAAGATGGATTTCATGGCTGATAACGACAGGTACGACGGCCGCGGCCGACGCAAGGACGCCATCGAACCGACCGACTTGGACGAAGCCTTCGACGATTTCGGCATCCCTGACCCGCCTTCGTATACGGATACCACTTCAGCCTCGACCTCAACCTCGTACGATGGGCAGGTGCCTTTCCCGCAGGCTGCAGGTAATCAGGGTTTCGTCAACCAGGCTGCAGGTAATCAATCTCAACCTTTCGGTAACCAGCCTTACACCAGCCAATCAGCAATGAACGGATCTGGCATCATCCAATCCGCCACCGCCAATCTGGGTAACGCAAACGAGCAGACGCAGGTATTCGAGCCTTTCCAGCCTCTGCAAACCGGGCAAAGCGGATTCGGCGGGCAAAACGGCGTCGCGGGGCAAGGCGGAAGCGGTTTCCCGACGCAAAACGAATTCGCAGCCCCAAACGGCGATTCCGGCAACACAAGGCGTGGCCGGCATACCAACCGTAAGAGTGGCGTTAACGGCGGTAATGGTGCTAACGGTGCTAACGGCGGCGGTTATGGCAGCAACGGTGGCGGTATCTATGGCAACGCCGGCAGCAACGGCAGCAACAGCGCACCACGCTCGAAATCGAGGCGTCTGTGGACGGTGCTGGGTATCTTCGCCGAAATCCTGTTCACTGTTGCCGCGATTTGCGCGCTATACATCATCTGGCAGATGTGGTGGACCGGCGTGCAATCCGAACATACGCAATACAATCAACGCCAATCAGTGTCGTGGAGCGACCCAAGCAAAACCGCAAGCTCCTCGAAGGGCGTCAACATCGCGAAAGCCCAGGACGGCACTCCCCCGATCCAGCCCCAAAGCGCGAATACCGGCGACATGGTCGCGCAGATCTATATCCCCCGTTTCGGTGACCAATGGCAACGCAACATCGTACAGGGCACCGATATGAACTCGCTGAACCAGCACGGCATGGGTCATTACCAGGAATCACAAATGCCGGGGCAGATCGGCAATTTCGCCGCAGCAGGCCACCGCAACGGTTATGGACAGCCTTTGGGTGACGTCGACAAACTGCAGGTCGGCGACCCGATTGTGCTGCGAACCAAGGATTACTGGTACGTCTATACCTATACCAGCTATAAAATCGTGACGCCAGACCACGTGGAAGTGGTCGCGCCGAACCCCGAAAATCCGAATGCGCCGGCAACGGAACGCATGATTACGCTCACAACCTGCGAACCGAAATACTCCACGCCTACGCACCGCTGGATCAGCTACGGGAAATTCAAGTACTGGGCGAAGGTTTCGGACGGCGTGCCGCAGGAGCTCACCCACATGGGGCAGAACGGCAAGGTCCAATTCATCAACAATCAGAAGGAATCGGCTTTCGCCAAACTTCCTTCGTTGATTCCCATCATCATTGCCCTGCTCATTATTTATCTCGTGCTGTTCATCGCCGCCGCCATCGCTTGGCGCTGGCCGCTTCACCGCGATATCAAGGCCGACAATGTGAAGAAGCCGGATCCGAGCATCTACGGCGGACTGACGAGGCTTCAACCCGGCATCAAGGGAATACGCATACTGCTGGTAGTGCTTCTGCTGCTTGCGGTGGCGCTTGCCATTATGCAATGGGGTTGCCCATGGGCTGCCAGCAACATCCCGATTCTGCGTCAGATGTCGAACTATGTTGCCGTGACAAGCTGACGGGCTGAATAGATAGCAAGCCGAGAAATCGTATTACATTAGCGTTTTGCATTTGGTGATACGTTGATTGCGGCTTTTAGCACGATTTTGCGCCCTAGAAGCAATGGCCGAGGCCAAAGGTCCCCATAAACCCGGCGCGATGTTAGAGTGATTCCATGACTCAAGAAAATACACAGCAAATCAATCTTCTGAATACGGTTGGAAAGAACGTTGGCAACAGCGCTCAGAATGGCGCTGGGAATAATGTACGCGACGTCATCATCGTCGGTTCCGGGCCCGCAGGCTATACGGCAGCCATTTACCTCGGACGCGCAGGGTACAAGCCGCTGGTCATTGCCGGAGCTTTGACCCCCGGCGGTCAGCTTGTCAACACCACTGAAGTCGAGAACTATCCCGGCTTCCCCGATGGCGTGATGGGCCCCGATCTTATGGACAGCATGCAAAAGCAGGCCGAGAAATTCGGTGCGGAAATCGTCTTCGACGACGTGGTGTCGGTTGATTTCGGAGACGGCTCGGATGCAGGTGCCTTGAAGAGCGTGACCTGCGATCAAGGCGAGACCTACCAGGCTCCGGCCATCGTGGTGACCACCGGATCCAACGTGCGCAAGCTCGGAGTGCCCGGCGAGAAGGAGTACTCCGGCAAGGGCGTCTCCTACTGCGCCACATGCGACGGGTTCTTCTTCCGCGGCAAGCCAATTGTGGTGGTCGGCGGCGGCGACAGCGCCTTCACCGACGCCGAGTTCCTGACCCGCTTCGGTTCGTCGGTGACGCTGATCCATCGCCGCAGCGAATTCCGAGCCGCCAAAATCATGGTCGACCGGGCCAAAGCCAACGACAAGATGTCGTTCATGGTCAATTCCGTGGTTGATAGGATCAATGGCGAAGACGGAAGCGCCAAGTCCGTCATCGTACGCAATGTCAAAACAGGCGAGACCACCGAAATCCCGGCATCAGGCGTATTCGTGGCCATCGGCAACACCCCGGCTACAGAGTTCCTGAATGGAGCGTTGAATCTTGACGAAAAGGGCTATATCAAGGTAGAGGGCGCCTCCACCCGCACTTCCCTGCCTGGAGTCTTCGCCGCCGGTGACGTGGTCGATAGCGTCTATCGTCAGGCCGTTTCCGCCGCAGGTATGGGTTGCCGCGCTGCTCTTGACGCACAAGACTATTTGGACGGTCTAAAGTAGTTTAACGCTTTTTGGATAAATAGATATTGCTATAGTATTTGTCTAATAATCTTGTTGCGATTTTCTTCTGCAACAAACATCGTTATATAAACGAAATCCTGTTGGGTAACGATTCAAGCGAAACGTTGCCCGACAAGATTTTTGGGGTTATAGGCCAAAAAGAGTTGGCTTGGAATCGATATTTTGCCGGGTGTTGAATAGTGTCTCCCCGGCGCCAAAACCGCCAGTAGAATCAGAATGTCTTTTTTTCTGCGGTCTCCTCGATATTCAATGCATCGAGTTTCGGCTTTCATACTCATCCTTAAATCTTTCGGAGAGGCCGGATCGACGCCGATTTTTCCTTGTTTAAAAACACCAGTATGAAACGCTTACCCCCGCAAGACCAAACCCCGGTTATGACCAACTCTTTTTGCCCTATAACCCGATTTTTTATATCGTAATCTTGCCGCCTTGCCGGCATACTGATCTATCGCCTCACCGATGGGCCTAGGCACTGACTCCTCGGTTTACACGCCGACCTAACAAACTCACCGATCTACTAATCAACTGGCTCCGTGGCTTACCCACTGACTATCTGGCTTACCCACTAGCCTCCGGGTTCACTCACCTACTTAACAATCGCCTTACGAACTGGCTTTCAGGCTCGCCAAACCGCCAAATCCACTTACACACGACTCCCTGACTCACCGAGCTGCCAATCGACCTAAACGCTGGTCCAAGCTTATAAATTTACCAATTGGCTTACTCGCTGGCTCCTCGGTATACTCACTGGCCTATTAGGCTCCTGCCCTGCCGATCTGCTCACGCACTGGCTCACTGGCTCACTGATTATTAATTGGCTTATGTACTGCCTTACTAAGCGGTTTTATACCCAACCGTTTTGTCCGCCATTGTTTTGTTCAGGGACCAGGAGATTGACGATGCGATCCATATCTTCCGGTGACGAGAAGACGATTTCGATACGGCCTTTTTGCTTGCTGCCTTTGATGGAGACTTTGGTATCGAAACGGTTCTCCAATGTGTGCTGAATAGGCGACTGAGCCCACGGATTGTTCTGCTTGGCCTTTTGCTTTTTTGAGCCGTCTTTGCCGTTGGTTTTCATGGCGACAATTTCTTCGGTACTGCGCACCGAAAGCCCCTCGGCGATGATACGGTTCGCCAACTTCTCCATTTCCTCTTCATTGGGGAGGCCGAGCAGGGCTCTTGCATGTCCTGCGGAGAGTACTCCAGCCGCAACCTTTTTCTGAACTGAAGGCGGCAGATTGAGTAGACGCAGCGTATTGGCAATTTGAGACCGAGATTTGGAAACAGACTTGGAAAGCTGCTCTTGGGTGAGGCCGAAGTCCTCCATCATCTGCTGATAGGCAGCCGATTCTTCCAGAGGGTTCAAGGCCACACGATGTAGGTTTTCAAGCAGAGCATCTCGAAGCATCTGATTATCGGAAGTGGTTTTGACAATTGCAGGAATGGATTTCAACCCTGCAAGGTGAGCCGCGCGCCAGCGCCTCTCCCCCATAATCAGCTCATACTCGCTGTTCATGTTCTGTTGAGTGTGCCTGTTGATGACGCTACTTCCAGTCTCAACAGGATTTGAAACTTTCTGGTTTGCCGGACGCTTGCGAACCACAACCGGCTGCAGCATGCCGACTTCCTTCAACGAAGCTGCAAGCTCTCTCAACTCATCTTCATCGAAAATGGTTCTTGGCTGGTTGGCGTTAGGACCTATTTTGTCGAGGTCCAGTTCGACCAGATATCCGCCTTCGACAGGTCGCAGTTCATTGGTATCCGGTTGATTTGTCCCTTTACTTTCAACAGACTTTTTGGTGGAAGACTTAATTACTTTATCGTTGTTTGTCGATTTTTCGGAGCTTTTTGTTTTCTTATCGACGTCAGCCTTATCGGCTTTCTCATTACCGACAGTAGCACCAAAGAACAAATCACTCGGGTGAGCCATGCCTTCTTTCAATGAGGGCATCGCAACGCGTCTTCTGGAAGAGCTTGACGATGTTTCACGTGAAACATTGTTTTTCTTCGACTCGTTCTTTTTCAGACTATTGTTCTTTCCAGTCGAAACTTTCGACGAAGTTTTGGTTGACTTCCCACTCCTGGAGACTTTCACCTTGGATGTTTCACGTGAAACATTCTTGGTTCCGCGCTTACTCGAAGCCTTAATAGGCGTATTCGCAGGTTTAGCAGTTGAAGGTTCTTTCTTTTGAGCAAGTGTTTCACGTGAAACATTATTCGCAGACTCAACCTTCGAAGATTGCTGAGAAAGTTCTGAAACCTGGCTCCTCTTTTCTGGCTCTCCGGGCAGGGTGGGGAACAAAGCACCGAGGCCTTTTCCTAGACGCGACTTTGATGCCATATCAGTTACTCCTCTGCTTTCTTTCTTCCAATGTCTTCAAAACTTGCGGCGATCTTCTTGCGATTTCCAATGCCGCCTCACGGTACGAGACTGCTCCTGAGCCACGCGCGTCATATTCGATAACCGTTTTGCCAAAACTCGGAGCTTCCGAAATCTTCACTGACCTTGGAATGGTCGTTTTCAAAACGATGTCTGGGTAATGTGCTCGTACCTGGTCATATACTTCTTTGCTCAACAATGTACGTTTGTCGAACATGGTGACGAGCATCGTCGAAACCAGTAACGCGGGATTGTAATGTTCCTGTACTAGACCTATGGTCTGAATCAGCTGGCCCAAGCCTTCAAGCGCATAGTACTCGGCCTGAATCGGAATCAGTACCTCGTTGACCGCACACATCGAGTTAATAACCAGAAGACCCAGGCTTGGAGGACAGTCGATGATGACATAGTCATAATGTTTTTTCGACGTCTTAGCGAACTTTTCCAGTGACTCTTTCAACAAATCATTACGGTTGCTCAAATCAGCGACTTCGAGTTCAGCTCCGCTCAAATCTATGGACGAAGGAACGACATCCATGGTCGGAAACGTTGCGGAAGTTTTCTTCACTTCATTTATGGACTTTCGAGCCTCAAGCACATCATAAACAGAGGGCTCACCGGTATTATGCTTTACACCCAGAGCTGTCGATGCATTGCCCTGAGGGTCCATGTCAATGACCAAGACCTGCTGCTTGGCCAAGGCCAACGAAGCAGCCAAATTGACTGTGGTGGTGGTCTTCCCTACCCCACCCTTTTGGTTCGCGACCGCAATATAACGAGTTGCCCTGGGTTTTGGAAAACGAACTTTATTTAATGCTTCGTAACGAGATGTCACCTCAGCCATCTCGGAACCGAGAGAACCACTTTTACTGCCGAAGATTCGTCTGATTGTTTCCGAGGCAGATTCCATATCCATCAACTCCCTACGACTATCCGCCGTGAATCACAGACTGTGGGATCAGCACAGCAAGTTCTTGTTCTAGTTCTTCTAGTTTGGTCATTCGTATGGACAGATTTCACATCTACAAACTTATCCACACCGTTGTGGATAAGTGTGCGTAACTTTTGTGGACAAGTGCAACGAGTCGAAAATTTGTTCGTATAATCGTTGAAATATCGGTAATAACACAAGTACAGTGAAATACAAACTAAAATGTGGATAACTTTGTGCGACGAGAAAAATGTGGATAAGTGAGTTCTAAAGAAAGATTTACATTAGAAAAATCACTTCCCGACTACTGAGTCTTTTAAAAGCTTATCTGTCGTTATTGGGAACAAATCGTTGTTTAAGACAATAGAGCAATTACTAATTTTAACCTTCTTGTAAGTCGCTCCAATTCGATTGGCTACATCTGAGATAAGGGAAACTCATTAAAATCCCAATCGGTAAATTTGAGTTTTCTATACACTTGGTGCCCTACCGGCAGGAGTTTAAAAATATTTAGTTTTCAAAAAGGGAACAATGTAATTTTTTTAATTCGCTGCAAAACGACAAATGTTTCACGTGAAACAATAACGAAGAAGGTAAGAAACAAACTATTAAGTTAAAGGAAAAAAATACAACATAACTTAAACAGTAAGCTGGATTGGAATTCTGCACGAATAAAAGTAAAAAGACAAAAGAGTTGGTCTAAACCAAAGTTGTACCTTGCGAGACTGGGAGCTCTTTTTAGGCCGCTCTCTTTTAACTAGGGAAAAACGACATCAATCTGATCTCCGAAAAAGACTCCAGAACAATCACTGAGACGAAACCTGATGCATCAATGCATCATCTGCCTACAAAACAACAGGAAAACGACGTTCACGCCAGACTGACGACCAGAACTCTGAGGAGAACTATTAGACCCAAGCAAAATAAGTTATAGGCCAGAAGGAGTTGTTTGAGAATTAATATTTCAATAGGTATTGAATGGTGTCTCACGAGCGTCTTGAATGCCGGCAAAGCAAGAATGCTGTTTTCTGTGGTTTCCTCTACATCCAGTGTGCCGATTTTTGACATTCATACTTACTTTCGAATTTTTCTGGGACATCGAATCATCGCCGACTCTCCATCTAAAAACGGCGGCACGAAACACTTACTCCCATAAAGCCAAACCACAATCATAAACAACACTTGCTTATCCATAACTGGCAAGATAACAATTCTAAAAGCAGCTCTTTTCGATCTATAACCCTAAAAAATAGGGAATGTTTCACGTGAAACATTCCCTATTTTTAACTAAGTGAATCTTATTTTTTATCGATGATAACGACATGGGTCGGCTCAAAGCCGTCAGCGATGGGCGCTTCTAGGACTTGAGGATTTCGGCCGCCGTTTTTCTGAATCTCTTTTGCTGCTTTACGCACCTCAGCAGGTGCAGAACGCCCTTTTAGCGCAATAAGTTGGCCACCATGTTTAAGCAGAGGCAAAGTCCAGCCGCTGAGCTTGGTCATCGGAGCAACAGCCCTGCAAGTGACGACGGCGAAAGGATGCATACTCTTATTATGCTTCATCTCCTTAATGGTTTCTTCAGCCCTTTTACGAACGACCCGTACGTTCACAAGCTTCAGCGCAGCAACACATTCGTTTAGCCATTCGATCCTACGTTCCATCGGTTCGATGAGCGTAACCTCATGATCGGGCAAACAAGCTGCCACAACAATACCCGGGAACCCACCACCACTGCCGATATCAGCAACCGTCTTAAAACGTTCACCATCGGTTGAAGACTCAATGAACGGGACGATGGCGGCAGAATTCAGAATATGCCGTTCCCATATAATGTCGACATCACGAGGACCGATGATTCCCCGCTCCTCGCCTTCCTTGGCAAGTTTCTGTTTGAAGGCTTGCATCTGTGGATAAACATCACCGAACAAATCTTGCAACAACGTGGATTTCTCCAGCTCTTCATCAGTATGTATCTCTGCGTCCATCTCATCACCTATCTATAAAGAACAACTCCTCAATCTACCAGAGAGTTTGCACATGTTGGCAGCATAACAATCAGTCCTCAAAAAATCAACGAATAAATTCAAAACAGAACAATACATGTAGAAATCCGTAACTGAAGTCATCAAATTACCAAACCAGAAGAGTTAAGAACCTTCACTATGGGACTTTAAGCCTCATCCTCACTACAAACACGACGAATTATAGGCCAGATATAGTGCTTGAAATCGAAATTTATTCTCGTTCGATTATTCGTTTCAAGCTGACATTTTAACGGGGCGAAGTCAGTGGCAATCCAATCTCTTTCCCAAAAAGCAAAATGAGCGCAAAAGCCAAAAACGGATACAAAATGCCGCGGAAAGAGCAGAAAACGGTAAACGTTTTTCGAGAATTATGGCGATGAAAAGACAGATCCGACAGGTGACAAAATATCAATATTAAACCACCACGAAAGGTCCTATAACTCCCCAACAACGCGAATTCTGGGGTTATTAGCCAAAAAGTTGGTTATAACTGAGGTTTGGCCTTCAGAAATAAGTATTTCATGTCGTTATTTTTCGAGGCTGAAAAATCCACGGAATTTGATTCTCGTCTATCAACACGGAAATATGCTTGGAAACCAGAGACAGCTGCCCAGAACGCTCAGGAAACCGCTTAAAAGCACCGACCAGCTTCATCGGCGACTAAAGCGGAAGGACATTGATATCCGCGGTTTGGGCTTAAAGCCCAACATATCGATTCTAAACCAACGGGTTATAGACCAGAATGTGGTGCTTAAGATCGGGGTTTGGCCTTGTGGGAGTGAGCGTTTCATGCTGCTATTTTTTAACGCGGAAAAGCCAACGACGATCAGGCCTTTCCGAAAAGATTCAAGAATGCGCATGGAAGTCGAAACTTGATGCTCTGAATACCGAGAAAACCGCAGGAAATCGCCATTCCCCCCTTTTCGACAATCACGACAATGAGAAGGTGCCATTCAGTACCTGAGGGGAATAGGCAGGAATTTCAATTCTAAAACACCACGAAATGGCCTATAACCCAAACCCAACACTTTTTGGCCTATAACCCGAATTCTGGAATCACACTCCAAGACTTTAATCAATCACACATCATCAAAGATATATGAAAAAATAAAAAATCGAAAGGCTATGGACTTAAAACCATAGCCTTTCGATACACAACTACATATGTGTCAATTCAAAACTAGCAACTGGTTGCTGGTTACTTACAGAATCAGCGCTCTTCTTCAGAATCGTCCTCGTCGCGTTCATCGACATCATCGGAGTCGTCCCTATCATCAACGGGCTCACGATCATCGTCAGAATCCGGGACATCATCATCAGGTTCATCGACATCGACGATTGTTTCACGTGAAACATTTTCGCGTCCATCATCTTCGATATCCTCGTCGTCATCGAGTTCATCTTCAGTAGAACGCGGCTTCAGATAAATGGTGACGTACCGATGCGGTTCCTCGCCATGCGAACGGGACTTCAGCCCTTCTTCTCGCACCAAGTCATGAACGACCTTGCGCTCAAACGAATTCATCGGGTCGAGATTGGCCGGCTCACCGGTCTCACGAACTTCATCAATCACATCCAGCGCCAAATCACGCAGATGCTGGCGGCGCTTCTTCAAGTAGCCATCAACGTCAAGAATCAGCCGAGACCGGTCCCCGGTCTTCTGCTGCACGGCAAGACGGGTCAGCAATTGTAATGCATCTACAACCTCGCCCTTGTGCCCAATGAGGTTCTTGATGTCCTCGTCATCATCGGCGACGATCTGAACCGTGGGTCGTCCATTGCGCACGCCCATCTCGATATCGCCCTCATAATCCGCGATATCCAACAGTCCCTCGAGATAGTCTGCGGCAATGTCAGCTTCGTCATTGAGCTGCTCGACGGTCTTTTCTTCATCACGCGACATATTCAACTCCTTTACCCGACTTATTGTCCTTAAGTTTAAACCATACCCGACCCCGAACGTTATACGTAATACATAAACGTATGAAGCCGGGTCCAGTTTTATTTCTTCTTCTTGCGTTTGCGCTTCGGCTGCTCACGCTGATAGCCGCGCTCCTCACGCAGTTTCGCTTCCTCTTCGGCCTTCTTCAAAGCCTCTTCCTCGAGTGACATCTCGCCGGCCTTCGCACGGCGCCTGTTCTCGTTGGTGTGGTCGCGCTTCTTCTTTTCGTCGTCGGCGCGGGACCCCGGGGTGGGGAACTCACGAACCTGCCAAAGCGAACGCAGCATGTTGCAGATGTTGTTGGTCAGCCAGTAGACGAGCACGGCGAACGGCATGGAGATGGCGGAGAAGATGTACATCAGCGGAAAGACCCAGGTCATCATCTGCTGCATCTTGTACTGCTGGCCTTCCATCGCGGAGGGCGGCAGGTTCTTGCGCATGTTGTTGAACTGCATATACCACATCGCCAGGCACATCAGGACAGTGAAGATTCCGATGACGATTTTGCCGGAGACGTCGGCCATGCCGAACGTATTGGAAATCTTCAGACCGAAGAGGTAAGTGTCGGCAAATTCAGCGGCGGTGCCCTTGTCGAAGGCTCCGAGGGTTCCGCGCGAACCGTGGGCAATATAGGGAATGGCGGAAAGCATGTAGAACATACACATGAAAACCGGGCCCTGAATGACCATAGGCAGGCAGGAACCCATCGGGTTGACCTTGCTGTCCGAATAAAGCTTTTGGGTCTCACGAGCCATGGCCTCTTTGCTGGCCGAGTCCGTCTTGCCCTTGTACTTCTTCTGGATGTGCATCATCTTGGGCTGCAGGGCCTGCATCTTGGCCATGCCCTTCATCTGCTTGATGTACATCGGCAGGATGATGGCATGAACGACGAGCACGAGGAAGACGATCGCAAGAATCCACGAAAGTCCCCTTGAGGGCATGCCGATAATGGTCAAGAACTTGTGGAACCAGTACATAATCTCGGTCATCACCCATTCGATGGGTGTGAGGATCTTGTAGACCCAGCCGAATATGCCACTATCCAGAAGGAAGTGGTTGTAATCAGGATTGGTAAAGTTCATTAGGCCGTCTCCTTCACGTCCGAGGCCAATGGTGTCAGTCGCGGCTCTTCGTGAGCTTTGGACCAGGAAAATCTATAGAAAATCGAATAATGCTGAGGGACGTCGTCGATGCCGCCGTTGCTCCATGGCCGGCAACGCAAAAGCCGTAATAGCGCAAGCAGTCCCCCGCGCAATGCTCCATAACGGGTCACAGCCTGAATCGCGTAGTTGGAGCAGGACGGATAATACTTGCAGCAAGGCGGGTTTCCGGCGGAAATATGAACCTGATACCAGCGCACGGCGGCAAGCATTGCACGGGCAAACGCGGAACGTGACCTGCCGGCAAAAGAGGCCGGCACCCTCGTTCCCGCAACGACGATCGTGTTTTCCGCTTCCGAAGTATTGGCCATCTTCGAAGGTTCTGAAACCGGCGAAACTTCCGAAGAAAGTACTTGGGCAGACCCACTTCCAAAAGCCGTCGGAGCCATCGGGACCACGCTACCTGTTTTACGGACCTTTGCCGCTCGCCCCGTTTTCTTGTGAGAGCGAGAGACACCGGGTACCAGTCGGGCCTTCGACATGCTTGCGGCAGTCATGATCGGCCGCCTTCGCGATCGCCTGCCGGTTTTATGCCACCCTGCCCTGACCGCGGTCGGCCGTCTCGGCTTGCTTTACGGCTTACCGCAGCGAACAATTCCTCCACCTGGGTATCCAAAGAGGAAAAGTCGGCCTTGGCGGCACTCGGCTTGGCGCGCATGACAATATCGCAATGTTGCGGCAACGTGCCTTCGTAGGTTTTGGCCAAAACGCGAAAACGCCGCTTGACGTGATTGCGTGCAACGGCGTTGCCGACGTTTTTTGACACAGCAAGCCCAAGGCGTCGCTTCGGCATACCCTGCCGAAGTGCGTCTGCGGATACACAACCACTCGTAGCTTCCATAGCCTTGCCGGTCGATTCTGCGTGTGCTGCGGCAGCATGATGGCCATCGGCGTCAATGCAACAAGAATCGTCGTACACCAAGAAATGCACGACGATATCCTTTTCAGTGACTTTTCTGCGACGCTTCAGCACCCGGACAAAATCACGATGGCTTTGCAGCCGATCCATGCCCTTGCCGCCGATTGATCAGACGGTCAGGTTCTTGCGGCCCTTGGAACGGCGACGGTTCAGGACCGCGCGGCCGGCGCGGGTGCGCATGCGAGCGCGGAATCCGTGCTTCATGTGGCGACGGCGGTTGTTCGGTTGGAATGTCCTCTTCATAATATGCTCCCGGTTGTTTTTAGCCATGCAAGGGCATGGCTCCTCATGAGTCAAGCTCTACTAAATTACTCTTACCCCTAGTCTCAAGTCAAACCAAGCGAATTTCACCAGTTAAAATGTGGATAACTTTTCGGGGGTCTTCACAATTCAATGCGTGACTTACAAACACCTGAAATGCTTGGAGTTACGCCGTTTACCGTCCGAAAGTTATCCACAAATTACATTGATGTTATTCACAATTCAATGTTTCCAACACGCAAGACGGTGGATAACTTCGACACGTCGGAGTACATATAGGTTATTGCATCGCTGAAGTCAGCAGTGTGGTGCCAGATTGAATCGGGACTGACGCGACGCCTGGCATCGCTGCCGGGAACGTATAAAGAACTTAGGAAAGAACCACTATGGCAAACGAGTCGAATGACCCACTAACCCAAGCCATACGGATTTGGGATGACGCCCTTGCGGTGTTGCGTCAGGACACTTCGATCACCCCACGCAGCAAAGGCTGGCTTGAGGGAGTCAAACCCGAAGGCGTGTTCGGCCCGACCATCGTGCTGTGCGTGGCCAATGCCGCCACCCAGCAGGCGCTGCAAGGCGAACTCAACCACGCATTGCTCGGTGCGCTGAAACTCGCTACCGGGCACGACATGTTCCCTGCCTTCAAAATCGCGGAACCCGGAAGCGAAATCAATGGGCCGTCGACCGTACCGGAAACCGGCGGAAACAACAATGGCGAGGTTACGGCAAACCGCCAGAACACGGCTTATCCTCAATCGCAGAACTTTGAAAACGGAACCGCCGACCATTATCAGACAAATGAAAACGGCCTTGGCGCCAACGAAATGACCGCTAAAGGGTACGAAAACGCCCGAAGCGAGCAGACGGGCTCAGCCGATTCGTACCGTCAATACCAGCCCAACGTCAATGCACCTCGGTCTCGGAACAATGCGCCACAAGCGTCCCAGCTTTCGTTCGATGAACCGGACTTTTCCGGACAGAAGACTTCCACCGACAATTTGAACAAGGATGGCAATGTTTTCGCTAATCCGGCAGGGCAATCGACGAACGGCGGGGCTGGGCAACAGTATGCACAACCTCAATACAATCGTCAATATTCAGGTAATTCAGGCAATGATTTCAAACCGCAGCCCACTGACGGCGGCGAGCGCGGCGACAAACGCGCCAGCGAGTTTCGCAACCAACAGCAGGGCAATGAAACGAACTATGCGAATAAAGCAGAATTCCCTACCTCGCGGCCTTCCCCGGAATCGCAGAATCTTCAGAACAATCGGAATTACACCGGGAATCCCGCCGATCTTGCTAACTCTGCCAATTTGGCAGGCTCTGCTAATTCAGCCGTACAACAATCGTCATTCGGGGCCTCTGGCCCGGTAGGTTCCCATTCTTCAGCCACACAGCCGTTGCCGCAGCCTGTTTCCCAGCCGGTCACGCCGTTCGAGGTGGACGACCAGAAGACCGCACGTGACCCCGAAACGCACCTCAACAAGAACGCGACTTTCGACACGTTCGTACCCGGCGACTCCAACCGATTCGCCCGCACCGTGGCGCTCGCGGTGGCCGAAGGCAGCGGCAAGGACTTCAACCCGCTGTGTATCTACGGCGGCTCGGGGTTGGGCAAAACCCACCTTTTGAACGCCATCGGCAACTACGCGCTGGTCAAGGACAGCAGCCTCAAGGTGCGCTACGTCACCAGCGAGGAATTCACCAACGAATTCATCGAGGCGCTGCAGACCCCGAACCAGAGCCAGGGCCAGATCGCCGCGTTCAACCGACGCTACCGCGAGGTCGACGTGCTCTTGATCGACGACATCCAGTTCCTGGGCGGCAAGGAAGCCACGCTGGAGCAGTTCTTCCACACCTTCAACGCGCTCTACCAGGCCGGCAAGCGCATCGTCATCGCCTCCGATGTGGCGCCGAAGAACCTGAAAGGCTTTGAGGCACGCCTGATCTCGCGCTTCGAATCCGGCCTGACCGTCGACGTCAAGCCGCCGGATCTCGAGACCCGCATCGCCATTCTGCGCATGATGGCCTCGATGAACCATTCCAACATCCCCAACGACGTGCTCGACCTGATCGCCGAACGCTTCACGGAGAACATCCGCGAGCTCGAAGGGGCTTTGACGCGCGTTACTGCGGTGGCGTCGCTCAGCAATCAGCCGGTTTCGCGGGCTTTGGCCGAGCAGACCCTGCAAGACTTCTTCACCACCGACGTGGAGATCAAGCCGACCGACATCATCGGACAGGTGGCCAAGTACTTCCACCTGACTTTCGACGACTTGGTCGGCCGCGCGCGCACCAAGAACGTCGCCCTGGCGCGGCAGATCGCCATGTATCTGGCCCGCGAGATGACCAGCATGAGCCTCGTGGACATCGGCGAGGTCTTCGGCGGGCGCGACCACACCACTGTGATGCATGCCTACACCCGCATTTCCAATGAAATGCAGGAAAAGCAGGAAATCTACAACTACGTCATGGAGCTCACGGTGCGCCTGAAACAGCACCCGGAG